>JBIKSL010000049.1:0-13004 GCA_044348645.1 Crocinitomicaceae bacterium | reverse complement strand
AAACCGGTATATCCGGAATGTCATCGCCCATATACAACACTTGTTCGTCTTTAATGGAATGCCGCAACAAAATATCGTCATAGCATATCAATTTGTTATGCGTTCTCAAATGAACTTCCGTAACACCAAGTCCCAGCAGTCTGTCGTGAACCTCGATGGAATGTCCGCCCGTTATGATGAAGATCTTGTATCCCATTTTTGAAGCATACTGAACCGCATAACCATCTTTTGAGTTAAAAGCACGGAAATTGTCATCTTTCATCAAATAGACTTTTCCGTCTGTGAAAACACCGTCCACATCAAAAATGAAGGTGCTGATTTGATTTAATTTCTGCTTATAACTTATCATTTTTTATAGGTATCAAGAATGCTCGATGTAATAACATTATAAATTTCCAAGTGTTTTCCTGAAAGCATCTTTTGATGTTCTTGGATTACACTCAAATCTCCCCTTCGTGCCGGTCCAGTTTGACCTTCATATAAATCCGAATAAAGAAGTTTGTCACATGTTTCTTTAAGCAAAGGCAATAAAAGTTCCAAATTCAAACCTTTTTCTTCCAATTCGATTTTTGAAACGTAAGCCAAATGATTTATGAAATTATTCAAAAACACAGCAGACAAATGATATTGTTTACGTTGTTCTGAATTACAATATTGAAAATTGAAACCAAGTTTAGAACAAAACGATTCTAATTGCTTTCCAAAATTTAACTCATTAGTTTCCAAAAGTATGGGTATTTCATTACTTCTTAATTTCTTCCCCTCCGTGAATGTTTGCAGCGGATAGAAAACTCCACAGTTTGGATGATTGATACTATTCAAGTCGATTGCACCAGCTGTAAAAACAACTTTTTGAGCAGGATTAGTTTGCTCAACGATAGTCTTCACAGAGTCATCATTCACCGAAGCGAGGATCAAATCTGCCCTCAATAAAGTAAAATCTTCAACGAATTCACTTTGAACTTGATTAGCGAGTGCCTTCCCAGTTAACTCGTTTCTGCTCGAAATACCCGAAATATTAATTCCATTTTTATAAAAAATACCCGAAAGAACTTGCGCAACCTTTCCGGAACCGATGAATGCGACGGATGAAATTTCGGTGGAAGGAATCATTTACCGTGACACTGCTTGTATTTCTTTCCGCTACCGCATGGACAAGGATCGTTTCTTCCAACTTTCGGATCTGCAACTACTGGCTGTCTTTTTTCTTCTTGAGGAAAAGAATTTTCAATCGCTTGCTGATACCCTTGTCGGCCTTCAAAACGCGGAGGTTGAGTTGAGGACGTATTCGAATTCGATGAACTGCGTTCATAATTATTCTGACGATCTTCCTTATTTGTTTGCTTAAATTCTTGTTCGACTGGAATATCCAATTTCATCAACAGTTCAACAGCCTCTTCATTCAACCGATTTAACATGGATTTGAAAAGTTCGTAAGACTCTAATTTATAGATGACTAGCGGATCTTTTTGTTCATATGTCGCATTATTGACCGCCGAACGTAAATCATCCATTTCACGTAAATGTTCTTTCCATTCGTCATCGATTTTCGCGAGAATAACGTTTTTCTCGAAAGATTTAGAAATGATTTTTCCTTCCGTTTTGTAAGCTTCCTCCAAATTGACAATCAATTGCATTTCTTTTCTACCGTCTGTCAATGGGAAAACGATGTTCTTGTATTGATGCGACATGGTTTCAAAAACATGCTTGATTTGAGGCAGACCTTTTGCAGCAATTTTATCACATTTACGCTCATATTGGTCGCGCATGGCGTGATAGATTTTTTCAGTCAAATCAACTTTTGAAATCGCTTTGAATTCGTTTTCATCAACAGGAGATTCAATTCCAATTAAACGGATTAGCTCCATTTCAAATTCTTGGAATTCACTATTGGCATAAGTCAGAACGGTTGTTTCACAAAGTTCATAGAACATGTTGTCGATATCGATTGCCAAACGATCTCCGAATAACGCGTTGCGTCTTTTCTTATAAATTGCTCGACGTTGTGCGTTCATCACATCATCATATTCCAATAAGCGTTTACGCATTCCAAAGTTGTTTTCCTCCACTTTTTTCTGCGCGCGCTCAATAGATTTGGAAACCATTCCAGCAGTGATCACTTCTCCTTCTTTCAATCCCATTCGGTCCATCAATTTGGCGATTCGCTCAGAACCAAACTTACGCATCAAATCGTCTTCTAATGAAACGAAAAATCGTGAAGAACCTGGATCCCCTTGACGACCAGAACGACCTCTTAACTGACGATCAACTCGACGCGAATCATGACGTTCGGTTCCGATTATCGCCAAACCTCCTGCTTCTTTCACATTAGGACCAAGTTTGATATCCGTTCCACGACCTGCCATATTGGTTGCAATTGTTACTGCACCTGCAAGACCGGCATTCGCAACAATTTCAGCTTCTTTTTGGTGGTATTTCGCGTTCAAAACTTGATGCTGAATTTTCTTCATTTGAAGCATTCGGCTCAATAATTCTGAAATTTCAACTGTTGTTGTACCAACTAATACTGGACGTCCAGCTGCAACTAACTCTTCTATTTCTTGAATTACAGCATTGTATTTTTCGCGGGCTGTTTTGTATACGTAATCATCCAGGTCTTTTCGAACAACAGGCTTATTTGTCGGAACAACAACCACATCTAATTTATAAATATCCCAAAATTCATTCGCTTCTGTTTCGGCAGTTCCTGTCATTCCAGCAAGTTTGTGATACATTCTGAAGTAATTTTGGAGAGTAACCGTCGCGTACGTCTGTGTCGCCGCTTCAACTTCTACATTTTCTTTGGCTTCAATCGCTTGGTGCAAACCATCCGAATATCTTCTTCCTTCCAAAATACGACCGGTGGATTCATCCACGATTTTTACCTTCCCATCCATGATAACATACTCAACTTCTTTCTCGAAAAGTGTATATGCTTTTAATAATTGATTGATGGAATGGATACGTTCAGATTTGATTGAATATTCACGAACCAATGCATCTTTTCGATCCAAATAGACATCCGGCGAGAGATTTTCTTTTTGCAATTTGGCGATTTCCGCACCGATATCAGGCATGATGAAAAATTCACGATCATCTTTTCCAGAAACTAAATCAATCCCTTGATCCGTAAGTTCAATGGTGTTATTTTTCTCATCGATGACAAAGAACAATTCCACATCAATTTTCTTCATGTGTTTGCCTTGCTCTTGCATGTAAAAGTTCTCCGTTTTTTGCAAGTGAACTTTAATTCCCGGCTCAGAAAGGAATTTGATCAACGCACGATTTTTTGGTAAACCGCGATGAGCTCGCAACAAAGCAATTCCGCCTTCTTCCAACAAGCGTTTTGCCTCGTTTTTATCTTCAGGCGGATTGTTGATTGCCGCGTTAAGCATTTTCTTCGCGTCATTCAAACATTGTTGAACGTATTGTTTTTGAGCATTTACAACTTTTTCTATTCGTGGTTTCAACTCGTGAAATTCGTGCTCATCCCCTTTTGGTGTTGGTCCGGAAATAATTAATGGCGTTCGAGCATCATCAATCAAAACGGAATCCACCTCATCGACAATGGCGAAGTGATGTTTGCGTTGAACTAAATCATCCACATGACCAGCCATGTTATCACGCAAGTAGTCGAAACCAAACTCATTGTTTGTTCCGAAAGTGATATCCGCCATATAGGCATTTCTTCTTTCAGGAGAATTTGGTCGGTGTTTATCAATGCAATCGACTGTTAAACCGTGAAACTGATATAACGGCCCCATCCATTCGGAGTCACGTTTAGCCAAGTAATCGTTTACTGTAACCACATGTACACCTTTTCCAGCAAGTGCATTCAAGTAAACTGGAAGTGTTGCAACTAGGGTTTTACCTTCGCCCGTTTGCATTTCGGCGATATTTCCTTTGTGAAGAACAGCACCTCCCATCAACTGAACGTCGTAGTGAACCATGTTCCACTGGATTTTAGTTCCTGCAGCTGTCCATTCATTATGCCAAACAGCTTGATTTCCATCGATGGTAATCCCATCTTTTCTCGAAGCTAATTCACGATCAAAATCCTGAGCATCGACTACTAATTTACCATTGTTTGCCCAACGATAAGCTGTTTCTTTCATAACCGCAAATGCTTCAGGTAGAACTTTCAATAACGATTCCTCAATTTGCTCATCAATTTGTTTTTCCAAACGCTCAACTCGTTCGAAAAGCTCCTCCTTTTCTTCAATTGGAGTATTCAAATCTTCTGCTTTCGTTCGAAGTTCATTCAACTCATCTTCAAGTGCTTGTTTTTCTTCTAAAACAAATTTTTTGAATTCATTCGTTTTGGATCTTAATTCATTGTCTGATAAAGACTTAATATTTCCCAAAGCAGCCGAGGCTTGCTCTACATAAGGCCAATATAATTTTTTATCTTTTGAACTTTTGTCTCCAAAAATCTTTTTTAAAATATCACCAATCATCGACTATTTTTTGCGAATGCCAAAGTTAACGATTTAAGTCGATTGAATCGAAGAATTACGTTACATGATGTTAAAAAGTATGGTGGTAATTGATTTAATCATTCGAACTCCTGTTTTTAGATTAAACCTATCTTTGTAGCATGCATGAAATGATATTGATTTTAGATTTTGGTTCGCAATATACCCAATTGATTGCGAGAAGGATACGTGAGTTGAATGTATATTGTGAAATTCATCCTTGGAATAAAATTCCTGAATTAACACCGAACATAAAAGGTGTAATTCTTTCTGGAAGTCCATTCTCAGTTAGAGATTCCGCTTCTCCAAAACCAAATTTGGATCAAATCAAAGGAAAATTACCTCTTTTGGGCGTTTGTTTTGGTGCGCAATATCTAGCCCATCATTTTGGAGGCGAAGTTCTTCCATCGACTATTCGCGAATATGGACGAGCACATCTCAAGCAAGTTGACAGCGGTAACATTTTAACCAAAGGTATGACCCAAGGCTCCCAAGTTTGGATGTCGCATGGAGATACGATCAAAGTTGTTCCTGAAAACTACAAAATCATTGCTAGCACAGCAGATGTTGAAGTTGCGGGATATGAAATCGAAGGGGAAACAACCTTTGGGATTCAGTTTCACCCAGAGGTATACCATTCAACCGAAGGAAAAATACTTTTGAAAAACTTCATTGTTGATATATGCAACTGCTCCTGCGATTGGACTCCCGATTCATTTGTGGAGGAAACCACTCAGAAACTTCAAGCACAATTAGGTAATGACAAAGTAATTCTCGGTCTTTCTGGCGGAGTTGATTCATCTGTGGCGGCTGTGCTTTTGCATAAAGCGATAGGTTCCGATTTGTATTGTATTTTCGTTGATAATGGCTTACTTCGTAAGAACGAATTCGCTTCCGTTTTGGAATCCTATCAGGGAATGGGATTAAACGTGAAAGGAGTTGATGCTTCTGAAAAGTTTTATTCAGCACTCAAAGGTGTTACTGATCCGGAACTTAAGAGAAAAGCGATTGGAAAAGTATTTGTAGATGTTTTTGACGAGGAATCTAAAAAAGTGGAAGGTGCGAAATGGCTCGGACAAGGCACGATTTATCCAGATGTGATTGAATCTGTTTCCGCAACTGGAGGACCTTCTCAAACTATAAAATCACACCACAACGTCGGCGGACTTCCTGATTATATGCAATTACAGGTGGTTGAGCCACTTCGATTACTTTTCAAAGATGAAGTTCGGAGAATTGGACAATCGTTGAATATCGATTCGCGCATTTTGGGTAGACATCCATTTCCAGGTCCAGGGCTTGGAATTCGCATTTTAGGTGAAGTAACTGCAGAAAAGGTTCGAATTTTGCAAGAGGTTGATTCGATTTTTATCGAAGGCTTGAAAGAGGATAAATTATACGACCAAGTTTGGCAAGCGGGAGCGATTTTTCTTCCGATCCAATCTGTTGGTGTGATGGGAGACGAACGAACGTATGAAAATGCCGTTGCGCTTCGTGCAGTAACTTCGACCGATGGTATGACTGCAGATTGGTGTCATCTACCCTATGAATTTTTAGCCAAGATTTCAAATCGGATTATCAATCAAGTGAAGGGAATCAATCGCGTTACTTATGACATTAGTTCGAAACCACCTGCCACAATTGAATGGGAATAAACGAATGCTACGAACTCTCATCATACTTTGTATTCTATTTGTTTGTGAAACGTTGCTTTCTCAAAAATACGCTCCCGTCGTTGTTACAAACGGACAAAAATTCTACCAACATACTGTTTTAGAAGGGAACACTCTTTTTGGATTGCAGCAAATGTATGAATGTCCAGTAGAAGAAATTTTGAATGCGAATCCTGGAATAGAACGAGGATTATCGGAAGGACAGTTGCTTCAAATTCCAGTAATTACAAAAACGATTATGCATATCGTTGAAAAAGGACAAACGCTTTTCTCTTTGGCTCGAATTTATTATGTTTCTGTTGACTCGATTGTTGCGAAAAACCCAAGTGCGGAAGCAGGAATCAAAATTGGTCAGAGGCTAAAAATTGTAAATGCTACCCCAAGAATTCAAATTGATTTAGCGAGTGTTACAAAGGATGAATCAACTCGAACTATTCCTGCTCCAAGTGATTCTGTTCGTGAAAAATTTGTTGTTTCCTTTCACGACTCTATTATTTCTCACATCGTTTTGCCAAATGAAACCATGTATTCGATTTCCAAACGATTTATGGTTCCATTGGAAGATTTGCTGACTTTAAATAACCTCAGAAGTTCCAAAATTTCACCGGGACAAGTGATCCGAATTAAATTGAAAAAAGAGAATGTCAACAAAGTTCCTTTTCGACCAGTTCCTCCACTAGCTAAATCTTTTAACGATAGTATTCCAGTTTTCAAATCAAAAGAAATCTACAAAATAGCCTTGTTTTTACCCTTCAATTTGGATTCCACCGAGACACTAAACAAAGCAATAAGCACTGCTGCATGGGAATATTACCAAGGAGCACGAATTGCTATTGATTCCTTGGAAGCAAAGGGTTTGAAAGCAGATTTTTTCGTTTATGATTACCAATCCAAAAAGGAAAATATTGATCAACAATTGGCAAAACCTGAGATGAAAAAGATGGATCTTATTTTTGCCCCGTTTCAACAAAAAGAGGCTGAGAAAGTTGCTAATTGGTCGAAAGCTAATAAAATTCGGATCGTATTTCCTGTTTCCGTTCCAACCTCATTTTTGGATGGAAATCCGTTTGCTTATGCATTAACACCAACCAATGAAATTTTAGGAAGTATTCTTGCAAATCATATTTATCAAATTCATGAAAATCAACAAATAGTATTGATAAAAGCAGAAAAATCTGAGGATCAAATTTATTACGATTCATTCTTGAGTGCCTTCCGTCAACTCCCCACTAAATCGAGCCGACCTAGAGTAATCGAAGCGACTTGGTCTGACTTCAAGAAATATGAAAAATTAGGCACAAACATATTTTTTGTTTTCCTTTCAACTGAAAAAGAAAAGGTATTCACAATTCTCAATGCCTATTCATCTAAAGAAAGTATTTCCATATTCGGACTTAAGGAGTGGACTGAGTTCAAGGAAGTGAATTCAGAAATTAAGAATAAATTCAAATTTTATTACGCGAGTCCATCCTATTTTTCGTTCAAGGATCCCACTATTATTCCATTTCACAAACAATTCAGAAGTAAATATGGAGCCGATTTAACCAAAATGGCTTGTTTGGGCTTTGATGCCACTTTGAATGTAGTTTCTGTTTTGTTAATGGGAAAGAAAAAAGATAAAGAACTCATTTCCAACTATGAATATAGTCAATCTGGAAATGGTAACGGATTTCAAAATAAAAATGGATTTATTTTGAAATTTGAAGATTTTGAATCGACTAAAGTTGAATGGAAAAAGAAATAATTGAAGCTCGTTTTCGTGAATTGCAATTACAAATTTGCAGTGAACTTGAAAAAATAGATGGTTTAAGTAAATTTCAAGAAGATACTTGGACTAGAACCGAAGGAGGAGGTGGTTATACACGAACAATCGCAAACGGCAACATCCTCGAAAAAGGCGGTGTGGCATTTTCGGCTGTATATGGTGACGTTTCCGATGCCATGCGAAAACAATTAGGTTTGGAAGGCGATTCCTTTTTTGCAACCGGTGTTTCTATCGTTTTACACCCAAAACACCCTAGACATCCAATCATCCACATGAATGTTCGCTACTTCGAATTGAATTCTGGAAAATATTGGTTTGGTGGAGGAATTGATCTCACACCGCATTATGTAAATAAAGAAGCAGCTATTCTTTTTCATCAAGGACTCAAACAAAAATGTGATGCCTATCACCCTGATTTCTATTTGAAATTCAAGCCTTGGGCAGATGAATACTTCTCACTTCCACATCGCAATGAATCACGAGGAATTGGAGGAATTTTCTTTGACCACCAAGACGAAAGTTGTGGTATTTCGAAGGAAGAGCTATTTCAATTTTGTATTGAGCTCGGCGAGTTGTTCCCCATTCTTTACAAACAACAAATTGATTTTATAAACGTCTCTGAGCCAACCGCCCGTGAAAAACAGTGGCAACTAACAAGAAGAGGTCGTTATGTAGAGTTTAATCTTTTACATGACCGCGGAACGAAATTCGGAATCTATTCTGGTGGACGAACCGAATCAATTTTGATGAGTATGCCACCGCTAGCCGAATGGACTTATAATTTACAGCTCGAAAAAGAATCGGAAGAACAAAAAACGCTCGATTATTTGAGTGCGTTTCACGATTGGGTTTAATTCATTTTAATGAACGTTAAACATCTTTTATCTTTTGTAATATCCCCAAAACACCCCCATTGCACCTCCAAATAAATGAGCGAAGTGTGAAATTTCATCTTTTTGCAGGGATGAATAAATTTCTTGTCCAAGATAAAGTAATACAACCAAAATAAAATTGAAAGGAAGCTCCTTTCCTTTGGCATTTAGTAACGTTACCAAAACGATAAACATGAATACAATTCCGCTACAACCCAATAGACCATTATCCCAAAGTATCGTGTGTAAGATACCTGTTAAAACGGCGGTTAAAACTGTCATTGATATTAATTGATTAAATCCGTATTTTAACTCAATGATTGGACCCAACAATAATAAAATCGACATATTTCCGATAAAGTGTGTCAAGTTGGCGTGACCAAAAATATAAAATATGTTACTAAGATACCATTGCCAACTATCATATTGAAACTGTCCGTTCAAAATGAAAATTAAAGAAGTTTCGTTGGGCGCGATTTTCAATGCAATCAATCCGACCAAACTCATAAGCGAAATGAGCAGTGTAGCTTTCGAATGAAAAGTAATCTTCATTTTACTCAATTTTTACCGAAAGACCTTTATTCATCAACTGAAGACAGATTGGCTCCATTTCCTCATAAATACCAGATTTCACAGAACATTTTCCGTTTAGATGAACGATCCATGCACATTGCTCGGCTTGGAGAGGTTCATGGTCGCAAATTTTTACCAAACAATTAATTACGTGATCAAACGTATTGATGTCATCATTGTATAGCACAATGGTGAATTCGGAAATTAATTCTTGAATGGTAAAAACTTTTTCTTGTGTACTTGGTTGACTCATTTTTTGAAATTTAATTCATTACAGAAATAAGAAGTTCGTTTGCCTTTTTCAATACCAACTCTCGTTCTGATTCATTCTCCAAATAAAGATTTAATATTTTCAATTCATCTTTTGATTCAATGTAGTAACTTAAATTAGAACGAAGCAGCCAATCACAAAATGCACCATTCCAAAGTTTGTTTGTGATATCGAGCTGAATTGATAAGGAAGGATTGTTGCTGTTTTCCGATTTAAAATCTTGAAGATATTCTCGTTGAATAGTTGACATGTTTGTCCAATTCATTTTACTGGATACAATTTTACCTTTTTCAGGTTGATACGTAAAGATCCCCACTCGGTTTAAACGCTCTAATTTCGAAATTGCTTCATCTTTGGTGCATTCAATCGAAAATTGTACTATTGAATCATTTTTAATTGACGGTTTGACTTCCGGCAAATAGAACATTAAATTAACCAAAGAATCCTTCGATGAATTACTGTTGTTTGTATTTACTGAAATGGATTTATTTACTTTTTGAAATATAGAAGGATCATTTTTGCTGATTAAATTATTAGCCTCAACAATTGAGATTCTTTTACCTTTATAATAAGCTACAATAAATGCGTCTTTGATGCCACGTGCAAGTGCTTCTTTTCTATGAATTTTCGCATCATTCAAGTTTTCAAACATTCCAGAAGAATAACGAATTTTACCTTTATCGGTTTTGAATGTTACCAGTTTGCTGAATTCTGTTAGTTGATTATTGCTAATGGGTTTATTGTAAACACCAATTTGAACAGTGAAAAACAAGTGTTCCTGTTCTTCTCCGATTTCCGCTTTTCGAGCATTTGGAGTATTCAAGTAGTTTGCGCTTTTGTATTCATTTATTTTACGATCAGAATTTATTTCATTTGGTGAATTATTTTGTTTCAACGCAAGAATCAATTCGTCTTGAGACATCGATTTACAACGACCTGAAATTTCCAACTCACGTCCTTGAGCAAATGAAATGCGCTTTCCATCACAATATGCAACGACAAAAGCGTCAACATAACCTAACGAACGGATTTGCTTTCTTGCTGAAATTGCAGATTTTGAACTGTTAAAATACCCTGCCAAATAGCAAGTCAAACCATTTTTTAATACTTCACCAGAAACAGGAGCAAAATCTCTAAAAGCATCTTTTGAAATTGGTTTTCGGAAGGCACCAACTTGAACACGATAAATTAATCCTGTAGGATTGTTTACATTAATTGGCAAAGGATTCTCGATTGATATTTTAGGATTTTTTCCAATTGAAAAATTGCTTGCAATGTCTGTTAAATTACTCTCTCTTTCAATTCGTTTCGCGGGTTGAATATTGTTTTTCAATAACCACTCGAAACGATTTGCAGATTCGAACGAATTGATCGTGACAAGTTTGTTTTCAATCTCTTTTTCTAAGTTGTCCAATAACTCCTCATTTGATTTCAATTGATTTGCAAGATTCATAATTGACTGATTTAATTGAACATCTGTTGAGTCAGACAATTTAATTTGAATTAATTCACGTAAAAAACGATTATTATTTTGAGCTTTTTCTAATTTTTCAATTAAATTATTAAAATTAATGCGTTCGATTATGTAGTTTTGATAGTCTTCACTAAGTCGAAGTGATGCCGATTCCGCATCCGATAGAGGTTCGGAAATTTCGGGTAAAGAGGGAGTAAAATATGTAAGCTCTTTTGATTCTTCTATATTTTTTTCTAGTACTAATCTTAAAGACACCAATTCATCTTTTTGCTTCATTAATTGATCCTTTTCAAGACGATTGATTGTGGATGAAATTTTTTTATCGAGCTCCAATTCCCTCAATTTAATTTCGGTAGCTTGTCCAACTAAATCATTGGTAGTAAAAATTTCTAATTCTGGAAATTGTTGATTGAGGATTGCTGTTTTTTCAACTCTTCGAGCCTGTTTGTATTCAATTCTGTTATTATTTTCAAGTTCTGCTATTTCTTGAATCAACTTGTTTTTTTCATTTTCATTTTTGATATTTTTCAATTCATCTTTTTTAATTGAGATCAATCTACTTCCATTTTCCGCATAACTTTTAAAGGCATCAATTTCCTTTTTCCTAATCGAATCCAAATCTTTATAAACGTTTGAATCTTGCTTTTTAGCTATCTCATTTTGCGAGGATTTGTTTTCAGACTGAGTTTCATTCTCATTCACAACTGATTTGTCCGATGAAACGGGATTTGCTGACTTTGCAATTTCATTTTGTGAGGAATTGTTTTCAGACTGTATTGAATTCTCATTCACAACTGATTTGTCCGATGAAACGGGATTTGCTGACTTTGCAATTTCGTTTTGCGAGGATTTGTTTTCAGACTGAGTTTCATTTTCATTCACAACTGATCTATCCGATGAAACGGGATTTGCTGACTTTGCAATTTCATTTTGCGAAGATTTGTTTTCAGACTGCGTTTCATTTTCATTCACAACTGATTTGTCCGATGAAACGGGATTTGCTGACTTTGTAATTTCATTTTGCGAAGATTTGTTTTCAGTCTGCGTTTCATTCTCATTCACAACTGATTTGTCCGATGAAACTGGATTTGCTGACTTTGTAATTTCATTTTGCGAAGATTTGTTTTCAGTCTGCGTTTCATTCTCATTCACAACTGATTTATCCGATGAAACGGGATTTGCTGACTTTGTAATTTCATTTTGCGAAGATTTGATTTCAGTCTGCGTTTCATTCTCATTCACAACTGATTTGTCCGATGAAACAGGATTTGCTGTCTTTACAATTTCATTTTGCGAGGATTTATTTTCAGACTGCGTTTCATTACCATTCACAACTGTTTTGTCCGATGAAACGGGATTTGCTGACTTTACAATTTCGTTTTGCGAGGATTTGTTTTCAGTCTGAGTTTCATTTTCATTTACAACTGATTTATCTGATGAAACAGGATTTGCTGACTTTGCAATTTCATTTTGCGAGGATTTATTTTCAGACTGCGTTTCATTTCCATTCACAACTGTTTTGTCCGATGAAACGGGATTTGCTGACTTTGCAATTTCGTTTTGCGAGGATTTGTTTTCAGTCTGAGTTTCATTTTCATTTACAACTGATTTATCTGATGAAACAGGATTTGCTGACTTTGCAATTTCATTTTGCGAGGATTTATTTTCAGACTGCGTTTCATTTCCATTCACAACTGTTTTGTCCGATGAAACGGGATTTGCTGACTTTGCAATTTCGTTTTGCGAGGATTTGTTTTCAGTCTGAGTTTCATTTTCATTCACAACTGATTTATCTGATGAAACGGGATTTGCTGACTTTACAATTTCGTTTTGCGAGGATTTGTTTTCAGTCTGAGTTTCATTTTCATTTACAACTGATTTATCTGATGAAACCGGATTAG
>JBIKSL010000048.1:0-13143 GCA_044348645.1 Crocinitomicaceae bacterium | reverse complement strand
CCAACTCTCGAAAAACAAAGCTTTTGAAGCTCACTGAAACAAAAAAACTAATCTTACAAATCGCCCTAAAAAAATAATGGGTGCCTCAAATCACAAAACAGGAAGGTGATTCAAAAAATCGATTCTAAATCAAAGGGTCACAAGCATTCTGTAAATTCAATTGTTAAGCTAAATGATAACGCTTTCGCAACGTCAAGCGATGATAAAACAATCAAGTTTTTTCAATTAATTGATTCAAAAATCACATTTAATTGATTAATTAAATCAACCCAGTTCTCAACGCTTTTTGCGTCTCGAATATGAAAATCACCTGACTCTTCTCTTTTAAGAGAAATCAATGTGGCGCCAGAGTTGAGTTTCTGCCCAAAATCACTTGCAATTGAACGAATGTAAGTTCCTTTCGAACAACTTATTTTAAAATCAATTTCCGGAAAACGCTGAGTATTCAATTCAAATTGACTTATTTCAATTTGTGCTTGTTTGATGACAACTTCTTTGCCCGCTCGCGCGAAATCGTAAGCACGCTTTCCTTCAACTTGTTTGGCAGAATAAATGGGTGGAGTTTGCATTTGAATACCCAAAAAAGTTTTCCGAACACTTTCGATTAATTCTTCAGAGATGTGATCTGTCCTAAATTCTTCATTGTACTCTGTCTCTAGATCGAAAGATGGGGTTGTTTTTCCAACCAAAAAAGTTCCGGAATAGGTTTTTGGAGCGCCGGTAAACGATTCAATCAATTTTGTGTGCTTCCCAATACAAATAACCAAAAGTCCAGTTGCCAAAGGATCGAGTGTGCCCGCATGTCCAACTTTGATATTTTTTACGTTTAATTTACGTTTGAGATTCCATCGGATTTTGTTCACAACATCGAATGACGTCCAACCAAGAGGTTTGTCAACGAGAATGGTTGCTCCTTCTGAAAAATTCATTACCAATTAAAGTAAATCAAAAGAATAGCTCCAACAATAATTCTATACCAACCCCAAATTTTGAAACCATATTTTGCCAAGAAATCAATAAATAATTTAATGGCGAAAACTGCCACAAGAAACGCCAAAATATTTCCGATAACAAAGGCAGTCATATTTTCAGAACTTGATAATATCATTTCGTAGCCTTTTTGATCCAGTCCCTTATAATTCCAATCTTTAAAAAAAACAGAATAACATGTAACGGCTAACATCGTGGGCACAGCAAGAAAAAAACTGAACTCCGCTGCCATTTTTCGAGTCAACCCTTGTTGCATACCTCCAATGATGGAAGCTGCTGCTCTGCTCGTCCCGGGCATCATTGCTAGACATTGCCAAAAACCAATGGTCACTGCGTTCTGAATACTCACATCCTCTTCCTCATTGATTCTTGATTTCTTAAACAAGCGGTCGATAAAAAGAAAAATAACGCCACCCAGAATTAACACAATTGCAATTGGTATGGGTTTTTCTAGAATGGCTTCAATTTTGTCATCAAATAATTTACCTAAAACTAGGGCGGGAATTACAGCGATTGCCAGTTTAATGTAAAACTGATAGGATTTAAAATCTAAAAACTTCTTCCAGAACAAAGCAACAACAGCCAATATAGCTCCAAATTGAATTGACACCTGAAACATTTTCACAAATTTATCCGATTCAATTCCCATTATGGAACTCGCGAAAATCATGTGAGCCGTGGATGAAATCGGCAAAAACTCTGTTAACCCTTCAATCAGAGCCAAAATAATTGTTTCCAGAAAAGACATGTAAATTATTTAGATTTTCTATGCTTGAAAGATACTTCTTCTCTCTTGCTATTTTCGATTACTTTGTCATCTGAATTAGATCGCCTCTTCATGATTGAATATAAAATAACGACATATCCGGTAATAATTAACATCGGAGAAATCGTAATTCTGGTTGTACTAAACAACTCATTTGCATTGAAGTCATTCAAATTTTCAGCACCACCGCCAATCATTAAAACATAACCTACAATATTGATTGCTAATCCAATAAATAGAAATTTGTAATTCCTAGTATCAAAACCAAAATGCTCAATAGGATTTCTCATGATTCTTTAATTTAAAGCAAAAATAGGAATTCTTAATACAAATCATCCAATTTCATTCGAAGATACTTATTTAAAGCGAACCATGTTGAAACAAAAGTCATAAATACTCCGATTACGATAAGAGAGCCCACCAACATAAAAAAAGTGGTTGTCGAATAACTGATTTCAAAAGAAATCAATACATTATTCCAGGCATAAAAAACGGTAAGAAGCAATGCTAAACCAATTACCGCTGATACAATACCTTGCAATACTGCTTGCCAAAGAAAAGGTTTTCGAATATAAATTCGTGTTGCACCAACAAGTTGCATGGTTTTAATCGTAAATCGTTTTGAATATAGCGCCAACCGGATTGTATTGTTTATCATAGCAACAGCAATAATAATTAATAAAAGTGCTACTGACAGAAACAATAAAAGAAATTGTCTGAATCCAAGATTAACATTTTCGACGGTTGATTTATCGTAATTAACCTCGTCAATTTCATCTTTAAATCTTTTGAAAAGCTTATTCTTTATGTTTTCCATTCCATTCTTGTTGGCGTATTCCTCTTTAGGATGAAAGCAAACAGTAGGCGGAAGTGGATTGTCGCCACCAAAGATTGCAAGCATTTCTTGTTCATTTTGATTTTCTCCTCCAAATTCCTTAATGGCTCTCTCTGGTGATACAAAATATACGGATTGAAATTCACTCCATGCTTTGAGCTGCATCTCGACCTGTTTTATATCGGCATCATTCATTTCAGATTTAAAAAATATATCGCCCTGTAAACTTTCCTTTGCTTGCTTTTGAACACTTTGTAAGCCAAAAACACCACCCAATACAAGTCCAATCATAAAAAGCACCAATGAAATTCCAATCACTGTTGAAATGTAGCTGGTCTTTAATCCTTTTTTACCTATTTCTTCTGCATTTTCTGACATGAAGCGAATTTAAGGTAAACTTAAAAAAAATAAAAAATCATTTTCAGAAGTATTTAACCGGCTAATGTGGATTCTCAATTATTTCCTCCACTTCAAAAATAAAATATTCTATATTCTGTTCACCACCAGAAAATGTGCACGCCTCATGTGCACGTTTCATCAAAATTTAGCCATGTGCACGTGCTTGTGCACGCCATTTTGAATGTGTAAGAGAATTTGAAAATAGCAGTATTTTAGATTTTGAGAACATTTGCCCATCTCATACAACCCCCTGAAATACAAGTGTTTTAAAACAAAAATGCCCCACATTTCTGTGAGGCTTTTCTTGTGGGAGTTGAGGGATTCGAACCCCCGACCCTCTGCTTGTAAGGCAGATGCTCTAAACCAGCTGAGCTAAACTCCCTTTCAGTTTTGAGAGTGCAAATATATGTTTTCTTTTTATTGTTTCAATAAAAAAAATAGAAATTATTCACCTTTTTTAAGCTCGTTGATTTTTCTTAAAACATCATCCAATCCGTCCCGAAACTTTTCAAAATCCTCTTTGTAAAGGAAAATCTTGTGTTTCTGATACCCGCCATCGGTTAGATCAGTAGATGTTTTTTTACTTTCTGTCAACGTAATGAAAAGATCATTCCCTTTTGTTGCTTTGATATCAAAAAAGTAAGTTCTCTTTCCAGCTCTTACTACTTTTGAGTAAATTTCATTCTGTTCCGTGCTCATAATCATACATTTATCTCAAATATCTATCAAATATTTTAAAATTGCAAATATTCACCAAATGTTAATTGAATTAATAACTCTTACCCTTTATCATTTCTCTTGAAAAACTTCATCATTATTTGAAAGAATACAGAGAGCATAAAGATTTATTCATTGCCCAAGTATTAAAGATTGGCGCCAATTTTTCGATTGGAAAAAATAAATTTAAAATATTCCTTGTAGGCAGTTGAAAAGACCCAAATGAAAAATGATTTCGGGTTCTTGCTTTAATTAAAACTTCATGCTTCCTTCTATTTTCGTAACTTTGAGGGCAATTCAATTAAATGTCACACAAATCTGGTTTTGTAAATATAGTAGGTAGTCCAAATGTTGGAAAATCCACCTTAATGAATCGTTTGGTAGGAGAAAAACTTTCTATTGTTACATCCAAAGCACAGACGACAAGACATCGAATTTTAGGAATTGTTAACGACGAAAATCACCAAATCGTTTTTTCTGATACACCGGGAGTAGTAAACGCTGCTTACAAGATGCATGAGATCATGATGGATTATGTAAACACTTCCTTGAAAGACGCGGATGTTTTGCTTTTCATCACCGATACCTTGGAATCTCAAACCAATCATAAGGAAACGCTCGAAAAAATAAAGAAGTTAAAGGTTCCAGTTCTTTGTCTCATCAACAAAATTGACCTTTCAAATCAGGAAAAACTGACTGAGCGCGTTGAATATTGGCATGGGCAACTTCCGAATGCAATCATTTTTCCAATTTCCGCATTGCACGATTTCAATATTGATCAAGTTTGGAATCGTATTTTGGAGTTAATTCCAGAGAATCCACCTTATTACGACAAAGAGGAAATTTCAGATCGACCAATGCGCTTTTTTGTGTCGGAAATCATTCGTGAGAAAATTTTTCTGCATTGTCAAAAAGAAGTTCCCTACAGTTGTCAAATAGAAATTGAAGAATATAAGGAAGAAGGTTTAATGACAAAAATTCGAGCTTTGATTATTGTCGAACGAGATTCTCAACGAGGTATAATAATCGGTAAAGGTGGAGAAATGTTGAAACGAATCGGTCGTGAGGCTCGCATTGAAATTGAGAAATTTACCGGAACGAAAGTATATTTAGAAAATTACGTCAAGGTTGATAAAGATTGGCGATCAACTGAGGCCAAATTGAAACGTTACGGTTATTAAGTAACGAACTATAAATAAAGCAAATGGGAAATATTGTTGCGATCGTGGGGAGACCAAACGTTGGAAAATCGACTTTATTCAATCGATTGACAGAGTCGCGTGATGCGATTGTTAAGGAGATTAGCGGCGTGACGCGTGACCGAATTTACGGTAAAGGAGAATGGAATGGGTATCAATTTTCGGTAATCGATACGGGTGGTTACGCAACAACTCATGAAGATATTTTCGAAGGGGAAATTCGCAAACAAGTTGAAATTGCGATTCAAGAAGCTACGGTTATCGTATTCATGGTGGATGTCATGACAGGAATCGTGGAAATGGATGAAATTGTAGCTCAATTGCTGCGAAAGTCCAACAAACCAGTTTTGGTTGCGGCCAATAAAGTTGACAATACAGAACGAATTGGACTTTCCTCAGAATTTTATTCGTTTGGATTGGGAGAAGTTTTTGATCTTTCCGCTACAAATGGAGGAGGGACAGGAGAACTTTTGGATGAAATGGTTAAGTATTTCAAAAAAGAGGACGAATCGATTCGCGAAGAAGATTCACTCCCAAGGATTGCGATTGTCGGAAGACCAAATGTTGGGAAATCTTCAATGGTCAATGCTCTTACCGGACAACAACGCAACATTGTGACCGATATTTCAGGAACAACGCGAGATGCAATTCACGCAAGATATAAGGCATTTGGTTTTGATTTTCTCTTAATTGATACAGCAGGAATCCGTAAAAAAGCAAAAGTAACCGAGGATATTGAATATTATTCTGTTTTACGTTCTGTTCGAACAATTGAAAATGCAGACGTTTGTTTGTTAATGATTGATGCATCCGAAGGAATTCAGAAACAGGATTTGTCAATTTATTACATGATTGAGAAAAATTCCAAAGGAGTTGTGGTTTTGGTTAACAAATGGGACTTAGTTGAAAAGGATCACAATACAATGCTTCAATTTGAAAAAGCTTTGCGAGAGCAACTTGCGCCTTTCAACGATGTTCCTATAATTTTTACATCAACCATTTCAAAACAGCGAATTCACAAGGCACTTGAAAAAGCAATGGAGGTTTATGAAAATCGAGTTCGAAAAATACCTACACACAAGTTGAATGAGGTAATGCTTGATATCATTAATGTGACACCTCCTCCGGCAATGAAGGGGAAATATATTCGAATTAAGTTCATTCAGCAGTTGCCGACTCATGCTCCTTCATTTGCAGTATTTTGTAATCTACCGCAATATATTCCAGATTCATATAAAAGATTCCTCGAAAATCGTTTGCGTGAACAATTTAACTTTGAGGGAGTTCCTGTGAAAATTTTCTTTAGAAAAAAGTAAATATGCCCTCTCTGTATTGTGATTCAATCTTTAGTATTTATTTCTTTGACATTTACCGAAAAAGAAGATTCACATATCTATTTGGTATAATTATTCGATGAAAATTATATAATATTCATTAACGGCTATATTTCGTTAGTTAATTATCAACATAAATTTGTTGATGACTTAACTTAGATAAATAAATCTTTCAGCCATGAAAACACTGTTAATGTTTGCTGATCAAACGCTATGGATAGCGATTATCACAGTTGCAATTTTAGTTGGTTTGCTCTTTGTTTTATACTTAGTAGATAATCGGGAGCACGAATAAAAAAGAATGAAAAGTTTTTGCAAAAACCAAATTTCTTCGTTGAATTGGTATTACAATTTTCTGTTTGAGGTCAAATGATTAAAGGTTTTTGCAAAAACTGAATTCTCGAGAACCCCTATTTCAATTATAAGATTTGGAATAGGGGTTTGTTTTTTGTTTTTGAAAAATACTCAGCCCAATAGAATTAACCTATGTTAAATATGAAGCATTAATTTAAATAAGAAGCTTAAATGGAAATTCAGTTAAAAATTCTTTTTGAAAATTTAAAAAGAATTTTTGTATATTTGAATTGTCATATTGACACTTTCTAATCTTTAAATCTAAAACTATGAAAAAACTGTTTACTTTAATTTCAGCGGTTGCTTTTAGCTCGCTAACTTATGCTCAAACAATGGGGATTGTTGGGCAATTCACAAATTGGGGAGGTGAGCCTGATATTGTGATGACAAGTTCTGATGGAACTCAATGGGAAGCATCTGGAGTTGTTATTGATGCTGATGGTGGTATTAAATTTCGTTTAGATAGCAAATGGGACAGTAACTGGGGTGGAAAAGATTTCCCTACTGGAACAGCTGAGGCTGGAGGAATAGGAAATGACATTCCGGGTAAGGTTGGTACTTATGATGTAACTTTCAATACAAACTCTCTAGAATATTCTTTTACAGCAGTGGCTACTGGTTATGATGAAATTGGTTTTACGGGGCTTTTTAATAGCTATGATTCAGTTGAGTTCATGTCCACTTTGAATGGTGTAGATTACTCCAAAGAAAATTTCTTTTTTAGTGAGCCCAATGTATTATTTAAAAGGACAGCTCCTGCTGAAATCTTATGGGGAGGAACTGGATTCCCATCGGGAACTGCGAAAGTTGTTCCATCTGCATCTGACATTCCATTGACCGTTGGTTATTACAATGTTTCGTTCAATAAAAATACATTAGCCTACAACTTTGAGCAGGTGAAAGTTGGATTAATTGGTACAGCAATTCCCCCTTATGATTGGTCAGTTGATGTTCCGATGGAATCTGCAGATGGTGGTATCACTCATTGCTTATACAATTACACAATAAATGATGGTGTGGCCAAATTCAGAGCAAATGGTGGTTGGGGAACTAACTGGGGCGGAGGAACAGAATTCCCTGCGGATACAGCATTTTTAGGCGGATCAGATATTGCTGTTGCTGCAGGTACTTATGATACAATTTCATTTAATCGTTTTACAGGTAAATACTGTTTTGGCTGTTCAGTAGAAAAAGGTTTAAGTATAAAGGATCTTGAAAAAATAAATTCAAGTGTATTTCCTGTTCCAGCAGAGGACGTGATTTCTTTTGTGTCGGATGTTAAAGATTTTGAGGTTGTAATTCGCGACTTAGCAGGTAAAGAGGTTATTCGAAGTAAAAATAACACGGTAAATATATCAGAGTTGAAAGCAGGAACTTACATTTACCATTTAACTTCCGGAGGTCGTTTCGGATCTGGAAAACTAATAAAAAAATAATTCAATAATGTTCATTTAAAGCCTAAGTTATTTGACTTAGGCTTTTTTTTTCTAAAAAGACAGATATGTTTAAACATTTTTTAACAGTTGTAGGTTTTTCAGCCGCTTTTTGCAACGCTCAAATTTTGGAGGTCAATCCAGCTTTTCCCACTGTAAATGATATTGTGACGATTACCTACGATGCCTCATTGGGAAATGAAGCGTTGAAAAATCAGTCACAAATATATTGCCATACGGGATTAATTACTAGCGCTAGCACTTCTTTGTCTAATTGGAAATTTATTCAAGGGAATTGGGGCGTTGCAGACTCAAAGGTGGCCATGAAATACGTAGGAAATAACCGTCATCAAATAACTATTGATATCGATCAATTCTATGGTTTTCCCCCGAACACAACTGTTCAGAAAATGGCCTTTGTATTTCGAACTGCAAATGGCTCTATTGTCGGTCGAGAGGCAGACGGCTCAGACATCTATTACGATTTAGTTCAGCCAAATTCAGGTTTACAAGCCAAAATATTTCATCCCTCTAATAATTCAACTATTTTGAATTTAAATCAAACGTTGGAGGTTAACGCTCAAAGTAGCCAAACAGCGAAGTTGAGTCTCTATGATGATGAAATTCTTCTAAAGAGCTCTCTTAATTCATCCGAAATAAATTACACGTTGACGGCCGCCACTCCAGGTACTCATCTGCTTAAATTAATTGCAGAAGGTACTAATGCAACCGTAATTGATAGTATTTACTACACGGTTAATCCTTCTATAACAATTTCCGAACCTCCTGCCGGCACAAAGAACGGAATTAACTACATGAACGAATCTACTGTGGTTTTGAAGCTTTATGCACCTGAAAAAGAGCATATTTATGTTATCGGAGATTTCAATAAGTGGGTTCCAACAGCGAAGTATCACATGAATTTATCAAGTGATTCGAAAACTTGGTGGATAGAAATCAGTGGATTAACTCCCGGGCAACGTTACGGCTTTCAATATCTAATTGATGGAACATTACGAATTGCCGATCCTTTGAGTACGTTAATATTAGATCGTAACAATGATGGAACCATTGGTGCTTCTACTTTTCCTAATCTTCATCCTTATCCCACTGGTTTAACAACTGGTTTTGTAACAGTTATTCACCCAGGAGCAACAGCCTATTCATGGAAAAATACAAATTTTAAAGCTCCCGAAAACAAAGATTTATTGATATACGAATTACACGTTCGTGATTTTGTCCAAAAAAGAAATTATCAAACACTCATTGACTCACTCGATTATTTAGATAAACTTGGGATTAACGTAATTGAATTAATGCCTCCAGGAGAGTTTGAAAATAACGAAAGTTGGGGTTATAACCCGTCTTTTCACATGGCTTTGGATAAATATTATGGTACGCCTGAAAAATTCAAAGAGTTTATTGATTCATGTCATGGTCGAGGTATTGCTGTTGTCGTTGATATCGTTCTTAATCACGCTTTTGGTCAAAGCCCCATGGTCAACATGTATTGGGATGCGGCAAGTAATCGTCCAGCAGCAAACAGCCCATGGTTTAATGCCGTTTGTCCTCATGAACCATTTTGTTGGGGTTATGATTTAGATCACACTCGACAAGCAACAAAAGATTATATTGATTGCATAAATACTTTTTGGCTAGAAGAATATCGTATTGATGGATTTCGTTTCGACTATACCAAAGGATTTATTAATAATGGAAATGGATTCAGTACAGATCGGATAAATATTTTGAAACGAATAGCAGACACCATTTGGTCTGTTAAACCCAACGCGTATGTGATTTTGGAACATTGGTGTGATAATGCTGAGGAAAAACAATTGGCTGAATATGGAATGATGCTTTGGGGTAATTTGACACATGCTTACAATGATGCAACTATGGGTTTCACTTCTTCTTCAAATATAAGCGACGGAATATATAAAGCGAGAAATTGGAATGTCCCACATTTAGTTTCATACATGGAAAGCCACGATGAGGAAAGATTGATGTATAAAAATCTGAACTTTGGCAATTCTACAAATCCCAATCATAATACTAAGGATTGGTACACAGCGCTTGGTCGTATGCAAACAGCAGCGGTGATATTTTTCTCGCAACCTGGTCCGCGAATGATTTGGCAATTTGGTGAATTGGGCTACGATGTGTCTATTGATAATCCATGTCGGGTATGTAATAAACCAATTCGATGGAATTATTTTACTCAGGCCAGACGAAGACAACTTTATGATGTTTATGCAGCCATGATGCACTTGAGAAATACTTACAGTACTTTTACAACGTTGGATTTCAATTATATGCTTTCTGGAGCTGTAAAAAGAATGAAGCTCAATGACCCGGAAATGGATGCAGTGGTTTTGACTAATTTTAGCGTCTTCAATCAAGATGCCTCACCTTCATTCCATCGTCCGGGGAAATGGTATGAATATTTTACGGGAGAAAGCATAGACGTAAGTGATGTGAATGCCGTTATAAATTTAAAACCAGGAGAATATAGAGTATATACAAGTAAAAAACTTGAAAAACCTCAAATAACTGATGCGCCGGTTTCATTAGATGAAATTGTTCTCGATGAAACTTCTCTTATAGTTTACCCAAACCCAACTTCAGATATAGTTAAATTGAAGTTTGAGGGTAAAACGAATTCCGCTGCCTTGATTCAGATTGTAGATCTTACAGGAAAAGTTTTTTGGAGTAAGAAATCACTTTGCTTAATAGGTGAAAACATAGAAGAAATAAACGTTGAAAGCTTCTCCTCTGGAATATATTCGGTTATTATTCAACAAGGAAATAACTTTCAAACTGCACAATTGAATATTGTCAAGTAATTCTTTCTATTTTATTACATTCAATCAATAAAAAATGACAGTAAAACATAAAGAACAAAAGTTGAAAACGATTTTCACTTTGATACTAATTCTCCGTTTGAGCCTAGGCTTTACACAAAGTAAGATGGTTCTTCAGCACGTTGAGCCGATGAATTGGTGGACTGGCATGAATCATAATCGGGTTCAGGTTATGTTACATGGTGAAAATATTGCTCGTTTTCAAGTAGAATCTCCTAGTCTTCCAATATTGGGTGTAATTAAAACTGAAAATCCAAATTATCTATTTGTTACGATTGAAACAAATGGGATCAAAGCGGGGAAATATCCTATTCGATTAATTGATAAAAAAAAGGTTATCGTCTCTTATGACTTCGAACTCAAAGATAGAATCGTAGGCTCATCTCAACGAAAAGGATTTTCAGCGGAAGACGTAATTTATTTACTCATGCCTGACCGATTCGCAAATGGAAATCCTAATAATGATTCACATCCGTCTGTTTATGAAAAATTCAATCGTAATTTTCCTGGAGGTAGACATGGAGGCGATATAGAAGGAATAATTAAACAATTGGATTACATCAAAGAGTTAGGAGCAACTTGTATTTGGACAACTCCGATACTCGAAGACAATGATTCAACTTATTCCTATCATACATACGGACAGAGTGATTTATACAAAATAGATCCACGTTATGGAACCAATCAGGATTTTGTTAGGCTGGTGGACGAAGCGCATAAAAAAGGACTCAAAGTTATTAAAGACGAGGTTCCGAATCACTGGGGTTATATGCATTGGATGATGAAGGATTTGCCAACTTATGAATGGATTCATCAATTTCCGGGTTATGCTCAATCCAATTATCGAACCTCAACAGTTATGGATCAAAACGCTTCCGATATCGATAAAAAATACTGCTCGGATGGTTGGTTTGTGCGAAGTATGCCTGATTTAAATCAATCGAATCCGTTGGTGTTGAATTACCTCATTCAAAACACAATTTGGTGGGTAGAATTCGCTCAACTAGATGGAATACGAGTGGATACATACTCATACAATGATAAAGAATCGATTTCTAAATGGACGAAAGCAATCATGGATGAATATCCCAATTTAAACATGGTAGGCGAAGTTTGGATGCATGATCAAGCACAGATTTCATATTGGCAGAAAGATAGTCCCATTGGCTCAATTCAAAATTATGATTCAAATCTTCCTTCCGTAATGGATTTCACCCTTCATGATGCTTATTCACAAGCGTTTAATGAAACAGATCAGAGTTGGGATAAAGGTTTAGTTCGATTTTATGAGAATTTCGTGAATGACTTTCTATACAAAGATCCAAATAATCTGCTCATCTTTTTTGAAAATCATGATTCACAGCGATTTAACGAAATTTATCCGAAATTTGAAGACTATAAATTAGCCACTGCGCTGTTAGCCACCACACGAGGAATTCCTCAAATTTATTATGGTTCTGAAATTGGTATGAGAGGCGATAAAGGTAAAGGTGATGCTGATGTGCGAAGAGATTTTCCAGGTGGTTGGAATGGCGATTCTAATAATGCTTTTTTAGAAAAAGGTCGAACTCAAGAGCAGAAAATGTATTTTGATTGGACCAAGAAATTATTCAATTGGAGAAAAGGTAAAGCAGCCATTCATCATGGAAAATTGATTCAGTTCATTCCACAAAACAATGTGTATGTTTATTTTAGACAGCATGAATCTGAAACCATTATGGTTATTCTAAATAATTCCCTAAAAGAGGAAAAAATAGATCTCGATCGATATAATGAAGCTATAGACGGATTTTCTAGAGCCAATGAGGTTTTTGAAAATGAAAAATTAGATTTGAACTCTTTAAAATCGCTTTCTATTCCTTCAAAATCAGCACGAATCTTTGAGTTGAAATAGAAAAAGGAATATCTCCAATATTGATATCGGATACAAATCAAAATGCTTGCCCTCGAAATAGGTTCAAGTTTAAAATCGTTCCTTATATTAGCAGTTTTGGTTCTGCTAACAATGTGGTCAGCAGGCACAAACTAATTCGATTTCGAGGTTTTTAGATTCCAGCCAATAGAACCAAAGAAAAATACATACAAAAGTATGGATCCAATCAAAGCAATCGTATTAGATTTTTTATAAGTTTCTCCTGTTTTGTGATTTGAGGCACCCATTATTTTTTTAGGGCGATTTGTAAGATTAGTTTTTTTGTTTCAGTGAGCTTCAAAAGCTTTGTTTTTCGAGAGTTGGATTTTGGTAAGATGTA
>JBIKSL010000047.1:0-13145 GCA_044348645.1 Crocinitomicaceae bacterium | reverse complement strand
GTTTAAAAAATCTGAAAAGTCCCTTATTTTTGGTTTCGACAAAAAAAACAAATATTCATGGGACTCTTCAGACGATGTAAAAATAACAGCAAACCATTAATTCGCCAAATTATTGACTTTGTTCCTCATTGGATGTTGCGCGAGAAGGTTACAACGGCATGATGAAAGGAAAACTCCATGTTATTCCAGGTTTTAAAAATATAATTCTAGGATTTTTCTCTAGAATTATGCCTCCAGGGAAATTTAGATTAAGTGTCGCTGCGAAAATAATGGCCGAGAAATAGGTTCTTTGTAACTTTGTAAATTAAATCTTTCAGTCATTGATAAGCTTTTTCTTCTATTTAGGTCTTTCATTTATGACCATGCACGAAATGGATGCTGTTCGTTGCAAGGAATGGCGCATTTTCCCCGGACTTTCGATGCTCAACCATAAGTTGGGCCATATCTTTTTTATATTCGCTCACATTCCCTTGTTTTTCTTCATTTATTGGCAGTTAACGTATAGTGAAAACACAGAGGCGTTTAGAAAGGGATTTGATATCTTTATGATTGTTCATTTATTGCTTCATCTCTTATTTTTAAAACACAAAAAGAACGAGTTTAAGGATTGGATTTCTTGGTCAATCATCATTGGTGCAGGGGTTTTTGGGCTAATTGATTTGATATTGAAACAATAGGTTTGAAAATCATGTGCTTGCGCCAACAAATATTGAGATGTGATTGTTGTACATTTACCAATGTGGCGTTTAGCAACGAGTTAGCTCCAATTGCTATACTTGTATAACTCACAATTATTTGCGACCTTCGTGATCATGAATATTAATCAATACATAGAAATTAACCCTGAAAGAAGATTTGGAAAGCCCGTAATCAAAGGTACTCGTATTTCTGTTGCTGATGTTTTGAATTGGTTAGCGAATGGAATGACCCACCAGGAAATCATTCAGGACTTTCCTGAATTAAGTGATGAACAGATCAATGCTTGTCTGTTTTTTGCCGCTTCCAGAGAAAGTCATTTAGGAATAGCCTCATGAAATTGCTATTCGATCAAAATATTTCACACCGTTTAATATCCCTTATCCAAGACATCCTACCCGAAGCTAGACAGGTAAGACAAATTGGCCTAGAAAATTCATCAGACAAACAGATTTGGGCATATGCAAAAGAACATGATTTCACTATTGTGACCTTTGATGGTGATTTCTATGATTTTTCGCTCGTTTGGGGACATCCTCCAAAAATCATTTGGATCAGAACCTATAACCAGACAACAAAAAATGTTGAGGAAGTTCTGCGCAAACAAATGAACACGTTAATTGACTTTCAAGATGATGAGGAACTTGCTTGTCTCGAAATAATAAATGCAAGTGAATTAAAATCATTTTGACACATTTGTGCCAGGTATAAAGCAACTATCTTACTGAACTTTGTATCAAACAAAAAGACACAAATGAAAGTAACCATCTTCGGTGCTACTGGCTTTTCAGGTCAAGGTATTTTAGCAGAAGCCCTCAAACAAGGACATGAAGTAACCATTCTGGTGCGTGATGCGTCCAAAGTTCACATCAAGCACAAGAACTTAACAATCGTTGAGGGAAATGTATTAGATTCACAAACAGTTTCCTCCGTTATACATCATCAAGAAGCAGTCATCCAATGCCTGGGAGTTGGTGGTAAGGGCGATGGCAAACCAACGACCTTTATTTCCGATGCTATGAAAATCATTGTTGATGAAATGCAAAAGCAGCACATCAAACGCCTCATTGCCATGAGTAATGTGGGAGCAGGAAATAGCATTGCTTTTCAACCCTGGTTTTTTACCAAAATCATTCTTCCTTATTTCATGAAATGGCTGAAAGTCATCATCGAAGATAAAAACCGAATGGAACCCATTATCATGAACAGCAACCTCGATTGGACGATTGTTCGTTGTCCCAATATCGTTGATAAACCACCGAAAGGAACATGCAACGCCACACTTGATGGCAAAGGGCTAAAACTTTCTATCACCCTTCCAGATTTATCCAAATTTATGGTTGATCAATTGAAACAAACGGCGTTTATTAAACAAGCACCATCCGTAAGCAATTAAGAAAGAAATCAATAAACGTTTAACAGAATAAAATGATTCACACAAATCTTGGCGAAATTGCCGTCTTTCCGAAACTTGTTGATTCAGATAAAACGCCTATCATTTTCCTTCATGGCGTGTATTTTGACCACCACCTGTGGGATGAGGTAATCGATTCTATCCAAGACCGAACGACTTATTCCGTTGATATGCCATTTCATGGATTAAGTAAAGAAATAACAAAAAACAACTGGTCACTGAATGATTGCGCCGATATGCTTCTTGAAATTCTGGATAGTTTGAAGATTGCCAAAGTTATTGCTGTCGGGCACTCGTGGGGCAGTATGACCATTCTTCGAGCAGCATCCAAGCAACCAGAGCGATTTGAAAGTTTGTTGCTTTGTAATATGCCTTTTCTTACAGCCACAAAAAAACAAAAGTTAACCATCGGACTTCAGCATTCCATGTTGATATTCAGAAATTTTTACACGAAACAAGCCGCCAAAGCATTATTTGGAAAAACATCACTGAAAGAAAATCCGTCTCTTCTGAAAAAACTTAAGCGACCAATGGATCTTTTGACAAACGCACAGATTAAACACACAGACAAAGCGGTAATTGCAGAAGCCGAAGATGCGAGCGAATTGATTACAAATTTAAAGGTCAGAGCGCTGGCTCTCAAAGGAATTGAAGATTATGTGCCTGAGCCTCCAAACATTGAAACGATAATTATTGGAGGGGGGCATATTAGTCCTTTGGAACAACCGGAAGAAGTTGTGAATTTAGTTAAAAGCTTTCTGAGCTAGTTTGTTGTTTTTTAATTAATTAGTTTCAGAATAACATTATATATGTTAGACAAAATTCCAGCTTTGAAGGATTTGTAATCCTTCGCTTAACCAATACAATTTCCTAAAAAAAACATGTTTCACAATTTTATAAATTCCCAATCGAAAGATATAAGCCAAAATCACACAGAAAAAATCAATTAAAACAATTAACTTTTTTTGACAAACCTATATTCAGTTGTGATGTTTCTTTGTTAAAAATAAACGTCATGAAAATTCTAGCCATTTTTACCTCCTTGCTTCTTGTAAGCTGTTCCATTGTTAAACCGAGTCAGATTGGTGTGAAATCTACTTTGGGAAAAATCAATGGGAAAATTCGTCAACCGGGTCCTGTTTTCTACAACCCTTTTGTCACGCGGGTATTGAAAGTGAATGTCAGAACCATGAATTTGTCAATAAAGGAAAATCTCCCGTCGAAAGAAGGTTTAACGATTTTATCTGAGAGCTCTATTCTTTATCACATCAAATCGGAAGATGTTCCAAAAATCATTCAAGAAACAGGATTGAATTATGAAGAGAATTTAATCCTTCCTGTTTTTCGATCTGCCGCTTCTGACGTTTGTTCACGTTATTTTGCAAAAGACATGCACAGTGCAAAGCGAAATGAAATAGAAAACGAAATAGAAAAACGACTTGCAGAAGTTTGCGAACAAAAAGGATTTGTGATTGAAGCCGTTCTTTTGAAAAGCATTACGCTTCCTGCTGGTTTAACAAAATCCATCGAAACAAAATTGGAAGCTGAGCAAGAAGCACTTCGAATGGAATTTGTCTTGGATCGTCAGAAAAAAGAAGTGGAACGACAAATCATTGAAGCAGAAGGAGCCAAAAAAACAAATGTCATCCAAGCTGAAGCAAAAGCTGAAACGATGCGAATCGAGTCGGAAGGTCGGGCTAAAAGTATAGAAATCGAGGCGAAAGCGAATAAAGCTGCCAACGATATGCTCAACAGCAGTTTAACGGTAAATGTATTGAAATTAAAACAAATTGATGCATTTGTAAAATTGTCAACTTCTCCAAATACAAAAACGGTTGTAACGGATGGAAAAGGGAGCGTGATGAACCTCATTGACGATAAATAATAACATTTAAGAAATTCCCGATTGAGGTTTTGTTTTATAAATTTGGCGATTAAACAAGTTATGTTTAGTCGCCTTTTTTTATTGTTTCTGCTTTTTATCGGAACTTGCTTTTCTTTGAAATCGCAACAAACAAGATTAGGTTCGTGGAATATTCTCAATCTGAAATATGCGTTTTCTGATAAATGGAGTTTTTTTGGTGAAGGTCAAATTCGCTCGTTGAAGTTATATGATCATTTTCATTATTACGAAGTAAAAGGAGGCGCAAATTATGAATTAAAAAGTGGAATTCGGCTTACACTTGGAGCTGGGAGCTATCAAACCTACCGCGAAGGAGGTGATTTTGTCCTGCCAAAAAATAATGACGAGTTTCGCATTTGGCCACAAGTTTTGCTTTCTCAAAAAATAGGGAAATTCAAAATAGAACAACGCTATCGACTTGAAAACCGATTCACTAGTTCGGGATATCGCAACAGGTATCGTTATCGAATAGGTCTAACGGTTCCTTTATACCATTCCAAAAAGGATTTTTCGGTGGTATTGAACATGAACAACGAACTTTTCTTTACCGACAAAGAGCCCTATTTTGAACGAAATCGAGTTCTAGGAGGTTTGAATATTCATTTTAATAAATTATCGGGAATTCAGGTAGCCTATTTACATCAATTTGATTACAAAATAAACGATGAAATTGGTCGCGACTTTTTTGTTTTAGGCTATTACTTTGAGTTTACGAAAAGTAATATTGAGGATGATACACAGAAAGATTAAGTAATTGAATTCATTACTACATTTGAAGCGAGCTTTTATTTGCTAAATTGAATTGATAATTAGTTTATTGAGTCTCCACAATTTTATCAGTACGTAAATTATTTACGTTCACTAGCTTCGAAGGATTTGTAATCCCTAGCTTTAAAGGATTTGTAATCCTTCGCTTTACCAATGCAATTTCCTAAAAAAAAGACATGTTTCACAATTTTATAAATTCCCAATGCAAAAAGGTATAAAACAAACGATTAAAACCAACAACTCATATTATCTCATGCTCACCGTTATGGACTCGGTTGATGTATTTATGCGCAAAATCCCAGCGATTGATTACATTTTCTTAAAAAAAATTGAAAAGTGTAATGTTAAGTGCAGCTCGCAGGATTGCAAATCCAGCGGAGCGGTGGAGCGGTGTTTATTTAGGAAGTGTTTAATGAGTTGAAAGAAAATTAATCTTACTTACTTTCAGTAAAATAACTTTTTGCTATCCAGCTATGAAGGATTTGTAATCCTTCGCTTTACCAATGCAATTTCCTAAAAAAAAGACATGTTTCACAATTTTATAATTTTCCAATTCAAAAAGGTATAAAACATACGATTAAAATCAACAGCGCATTTTATCTCACGCTCACCGTTATGGACTCGGTTGATGTATTTATGCGCAAAATCCCAGCGATTGATTACATTTTCTTAAAAAAATTGAAAAGTGTAATGTTAAGTGCAGCTCGCAGGATTGCAAATTCAGCGGAGCGAGGAATTGATATTACTTACTTTCAGTAAAATAACTTTTGGCAATATCTAATATTGGCTTACTGTTTGCGACAACACTTTCCAATCCATCAACTTGAATTTTTTTGTCCCCATTTCCAGTAATGTCAAGAAAATATTTGCCTTTGTTAGACGTAATTTTAGCAATCAATTTACGTTGGTTATCATCTACTAAAATGTTGAAACTATTTTTTTGATCGCGATATGAGATTCTTGAGAAATCAATTTTCTTAAGTGCATTGATGATGATTGTTTTAACCGCATGATAAATTTTTAATTCTTCACCCGTTGTGATAATTATATTTCCACTTTTAGATTCTTCCTCGATTAATTTTGGCAATACTTGCTGAATAGATGAAGAATTTATTAATGTTCGAAGTTTCTCTTTAATCGAGTCATTCATGCGTTTTCCGGGCATTCTTGCAAAAATTGCTTTGATGAAATCGTCTGATGGATTGAGTAATTCTTCCGCCAATGCACCAGTGAATCCCTCAAGAAAAAAATTATCTTGCGCCTCTTCAAGTATTTTAGAAAGGAAGTTTTGATCTGGATTGTTTTTGTGAAACTGAGCAAATTGTTCGATTTTAACATCATCAATTTCGGTAAAATCAATCACTAAAAATGGATTTGAATGCAACTTGTTTTTCTCAAGATATTCAGCATAAAAACGCCACTCGATACCATTTGTTAAAATTCCAATTTTAGAACCTTCTGTATTGATAAAATACCCATTTAATTGGTCTCCTTCTTTATCAGTAAGCTTTTTACCGAACTTTTTACACTCAATAATAATTTCTGGTTTTTTCCCTTTTATGATTAATCCAATGTCAGCTTTGTTTGTTTTATTTCCCCATCCAGCATTGATTTCTGTAAGCATATCTTTTGGATCACGGCTGTAACCTAACATTTCTAACATTGGTTCAATTACAAACATCCTAGTTTGTGCTTCATTCGTGCAGGTTTCTTCGAATCGAGAAAATTCAAAATTGGATAAAGATTTTTTTACAACGGCTAATACTTTTTTATCTACGTTCATTTTTTTGGATTCAATTCTCAAAAATAGAAATATCGGCTTAACATCGAAATGACTTCCGTAAAATTATTTGAAATCGACATATTTGATCATCGAATTAAATTGCATTTTTCGTTATATTTGATAAAAATAAAATCATGTTATCCAAAAAAGCTGTTTTAGAAACGGTTAATTCCTTACCCGACAATTTTTCTTTGGAAGATGTCATTGACAGATTACTGCTAATTCAAAAAGTTGAACTTGGCTTGTCACAGTCAGTGCAAAATGAAGTGGTTTCAAATGAAGAAGCAAAGGAAAAACTAAGTAAATGGTTCAAATAAATTGGACTCTTCAAAGCATAGAAGATATTGAAAGTATTGCCGAATTTATTGCAAAAGATTCCGTTAAATATGCCCAAATCCAGGTTGTTTCCTTTTTTGAATATGCAGAAAATTTAAAAGCTTATCCTAAAATCGGTAGATCTGTACCTGAATTCAAAAACCCAAAAATTCGCCAAATTTTATGTGGTTCATTTAGAATCATCTATTACATTAAATCAAAACAGCATATTGATATTTTAACCGTTTATCATTCAAAACGAAAACTGAAAAGAAGCAACTTAAAATAGGACAAATTCAATCATTGAAACTCAACCCTAAATTTCTTACTTTTGCTCCTAGCTTCGAAGGATTTGTAATCCTTCGCTTAACCTATGCAATTCCCTAAAAAAAAGACATGTTTCACAATTTTATAATTTTCCAATGCAAAAAGGTATAAAACATACGATTAAAACCAACAGCGCATATTATCTCACGCTCACAGTTGTGGACTGGGTTGATATATTTATGTGTAATAACCACAGAGATTAATTACATTTTCTTGTAAAAATGTAAAAAAGTGTAATGTTAAGGACAGCTCGCAGGATTGCAAATCCAGCGGAGCGAAGAATTTCAATCGTTGAAAGTCCTCCCTAAAATTCTTACTTTTGCACCTTAAAATTTTAGCTTATGTATCGCTCGCACACTTGTGGTGAATTAAGAATGGAACACGTTGGAACTACCGTTACTTTGGCAGGTTGGGTGCAACGTTCACGTGATTTAGGAGGAATGACGTTTACCGATTTACGCGACCGTTATGGTATTACGCAATTGGCTTTCAACATGGAATTGAATGCTGAATTATGCGAACAAGCTAGAAAATTAGGTCGTGAGTTTGTGATTCAAGTCATAGGAATTGTGATTGAGCGCAGTAGCAAAAACAAAAATATTCCTACAGGAGAAATTGAAATCAACGTGACGGAATTGATAATCCTGAACGCAGCGAAATTGCCTCCTTTTACGATTGAAGAAGAAACCGATGGTGGTGATGAACTGCGCATGCAATACCGCTACTTAGATTTGAGAAGAAATCCAGTGCAACAAAAGTTGATTTTGCGCAACAAAGTAGCGTTTGAAACTCGAAAATATTTAGATTCTCAAAACTTCATGGATGTTGAAACGCCCGTTTTGATTAAATCCACACCAGAGGGAGCGCGCGATTTCGTAGTTCCAAGCCGTATGAACGAAGGTCAATTTTACGCTTTGCCACAATCTCCGCAAACGTTTAAGCAGTTGTTAATGGTTTCCGGTTTTGACCGCTATTACCAAATCGTGAAATGTTTTCGAGACGAAGATTTACGTGCCGACAGACAACCTGAGTTTACACAAATCGACTGTGAAATGGCATTTGTGGAACAAGAAGATGTGTTGAACACTTTTGAAGGATTGATTAAGCATTTATTCAAAACGGTTCGTGGTGTTGAGTTTGAAGGTTCATTCCCAAGAATGACCTACGCAGAAGCGATGGAAAAATACGGTTCCGACAAGCCAGACATCCGTTTCGGAATGGAATTCGTGGATTTAACAAACGAAGCGCAAGGAAAAGACTTTGTTGTTTTTGACAGTTCTGAAATCGTTTTGGGAATCAACGCGAACAAATGTGCGGAATTTACACGAAAGCAAATCGATGAATTAACCGAGTGGGTGAAACGTCCGCAAATCGGCGCTAAAGGAATGGTTTATTTGCGCTACAATGCAGATGGGACGTACAAGTCTTCCGTGGATAAATTCTACTCAGAAGCAGATTTGAAAATGTGGGCAGAAAAAGCCAACATGCAACCCGGGGACTTGTTATTATTGCTTTCCGGCGAAACGAATAAAACACGCAAACAATTGAACGAATTGCGTTTGCACTTAGGAAATCAATTGGGATTACGCAATCCAGATGTATTCAAACCATTGTGGGTATTGGATTTTCCATTATTGGAATGGGATGAGGAAAATGGTCGTTACCACGCGATGCACCACCCGTTCACTTCTCCAAAACCAGAAGATTTCCATTTAATTTCTACTGACCCCGGAAAAGTACGTGCGAATGCTTACGATTTAGCGATGAACGGCGTAGAATTAGGCGGTGGTTCAATTCGTATTCACGATAGAGATTTACAATCGCAGATGTTTGACTTACTTGGATTTACAAAAGAAGAAGCGCAAGCACAATTCGGATTTCTTATGAATGCCTTTGAATACGGTGCGCCGCCACACGGAGGTTTGGCTTTCGGTTTGGATCGTTTGGTTGCTACAATGGGCGGTTCAGAATCTATTCGTGATTACATCGCCTTCCCAAAAAACAACAGTGGTCGCGACACGATGATTGATGCACCATCGCCTTTGGATGAGAAGCAGTTGAAGGAGTTGGGGATTAGGTTGAATCCTTAGTTAAATAGCGTTCAGAGTTGTCAACCTTCTCATTTTTTCCTCGAATCTAGAAGTAATTTTGGGTAAACCATATAAAACAGAGGAATTGCGCTGACAAATTCATTAATCGTAAAAACGATTTGTATTTTTCTTCAATTTGAAAAAATAATCTCGTTTTTTTGCGTTTAAATTTTGTAAATTTATTCATCACTAATCTTCAAGGATCAGTTTAATCAATAATGAAGAAATTAATTAGTATTTTTCATTTATATCTTTTTGTTTATTCCATAAGTATAAACGCTCAAAAAATTGATCCTGATGATTCATTTACCTTGGAATTGTGTTTGCCAAACTCATTTACAAATAAACCCTTTAAAACAATTATGCAGGGGTTGGTAAGTGTTTCACCTTTTTATCAGTACAGTCTTAAAAATGGAATTTCCTTTGGAGCGGGTGTTCATTATTCCTATTTTGCCATTAATGAATTCAGAGTGCCAGTCAAAATTTTTGGTGGTATTCATACAGGTGCTGCTTTTTTGAAATTAGGTCATGAATGGTTTTGGACAGAACGTTTCGGAACAGATTTCGGTTGCAAAATTGGGTACCTTCAAAGTTATGCCGTGAGCGATCTTTTACGTTCTAATGGAATGTTGTATCGTCGTATGGATGCTCTATTCTTTGAGCCAACCATTGGTTTTTTGCTATCCGCTGATGTAAATTCTTCCTATAGATTAACCTTTGGTTATCCATTTTATGGATACTCATTTACTCCCTCAACAATTGGATATGATTCTAAGCTAGGTTACGCCGATGAAGAATTTTCAAAAACTTCTTCCTTTTTGAATGTAGGTTTCGCCTACACATTTTATTTTAACGGAAAGAAAAGCTCTGCAGACGATTAGGTTTGTAAAACACCGACATTGTATCTTTTGTCAATTGGCGCATGGTTTGCCATCTCAATTCCCATGGAAATCCATTTACGAGTGTCAATCGGATCAATAATCGCATCAATCCACAAACGACTTGCGGCATAATAAGGTGAAATTTGCTCATCGTAACGACTTTTTATGGAGTCAAAAAGCTCTTTTTCTCGTTCTGGAGTGATTTCCTCTCCCTTTCCTTTCAAAGTGGCAACCTCAATTTGTAATAATGTTTTGGCTGCTGCTGCACCCGACATAACGGCGATTTCGGCTGTCGGCCATCCAACTATTAGACGAGGATCATAGGCTTTTCCACACATGGCATAATTCCCTGCGCCATAAGAATTTCCCATCACGATTGAAAACTTTGGCACCACGCTATTTGACATCGCGTTTACCATTTTAGCCCCATCTTTAATAATTCCACCTTGCTCACTTTTGGATCCAACCATAAATCCTGTTACGTCATGTAGGAAAACCAAGGGAATGTTTTTTTGATTGCAAAGCATTATGAATCGTGCTGCTTTATCAGCTGAATCCGAATAAATCACACCCCCGAATTGCATTTCACCTTTAGCATTTTTTACGATTTCACGGTTGTTAACCACAATTCCAACACTCCATCCGTCAATGCGTGCATAAGCCGTAACGATTGATTTTCCGTAGGTTGGCTTATATTCTGTAAATTCTGAATTATCAACAAGACATTTTAAAATTTCTCTCGTATTGTATGGCTTTGAGCGATCAGCGGGGAGAATTCCATAGATATTCTTAATAGTTTCTTTTGGTAGGGTAGGGGTTTCACGATCGAATCCGGCATTTAACTTTTTCCCAATTCGGCCCATTAAGTCACGAATTGTGGCTAGACATTCTTGGTCATTTTCTACTTTATAGTCGCAAATTCCGGAAACTTCTGTCTGTGTTGTTGCACCGCCAAGAGATTCGTTGTCAATACTTTCACCTATGGCTGCTTTCACAAGGTAGGAACCCGCTAAGAATATCGTTCCTGTTTTGTTGACAATCAGAGATTCATCTGACATAATTGGCAGATACGCTCCTCCGGCCACACAACTACCCATAACCGCAGCAATCTGAATGATTCCATTGGAACTCATGATGGCGTTGTTTCTAAAAATTCTTCCAAAGTGTTCTTTGTCAGGAAAAATTTCATTCTGCATCGGTAAATAAACGCCGGCGGAATCAACCAAATAGATGATTGGTAAGTTGTTTTCCATAGCGATTTCTTGAGCACGCAAGTTCTTTTTTCCTGTTATTGGAAACCAAGCTCCTGCCTTTACTGTGGCATCATTAGCTACTACAATGCATTGGCGATTTTTGACGTAACCAATAACTATAACAACACCCCCAGCCGGACAACCTCCATGTTCTTTATACATTCCGTGTCCTGCAATTGCCCCTATTTCAATGCGCTCTGTGTTTGGATCAAGCAATAAATCTATGCGCTCTCTTGCAGTTAGTTTACCGCTTTCATGCAATTTTTCAATCCGTTTTTTTCCTCCACCGTCATAGATCTTTGCCAATTCTTGTTCCAACGCGCTAATTTTTAAACGCATTTGATCTTCGTTAAAGTTGAATTCCAATTCTTTTTGTGAAATTGCCATATTTTTTATTTGAGGTTCAAATATACGAAATGTAATTTTTTCTATTTTCGACTCACTAAAAGTTCAATTGATAGAATTTCATCCTTTGAATGAAAGACCCTATTCGGATTTCTAATCAACGAATTTCTTTTTTGTCATGTATTTTCCCTCTTGTGGAACATAAAAGAAAGTGTAAAGTAATTCGTTTGACGGTATGATTTCGGGTTCGAAAGTGTTCAAATCTACTCCAGCAGGCAATGATCCCAAAATTGCTCGCATAATCTGAATATCTTTGAATTGCGAATAACTGCCGCGAGTGTATTTGAAAAAATAACATTCGTTAGAGGTTGTTCCCATCCCGTCAAAATTCTTAAATTCAAAAATTCTACGAGGTGTGTGATTTACAATTGTAAACAAATCCTTGAAACTTGAGTTTCGAATTCTAAAATCAATAAGGATGTCCTTGTGTTTTTCAGAACTGATGTTTTCAAAGTTCACCTTTAAGGGAAGAAGAGGGGAGGAGGCAATCACAATTGGAGGGGAGATTAAATCTTTCATGCCATCGTAATAAAAGAAGAAATTAAAATTTCCCATATATCCAATTTCGGCACGTTTGGCGGGATTATTGGAAAGAGCCGCTTGCTTTAGAGCAAATTCCAGGCGATTCACGGTGATAACAGCATCTTCTTTCTCGTCCTCATTTAAATGCTCTTTGTATATTTTTAATTCGTATTTTTCATCAATAGGAATTTGAAGTTGAGCTTGAACATGTCTTTTGGCATAGGTCTCTAAATCTCCTTTTTCAACAGGAAGCTTAGATTCATCTATAACATCCAAATTTTCTTGAGAATTTTCATCGCATGATGAGTTGAGCAATAGAAAGATAACTGCTAGAACTTGAAGCAAATGTTTCATCAGTTTCAAATCTTATTGTTTCGAATTTTTATTATAATAATGAATTGATAGTGCCTTTGATGAAGAAGATTACTGAACTAGAAAGAAGGACAAGAAATTTTTCGGAAATTTTTCGGTTTTTTCTTACACTTCAAATTGATTCCCATCGAAACTTCGTGTGAGCCGCCTGTCACTCCATTTCCTAATTTAGAAACGGTTAAGTCATAACTATATCCAATTTTAAATCGGTCTGTAGCAACACCCAAACAAAGAATAAAAGCATCTCTATTTCGGTACCAAACTCCGAAAGTGAAATTCCCGTATTTCAAATAAGTTCCAATGTTTAATTCTTGGAAACCATTTTGATACTGATAAATGATGTTGGGCATAATGCTAGTTGTACTCGCATAACGACCTTTATTTCCGATTTTTATGTCAGCGCCTGCGTGACCTGT
>JBIKSL010000021.1:0-43706 GCA_044348645.1 Crocinitomicaceae bacterium | reverse complement strand
TTTAAACTCAACATTCGCAACAAACCATGGAGTTGTCAATCCCAAAGCCAACTCAAAAATTTCTCTGCTATTATTCATAGCCACAAAGTTGGCTTTTTTTATTACCCACACAAAATCATATTGAACCCTATTTTTTTATTATCTGTCCAAATTTTTTGAGATTTTTAATTCGATATTTTTCATTACTGTGTTTTGATTCTGATAGCTTTATATTAGTTACTTTTGCTACACAAAAAATATTTCATGGAATCCACTTTGCAAAAAGAAGCAACACTCGAACAAGCAATTGATTTGGGACTAAGAGCAGATGAATTTGATCTGATAAAAGAAATTCTTGGTCGCACTCCAAATTTTACAGAAACAGCTGTTTACTCGGTTATGTGGTCTGAGCATTGCTCATACAAAAATTCGATTCTTTGGTTAAAAACCTTGCCGAAAGATGGTCCGCACATGCTCGTGAAAGCTGGAGAGGAAAACGCCGGGTTAGTGGATATCGGTGATGGATTGGGATGCGTTTTCAAAATTGAATCACACAACCACCCAAGTGCATTAGAACCTTATCAAGGCGCAGCGACAGGAGTCGGTGGAATCAATCGCGATATTTTTACCATGGGAGCACGGCCAATTGCTCAATTAAATTCATTGCGTTTCGGGAATATTGAATCTGCAAGAACAAAGTGGTTGATAAAAGGTATTGTTAAAGGAATTGGAGATTACGGGAACGCTTTTGGAATTCCAATCGTTGGAGGTGAAGTGTTTTTTGATGATTCGTACAATACGAACCCATTAGTCAATGCATTTTCTGCCGGAATAATTGATACTAAAAAAACTATTTCAGCAACGGCTAAAGGACCTGGAAATCCAGTTTTCATCGTAGGTTCAGCAACAGGAAAAGATGGGATAGCTGGAGCAGCATTCGCTTCCAAAGACATTACCGAAGATTCAGCGAACGATTTACCTTCCGTTCAAGTGGGAGATCCATTCATGGAAAAACTACTCTTGGAAGCAACGATGGAATTAGCTGAAACCGATGCTATTGTTGGAATGCAGGATATGGGGGCAGCCGGAATTACTTGTTCTACGTGTGAAATGAGTGCAGCAGGAAACGTTGGAATGGAAATTCATTTGGACAAGGTTCCAACTCGTCAAGAAAATATGCTTCCTTATGAAATTCTTTTATCCGAGTCTCAAGAACGCATGCTCGTTGTAGTTCAAAAAGGCCAGGAATCTGTTGTAAAAGAAATTTTTACTAAATGGGATTTGCATGCCGAAGAAATTGGTCATGTAACGGATACCGGTCGCATTCGCTATTATATGTATGATGAATTGGTTGGAGATGTTCAAGCTGAATCACTGGTTCTTGGAGGTGGTGCGCCACAATATAAACGAGAATACAAGGAGCCAGCCTACTATCAAGAATTCAAGAAATTCGATATCAATCAGGTTCAAAAGCCATCGGATTTGAAAGAGGTTGGATTTAAATTACTTCAAATGCCTAACATAGCTTCGAAACGCTGGGTTTATGAGCAATACGATTCGATGGTAGGTACACGAAATATGACTACGAATCGTCCTTCAGATGCAGGTATTGTAAACATTAAGGGAACGAACAAAGCTTTAGCCATGACAGTGGATTGTAACTCACGCTATGTCAATGCCGACCCGGAAGTTGGGACAATGATTGCGGTTTCGGAAGCAGCGCGAAACATAGTTTGTGCAGGTGGAAATCCAAGTGCTATAACTAATTGCTTGAATTTTGGAAATCCATACAATCCTGAATCGTATTGGCAATTTGTTGGAGCAATCAAAGGAATGTCGGCAGCTTGTATGAAATTTGAAACGCCTGTAACAGGAGGAAACGTTTCTTTCTACAATCAAACATCCATCGGAGGAAAAGAAGTTCCGGTATTCCCTACTCCAACAATTGGTATGATTGGAATTGTGCCTGACAAAGAAAAAATCATGACGCTCGATTTTAAACAAAAAGGCGATTTAATTTTCTTGATTGGGGATTATAAAGAAGATATTTCATCTTCGGAATATTTGGCTTCATATCACGGAATTAAAGCCTCCCCTGCCCCATATTTCGACCTGGAGAAAGAATACCAAATGCAACAAGTGGTTAAAGGATTAATTGCGAATAATTTGGTAAATGCCGTTCATGATGTATCCGATGGAGGATTATATGTAACTTTGATAGAAATGTCCATGCCAAGAGAACTTGGTTTTGATATTGTTACTGATTCAGAAATACGTGAAGACGCCTTTTTATTTGGCGAAGGTCAAGGAAGAGTGGTCGTTTCGTTGTCGGAAGATTTGGAGGAATCATTTTTGGAATACATGGTTTCATCAGGAGTAAACATAACCTTACTAGGTCACGTAACAAAAGGAAAATTACAAATTGACGAGGAACATTTTGGATTTATCACGGAAGCGAAGGAATTATATGACAATGCTTTAGCAAAACACTTAGAAAATTAATTAATGGAATACAATACAACACGTGGTCGATTAATTCTACCGGAATATGGCAGAAACGTTCAAAACATGATTGCTCATGCCATGGAAATTGCTGATCGAAATGAACGAAATCGGGCTGCGCAAGCAATTATCGAGGTAATGGGACAATTGAATCCGCACTTGCGCGATGTTGACGATTTCCGACATAAATTATGGACACACCTTTTTGTAATGTCCGATTTCAATTTAGATGTTGATTCACCTTATGAAATTCCAAAACCAGAAGTTTTGAATGAAAAACCTCAATTGATGGATTACCCAAAAAGCTCCATAAAATACGGTCATTACGGGAAATACACGCAAGCGATTTTGGAAGAATCAAAAAATATTGAAAAACCATCTGACAGAGAATACCTCAAAAACACGATGGCTAATTTCATGAAAAAGCAATATCTTTCTCATAACAACGATGCTGTTGAAAACAATGTTATCGCTCAAAATTTAAAGGAATTATCAAAAGGAGAATTAATCCTTGAAAATCCGGATGAATTGGTGAATACAAACACACTCCTTCGTTCTATGGGAATGAACAAGAAATTTAACCAAGGTAAAAACAAGAATTTTAAACAAAAGAAGAAATTCAAAAAGCAATAGAATATGGCTTCATTTGAAATATATGGTGGAAAACCGTTAAAAGGCGAGCTTCATCCACAAGGAGCAAAAAACGAAGCACTACAAGTGTTGTGCGCGCCGTTATTAACGGAAGAAAAAGTAACTATTTCCAATATCCCAGACATCATCGACGTAAATAAGCTCATCGCCTTGTTACAAACAATGGGAGTTAAAGTCGAAAAAGTCGAAAAAGGAACATATATTTTTCAAGCCAAGGAAATTGATTTAAAATATCTTGAATCTGAGGATTTTAAAAAACGTGCTTCCTCATTAAGAGGCTCAATAATGATTGTTGGGCCACTTTTAGCTCGCTATGGAAGAGGATTCATTCCAAAACCTGGAGGTGATAAAATTGGACGTAGACGTTTGGATACGCACTTTGAAGGTTTTGCACTACTTGGTGCTAAATTCAATTACGATGCTGGAGAACACTTTTATTCGGTTGAATCAAAAAAGCTCAAGGGGACATACATTCATTTAGATGAGGCCTCTGTAACGGGAACAGCTAACATTTTAATGGCTGCCGTTTTAGCTGAGGGAAAAACCACTTTTTACAATGCGGCATGCGAACCCTACATTCAACAACTTTGTAAAATGTTGAATTCAATGGGGGCAAAAATCACGGGTATTGGCTCTAATATGCTTCATATTGAAGGCGTTAAATCATTAGGAGGATGTTATCATCGAATTCTTCCTGATATGATTGAAATTGGAAGTTTCATTGGCTTGGCAGCGATGACTAAATCTGAAATTACAATCAAAGACGTAAGTTGGGAAAACTTAGGGATTATCCCGAATGTTTTCAGGCGTATGGGAATTAAACTAGAGAGAAGAGGAGATGATATTTACATTCCCGCTCAAGAGAATTATGAAATCGATACATTTATCGATGGTTCAATCCTAACGATTTATGATGCGCCTTGGCCTGGTTTCACTCCGGATTTATTATCAATCATTTTAGTTGTTGCAACTCAAGCAAAAGGCTCTGTTTTAATTCATCAAAAAATGTTTGAATCACGTCTTTTCTTTGTGGATAAATTAATTGACATGGGAGCTCAAATCATTCTTTGTGACCCGCATCGAGCAACGGTAATCGGATTGAATCGTGAGCATGATTTAAAGGGAATAAGCATGACTTCTCCCGACATTCGTGCTGGAGTTTCTTTGTTGATTGCAGCTCTTTCTGCTAAAGGAAAAAGTGTAATTCACAACATCGAACAAATTGACCGAGGTTACCAAGATATTGAGCTTCGATTGAATAATATTGGTGCGGATATTCGAAGAGTGGGTTGATGAAACGTCAACTTTTATTTGGTGGAATGTTGTTACTGGTTTTTGCCTGTTATTCCATTTGTTTTCGAAATGCCCCAAATGAATATTTAAAAGATTTAGCGCCTGAAATTCAACTAAAATCACCTAGTGGGAAAACTGTTTCACTTTCCAAATTGAAAGGTAAATTGGTCCTAATCGACTTTTGGGCCTCTTGGTGTGGACCATGCAGAAATGAAAGTCCGAATGTCGTGGAAGCTTACAGAAAGTATAAAAACCGAAAATTTACCAAAGGAAAAGGATTTGAGGTTTTCAGTGTTTCCTTGGATAAAGATGTTAATGCCTGGAAAAATGCAATTAAAGAAGATAAACTAACCTGGAGAAGCCACGGGATCGATAAAGAAGGTAAAGCCTCTGCTAATTATGGAGTGGCTTCTATTCCAAGTGCTTTTTTAATTGATGGTGAGGGACAAATTCTAGCACAAGGAGAAAAACTAAGAGGTTTGAATCTTCATATTACGATTGAAAAATACCTTACGAAAAATTAGATTCGATCTAATACGTATCTGATAAGAGCACTCATTTCCCTTTCATAACCTTTTGAAAACTCAAGATTTGGACGATTAGCAACACCCAAACATATTGTTGCGCATTTATGACCTAATTTTCTTCCTAAAGCAAAAAGTGCAGAACTTTCCATCTCAAAATTGAGAATTTTCTCGTTTTTGAATTCAAAAGAACCTAACTTCAAATGAATATCCTTCAAATGAGTGGGGATTCGTAAAGACCTACCTTGAGGACCGTAAAATCCGGAACTCGTAATTGTAATTCCTGAAAATGTTAGATTAGAAACTAAACGATTAAAAAGATTCTCGTTAGCCGATGAGAAGTATGTTTGAATAGTTTTCGGAAGTTCCAGATGTTCACTTATTTTTAAATTGAATTCTAATTGATCCTCACTGAAATCAATGTCATAAAAATGAGCAACGTTATCGAATCCTAAAGCATATCTAGATAAGATATAACTATGAATCGGAATTTCAGATTGCAAAATACCACAAGTACCGATTCGAACTATTTCCAAAGATTTCTTTTGCTCCCTCTCTACCCTACTTTCTAAGTCAATGTTTACCAACGCATCCAACTCATTTATTACAATATCAATGTTATCTGTTCCAATTCCTGTAGAAAGCGCTGATATTCTTTTGCCATTATAAGTTCCAGTATGGCAAACAAATTCACGATGCTGAGATTGATGTTCAATTGAATCGAAAAAATCCGAAACCAGTTTTACACGATCTTGATCACCGACAATAATAATCTTTTCAGCTAGATTTTCCTGTTTAATCCCCAGATGATAAACCTGATTTTTTGCCGTTAGTACAAGTTCGGAAGATGGAAAAAATTTCATTTGAAATTACTTTGTCAAGCTTCCAAAAACTTTAACCAAAATATCACTAACTCGAGCGGCTGGGTCTTTCCTGATTTTATTCTCTTCTTTTTCTACCATATAAAACAATCCCTCTATTGCCTTTTGTGTAATGTAAGCATCTAAATCTGGATTAATTTTTTCTCCATCCGATAATAATGTTGATTTATTATATGCCGAAATGAGTGGATTCCAGTAATCTGTCAATTTTACTTTTGAAGTAGCTTCCTTTACTTTAGGAGTAAATGCAGAAACCAATTTAGAGGTAGTTTGCTCTTTCAAGAATTTCGTTGCTGCGCCATCGCCACCGTTTAAAATATTGAAGCCATCTTTTACACTCATATTTAAAATTGCATCTTTAAAGATTGGTAGTGCCTCCTTGGTAGCTTCTTCAGCAGCGCGATTCAATGTTGTTTCAAACTCCTCAACTTGTTTATTCAATTTCAATTCCAATGCTTTTGCTTTTACTTTTTGAGCATCTGGTGGAAATGGTAATCTGATTGCATAATTTTTCAAAAATCCATCTGTGACAGAAGTTAAATCTACTGAATTTTTGATCCCTACATTAAGCGCCTCCTTTAATCCCGTTATAACTTCCTCGTTCGATAGCTTCTGACCAGTATTTTGAGCAGGAATTCCACTGGACTTTAGCATTTTATTTGCTTTATCCAAAATTTGACTGAAACCAAAGTTAATTGTTAGGTTAACAAAACTAATTAAAAGTATCTTTTTCATAAACTGGTCCTTTTGACTAAGTTCAAAAATACATGATTTATTGATATCATTTGAACGATTGTTTCAAATTAGAAATTGTTAACCAAATTTAACTCGAATTCGCATAATTTAATCCATTACGGTTTAAAGCTAATTCAAAATGCTGTTTTCATCATTCTGAAATATTGAATAACTGTTATTTCAACGGAATACCGCGAGAACTAACTGGACCTGAAATTTTACTTTTTTCCATACTAAAACTAAAGGTACTTCCCACATTTATGGTGCTTCGAACATTTATGGTCTGACCATGTGAATCGAGGATATTCTTAACAATCGCCAGCCCAAGTCCTGAACCGCCCTCATTTCGATTTCTACTTTTTTCAACACGATAAAAGCGTTCAAACAAACGTGGAATATCTTTCGGTTCAATTCCAATTCCATTATCTGTTACTTCGATTGTAACCAAATTCTCAAAAACCAAAATACTGATTACGGTTTGTCCGTTTTCTTTTCCATATAAAATTGAATTGTTTATAAGATTCGTAAGAACCTGACCTATTTTTATTCGATCAGCAAGAACATGAATTGTACCGTATTCTTTCATTAATTGCAACTGAATATTTTTTTGTTTAGCACTTAACTCTAACGTTTCAAAGATTTCTTTTACTAAATCTATAATATCAAACGAACGAATTTCAGGTTTCAACCCTTCAACTTCTATCTTTGCGATTTGATCTAAATCATTTAGAATATGAACCATTCTATCAGTTGCCTTATTTGCTCGTTCCAAAAAAGATCGATTAAACCTTTCGTCTTCGAGCGCTCCATCTAACAAAGTTGATATATATCCTTGTATTGAGAAAACAGGTGTTTTTAACTCATGTGCTAAATTTCCTAGAAATTCGCGACGAAATTGTTCTTGTTCTTTGAGTTTTAAAATCTCCTCATTGCGATCATCCTTCCAATTATTTACATCTATCTCAGCTTTTTCAATTACTTCATCAATCGATGGTTTTTGCGTTGAACTGAAGTCATTTGTTAATTGAATCGATCGATAAATCAAGGAAAGTCTATTGTAAATGAAATTCTTGAGTAAAAAATAAAAAACAACATAAGCAATTAAGCCTGAAATTAAAGGAATTAAAACAAGAAGTTTATTAGAGAATGGAATAAAACAGAAATCAATCAAGATAGCAAGTAAAAAACTAATTGAGGAGAATATCAAGCTCCCATATAGAATAAGAATGCTAGGTTTAGTGGTATTCACTTATCGTTGAAAGTATATCCGATTCCTTTAATGGTACGAATATAATCATCTCCTAGCTTTTCTCGTAATTTTCTTATATGAACATCAATAGTTCTTTCACCGACAACAGTTTCATTTCCCCAAACGATAGCCAAAATTTGTTCTCTATTGAAAACTTTTCCCGGACGGCTGGCAATCAGTTCTAATAACTCAAATTCTTTTTTTGGCAGAAGAAGCACTTTTCCTTCAATTTCAACTGTAAACTTTTCACGATCAATTTTAATCGCTCGTTCACCTTGAATTGCCTGAAGACTTCCTGTTTTATCAAATCTTCTTAATAAAGCTTCAATTTTACTAATAAGTAATCGAGGTCGAATGGGTTTTGAAATGTAATCATCTCCTCCGGCTTCGAATCCCGCTATTTGAGCATAATCCTCCGCCCGCGCAGTTAAAAATGCAATTATCGGTTGTACTAAATTCAAATCTTTTCGAATAACCTGACATGTTTCAATGCCATCCATTTTAGGCATCATAACGTCCAATATAATTAGAGATGGATTGAGCTGTTGCGTCAACCTTATTGCTTCCTCTCCATTTGTAGCGGTGAAAACTTTATAACCTTCTTTTTTAATATTGTAAGACAAAAACTCAAGGATATCAGGCTCGTCATCGACCAAAAGTATGGTATGTCCTTTTAAGTTTTGCATATTTATTTTGAATAAAAAGGGCTGAAACTAAGTTCAGCCCTTTGATTTTTATTTAGTTACTTTTTAACTATAATTCTTTTTGCAATTGTATTATTTCCTGAGCGAAGGACAACAGAATACAATCCATCTGAAATTTGTGATAAATTCAATCCGATTTTGTTGAAACCAATTTGTTGGATTTCATTTTCTGAATAAACTACACGACCTAACTGATCAACCATTTCTATGTACAACGCATTCCCATTTTGATTTTCAAAACTTACGTGAATCTCATCGCTTGCTGGGTTCGGATAAATAATCAAATTTCCAATTCCCATTAATTCTTCAACACTCAAAGCAATCGATACATTTAATGATGCCGTATCTTTACAATTGGCATTTATTGCAGTCAAAACAACTTGATAATCACCATTCACGGCATAAGCGTGAACAGGTGCTGAAGCGGAAGAATTTGTGAAATCACCAAAGTCCCAAGAGTATGACGAAGCTCCTGTTGAATTATTTGTAAAGGTTACAACGTTTCCGTTTACTGTAAATGATCCAGCAGCAACTGGTTTTTTTGTGAAATTTACATTTACCAAATTAGAGGTTCCTACACCCTTACAAGCATCGGAATTGGTAGTTACAACTGAATAAGTTCCAGAGGCAGTTACTTCTATCGATTGCGTTGTAGCACCATTCGACCAAACATAAGAATCTGCTGCTGAGGAAGTAATTTTTATTGTGTCTCCTGAACAAGCTTCTGTGGCGGTTGCTGTTACCGTTGGAGTTGGAGAATTACTAACATTTACAATTGTAGCGATAGATGTTGCAGAACAATTATTGTTATCTTTCACAGTTACCGTGTATGAACCCGATGATGTCACTGTAATTGATTGTGTTGTTGCAGATGTTGACCATGTATTACCTGTTGCTGATGAAGAAGTCAATTCAACACTTCCACCGGTGCAGAAGGAAGTTGCACCATTAGCTGTAATTGTAGGAACTGAAGGAAGAGCGTTAACCGTTACTGTTATTGCTACACGTGGACTCTCATCTCCGTTGGCATTTTTTTGACTTACATAATATGTATAGATTCCTGCAGTTGTTGTTGATGGAGTGGGAGCTCCGGAAAGAGAAGTTCCGCCATTAGCTGCTTCATACCAAGCTAATGTGTTTGCATTTGAAGCAGCGGCTGTTAATTGTGTTACAGTCGCTCCCTGACAATAAGTAAATGAAGTAGTTGCAACAGTTGGAGCAGCTATACTGAAGAATTTAGGATCGGTAAAGTTTGCACCTGAGGCAGCAACTGATCCATTTGCTAATCGAGCATCTGGAGTAGTTCCCATTGCAGTAAATATATTTACCCAATTTACTTGAGCTAAAGTTGAGGTTGAGTCGTTGTTATCTGCTCCCCACCATGATTGATACCAAGTTGCTAATGGAACTGCCCCTGCGGCTCCAACTTGAGTATTCGTATTGTTTGACGACCAAGTTGGAGTTGCAAAGTTTGTTAGAATATTGTTTGCAAATACCAAAGTATCGCCATTTAAATTGTTCACACTTGCAGCTCCTTCAACAAACAATCCTCTTTCAAATCCGGTGGCAATTGAATTGAATACGCTTGTTGCAGTATTTCTTCTTAAACGAAATGCTCGTTCATGCTTCTCACCAGTGGGCAAAGTTACTGTACCATTTCCTTTTGCCCCAACCAAAGTAATATTTGAAAATATCGGTCGAGTTTTTGGTTGTGCCACAGAACCCGCAGCATCATTATCTGATTCAAAACCATTTGAGTCACCAGGAGCATCTGATAAATCTTTATCACGAATGATTAGACCAAATTGTACTTTTCCGCGATAACCGAAATCGGTATCGAAATCATCATCAATACATCTGTAAGAGATAAGATACTTACCATTTACAGTGCCTCCAAACCATTCAAAAGAGTCATCTCCGGAAAGTGTAACTTGAACATATTCAACTATTGTTCCAGAACCGACAGAACCAAATGTTATCCCATTTATTTCTTTATTTGGCTCTAATGCAATACCAGCGAACTCAATACGAACATACTTGATTGAACCTGAATTGTCATTATCAAATACTCCACCATATTGAGTATCCGTTGAAGGTGTTATTCCTTCTATATTAGCAACACCACCTGGCTGGTTGTTTCGCGCCAAACCAAGAATAACTAACCCGCCCCAGTCACCTGGAGCACGCGAACCTGCCGATTGGTTAGAAGTAAACACGATTGGTTGAGAAGCAGTACCATTGGCATTCAATTTTGCACCTCTTGTAATGATTAATGTTCCTTGTGTAAGTTTATCACCAAGGATAATTGTACCGGGTTGGATAGTTAAAGTAGCATTGTTTTTAACATAAACTTTGTTTTGAAGAAGAACAACCCCAGACCAAGTAGTACTTGTTGTGATGTCAGTGGAAACAGTTAGAGTAGGCGTAGTTGGATAGACTGTGTTTTGCGGATCAAAATTCGACCATCCAGCTGTCCAATCAGATGCGGCTGTATTGTCCGTAACTGGAAAGGCTCCTCTGTAAGATGTAGGAGTCCAAAAAGCATCTTGTGCATTGAGTCCAAACCCAAAACAGAGAGAAGCAATTAACGAGTAAATCTTTTTCATTTTTCTATATTTTTTTTCAGTGCAAAGTTCAACTGATTGTTTTTTGGGCGCGTTACATCCTCCTTAAGTCTTTGTTAAATCTTCGTTAAGCGTTCAAAACAATTTCTTAATATTCACTTTTGATTGAATAGTCTTTTAAAAATTGTATTTAAGAGACAAAGAAACAGTTTGTCCGAAGGTGATTTCTTGCCAAGCACTATCGACTCCTTTGTCGTATTTTTTGTTTTTATTGATGTCCTGGAAATAAACCAAATCTTGGGCAAGGATATCCTTTACATTTAATTTCAATTCAAACTTTTTCTTGATTATTTTGGAAACTTGGAAATCAATCACATTTCGGCCATTTTCCCAAACGCTCGGTTCTTGAACGCTTCCTGCAATAGCAATTCGTTGACCAACAAGGTTATAAGAAAGATTAACGTTAAAGTCTTTTGGTCCGGCATAGAAAATACCTGCATTAATCAAATATGGAGACTGTCCTTGTAACGGCCTTCTAGCATCAGGGTATTCGGCTTGACCTGCGATTGCACTTAAGTCCATAACAGACCGTATGAGCGCACCATTGAAATAAACGGTTATATCTTTCAGAAATGATGAACTATCTTTTTTATTTAAAATTCCAAGATTCATTCTGTATTCAAATTCAGCTCCATAGTTCACTACGTCACCAACATTGTCGAAATATAACTCGGGAGTTCCTGAAGTACCAGTTCTTAAGATCATCTCAATTGGGTTAAAGAACTCCTTGTAAAATCCAGATACACTGATAATCTGTCCTGCTCCTGGGAAAAATTCAAATCGTAGATCGTAATTATTGATTTTTGCTCTTTTCAAGTATGGATCACCAGATGTAAGGTTGTCATTCACGAAATTGTAGAAAATAAATGGTGCTAATTCACGAAATTCTGGCCTTGAAACAGTTTTGGAATAACTTGCCCGAATGTTAATCTTTTGAATAGGTGAGTAAATTAAGTTCACTGATGGAAGTAGATCTAATACAGTCGTGTCTATATTCTGTGGAAGGTTCGATCCAAATTGTATGTATTTAAAAACTTGGTTATACGACTCTAATCGGGCTCCTCCTACTAATCTTAGTTTTTCTCCGATTTTACTATCGATTTGAGCAAAGCCTGCATTTAAAAAAGAAGTTGCTTGGTAGCTGTCATCTACATTGGTTCCTTCTTCAAGCTTGAAGCCACCTTGACCATCAGCCATTAAACCCATATTTTCAGGGGCGAATATTTGATCTGACCCCAATAAAAGTAGACTTGAATTAAACGTTGCAGGCCCTGCGGGGTCATACATTGAAAAACCTAAATTTCTTGCGGCAAAATCCCTTGTTCTGAATTGGTGCATTCCCCCGACCTTTAGTTCGTTTTTTATTTTTCCTAGACTGTAAATTTTTGAAAGGTCGTATTTAGCGTTAAGATTTTTTTCGTTAAGTGTTGACCAAAACATATTTCCTGATCCTAAAGTTGATATGTCATTAGCTTGAATGATGGCAAAATAAGGTTGTGTTGTATCTGTTTGTTGGTAAACCGTTCTGCGAAGATTAGGAATATCTCGTTGTATATTACTAAATCCTAATACCCAATTGATTTTGTAGGCAGATTTCGTTTCGTGAGCTCCAATCAACTGCCCTGTATACAGATTGTTCTGTGTATACCACATGTTAGTCGAACGTTCGTTAAAATTATTTCCAAGGATGTCTCGTTTGCCTTGACGCACGTTAACCTTATCTTCCGAGTTGACCGTGTATAGATTCTTGAATTGAATGCTATTTTTTTTCCCAAAAGAATACTTGAAGTTGGCCATTGCATTGCTAATTACAATGTTACTATAAACAGAGTCCCTTAAATCATTTGTCATGATAACACCCGCGGCTTGTTCCTCAAATTCTCTTCTGATGATGTAATTGAATGCGTCATTATTTTGATAACTATATGCTAAAACATAAGATAACTTGCTAGAGTCTTTAAAACTAACAACTCTCCCCAACGTATATTGAAAGCTCATGTTTGGAAACGCAACTCTATTTCGAGAAGCCCAAGAAGTTTTAATTAAACTTGCTTGACGTGCTTTTTCATCGAAGCTCATAGCATCAAATTCAGAGGTAGAAGCAAGTCCAGAAGGCAAACTTCTTCCTGCCGTTCCATATCCAAGAAAATCAGTTGACGAGCCATCATACGTTTTGAAGTTTTTCAACGTACTAATCGTATTGTAAGAAGCGGATATTTGAAGGCTTTGAAAATTTTTTTCCTTGGGTTCGGTTGTATTAATATTAATAACACCACCGGCAAACTCTCCAGGTAATTCTGGAGTGGCAGTTTTTGTAATTAACAAGTTATCCAACATATTTGATGGAAACAAGTCAAACGAAAATGCTTTGCGATCACTTTCTGAACTTGGCAGTGATGCTCCATTGAGTAGTGCAAAATTGTAGCGATCGCTCAATCCACGAATAACGACAAATTTATTATCCTGTACACTGGCTCCAGAAATTCGCTTCAAGACGTCTGATGCTTTTGAATCGGGAGTTTTTTTAAAGGTTTCAGCATTCATACCATCTAAAACTGTGGCACTATTTTTTTGCAACCGAATGAGTTCCGTGGTTGATTCCTTGTTTACCTTTTTTGTTATGGTAACATTTTTTTGCTCTACTACCAGTTTTTCAATTTCGATATTAAGTTCTTTTGACTCTCCTACCTTCAAAACGAATGCCTCTAACGTTTTGGTTTTATAGGTTTCATATCGAATTTCTAAAACAACAGAACCTGGCTTAACATTCGAAATTGAGTATTTTCCATCGAAATCGCTAACCGCACCTACTCCAGCTTGTCCTTTAACGATAACTTTTGCGCCTATTATTAACTCATTCGTACTATTATCTTTGATGAGACCGTAAATTTTTGCTTCCTGAGCAAATATGGAAAATGAAAAACAAAGAGCTATAAAAAGAAAGTAAGTTTTTAATGAATTCATTCCGTTACATTTTAATGAATGCAAAGGAAATACGACTGATTGATCTCCCAATTAACAAAAAGTTAAGGATGTATTAAGTTTTACTTAACGATTTGATAACATTAGAATCCATGATGTTTCTCAAGTAACCTTTTTCATTTTTGATCAAGAGAATATTTATAGATTTGCCAGAACAAAAATCAAAGACTAAGAATTAAATTACCCAAGCAGATGAAGAATATTTGTATTGAATAATAAAACTAGATTGCATGTCTGTGTTGACTAATTTTTGTTTAACAATTGCTTTAACTGCTATTTTTTGAAATTAAAAACAAATAACTTGGAAGGATAAAATAATGAATCATTTAAAAGATACATTTAAGCATAAAGGAATGCGGAAAAATTTAATTGCGCAACTGAAAGAAAAAGGTATTGCAAATCAGTCAATTTTGGATGCTTTTGATTTAGTTCCTCGTCATTATTTTTTGGACTTAGCTTTTGAGGAACAAGCCTATTCGAACATGGCTTTTCAAATTGGTTCGGGTCAAACTATTTCACATCCATATACCGTTGCATTCCAGTCGGAACTCCTTGAAATAAAGAAAGGTGATAAGATTCTTGAAATTGGCACGGGATCGGGATTTCAGACTTGTATTTTATGTGCGCTAGGAGCCAAAGTTTTTTCAATCGAACGATACCGGGATCTGCATTTAAAGGCGAAGCAAATCATTCACTTTTTTAATTTCAATCCAAAATTGTTTTTCGGAGACGGCTATCAAGGAAATTCTTCTTATGCACCATATGACAAAATTCTTGTAACTTGCGGCGCGCCTGAAATTCCGGAAGAACTCAAAAAACAACTCAAAATAGGTGGAATTATGGTTATTCCCGTTGGGGAAGGTATTGAACAAAAAATGTTAAAAATAATTAGGTTAGACGAACAAGAATTTAATATTCGTGAATTCGGGACTTTCAAATTTGTCCCTATGCTGGAAAGAACGGTGAAATAGGAAAATCGTTAATCAATAATTAGTTGCTTATTGATAAGAAGAACAGACTGAGTAAAAAATTCGATTCAAACGTTCTTTTTCGAGATAATTGTTTTCTGCAAAACGACTGATGTTGGAATGGTGATCGTATTACCTTCCTTATCGCGAACATACATGAAGAAAAACGAAATGTCAATTAATTGCCCTTCAACATCATAATCTTTTTCCAAAACTCGTACGTTTTGTCCGATTTTTAGGGGATGATTGAAAAATAGAATGAGACTTGAAGTTATATTGGATAAAATTGACCACTGTGCAAAAAACGCGATTCCCAAAACGGTAATCACCGAGGTTAGAAACACCATAAATTCGCTTCGCTTGATATTCCAAATACCCGCTAAAATGATAATCGCTAAAATGGTGAGAAACAAATTGATGATGCGCTGAGTTATCCGTTTTCGTTTTAAATCAAAATCGAATTTACTCAAGAATTTATTGATTGATTTCTGCGTAAATAATTTGATAACTATTAAAATTGCACCAAGAACAAATGTTTCAATAAGTTGAATTTCAAATTCCGTCATTTATGTTGAATTATGTTTTTTGCTTTTTCCCAGTACTGATCCATTTCTTCCAAATTCATTTCGCGAATATCGAGTGAATCGTTTTGAATCAGTTCTTCCATTAGTTGAAAACGTTGAATAAATTTATTGTTCGTTTTTGAAAGTGCATTTTCGGGTGATAAACCCATAAATCTCGAAAAATTTACAAGAGAAAAAAGTAGATCACCAAACTCTTCCTCTATTTTGGTTGATTTAGAATCAACTTCAATTTTGAATTCTGCTAATTCTTCCTCTACTTTTTTCCAAACATCCTCTTGATTTTCCCATTCAAATCCGATACCCTTGACCTTCTCCTGAATCCGAGTTGCCTTAACTAGCGCAGGTAGCGAGGTTGGAACACCTTCCAAAACAGATTTTTTTCCTTCGTTTAGTTTTAGCTTTTCCCAATTTGCTTTTACCTCTTCTTCATTGGAAATTTTTAGATCGCCATAAATATGTGGGTGACGATGAATGAGTTTATCGCAAATTTGATTCAATACCGAAGTAATATCAAAAACACTTTTTTCTTGACCAAGTTTAGCATAAAAAACCAAATGTAAAAACAAGTCTCCAAGTTCACCTTGAATCGATTTATAATCCTCACTCGTAATAGCATCAGCTAATTCATAAGTTTCTTCAATGGTCAATGGACGCAGGGTTTCGAAGGTTTGTTTTTTATCCCACGGACATTTCTCACGTAAATCGTCCATGATATTTAAAAGTCGTTCAAAAGCAATTAATCGTGAATCCATTTCAGTGCAAATTTAGTTTATTCTCCTCATTTAGAGTTGTGAATGAATGAAGTCGGGTTCTTAATGAGCAGATTTATACCTATCAATCGATACTTCGAACACCCAGAGAATTAAATATTTTTGCCGCTTTAACTAGATCTATTTCAATCTATTTCAGGCAATTATATTAATACAATTGGTGTAACAAATAATTCGATGTGAATTAATACTTATTCGTTAAAACTCTCAGTTTTTCAAAACCCCATCCTAAGAATTAACGTGAATTTATCCAATTCGTTCTCAGTTCACCTAATTTTTCGATTGTAGGATTGAGAAAGGGGGAATTTTCTCGAATGGCATCTGTATAGTTTGCCAGTATGGTTTGATTTTCACCTTCAAACATCAAAACATTCATTCGATTGAAAAAATCAACATATAATTCATTTCCAAGTGATTTAACAAAGTGAACTGAACTATCAATAGAACACCCTGAGGCAGAAACAGAATCTTCATTTGCACAAAGAACAAGATATTGAGAAAAAAGAATAGTTCCATCGCAATTCAACGATTTTCCATGCGCTTTCCATGTTCCCAAAAACCTTTTGAGTTGTTCCTCCGCGAAAAATAACTCAGTTGAATCTAATTTTCGATTGGCTAAATATAACCAAACACGACTGCTATCAGGAAAATCAGGAAAAATATCGTTAAAGTTCAGCTGCATTTGCAATGAGTTCAGCAACGTCAAATACTTTGATTTCTTGCTCTTTCTCAAAATTCTTTATCCCGTCGGTCATCATTGTATTGCAGAATGGACAACCCGTAGCAATAATTGAAGGATTTACAGCTAAAGCATCCTCAGTTCGCTCAATGTTGACTTCTTTATTCCCTTTCTCTGCTTCCTTAAACATTTGGGCTCCACCTGCACCACAGCAAAGTCCATTCGATTTACAGCGCTTCATTTCAACTAATTCAGCGTCCAATTTTTCAATCAATACGCGTGGAGCCTCATAAACATCATTGGCACGCCCCAAATAACATGGATCGTGAAAAGTGATTTTCTTGCCTTTGAAAGTCTGTTTTCCTTCCAAAGTTAATTTTCCGGTATTTATTAAATCTTGAATTAATTGTGTGTGATGAATAACCTCGTAGTTACCTCCTAGTTCAGGATACTCGTTTTTTAAAGTGTTGAAACAGTGTGGACAACCCGTAACGATTCTTTTAACCTCGTACCCATTCAGAACTTGAATATTCATCATGGCTTGCATTTGGAAGGTAAATTCATTTCCAGCCCTTTTTGCCGGGTCACCTGTACAACTTTCCTCTGTTCCCAAAACTGCAAATTTAACATTGCAATGATTCAAAATTTTGACAATTGCTTTGGTTATTTTCTTTGCGCGATCATCAAAACTTCCTGAACAACCTACCCAAAATAGAATATCAGGTGTTTCACCATTCGCCAGCATTTCTGCCATTGTTGGAACTTTCAAACTCATACCTTATTAGTCTTCAAAAACTTGAACATTAGCACTCTTTTCAATGAGGTTGGTAAATTTACCAGTGTAACGCGTTGCACGAACAATATGATTATCAATCCAATGATAATTTCCTCCGCGCGGTTTTGCCATAAGAATTCCATGATATTTGAATCCATGTTTGTCGAGCCATCTTTCAGTTACCTCACGATGACTCTCTAAACGAGAGGTGAAAAACGTAATAATGTGACCTTGATCGTACCAACCATTAATAGTTTCCAACGCATCTGGATAAAGTGCTGCCGTTTCCATACGCTCAGGTTCCTCATTCGGTATGTCATCGCAGATTGTGCCGTCAATATCAATCAAATAATTTTTAACATTTTCCGGAAGAATCGGAGACAAGTGTTTACCATTTTCGACCAGCTCAATTAATTGGTCTTGTTTATTTTTCTTATTCTTCATGTGCCCAATTTAATCTGTCGCTTGGTGAAAATTGCCAAGGCGCACCGTTATTTTCTATGTTTGTTAACATTCCTGTTAGTTCAGACGGAATTTTTGATTCTTCCATAACTAAAAATCTTCTTAAATCTATGATAATGGAAAGCGGATCAATATTGACCGGACATTCTTCAACGCAAGCATTACAACTTGTACAAGCCCAAACTTCTTCTTCAGTGATATAATCACCAAGAAGGCTTTTTCCATCAACGTAATCTTTTCCGTGATTTCTAAAATTTTCTCCAACTTCCGTCAAACGATCACGTGTATCCATCATGATTTTTCGAGGAGATAATTTTTTTCCTGTTAGATTGGCCGGACAAGAGGATGTACAACGACCACATTCTGTACAAGTGTAGGCATCTAGAAGATTTTTCCAAGTTAAATCAGTTACATCTTTCGCTCCAAAACGCTTCGGTGTTGCATCAGCATCTGTCGGAGCAGCATATGGATCGGCATTCGGATCCAACATCAGTTTTACTTCATTGGTTACTGATTCCATATTGGAGAACTTCCCTTTCTTCTCAAGGTTCGAATAATAGGTATTTGGAAAAGCCAAGAAAATATGAAAATGTTTAGAATACGGGAGGTAATTCATGAATGCAAAGACCATAATCACATGCCCCCACCAACCGACTTGCTCTAACAAATGTAACGTTTCTAGTGAATTAATTCTCCCAAAAAGTAATGGACCGACAAATTGACTTATCGCAAATCCATAACTTTCATTTGATTGTAATTTTCCCGCTACTTCATCCGCTCCATTCATCGTAAAAATGAAACAAATCAAAATGATTTCCATGATAAGAATCAAGTTTGCATCCTTCATTGGCCAACCCTTCAGTTCTTGCATAGTAAATCTTGGAAGTTTCAAAACATTTCTGCGCCAAAGAAACGCCAATGTTCCAAAGAATGCCAACACCGACAAGATTTCTATAAAGTTAATCATGAACGTGTAGAAAGCACCAAGTGAATTATAGAAAAACCGATGACTTCCTGAAACGCCATCTACAATTATTTCGATCAATTCAATTTGCGTAATAACAAATGCGGCATATAGAGCCAAATGAAGTAATGCAGGAATTGGGCGCGTAAACATTTTCTTTTGACCGAATGCAACCAAAAGCATTGTTTTCCACCTTTCTCCGGCATTATCTGACCGATTGACCTCTTGACCGAGTAATATGTTGTAACGAACCTTCCAAATGTTGAAAGCGAAAAATCCAAAGCTTAAAAACAAAAGGATTACAAATATGAAGTGAGCTATCATACTAATATTATTCAGGAATACTATCTAAAAACTTTCTCAATTTTTTCTCTTCTTTACCGGAAATCGAAACGCCTTTATTCTTTGCGCCGAAAACTGAAAAATGAATATAACGTTCTGGATGTAATTTTATATCAGAAGTTAAATTCTGTAATTCATCGTTCGTTTCAACAAGTTCAGAATATAACTTTTCATCGTGCAACAATTTACCAACAGTGCCTTTTCCGGACTCAACATCACTCAAAACGTTATTCAGCTTTTTCAATGTGTTTTCAGCATTTAAAATTACAGCTTTAAAATCAGCCGTAACAAGATCGTCTGATATTTTTTTTGTATTTCCAATAATGGAAGTAATTTGATCATTACTTTTTTTGAGATTGGTAGTTATGCTTTCAACGTTGTTCATAATGTGACCAAAATGAACTTTTTCCTCAGTTACGAATCCATCCAACTCCTGGGCGACATTTCCCAATTTTTGAATCGTAATTTTAACTTGTTTCAAACTTCCTTCGATTTCAGATGTCGCTGTTTCATCCCAAAAGGCAGATAAAGAAATTACCATTTTATCGATTGATGACATCATCGCTTGAAGTCGCTGAGAGATGGGATCCGCATATTCCTTCACTTGCGTAATCATATCAATTGAAAGCTTACCAGGTAGAGTTTCTCCAGGAGAATAATTTCCTTTCGATATATCTTTAGGAATTTGTATCAACAAACCTTTTGTAAGCAAATCTAATGCTCCGATTTCAACAACCGTTCCCTTTGGCAAACGCACATCGCTATTTTGAATGCTGAAAGTTATACGAACACGCTTATCAATGGGATTATTTGGCACGTAGGTAATATCCATTACTTTTCCTACAATTACACCATTGAGCGTGACGTTACTGGAAACCATCAATTGACCTGAATTTGGAAAATATGCGTAATATTTATCATCACCACCGAAGAAACTATTACCTTTTAGAAAATTGACCCCTGCAATCAAAACTGCAATAGATAAAATGGCAATAACGCCTGCTTTGATTTCTTTTGAATATTTCAAATCTCTAATTTTCCGCTAATTTAATAGCTTTTTCAATACTAATTCGTTCTCCATTCAAGAATGCAACTACAAATGCATTATTAAACCCTTTTTCAATGAGTTCTGTTTTATATTCCTTTGCTGATTTTAAATCGTGATGAAAAATCCCTGTACAGTATTTGTACAATCTATTTTCCTGATACTCAAAAATTTCTAATCCTTTAAAGCGCGTTGCATTAGTTGGTAATTTTTTATCGGATGTTTCAATCTGAATTCTAAATACCAAACCCGTGCTATCCTTCGAGATTTCTTTGCTAACCTCTTCTTTTGTTTTATCAATGTTTTCATCAGGTTGAATTGGCTTTTGATCTACAACATCCAATTCCAAACTTTTTCCCTCCAACTGATTTTTATAATTTTCAAAAGCTTTAAACATCGAATTCGCCATCTTTTCTTGCCCATCGTTTTTACCAAGAAAATTTTCTTCGGTTGGATTTGTTAAAAATCCCGTTTCAATCAATACACTGGGCATCGTTGTTTTGTACAAGACTAAAAATCCGGCTTGTTTGACTCCTCTATCATAGCGACCGATTCGTTTGAATTCCTTCTGCAAATTAGTAGCAAAAAGAATTGAATGGTCTAAAAAAACGGAAAGTTGAAGTTGCTTGGCGATAATTGCGTCGGCAGACATGTTAAAATCCTTATATTTAGCACCTTTGTCGTCTTCAAGAGCAATAATTGAGTTTTCACGCTCTGCCACGCGTTGTTGAGCTTCAGTTCGATGCAAACCCAACACATAAGTTTCCGTTCCGTAAGCGACGTTACTCCCCGCGTTCGCATGAATGCAAATGAATAAATCAGCTTTGGCTCGATTGGCGATATTAGCACGCTCAATCAGTTCGACAAAAACGTCATTATTTCTTGTGTAAACAACATTGAGGTTTGGATATTTCGCTTTTATTAATTCACCCAAACGCAAGGCAATCGCTAAACAAACGTGTTTTTCGTGAGCGAAACTACCGTGGCAACCTGGATCTTTTCCACCGTGACCAGCATCAATAACAATTGTTTTCAAGAACTGTTTATCAGATTTATTCTGAGAGAAAATGCTTTTTGGAGTAAAAAAATAGATTAAACAAAGTGAAAAATACAACAAAATAGACTTGCTATCATTTATTGAAAGCCCAATGAATTTTGGTAATTTTGCAAAAAAACACAGCATAATCACAAATATAATTGGATTCGACAGCTCAAATGCAGTGCTATAGACAACTTTTCTTCGGTTTATTGTTAATAATGTTTTGGGTAGAAAATGTCAAGTCTCAAGATACACTTACAATCAATGATAAATCAATAGAAAATATCATTCGATACAATGCTAGAGATTCTATTTACTCGGATCTCAAGAATAAAAAACTTCATTTGTTTGGTCAGGCGACTGTTGAAATGGAAGAGACAAAAATGTCGGCTGGCTATATTTTGGTAGACTTTAATTCGAATGAAATTACCGCGAGTTATCGATTTGATAAAGACAGTAATAAAGTAGAATTTCCGACTTTTTCCGATGGAACAGAAAACATTACTTGTGAACGAATGCGCTTCAACACGAAGACAAAGAAGGGATTTTTGGAAGAGTTAGCCATAAAGCAAGACGAATTTTACTTTAAAATGGCAACCGCCAAAAGACAATCAAATGAAGAAGTTCATCTGCTTCAGGGTCGCTTAACAACTTGTGACTTAGATGATCCTCATTATCATTTTCAATTGGCGAGGGGGGTAATTGTCCCTGATGAGCGCATTGTTACTGGGCCAATGAACTTATGGCTGAATGGAATTCCGACGCCATTTGGGTTGCCATTTGCCATTATACCGACCAAAAAACGTGACAGAACAAATGGGCTGTTATTTCCTGAATTTATCCCCTTATCAAACTATGGTTTTGGATTTCAAAATTTGGGGTATTACTTTCCAATCAACGATCGGCTTCAAACTTCTGTCTACGCAAATCTCTACAGCCGAGGGAGTTGGGGCTTGAGAAACGATTTAGATTATGCCAAAAAATATGGCTTTTCAGGAAGATTTTCACTAGGTTTTCAGCAATTTCGATCCGGATTTCCTCAAAATTCCAATCAAAACAAAGTCACTGTTGTTTGGTCGCATCGCAAAGAACCAAAATCAAACCCTTACTGGAATTTTGCATCAAACGTCAACTTTATTTCAGACAATACGACTAAAAACAGTCTTGATCCAATAAACCCAGAATACTTCAACAACAGTTTTAACTCGGATATCAATATCAATCGCCTATTCCCCGGAAAACCTATTACAACGGGTATGAAAATTTCATTACGACAAAACTCTATGGCAAAAGATATTGCTCTAGTAAGTCCGGTCTTGAACGTGAACTTAACACGTGTTTTTCCGTTTAGAAAATTGTTTAAATCAACGAATAAAGAATGGAAAAAAACCATTGAACGTATTGGCTTGGCATACAACATGGAAGGTCAAAATCGCTCTAATTTTGCTGATACCTTGCTATCAAATGGTGATTTTCAAAGAATAGCTCAACGATTTTTTAATGGTATTTCACAGTCTATGACATTGCAAACTACCACTGGACTCTTTGGAAATGTGATTAAAATTACACCAAGTATTAATTATGGAAATAAAATAAACTTTCAACAAGTTTCAAAATCATACGATTCGAATATAAACAACACAAAAACAGACACCATTCAACGATTTGGTATGGCGCACGAGTTTAACATGAATGTTAATTTAACTACCATTCTATATTCGTATTATCAATTCATCGGAAAAAATAAGCCAAAACTTAGGCACTTGATGACTCCAACCATTGGTTACCGTTACGTTCCATTGCTTAATCCATTAGAGAGCGCAAATGTAGGAGCAAACCAATCAATCATTACCTATTCTTCATTTGAACGAAGTATTTACAATGTTGGAAATACAAGTGAAGCATCGTTTTTAACGTTCGGAATAAACAACACCTTTGAAATGAAGTACAAATCGGACAAAGATACTGTTACAGGCTTCAAAAAAGTGAGGTTGGTAGATCAGTTTTCTATCAATGGAAACTACGACTTCACTAAGGATTCCATGCGATTATCCAATATCTCTTTGAATCTGAGAATTAGTCCATTCGATTGGTTAAATTTTGTCTCCAATGCTTCTTTCAGCCCATATGCATGGAATGATTCAACAGGCAAAACAGTCTCCACTTATGCAATCCAGAATAATCAGGGATTAGGAAGGTTTTTGAATACCAATTTCAATACATCGATAACCATTGCTCCTAAAAAATCACGTGAGAAAATACAAGAAAATGGTGCTAACTTAAACGATAACTGGCGCAGCGATTTCAATTATTTCGCACTTCATCCGGAACAAGCCATTTATTTTGATATTCCTTGGAAAATGTCGTTTTCACATGTGCTATCTTTTAATGCAAATCAGTCAATTTCAGCTTCAAACAAGGAAACCTTTACACAAATTCAAACTCTTGTAGTTAACGGCGATGTAAGTTTTACGAAACGATGGAATTTATCCGGAAATATCAATTTAAACATACAGGATCGCAGGCTCACAAATGCTTATTTTTCCTTGAATCGAAATCTACATTGTTGGATGTTATCTTTTTATTGGGTTCCTATTGGCGGTAACAAAAGTTTTCTGTTTAGTATTCGAAATTCTTCATCGATGTTCAAAGATGCAAAGTTTGAAATTCGAAGACCTCCAGCGTTTTTATAACCTCGATTATAAAATTGGAATCATCTGCGGCGAGTTCAGATTGACTTAAATACCTGTTAAATAAGATTCAGGTTAAATCTTTTGCATTTTGCTAATTAAATTGAGAAGAATCGAATCAGGAACGAAAGGAACAAGGCATTTGATCAAAAAATTCAAGCTAGAGTCTGAAATGCAAATTCGTTTACCTTGAATCATTGCATTATATCCCTTCAGCGCTGTGGAATGAGATGTGGCACCATTTTTAAACATTTTGCTATTCCCCATTCCTGCGACAAATTCAAACTCTGTTTTCACAGGTCCTGGACAAAGAGCAGTAACTGAAATCCCAAATGGTTTCAATTCATGAGAAATTGCTTTTGAAAATGAAACAACAAATGCTTTCGTTGAAAAATAGGTTGCTTGTAAAGGTCCTGGAAGATAACCCGCGGTGCTGGCCGTGTTTAGTATTTTACCCGATTTGCGCTTTTTCATATCTTGCAAAAACAGATGTGATAACTGTACCAAACTTCGTATATTTAAGTGAATCATTTCGATGTCTTTTTCCAGAGGGCGATCAGCAAAATATCCATGTCCCCCAAAACCAGCATTATTCATTAAATAATCAACTTCTATATTCGTCTCTTTACAAAATTCATAAATCTTTTGAGCAGCAACTTCAAGAGATAAATCCTGCTGAAAAACATTAACTTTCACCTTGAATTTTTCCTCTAATTCGGAACGTAAAGATTCCAACTCATTTTCTCTTCTGGCTACAAGAACAAGATTACCTCCTCGAGAAGCATGGATTCTAGCTAATTCTTTTCCTATTCCGCTTGATGCTCCTGTGATTAATGCTGTTTTCATAATTTAACTTTTTGTATTAACATAAGAAAAACTTAAATTCCATGATTGAAGAATCAACAGCTTATAAAAGCAAATTGATTTGATGCTGAACTCACGCAACTTCTTTCAATCGTTACTAATAAATTATTCAAATTCTGCGATTTAACAAAGTTTATTTATCTAGAGTTAATGATTCACAGAATTGATTTTTTTTCTTTTTCGGAAAGATAATTGATCAAAACTCCTTTATTAGATCCTTGATAAACAAACATACTACCAGCCCCTAAACCGTTGGCAAAACCAAATTGAGCTGCATCTTTCATGTGATTTATTTGACCGGCTCCACCGAGAGCAACAATAGGGATATTTACTGATTCAGAAATTGAACGAATTAAATTCACATCATAACCTTCCATTTTTCCATCTCGGTCAATTGACTGAATAATCAATTCTCCGGCACCACTTTCTTCCATTAATTTTGCGAATTCAACTGGGTGATATTTCGTTGATTTTTGTCCGCAGTTTGTCCATGTTTTAATACCTCCCAACATCTTTTTTTTGATATCAATACAAACAACAATTGTTGATGATCCGAATTCTTTTGAAGCATTTTTAATAAATTCAAAATCAACGGCAGCTGAATTTATCACCACTTTTTCTGCTCCTGCATTGGTGATTTTTCGAATATCCTCGATTGATTTTATTCCTCCTCCAACGGCAAATGGCATGTTTGCTTCTTCCCCGACTTCACGAACAAAATCTAGATCTATTAAACGATTTTGATTGGTTGCTTCTATATCAAGAAAAACAAGTTCATCCGCTTTCATTTCGTTGTAAATTCGAACAGCGTTCATCGGATCACCAATGTAAGTGTAATTTTTGAATCCAATTGACTTTACAAGACCTAGTTTTCTTAAAAGCAACACTGGAATAACACGTGGTCGAAACATATTGGTAAAGTTAAACTTAAGAAATGATTTTTCAAAGAAATTTGATTTTCAGAAAGATTAATTTGAGTGAAACCCAATATATTTGCTAAATGAAAATTGTAATTGTTGATTACAAAATGGGGAATATTCATTCTGTTTCCAAAAAATTAAAGTATTTAGGTGCAGACTTTGAAATATCCAATGAGCCAGAAATATTAATGAAGGCGGACAAACTTATATTACCAGGTGTTGGACATTTTGGCAGAGCAATGAAGCAACTTAAAGATTCCGATTTAATTGGGATTTTAAATGACTTGGTGTTGAATAAGAAAGTTCCAATTCTCGGTATTTGTTTGGGAATGCAATTAATGGCAAAATATAGTGAAGAAGGAAATGTAGATGGTTTGGGATGGATTGATGGTCAAGTTGCTCGTTTTCAAGTTGTAGATAAACTAAGATACAAAATCCCACACATGGGTTGGAATGGAATCAGCATTCAAAAAGAAAGCATTTTGAACAAGGGATTGAATGATAAAGATGAATTTTATTTTGTTCATTCTTATTATTTCAAAGCGAATCAAAAATCAGATATTTTGCATACAACGGGGTACGAAGAAGAATTTGTTTCTGCATTTCAAAAAGAGAACATGGTGGGAGTTCAATATCATCCTGAAAAAAGTCATGATGCTGGTTTGCAGCTAATTAAAAACTTTGTTTTCGAATTTTAGCTCGCTAATTAAAATTTTACAACAATTATTTTGTTACATTTTTAGAAATGTTGCGTTTCTTTTTTTTGAGAGTCTGCAAGCTCTTTTTTCTCCTTTTAAAAACTATAAAACAAAAGAACATGGCAACAACATCTGTTTATCATCAAAACATTTCTTTTTTACAAGAAGAGTTCAATTTAATTGAAAAGGCAAAAATTAATCCTCAATTTTTTGCCCCAATCTATGACAAATATCACAATGCTATTTTTCGTTACATTCGCAAAAGAGTTGATGAAGAAGAATCTGCTCAAGACATTACTTCATCTGTTTTTGTTAAAGCACTATGCGGATTGAATAAATTTGAGTTTCGTGGTGTTTCTTTTTCATCATGGTTGTTTCGGATAGCAAAAAGTGAACTTTATCAATCTTTTCGAGACAAAAAAGCAAAAAATACGATTCGAATTGAAACTGCCAATATTACTGACAAAGTCGATGATTTTTTTGATGATTCACTTGAATACAATAAACAAAAATTATTGAAGAGCTTGAGTCAATTAAATGACACCGAACTCCAATTAATTGAAATGAGATATTTTGAAAAACGTTCTTTCAAAGAAATTGGAGAGTTCCTTGGTATTACCGAAAATAATGCAAAAGTGAAGACATTTCGATCACTCCAAAAGTTAAGGAAGAAATTTGGTGTGAAGCTATCTTTATGCTCCTATTTTTAGCAGAATTTATAGTTGTGAAAAATAATCAATAAAATGATATATAAACAGTTGACAATTCAATACCAATTGAATTGGTCACATTCTATTTGGTGCTTCAATCCCCAGTAAATGAAGGCAATTACCGATAGTTTTTCCAACTTCAGAACTGATAATTAATCTCGCTATTTTAATGTTTTCATTCTCTTCGTTCAAAATTTTAACCGATTGATAAAAATGATTGTAATTTTTAACTAATTCATAAACGAAATTCGCAATCAAAGCAGGAGAATAAGTTCTAGCTGCCTCATCAATGATCGCAGGAAAGCTACTTAATGTTTTAATAATGAGCTTCTCCTCCTCTGAAATAGCATAAATGTCTATATTTCGGCTCTCATTTTTGAAATCAGCTTTGGTTAACAAGGATTGAATACGTGCAAACGTGTATTGAAGAAAAGGACCAGTATTTCCGTTCAAATCAATCGATTCTTCAGGATTAAACATCATTCGTTTCTTCGGATCAACTTTTAAAAGATAGTATTTTAACCCACCAAGTCCGATTTGAGAAAATAGTTTCTTTTTTTCCTTTTCAGACATCCCTTCCAAATGTCCTCGCTCACCTGTAATTTCAGTTGCTTTTTCAATAACTTCATCCATTAAGTCATCTGCATCGACAACTGTACCTTCTCGAGATTTCATTTTTCCTGTTGGTAAATCAACCATTCCATAAGATAAATGGTAGCAATTATCAGCCCAATTATACCCTAACTTCTTTAAAATCAAAAAAAGCACTTTGAAATGATAATCTTGTTCATTTCCAACAGTATAAACCATTCCATTTAAATTGGAAAAATCCTTAAATCGGTCAATTGCCGTTCCAATGTCTTGTGTCATGTAAACAGCCGTTCCGTCCGAACGAAGAACTAGTTTTTCATCAAGGCCCTCATTTGTTAAATCAATCCAAACGGATCCATCCTCTTTTTTATAAAAAACACCATTTTTAAGACCTTCTAGAACAACATCTTTTCCAAGAAGAAAGGTGTCGGACTCATAATATAGCTTATCGAAATCAACGCCCATCTTTTTGTAAGTCGCTTCAAAACCTTCGTAAACCCATCCGTTCATGGTGCTCCAAAGTAGATAGACTTGAGGATCACGAGCTTCCCATTTGATAAGCATTTCCTTCGCTTCTCTTAACAGATTGGTTTGATTTTTTGCCAACTCTTTTATTTTCGCGTCGATTGCTTGGGTTACTTTTTCATCCTTACCTTCTTTGGTTGATTGAAATTTTTGGAATTCTTCTTTTATCACGTTCGAAAACCCATCAAAATCACCCTGATACCATTTTTCGATGATCTGCTTGGCTTCCTCGTTAAAGTATTTGTCGAATTCGACATAATATTTTCCAACCAATTTGTCTCCTTTTATGCCTGTATTGGATGGGGTTTCCCTTTCTCCTTTTAAATTCAAGGGAGAAAATTTTTCCCAAGCGAGCATGCTTTTACAAATATGAATTCCTCGATCATTGATAACCTGCGTTTTTATTACTTTGTGTCCATTTGCCTTTAAAATTTCAGAAACGGAATAGCCAAGAAAAATATTTCTTAGATGACCAAGATGAAGCGGTTTATTTGTATTCGGCGAGGAATACTCTACCATATACAATGGTTTTGTATTTGGTTGCGAAAAACCAAATTTTTCAATTTTTTGAATTTCACTTAATTGCTCTATCCAGTAGGAATCATTCAAACAGATATTTAGAAATCCATTGATGACTTCAAAATTTTCAATTTGAGATAAATTACTTTGTAAGAACTCACCAATTTTTTTTGCGGCATCAGCAGGAGAGCAATGCATTAACTTAGAAAATGGAAACGTTACTAAGGTAAAATCGCCTTTTACATCTTTGCGTGTAATCTGAAATTGAATTTGTGATTCCTCAATTTGACAACCAAAAATGGTTGATGATTTTAATAGAAGTAGTTCTTTTATCCTTTTTTCCATGCACTATTTTTCCAAAGTATCGATTACTGCCTCAAGAATTTCCAAGGTCGTCTCGGCCATTTTGTTTTTATTATCGTCTAAACACGGATTAACTTCAACGATTTCCAATGCAATCAACTTTTCAAGTTTACAAACTTCAACAAGTATTTCTTTTGCTTCTTCAGGTTTAAGTCCATTCGGCACGGGAGTTCCGGTTCCATTTGAGGTAAGTTTAGGATCCATGGAATCAACATCAAAAGAAACGTACAAATGGTCTAATCCTTCAAATTTCTCTTTGAGTTCATCGATTAATTTATGAATTCCTATATGCCTTACTTCATTAACACTGTAATTTTTTATGTTTAATTTATCGATCAGATAATCCTCTTCCTTTTCAGTTTGGCGAACAGCAATATAAACGAGATTATCAGAATCAAATGCTTCCATTTTTAATCTATTCCATTGCTGTATTGTTTTTTCGTCAACTTCATTCTTTTTACATTCCAAATTATCGACTCCGAGACAAGCCGCAACTGGCATGCCATGTAAGTTACCAGAAGGCGTAGTGAAAGGCGTATGAATATCAGCGTGAGCATCAATCCATAAAACGCCAATTTTTTTTGTTGGAAAATTCTTGGAAATCGCTGAAATTGTTCCGCCGGCCGAGCTGTGATCACCTGCTAAAATAACAGGTATAAATCCGTTGTGAAAAGTTTTCTTGATTTCTTTTTCGATGTTAGAATATAACATCATTAATTCCTCAATATTTTTCGCAAAAGATAAACGATCGGAATCATTCAATATATCATTCAAATCCGATAAAACTGATACATCACGATTCCGAAACAATTTTGAATTCTTGGAACGCGCAGCAGTTAAAATGGCATTAGGACCAAGTGAAGCACCTCTTGTTCCTGCGCCAATCTCAGACGGATTGAAAATAAATTGGATCTTTTTTCGCATAAAATTACACTAAATGAAGCACGCAAAAATATAATTAATATACCAAGTATAGGTCGATTTTTTTTAATACTTTGAGTCTGGTCACAACTATCAGAAAGTTTAAAAATATGAAAAGTCCCTTATTTTGGCTTGAACAAAAAAAATCAAAATTTCACAAGAATCTTCTGACGATCTCATAATAATTGTAAACCATTAATCCGTCAACTAATTGAGTTTGTCCCAAATTGGATGCTAGAAAGTTACTCCCAACATTGAATGCGAACAAAGGTTGCAGCAGAAGTAAATACATACGATAAATTTGTCTCCAAGACTTTAGGAAATATAAACAAATGCCGCACATTAAGGGATTTTCGACTGGAATCGTTGTAAGTGAAACATTTATCAAAGATTTAATTCTCGAATAAAGTCCTGCTCGCTCCACTATTGGAGATGGCAACAAGAAACGTAACTGGGAAATTAATGAGACGCTCTAGTTTAGACATATCTGTTTTGAGATTGGCAATCATATAATAAGCATTTTAACAATAGTAATACAATTAAAAGATTTTATTATAAAAAAAATGAATAAAAATTGGTTGATTAAATTATTTTCAGACTCATTAAAGATTTACATATCTCCTCCGCCTTCAGATCCGGGAAGCCTGGACTTATTTGACATTTCAAGTTTTCCAAACTTATAGGATGCAGTAAGAAAAATGCGGCGTGTGAGCCACTTGAATTCAGATTCTTGATAAACTCCCGGACGATCCACCTCGAAGAAAAATCCTTGTGTATTAAAAATATCTGTAACACGCGTTCCCAAAGAAAACTTCCCTTGAAAAAATTTCTTTTCGAAAGCCAAATCGATTGGACCTTGGCGTTGTGCAATTCCTTGAACCGTTATGCGACGACCGTTATACGTTACACTCAATTGAACACTTGCAGTTTTCTTCCAGAATTCAATCGCAGCGTTGTATTTGAAATTCATTACATATCCTTTTCTGTTTGGTAACTCAGTGAGATTGGTGATATACCAGATGTAATTTCCGTTCCAAGAAAAGGTATTTCGCCACCACGTGTATGGTTTGTAAGTAACAACTAATTCTTGTCCCAATGTTTTTGTTTCCGAGATATTTTTGAAAGTTATTGCCGAAGTTCCATTTTCATAAAATTCTTTGAAACGAGTAATTACACCTTTGTTGTTTCGATAATACGCACTTGCCAAAACGGACCATTTTTTTCGATCCATCGAAAATGAAAAGTCATATGAATCAATGTATTCAGGTTTCAAATATGGATTTCCTCTTCGCAAATTAAACGGATCGGCATAAGTCGTAAAAGGATTCATATCCGCAGAGCTGGCACGCGTAATTCGTTTGCTGTAGCTCAATCCAATCTCCGTTTTCTCAGCCAAGGAATAACGAATATGTGCTGAAGGGAAAAAATTGAAATAATCATTTACAATGCGAAGAGTGTCCGTTAATAAATTAGGAATTTGATATGCTTGTTCCAGCCGAATTCCTCCCTGGTATTTCAATTTGCCGATTTGCTGTCCAAAAATTCCGTAAACACTGTAAATCTGTTCATCGTATCGGTAATTGAAATTCGCCAAGGTATCTTCAAGCCATTGATTGGAAATACTATCCTGCGTTTCTGAAATCGGATTAACGGCTTGTTGGGCGATAATTGCTTTAGTTCCCGTTTCCATTCGGGCATTAATTTTTGGAAAGAGATACGTAAAATCAAATTGCAGATTCGAAATATTATTCTTTTCCTTGTTGAATAACTGTTGATTCAAATCCTTTTTATCGTTCAACGATGAATCCGGTTTGTAATAAATGTTTTGATAATATCCTTGAATCGATTCATTTTCAAAAGACTGACTAAAATCAAAAACATAATTTCCACGATCATCTTTCAAGTCGTGACGAAAATTCAAATTCACATCGAAATTGCGCTGCTGCGTTGGATCGTAAGACATTCTTCGCCATAAATCAGTATATGTAGTTGGCTCAGTGTATACATTACTCCACAAATCTCCGGTGCGATCTCTCCTACCTAAATTTCCCGTTGCCGAAAAAGCGAGGGTATTTCTTCGTTTTAAATAAAAATCAGCACCCATTCGAAAGGTATTTCCAAAATTTAAATCAGTTCCTGTTCGATTTTGGTCAACTATCAAGTTACTTCCACTATCGAAACTTTGTCGAATGAATGAGGTATTGTTTCGATAACCATCCAAGTAACGGAAATTATAGATTCCATAAACATTCACCCATCCATTGCGGTAACTTAGTGACGTATTCCCTTCTGCGACATTTCCTCCTCTCAAATCGCCAGATCCCAAATTAACAGATACAGAGCCATTCAATCCTTTCAACTTATTCTTTTTCAATACGATGTTAATGATTCCGGAGGTTCCATCAGGATTGTATTTCGCCGAAGGATTTGTTACAATTTCAATTCGTTCAACAGAGCCGGCAGGCAGCGCATCTAATAAAGTTTTACCATTTCCACCTGATAATGAACTTGGACGACCATCAATTAAAATAGTTACCATTCCTTCTCCTCGCAACATCACATTTCCATCTTGATCAACTTCCACCGATGGTAGGCGATTCAGAATGTCATTTGCAGTTCCACCTTTAACCGTCAAATCTTCAGCGACATTATAGATTTTCTTATCGATTCCCGCTGTCAAAACATCAGACTTGCCTATCACCTTTACTCCTTCAAGTGCAATTTCCTTATCAGGATTCAATTTAATGGTTCCGGCATTGAATAATTTCGTTGTTGCAGAAAAAGTTACAGGAGAAATAAATTGGGTTTCGAAACCTGTCAAACTAATTTTAAGAAGAAACGAACCAAACGGGAGATTCTCCAAATTGAATTTCCCTTCAGGATCGGTGTAAACTCCAGTCAACAAAGCCGAATCCCTAGATAAAAGTAACTTTACTGAAACATATTCTAATGGTTTTTCAGTTTTATTATCAATGATCTTGCCTATTAAAATCCCATCACCATTTCCGACCTTGTTTTGTGAATGAACAAAGAATGAAAAAAATAAACAAGTTAAAAGAAAAAGTTTCCTAAATTGCATTGGGACTGCAAAGCTAAACATTTGAAAGAATAATTTTTCTTAATCGATAATACTAATTCAAAAGCAGCCGACCAAAATACTGTTCGATTGAGTTAGTTACTTTTCACAACAACTAATATAAGTTCGCTTTTAATAACCTGAGTTCGATTCTAAAATTGACATTCAGATTGACATAAAAATCTGTTAGTCAAGGCGTTCAATCGAAGGTTTAACTTCGTTACTGCTTACGCGGTAGCGGGCTAAATCGAGATTGGACAACGCTGAGTAACTGGTTTTTATGCAAAGCAATTTGTTATACCGCTGATAAACAACAATTCACTTCACAATGCTTTTTGATTTATCCCGATAAATCTTCAAAAGCCTTGCTCGTAACTCATTGTTTCTAAGCGTTCTGAAACCAATTTATAAATCGAACTCAGGTTAATAGCATCAATCGCAGACCAATTTCAATCATTGAACTAATATAACTTTAGATCTCATGCCTTATTTCTAAACCACGAAATGCTACGAGAGTATATAAATACAAACAGTCCTGAAATCAATAAGTTGCCAATCACAAGAAGAAACGGAACATTCGAAGGCGAAACCAATAGATAATTTTGTGCAACATAAAGAAAACAATAAATTATATACAAATGAAAGCCTAGTTCCTTTCTTCGAAACATCAAAATAATTCCTGTTAAACCGATAGCCGCCACACTTCCTGCTACCAAAGAATACAGAATGAAATTTTCATACATAGCATCAAGCATGATTTGCAGATTTCTTAAAAGTTGCTCAAGGAATTCCATGTTGCTCTTTTGAATTTCCTCCAATGATTTAGCAATTTCTAACTTAGCCTCATTAATTTCAGACTCACTTGGCTTACCAAAAATCAACGATTGAATTGCAGACAGAATAGCAGAACTTGTTCCAATAATTGAAATTATTCCTGTAATGAGAAGTGAGGTTGGAATTTTGTTTCCTTTATTTGTCTTATTTTTATCCTCAATGAGCTCTGTCATAAATCATATTTTTGATTAATACTTTAAATAAAAAACCGGATTTAAATTAATCTCAGTTTTCATCTTGCTGAAAACTGAGCAAAATCTTTAGCAAAATAGGTTAAGATTCCATCGGCACCCGCACGTCGCATACTAAGTAACATTTCGAAGACGGCTCGTTCGTAATCCAACCAACCATTTTTGGATGCCGCGTAAACCATTGCACATTCTCCACTCACGTTATATGCAGTTATCGGTATATTAAAATTTTCTTTCAAAAGCTGTATGACGTCCAAATAACAAAGTGCCGGTTTAACCATCAGCATATCTGCTCCCTCCTCAAAGTCGAGTTGTGCCTCTAGAAGTGCCTCACGCTTATTTGCAGGATTCATTTGATACGTCTTTTTATCACCTGATTTTGGAGCAGAATTCAAAGCATCTCTGAACGGACCGTAGAAAGCACTGGCATATTTAGCAGTGTAGGACATGATGCTTACTTCCGAAAATCCGTTTTCGTCCAATGTTTCTCGAATTACCCCTACCCTGCCATCCATCATATCCGAAGGACCAATGATATCAATTCCCGCTTGCGCTTGAGCCAAAGACATTTTAGCAAGAATTGGTAGAGTTTCATCGTTTAAAATTTTCCCATTTTCTACATAACCATCGTGACCATCAGATGAATAAGGATCCAAAGCAACATCGCTCATTAGCATTAATTGTGGAAATGTTTCTTTGATTTTTCGAATGGCGTGCAAATAAAAATTATCTTCAGCATAACTGAACGAAGCAATTTTATCTTTCAACTTTTCATCAACAGCAGGAAAAATGTCAAAAGTCGTGATTCCCAATTTTAGACATAATTCTAATTCAGGCAATAAACGATCAATAGACCAACGAAAATTATTTGGTAAGGACGAAACTTCTTCCTTGATGTTGTGACCATCCTTCAGAAAAATCGGATAAATGAGATTCTCAACCCCCAATTTCGTCTCTTCAACCATGTTTCTGATTGCGAAGGACTTTCTATTTCTTCTCGGACGGATATTCATTTTATTACATTAACATTCCACCACAAACGTGTATGGTCTGACCGGTAATATAGGCCGACATATCCGAAGCTAAAAATACAGTTGTGTTTGCAACGTCATTTGGTTGACCACCTCGTTTTAGAGGAATTCCATTTCGCCATTCTTCAACCACTTTTTGATCCAGAGCATCAGTCATTTCTGTTTCAATAAATCCTGGAGCAATGGCATTACAACGTATATTTCTAGAGCCGAGTTCTGCTGCTACAGACTTTGTAAATCCAATAAGTCCAGCTTTCGATGCAGCATAATTGGCTTGTCCGGCATTTCCTTTAACACCCACAACGGATGACATATTGATTATCGAACCACTTCGGGCTTTTAACATAGGTCGTTGAACTGCTTTAGTTAAATTAAAAGCTGATTTTAGATTGGTATTGATTACCTCATCCCATTGTTCTTCCGACATTCGCATGAGAAGAGTGTCACGCGTTATTCCTGCATTATTCACCAAAACATCAATTGTTCCAAATTCAGAAACAACATCATCGACCAATTTCTGAGCATCATCAAATTTAGAAGCATCCGAGCGAAACCCTTTGGCAATTCCACCGTTCGCCGATAATTCTAATTCCAATGCTCGTGCTTTTTCCTCGGAGGAAAGGTAAGTAAATGCAACAATAGCACCTTGCCGAACACATTCTTCAGCAATTGATTTTCCGATTCCTCTGGAAGCACCAGTAATGAGAACAACTTTATTTTCTAATAATCCCATAATTTAATTTTTACCAAAAATAAGAAATCAAATTCAAAATTGACGGAAACATTCTTTCCTATAATTGAACGACTAGGATGTGTTAAATTTTAGTATTTAATTCAACCATGATTTGAATCGAGCAAATTTCAAGACAATTTTCGCTAACTATTTTTCCAATACCATTTAACTGTTTCTTCTAGACCATCACTCAATGAATGAGTCGGATTATAGTTCAATAAATTTTTGGCCTTTTCTATGGAAGCAAGCGAATGAGGAATATCTCCCTTGCGAAAATCTCCGTAAGTACATTGAATATTTTCTATTTGCTGATCGAATTTAGAGAGATTGAGTCTAATACCATGAAATAGTTCTTTGAGTGTTGAACTCTCACCAAAAGCAACATTGTAAACTTGATTTAAACTTTCGTTATTCGTTGCAAACATGGCCAATTTGTTTATTTGAATAACATTATCTATGTATGTAAAATCGCGTGAATAACTTCCATCTCCGTTGATGACAGGCGATTTATGATGGATTAAAGCATCTATGAATTTCGGTATCACTGCTGCGTATGCTCCAGATGGATCTTGTCTTCTACCAAAAACATTGAAGTACCTTAAACCGATACACTCAATGCCATAGGTTTTCGCAAATACATCAGCATACAATTCACCAACATATTTCGTGATGGCATAAGGAGACAAAGGTTTGCCAATAACATCCTCAACTTTCGGCAATGAATCTGAATCGCCATATGTCGAAGAACTTGCTGCATATACAAAGCGCTTTACTCCGGCATCGCGAGCAGCAACAATCATATTTAAAAAGCCATTGATGTTTATATCATTTGTTGTAATTGGATCGGCAATTGACCGGGGAACGGAACCCAAAGCTGCCAAATGCAATACAATTTCACAATCTGAAACAGCATTTTTACAATCGTCGAGAGAACGAATATCACCTTCTATCAATTGGTATGAAGGATGTTCCAACATTTTTTCGATATTCGAACGTCTTCCGGTAATGAAATTATCCAGACAAACTACACTATGTCCTTCGGACAATAAATTTTCACAAGTATTACTTCCAATAAACCCTGCTCCTCCGGTAACTAGAATTTTTTTTCTCATTGATTACAAATTTCTAATTTACAATTGTTTTTCCTCAGAATATTTAAAACCTACTTTCATTAATTTGATCTTATTTTTCGAACATAAGTTCTCGGAACATGAACAATAAATTTTTGATCCATCCCTTCAATTTCAACTATTAATTTATGACTGCGGTCAATTTCAACTGAAGTGGCAATCAAACCTTGAAATGGCCCACGAATTACCTCCACCCGATCACCTTTGAGAAGTTTTTCAGTCTCGATTGACTCAAACTCAACATTTTCTTGAAGTAGAATTCTTAGATTATTGATTTCATAATCACGAACTATAGCCGGTTTTCTGAGATAATATAAAAAAGAATGAAATCCTGGAACATTGAATATTTTGGAAAAGTCCTTTTCTGAACAATTGATGAATAGGGTTGAACTAATCAGCGGAAGGTCAACTTTTTTTTTTCGATCACTCCATTGTCTTATTGTAGATACAAGAGGCAAATAAGCGTCTATTCCTAATGAAATTATCCGATCATAAACTTTTTTTTCTGCTCGCGGGTTTGTTTTAACAACGTACCAATTTTGCTTAACTTGATCATTCATGCCGAATTCAAAACGAATTATTTAGGGTCAAAGTTAATAAAAATCCATTGGAGTCGAAGAACATTCAATTCAACTTAACCATATTTTAATTGAATCAAATTCAAAATGACAACAGTTATCTTGAAAAAATATTATCAATTTTATTTTTTTGTTAAAGTTATTCATTTGACAGTAGAAAGAAAGGTCGAAAAATTCTTGTTATTTTTACATATTTATGTTAAATAAATCATTTTTTACAGAGGATTTCTTGCGATTTTTCATTGAATTAGCTCCCAACAATCACAGGGAATGGTTTGATATGAACCGAAAACGTTACGAGGAAAACATCAAAAAACCATTTTATGCGTTCACACAAAACGTGATTGAAAAAATTGCGGATATGGATTCCGCATTTCGAGATTTGGATGCCAAAGACTGTATTTTTAGAATCAATCGCGATATAAGATTTTCGAAAGACAAATCACCTTATAAATTGCAATGTTCAGCGGTGATTGCTCCAAATGGCAAGAAAAGTCAAGCAGTTAATGGGATTTATTTTGAATTGGGTCCGGAGTACGTTCGTGTATATGGGGGAATTTACGAAATTGAAAAAGATGATTTACTATTGATTCGTGAAGGTATCGCTAAGAATCTTGATGAATTTCAAAAAATCTATAATTCTAAAGTATTCAAAAAGTACTTTGGAAGAATTTTAGGTGAAAAAAACAAAGTTATCCCTACCTATTTGAAAGATGCTGGATCGAAAGAACCTTTGATATTTAACAAACAATGGTACTTTTTCAAAGAATTTCCAGCAGAGACCATATTAGATCCCAAGCTTGATCAAATCGTTTTAGACTGCTTTGAAGCTGGACGACCAATAGAGCAATTTTTTAATCAATTCATAAATCGGGTATGAACAAGTTGATATTTCTAGTTTTTATTTTCTTTTTTATTTCTTCGTTTGCGCAGAAAAAAGAGCTTTCATTGAGAGAATGTGTTTTAAAGCATAGAACTCTTTCAACAGATCGAATCAATAAATTTCTTTGGATTCCAAATTCTAGAAATTATTCTTTTTTGTCTGCAGATTGGAAAACGCTTTTAAAATCAACTATCTCAAGTGAAAAAGTAACCGAATTAGCTAAAATCGATGATATAAATTTGGGTTTAAAAACGTTTTTCTTGGATTTCTACGGGTTGTCATGGCTTTCTGAAAATGATATCCTTTTGAACGATGGACAAACGATTGCAAAGTGGAATATTGCCAGCAATTCGGGTGAGGTTCTGAAAAAGGCTCCTGAAAAATCAGAAAATCAAACTTATCATTTAGGTTCAAATAAATTAGCTTATACAATTGAAAATAATTTATTTGTAGATGAGATAGCTGTTACAAAAAACTTGGATAAAAATATTGTTTCCGGTCAATCAATTGCCCGAAATGAATTTGGAATTTCCGATGGCATTTTTTGGTCAAATAACGGTAATTACCTAGCATTCTATCAGAAAAATGAAACCAATGTTCACAATTATCCTTTGTTGGATATAAACACTACACCTGGTGAATTGATACCCATAAAATACCCGATGGCAGGACAAAAATCAGAGGAGCCGCGCATTGGGATTTTCAATTTAAAAACAAAAAAAACGATATACATCAACCCTCGAGGAGCAAAAGATGATTATTTAACAAATTTGACTTTCACTCCTGATGAGAAATGTATTATTGTTGCCGAAGTTAATCGCGATCAAAACCACATGTGGTTGAATGTTTATGATTCAAAGTCCGGAAAATTTATAAAAACACTTTTTGAGGAAACGAACGATAAATGGGTTGAACCCGTTCATCCCGCTTATTTTTATTCTGATTCAAATGATTTTATTTGGATTTCAGAACGCGATGGATTCAATAATTTATATTTATATGATTTCAATGGTATATTGAAGAAAAAACTCACAGAACATCAGTTCGTAGTAAAAGAGATTCTCAATACCAGTCCGGATAAAAAAACGATCTATTATTCGGCAACGGGAGGAACCCCAACAAATACCCTTGTTTACAGTGTTGACTTAGACGGTAATTCTAAACTTATAACCAAAGAGGAAGGAACTCATAATTTTTCTCTATCCTCGGATGGCATCTATTTTTTCGATTCCTTTTCAAGTTTGACCGTGCCTTACAAATCAATAATTTACACAATTTCAGGTAAAATAACTAAGTTATTAAAGGAATCGAAAGATAAATTGGGCGATTACAATCTTGGAACTACTGAAATTGGAATTTTAAAAGCAAAAGATGGTTCTGATTTGTATTATCGGCTTATCAAACCAAGTGATTTTGATTCTACCAAAAAATATCCTGTTTTGGTTTATGTTTATGGTGGGCCTCAAGCTCAAATGGTAACAAATACATGGTTGGCCGGAGCTGATCTTTGGATGAATTGGATGGCAAATCAAGGATATCTGATTTTCACACTTGACAATCGAGGTTCTGCAGAGCGAGGTTTTGCATTTGAATCCCAAATTCACAGAAGATTGGGTGATATTGAAATGGAGGATCAGATGACCGGAGTTGACTATCTAAAGTCTCTTTCTTTTGTAGATGGAAATCGATTGGCTGTTCATGGTTGGTCCTATGGTGGATTTATGACAACCACTTTGATGCTTCGTCAACCGGGAACTTTCAAAGTCGGCGTTGCCGGAGGTCTGGTGACAGATTGGAAATATTATGAAGTTATGTATGGGGAACGCTATATGGATAGACCTGAACAAAATAGTAAAGGCTACGAAAAAGCTTCATTATTGAATTATGCTCAAAATTTAAAAGGCGACTTGTTGTTAATTCACGGGACAATTGACGATGTAGTAGTTATGCAGCACAATTATGCTTTGGTACAGAAATTTATTGAATTTGGAAAACAAATGGATTTCTTTCCGTATCCTATGCACAAACACAACGTCAAGGGAAAAGATAGGTTCCATTTATTGGAAAAAACATTGACTTACATCTTAGAAAAAAATAATTAGGCTTTGGATCGGTTTTTCATAACAAGTCCAATTTATCGCTTAATAAATTTATCTTGCTGAACCCGACCATTAATTATAAGACGAATGTGATAATGTCCTTTCGGAATGTCAGAAACAAAAACTTTCCCATTTAAAATAGGTTTTTCGAAATAATTACCGAACTCATCGAAAATTGCAGCCATTTTGGGCAGCTCCTCAACAATTGTAAAATGCAATTCATTCATAACTGGATTCGGGTAAACAGTCCAAGTTAGCTCTAACGACGAATTTTCTGAGCCAATCGTTTGAAGAGCAAGATTAACTGCATTTCTAGGATTTATTTTTCCAGCTCCCCATTTTGATTTATCCTTAAATTCTTGATTGTCATTAAATACATTTTGATCAGCGCTTTGCAAAATTATTTCTTTAACTTGCCGAGCAGATAGATAGGGATTTGCATCTAAAATTAAAGCCGAAACACCAGCAACGAAAGGTGAAGCCATGGATGTTCCTGAAAATTTAGCGAAATGATAGGTTCTTCCTTTGAAATCCACAGAAGTTATTGAATTAAATAGGTCGTCCGAAAAAGAGGATATAGACGACACTACATTTACTCCGGGCGCAGCAATATCAGGCTTCATTTTACCATCATAACGAGGTCCCAAACTGGAAAATTTAGCAATTGAAGGAGTATGAAAATTGTGATTAATAGAATCACCTTTGGGATTGTGGGCTCCTACGCTAATAATATCATCAGCGCAAGCGGGTTCGCCTATTCCATATTGATTATCTCCTCCTTCTGTTCCATCTCCAAAGTTTAAAAAATTCATTCCCCAATTGCCGCGTTCATGATTTAACTCAGTGGTATTCCAATAGTGAACCGTTCCAGTTATGGCTGTTGATTTTAGCAATACCTGCAATGATGCGTTTTTTTTCTTCACTTGCAAAATTTGATGCGGTTTGCTATTCAACGGATGAGAATGATCTACAAAAATATTGTACCAAACGGTGTCTTCATTGGCAACTAAAAATGTATCAATATGGTCATTAGCTAAATTCGTTGAATAATAAGGACTTTCAGCTAAAATTGAGCCATTACTGTTGGTAATGATAATTCCATTTGAGAAACTCTTACCAACTTCACCCCACGAATGGATGCACTGAGTCAAATCCAATGAATTGGAATGATTAGAAAAAAAGTCAATTTTTGTTTTCAATACGTCATTGTTAAACATTCGTTTGATGTGAAAATTTACGTTTCCATTATTACCAGCTGAATTAACAAAAACAACACCTGAGTCTGTGTAAGCTGATACAACTTGACTTAGAAGAGATGTTCCGTCCAACATCCCATGTTGATAAAGTCCCCAACTCATATTGATAATTAGTCTTTTTTTATCAGCTTTTGCTTTATGGTACATCCATTCCCAAGCATCCAAAACGGCATTTTCATTTGCGAGAAAAGTAGTAAATAAGAACTTTGAGTTCGAAGCAACTCCCTTGTAAATTGTTCCGGCTCCACTCCCACCAGCAATTCCTGCGACATGTGTGCCGTGAGTAGTGAATGAATAAATCGTCGCAGTATCAGACTTAGCATCAAGAAGCTCTTGAGCAGAGTTATATTCTGTTCCGTAATCAAATCCCATTGGAGAGGGACCACTTCGTTTGAACTGATCCCAAGCCGAGACAATTCGAGTTTGCTGTTGTGCCGAATCATAAAACATCGGGGAAGTGTAATCAAAACCCCAATCTGTTATTCCAATGTATATTTCATCGCCTGAATAACCTTTTGGAAGATCAAATTCAAATACTTCGTTATCCTCATCTTTTAAATTAACAGCTTTCTCAAGCTGATTTCGAATATTGTTAGCAATTCCAAGGTAATCAAATTCCTCGGCTGATGCAACGGATCTTAAATCATGAATCGGTACTTTTACAGAGGTTATTTGACCAATCGGTTTTCCAACCAGCCATTTTTTTTCCATTAAACAAATTGGATCGAAATTACGGTTGACTTTTCCGATTAAACATAAGTAATGAATTCCATTTATTTTTTGAATCGGCAAGTTATGTGAAAGTTCATCAACGGATTTACCCTTAAGTGTTTCGAATGTGTTTGCAAATCGACTTATTCTGCTGCGATCTATCGATGCCAGTTTTGGCTGTGCAAAGAGGAATTTGGAAACAAAAAAGTAAATAATTAATAGGACAAACGAGCGCATAATAAGGATGAATCAAAATTAGTTAATTTCATTTTGAGATAACTCATTAAATCACTGTTTTATGAGTAATTTATACACTCGAAATTGTGAATACTTCGTTGAACCCGAATTGTGTACTCTAAAATTTATTACGGCCTGAAACTACTTCAAATGAAGTCTAAATAAATAATTAGAGTTGAAATGAATCCTGGTATTTTTTGATTGAGGATAGAACGTAATGCTATTTGAACATCTGATTCATTTTTAGACTTTTATTCAAGTGATTAATGCCTGGTAACAAAAAATAAGAAAAAAAAGGCTCTATATGGAATATTGTGGGTAATTGAATTTGAGTTTACCAGCGACAAAGTAAATCATATTGATAAAATTCTTGATATTTCGATAACCTCTGGCT
>JBIKSL010000058.1:0-3454 GCA_044348645.1 Crocinitomicaceae bacterium | reverse complement strand
CATTCTCAACAAACCATGGAGTTGTCAATCCCAAAGCCAACTCAAAAATTTCTCTGCTATTATTCATAGCCACAAAGTTGGCTTTTTTTATTACCCACACAAAATCATATTGAACCCATTATTTACTCTTTTAGGTTATGTTGTCGGGGGAATAGTAGGTTACCTATACTTTCTTGCGTTTCCCTGTGAAGGAGGCTGTTCTATTACATCTAACGTCCTAATTACGATTATATTGGGAGCATTTGTTGGAGGTTTTCTCTTTCAAATCATTCATGAATTATTTTTCGTAGAGTCAAAACAAAACGGAAAGTGAGCTGAAAATCGTTGCTATAACTAGAAAATGTCAACTGCGTAAAAGTTGCATAGTCATCTTGTCTGACGATCAATAAGAAGTTTCTATCCGAATGCATTGATAAATCTACAGTTTTGCTCGACATCAGTCAATTTGATTGATGCAAGGGTTCTTTTTTTTATATTTACATTCAGCAAGAGAACACCACATAATGCAATTCAATTCAAAAAAGTTTTTAGCCGTTAAGTTTGCTTTTGATTCAGTTTTTTGGAATAAAAGTCAAACAACGATGAAATGTCTGATTTTGTTGTTTTTCTCATTTTGGAACACCTTTTTATTTTCTCAATTTCAGTTTACTTTTAAGGATTCTGTTGAGGTAATTAAAAATGGATTTAAATTAAATCATGCATGGGCAGGAGGGTTGAACAATGCTCAATTTTCCGATATAGATTATGATTTTGATGGAGACATGGATTTGTTTGTATTCGATCGTAGCAAAAATCAGGTGCGTATATTCGAACACAAAGTGGAAAACGCGAAACACTTTTATAAATTCGATCCATTTGCGGCTCAATTATTTCCAAACGATATCAGGTATCGAGCAACGACATTGGATTACAATTTAGACGGCAAGAATGACTTATTCACCTACGGAATTGGAGGGATTAAAGTTTATCAAAATGTTGGAAATACAATAGATGGTTTAAAATGGAAATTAGCCAGTGAATTATTGTATTCATTAAATTGGGGAAAAAAGATGAACTTATACGTCAGTTCAAGTGATATTCCAGCAATTGTTGACGTAGAAAATGACGGAGATCTGGATGTTTTGACTTTTCATATCGGAGGTGAATATCTTCAATATCATCAAAATCAAAGTCAAGAATTGTTTGGACACTCCGATTCGTTGATTTTTGAACTAAAAAATGAATGCTGGGGCGGATTTCGTGAAGATATAAATTCCAACATGGTGATTTTGAATGATACCACATCGATTTGTAATTCAGGAAATATACCGAATGCGAAAAACAACTTTTATGAGTTGACGAAAGGTCATTCTGGTTCAACGGTACTTGCATTTGATTACGATGGTTCAGGAGTTATGGACTTATTAATTGGTGATGTTGCGTATTCTTCATTAAATCTTCTGTTGAATAGCGGAAAAGCACCGAATACGAATTCAAAAATAAAATCACAAGATGTTTCTTTCCCATCTAATTCAACTCCTATTAATGTTCAACTTTTCCCTGCTTCATTTTTGTTGGACGTTGATTTTGATGAGCGAAAAGATTTAATCATAACTCCCAATGCTCGAAATGTATCTGAAAATGAGCGAAGTTGTTGGAAATACAAAAACATAGGCACTAATCAAAACCATAACTTTATTTTTGAAACCTCAGCCTTTTTGCAAGGAGATATGATTGAGCATGGAAGCGGTTCAATTCCTGTTTTAGCTGATTTAACAGGTGATGGCCTAATGGATTTAATAGTCGGTAATTTCTATTCGTATAAACCAAACTCATTCAAAGAAAGTAAGATTGCCTTTTACAGAAATGTTGGGACGTCTAAAAAACCAATTTTTGAATTTGTTGATGATGATTTCATGAATTTCAGTCAAGCAAACTTAGGTTTAAGAATGGTGCCAACTTTTGGTGACCTCGACGGAGACAATAAACCAGATTTAATTTTGGGCTTGGAAAACGGCGAGCTGGTTTATTTCAAAAATTATGGAACAAACGGAAGCCCAAACTACAAAATCTCTGAAATCAATAAATTAAAGGATGCTCAAGACCAGTTAATTCAAGTCGGACAGTTCGCTTCACCGCAACTATTTGATCTGAACAGCGACAATAAATTGGATTTAATTGTAGGAGAAAAAACTGGAAAATTGAGCTATTTCGAGAATGTTGGCACTTCCGAATTCCCAATTTTTAAATGGATAACCAATCAATTGGGAGGAATTGATGTTGCTAATTCATCATCAGAAGGCTATGCTGTTCCAAATTTTTTCAGAAACAACGATACAACCTTTTTAATAGTTGGTTCAGCTGATGGACAAATTCATTTTTACGACTCAATAGATCTTAATTTAGGTGGATTATTCAATTTGGTTTCTGAAAATTTTCTGTCCTTAAAAAGTAATATCGGTGGATTTGCCTCTGGATTCATTACCGATTTAGACAGTGACGACAAGTTAGATCTTCTGATTGGACAAGATTTGGGCGGGATATACTATTTGGAACATGATGAGTATGGTAATTTGAATCAAACAGAAATTCAGCACGATTTTGAAATTACGATTTATCCAAATCCCACCGATGGAGTTTTTTTTGTTGAAACAAATCAATTACAGTTTGATGTAAATATCTTTAGTGCACATGGTAAAAAAGTATTTACTCAAACCAATTGTAATAATTTGATGAAATTCAACATCTCCGAACTATCCAATGGTATATATTTTTTGAAAGTCAATGACTCAAGTAAAGTTTTCCGAATTGTGAAAACGGATGATTAGAAAATAGTTATAGCGCTTCAAACGAAAAATTTTAATTTGCTTGAATCACTTTTCACGGGCTAAAAAATACCGAATAATTAGTTCCAGAATCGAACATGTAAAAGTGTTTTGGATTAACTCCGAATTAGCATTCAGTATTGAATTGTATCTAAAAAATACTCAAATAAACTCAACTATTTTAAAAAGTATGCTCAAATCTGTGTTTGTTTTATTTTTTTTTAACATAAATTTACCGTTTCAATAAATAACTTATATTTCCTGATTTGTACCCATAAAAATTAGTGTGGTTTTAAATATCTGATAATCAGTATTTTTTGTTCTAAAAACACTAATTTTACCGCACTAAGGTAAATTTTGGATGAAAATCATGGTTATAAAGACCGCATCAAATGCTAAGGCTGTGCAGGTAGTAAACTATTATAATAATAAAGGAATAATCCTTCAACATATTGGTTCTGCTCATTCTGAAGAGTCTCTAAATAATTTATTGATTTTGGCGGAAGAATTGGAAAAAAACGGTGTAATTGACCACCTAAAAACGGAATAAATGGAGTAATGGACAAAATAGTGCCTAGTTTTTAGATGTTTTGTTCAAGTGGACAAAATAGTGCCTATATATTTTTGATGATTTGTTGCATGAATTTTAA
>JBIKSL010000020.1:0-44997 GCA_044348645.1 Crocinitomicaceae bacterium | reverse complement strand
AAAATGTAAGCGTTTCTCCCATGAAGCTTCACTATGATCGTCTCCCGGAAAAAATAGAAAAGAGGAGTTTTTATCGGAATTAAAGCCATTTTTCTTGAAAATGACATTTACTTCCTTTTGAATTTCTTGATAAAGCGGTCGTAGGATAACATTTGGTGAAAAGCACTCAGGTTCTGAATCAATGAGAGCAAGAAAATCACTTTTTGAGAATAATTTATTTCCGATACGAAATCCCGAATCAATTTTTAAAATTCGATCTCGACTCATTTCAGAAAGATAAAACAAATTGATTTCTCTTTGATTTACTTGGATTTTGAAATTGGATTTTGTTAATTTCTCATTCGTTTGAATTACTGCCTGATATGAAAATTCGGTTTCAATTTCAAGCCTCATGATTCTACTAAATGATTTTTTGAATTCCTTTTGATCACCGTCAATAATTACAAGTCCAAAATCTGAAAACAGATAATGAATGAATCTAAAAAAGGCTTCTCCATAAGTTTTTCCAATCATCTGACTGACTAGATCGAAAATTTCGGTTGAGGACGTATTGTTAAACAATTCTTTGAAATCATCGAGCACGTGCTGTAATTCTGATAAATTCATTCTTCCCACAGCACCGCTTTGTTGTGTTTTCCAACTTAACGATTTTCCGAATAATGAAATGCTCTTGATTTCCTCAAAATCATGATCTTCGGAAGCCATCCAAAAAACAGGCACAAAATGATAATTGGGATGTATATTTTTGAGTTCCTCACATTGCTTGATAACATGAAGAATTTTATAAATAAAATAAATCGGACCACTTAACAGCGACAATTGATGTCCAGTAGTAATCGTAAAACAATTTTCCTCAGTTAATTTTTGAATGTTTTCAATAGCTTGAGCATTATTCTCCAATTCGCTGTATTTTGGGATCAATACCGATTGCAAAAGTTTACGATTTGAATGAAGGTAATTTTTTGACTTTAATTCAATTTGGGATGAAAATGCTTCTTTTGAAAATGGTTTTTCGATGAAATCCTCAAGAGATTTTTGATGATTGGAAATTAAAAGCTGTTGCTCCGAAAAGCAGTTTGTAAGATTTCTAGGTATGGATGTAGCTTTCATCTGTCTCTTTGGATAAAATTACGAATTCAATTTCACGGTCGACCTTTCAGGTGTCAATTAAAAAGAAATTCGAGTGAAAAATGTAAGCGTTTCTCCCATGAAGCTTCACTATGATCGTCTCCCGGAAAAAATAGAAAAGAGGAGTTTTTATCGGAATTAAAGCCATTTTTCTTGAAAATGACATTTACTTCCTTTTGAATTTCTGGATAAAGTGCGTCCAACGTTTGATCGCCACAATCAAAATAAATTTTATGACTTGTGGGATCTGGAAATTTATTATTTATGTAACGAAGTATTTCACTTGGAAACGGATTGTTTTCCAAAGTAAATGTTCCTGGCCAATGAGTAGAAATGCAAGCTGCTCCTCCAAACACTTCAGGATATTCACAAAGTGCATAGAGTGAAATCAGCCCTCCCATGCTACTTCCCGCAATAAAATTATTTGATGGATCTCCCTTTACCGAGAAGTTTTGCTCAATAAAAGGCTTTAGTTCGGCGACAATAAACCGCAAATAGTCATCAGATTTAGGTTGAAATTTATTTACACTTCGACCCGCTTTTCTCAATTGAGCTGAAACTGTGTCTTGTTCTGAAACGCGAAGTGACTCAAATGGTTTTTGAGGAAAGTAATCTTTATGCCTTGTTGAATCAACATTCCAGATACCGACCACAATAAATTTCTTTGTTTTTCCTTCATCCATCAGCCTTTGAGCCGTCTCATCTACATTCCAAGCTTGTTTATTCCATGTAATTTTGTTGTCAAACAACATTTGTCCGTCGTGCATATATAGAACTGCGTATTTCTGTTTTGGCGAATAATCGGCTGGAATCCAAACATCGATGTTTCTGGGCGCAACGAAATTGGATTTGAAATCATTAAATCGAATAATTTTTCCGCTGGACACTTTGGGGATAAGATTTTGGGAATATAGCATTGAAAAATCGACCAACATTTGAGCGAAAATTATGGAAGTCAAAATAATTTTTTTCACAGATGAAGAGGATTGGAAATTATTGCTGAGTTTCGTATTTCGCATCTGACAAACTTAAGAAGTTAGAATGAAAATCATCAATTAAAAGATTTATCAAATTACTTTTTTCTGGATTGAACTGCTTCATAAACAACATGTTGGATATCCGTTCGAATCCCTAAATCTCTTAATTTCCAATTGTCTTGATTCGGGTGAACGCGATTTGAAAGAAATACAAAAATGACTTTGTCTTTGGGATCTGCCCAAGCTAAAGTTCCGGTAAAACCTGAGTGACCAAAACTTTGCTGAGATGCTAATTTATCGCATGTTCCACCACCACTGGCATTTGGCCTGTCAAACCCAGCACCTCGGCGATTTCCAATGAATTGTTGTTTGGTAAATTCTGAAGTTGTGTTGGCATCAAAAAACTGCATGCCGCCGTAAATTCCTTTATTTAAAAACAATTGCATAATCGATGCTAAATCGGTCGCATTACTGAAAAGTCCGGCGTGACCTCCAACTCCGCCAAGCATCGCGGCTCCCGGATCATGAACCGTACCATGAAGCAATTGCTTACGAAACGCCATGTCTCGTTCTGTCGGAATAATTCTAGATTTTTCTTTGTAATTCAATGGCAAGTATCGTGTTGAGCGCAATCCCATGGGTTTATATATATTTTCGAGTAAAAACAAATCCTGTCGCTCACCGATCTGTTTTTCCATGATTTTCTGTGTGAAATAATAACATAAGTCCGAATATTCATATTTTTTGGCGCCCAATGGGGTTGAAATGATTTGTTTGTAAATACTATCGACGTAGCTTCGCTTCAAAAATAAATTATCGGCAACTTTCAAATCATATCCGTCCTTTTGCTCAACTGAATAAATTTGTTGATTTAGTTGTCCATTCGTTAACGTTTTCTTGTAAAAAGCAATAAAAGGCGTCAAGCCTGATTGATGAGCCATCATTTCCCGAATAACAATCGATCCATAATCTGATTTACCCGTCACTTCCGGAATGTAATCTTTCAATGTTTTGTTTAAATCAAATTTATTCTTCCAATGTAAGTGCATTGCCAAAAGAGTGGAGGCGGCAATTTTGGTAATGGATGCAATATCGTATAGATCATCGTCGCGCACTGGAAGTTTCTTTCGGTCGTATGTATGAAAACCAAAGCTTTTTCTGTAAATAATTTTGTCTTCAATTGCCACAACGATTTGACAACCGGGATAGGCCCCCACATTGATACCATTTAAAGCAATTTCATCAATTTTATGCAATTTCGAAGGATCGATACCTACTTCTTCAGGTGTTGTAAATTTTAGCCTTCCGTTTGGTTTCACCTCAATTCCCGAATCTTTAGAAAATTGCTTCCATTCAAACTGAGTTTTGGCCGCTGTACCAATTGCCCCGAATAACAATTGCGCAACGCGATTTTGAGCCAGAACGTGGTTTTCATGCCCCAAAATAATTGCGTCGAAGTTGTCAGAATCTATATTTTCAATGAATTTATCTTCTCCAAAAAGTACAAGAATTCTTTTGCTGTATTTTGGTAACTTTTGAATCAATTTTTCATCGACGGAATCGATTATGATTGATTTTTGAGTTGCGTGTAAACTCACTATTACTATTTCAGATGAATCGAGTGATTGAATGTTTTTATCATCAATGAATTTTGAATGAGGAACTTGAATCGAGGCATCAACATCTTTAAATAATTCTATCCCTTTTTTGAATTGATCAGATTCTCCTCCAATACTCAGTAAAGAGATTCTAAAATTTAGATTTGCAAAAGGCAGAATTTGTAATTGATTTTTAAGAACAACGATTGATTTTTCGTAAGCCAAACCCTGCTCAAAATCTTTGAGATCATTGAGGTGTAAAAGTTGATTCGAATACCATTTTGTTGGGGCTTTTACAAATTCAAAAACTTCACTTTTTCTATTTACGCAAAATGAAAAAAATGAAGTTAAGCTACAAACGAATAAAATTCCGAATAAGAGTTTAAACCGAATGGACATGAGTTCTTTTTACAAATTTAAACACAGAATCTAAGGTTTTGATAAAAATTCAAAAAAAGGTAATTACCGCATCGAAATGGCATTACCGTATTAAATCCGAATACATCTTATCTTTGCAAATCATATGATGCCCTTTCAAAAATACGCTTGTGTGGATCTCGGTAACACCGACTTGAAAGTAGCTTTGTTTGAACAGGGTGTACTTTCAGTTGTTAAGCGTCTTCGTTCTCTTCAAGAATTAGTTGAATTATTGCCTTCTGATATTCCAATTGCTGTTTCATCCGTAGCTGATACGTCTTTGGAATCAAAATTCAAAAGTCAATATTCGGAAATTACGTTCATTCATTCAAACTTGAAGCTGCCATTTGTAAACGAATATCAAACACCAAACACACTTGGAATAGACCGCTTGTGTAATGTTGCAGCCTTGACTCAAAAAAATGTGTCTGGTCCAAAACTTGCAGTTGATCTGGGAACTTGCATCAAATTTGACTTCCTGACTTCCGACAATCACTATTTGGGAGGTTCAATTTCTCCCGGGTTGAGAATGCGTTTTTTAGGGTTAAATAAACAAACAGCAAATTTACCATTGATTGAACCTCAACAAAATCCAAAACTGATCGGGAAAACTACGAAAGAATCTCTAATCTCTGGTGTTCAAAATGGAATCATTGCAGAAATTTTCGGTATGATTCAGCAATATGAAAAGCAATTTCCTCATCTTTGCGTTTATTTTACAGGTGGTGACTTACAAAATTTTGATTTCCCTCAAAAAAATAACATCTTTGCGGACGAAAATTTAACCCTAATCGGAATTTCCGAAATTTACAAGCTCAATGCGCATCCTCATTAGTATTTCATTTCTCTATTGTTTCCTTGGTCTTCGCGCTCAGTCAATCAACACAAATGTCCTGTCGTACAATGGATTAGGCGAACGAGCTCTTGGAAATCATTCCATCTATGATGCCCTTGGAACCAATAATTTCAACTTAATTGACTCAGCACAGTTGAATTTTTTCAATCCCGCATCCTATTCCCTCATGAGCGCAGGAAACACCTTGTTTTCTGTTGGAATTTATGGTCGAACTTCCAAGTATTTAATGAACGACAATGCCGAGTATCAGTTTTCTGCTCTGGCTGATCATTTTGCTCTAGGGTTTAAGATGCGAAAACGGATGGGAATGTCATTTGGGTTAAAACCTTTCTCAGGTAGAGGTTACTCTTTTATGGAGAAAATTTTCACTGGCACTGATTCAATTAAATACGTTTACTCTGGAAAAGGTGGAATTCAAACCCTGTATCTTGGATTTTCCTATGCGATTTTGCAAAACAAAAAAACATTACTTTCTGTTGGTTTAAACGGCTCCTATCTGTTTGGAAAAGTAACGAACGAGAAACAATCGATTTTGATTGAACCTAATACATTTTCAGGTGGAGTTGGTAGAAACAGCATTTCACTTAGTGCCTTTCACTATGAAACGGGAGCTTATCTTCGAAGGAAATTAGGAAAAAAGAATGAAGTTTCACTATCTGCCGTTTTTTCGCCTAGTCAAAACCTCAACGCAACGAACTCCACGGAACTCTACACGGCTCAAAATCTGAATACATTAAACACCTACGACACTCTTGATTACAATCAAACCGACGGAAAAGCGACCTTGGGTGTAGAAAGCAAATATGGCATCTCCTATCAGTTTTCGTTGCCAAATTTGAAAAGAAAAACACGTGTAATTCATCCGCAGCTCACGGTTTTGGCTTCTTACACTTCAATCAATCCAACTTCTCATGATTTCACAAATTTTGAAAATTGGAAAAATGATAGGTCTTCAAAAATAGCGTTTGGTCTGCAGTTTAAACCGGAAACAAACTTGTATGAAAACATCTCAACATTGAAATTTTTAGAGAAAATATCCTATCGTATTGGAGCTTACACTTTTCAATTACCTTATTCATCAACTTCAGGAAATCAATACGTCGAAAAAGCATTAACCATTGGTTTTGGATTGCCGATTCTAGCGCAACAAGGGCTTTCATCCTTAAATCTTTCAATAAGTCTTGGAAATCGAGGAGTGAATCAATCAGGTTACACCTCGGAGGAATTTTTGGCTTTTAACTTTGGGCTTGTTATTTCTCCTTCCAGTTTTGATCGCTGGTTTAGAAAACGTAAGTTGGATTGACGCATGAGGTTCGTTCTTGTCTTGCTTGTTACACTGTTTTTGTTTTCATGCGAAAATGATTTGGAAACCATAAAAAAGATTACGTTCAATGCTAAATCACCTGACGAAACAACTAAGAATTTAAAAATGATTTATTCCGACTCAGGTTACGCGAAAGTAGAAATATACGCCACTCTTGCTGAAACCTATCGAGCGAAGGAACATATTACAAAAGTTAAGGATAGTTTGAGAGTCAACTTCTTTTCCGCGAAAGGAATTGTAGAGTCAACATTGAGCGCTCGTTATGGCGAAATTAATAATACGAGGGGAACTATTCTAGTTAAGGATTCTGTTCGGCTTTATAACTTTGCAAAAAAACAAATGTTGGAAACTGAAGCTTTGTTTTGGGATAAAAAAGACAGCACCATATATTCCTTAAATCAAGTGATTATTAAATCCCCGAAGGGAATTGTTTTCGGTGATGGAATTCGAACAAATCAAAGCTTTACTAAATATGTATTACTCAAGCCAACTGGCAAAGTGAAATTGGAAAAGGAATTTGAATTAGACTAACATTAACACTATGATTACTTACGCAAACATCATGCGCTATTTTTGGCTTATAGCCTCTATAGTTATATTTATTGGGATTACATATTTCGGGATTCAAGAGGGTTTTGAGAATTGGTGGTACAATTACATTTTTGTGATCATCGCACTTTTCGCTTTTTTACTTCGTACTTTTATGATTCGCAGAATGAAGAAACACATTCAGTATCTCAATAATCAAAAAGTATCTGAAGAAAATGTTACTGATTAAATTCCTATTTAACTAACATTATGTTCGTTCAAAAGCTCCATTTATTTCTTTTATTTTCTGACTGACAAATGCGCAGTTTACTTTTTTTCGCATTTACTTTTATAAATATCATCATTTATGCTCAACAATTTGTTCGAGGTAAAATATCGGATGAACGCAGCGTAGCCATTCCTTTCGCTAAAGTATTCGTTAAAAACAATCCAGAACAGCGCACCGTTTCTGATGAAAACGGGACGTTTGAACTTGCTCTTATGCCTGGCGAGTATTTTTTGGTTTTCAGCGCCACTGGGTTTCAGGATCGAGAGGCATATTTGACAATCAACAATAGTGATGTTAATCGCAATATTCAACTCTTTCCAATCAAATTTCAAGAATTACAAGGAGTTGAAGTGACCGCTAAAAAAAGTAATCCAGGTCGTGAAATTATGTTGGAAGTCGTTAAGAAGAGAGAAAAAATTAACCCTTGGAATTATTCGCATACAGTCGATGTTTACATCAAAGCATCCGAAAAATTAGACATCAAGGAAAAGGAGAAAAAAAACAACAACGAAGATCGAACGGATGCAGATCCGCTAGAAAGCACTTACAACAAGGATAAAAAATTAGATTGGACTGATAAGATGAATCTCGTTGAGGTTCAACTGCAAAGAAATTATGCGCCTGGAAATAAAGTGAAAGAAATTCGAAGTGCTTACACGACAAGAGGGTCGGATCAATCGCTTTATTACACGACTACCGTAAAATCAAACTTTAATTTTTTTGAGAATCTTCTTTGGTTAAATGACCTTCACCAAACCCCTGTCAGCTCGCCTATTTCTAGTCCGGGAATTCTTTCCTACAAATACCGGCTCGTCGAAAAATATGAAGAAAACGGAAGAACGATTTCAAAAATCAAAATTATTCCCAGAAACATAGCTACAACAACCCTTCAAGGATATATTTGGGTAATTGATTCCCTTTGGTTGATTCAAAAATTGGAATTATCCTTGAATAAAGGAAATCTTCTGATTTATGATTATTTTAATATTCAACAAGAATTTGAACATCCCGGAGATTCTATTTGTGTTTTGAAATCACAAACCCTCGACTACGGAGTAAGATACAAAAATGAAACCTCCAAATGTCAAACACAAGCCTTTTTCTCCAATTACAATTTCAACCCTCATTTTTCTTCAAAATTTTTTAACACAGAATTAGCCATTACAGAAAAAGAAGCTTACGAAAAAGACAGTAGTTTTTGGGCTGGAGTAAGACCCGCTTCTTTAACCGATGAGGAACGAAAATTCATTCTTGCCAAGGATAGCATTAAAGATTTTCAAAATCGTAAAGAGTTCCTAGATTCAGTTGATAAGATTTTCAATAAGGTTACTATTCTTAAAGTACTTTGGTTTGGTGTGGATCATCGAAATCGAGCAAAACGAAATCAGTGGACCATAGGTTCTCTCGCAACAGTTGTGCAACCTGTTTTCATCGCTGGACCGCGTATTACTCCCAATTTTGATTATTTCAAAAAATGGAAAGATGAAAGAACCTTGGATTCCTACACACGAATTTCTTACGGTATTTTGAACAAGGATTGGAAAGCAGATACTTGGTGGAAGTATAAATTTGATCCTTTTCACCTGGGTTATTTTCGAGCTTCGTTAAATCACGATTTTGATGCTATTCGAACGTTCGATGCAATTACTCAGGTATATAAACGCGATAATTTCATTGAGGCGACGAGAATGCGATTGAGCTTCGAGTATGAATTAATCAATGGTCTGTACATCGCTACGGATGGTGAATTTTCTGAAAGACGAAGCTTGAAAGATTATAAATTCATAACCTTTTTCGACAATTCTATCCCTAATAACGAACCCCTCAAATTTGATACTTATCAAGCTTATGTATCTAGTTTTTCTTTGAGTTATGTTCCTCGTCAAAAATACATGCGTGAACCATATAGAAAAGTAATATTAGGATCCGCTTGGCCTAGATTCACCATCTACTATCAAACCGGTATTCCTAAGTTGTTCGGAAGCGATGTGAACTTTCAATATATGCAGTTAGAGGTAATGCAAACATTTAAAATTGGAATAATTGGAACTTCTAATTATCGCATCGCTGGTGGTAAATTCATAACATCAGAAGTTGTTCGAGACCCCGACTATAAATTCCAACGAAGAAGTGATCCAATTTGGTTTTCTAATCCCTTGTATTCGTTTCAAGGATTGGATTCAACCTTGCCTTCATTGGATTGGATTCTTGAAGCGCATTTTGTACATCATGACAATGGCGCTATCTTGAATAAAATTCCATTCATGAAAAAAACCAGAATTGGATTGATGGCCGGTGCAAGTGCTCTCTGGTTAAAAGAAAATAATTACCAACATTTCGAAATTATGGCTGGATTGGAGCGAAACTTTAAGCTTTCAAGAAGACGACTTAGAATTGGTATTTATGGGATTTTATCGGACGGCAATTTTTCTCTTCCGAAGGCTCATTACAAAATTTCGTTTGCTGTTCTCGATGATCGAAGTATGAAGTGGAATTTTTAACCCGAATTATACATTAATAAGCTATTACGACTTGAAACTACTTCAAATTAAAGAGGTTACACCTTGTTTTTCGTCATCATAGCAGTGGTTATTCCAAGATCTCCAAACTCGATTATTTTATCGTATTTTCAATCCTCATTATGAAGTTCAAATACAAAATTCGGATTTAAGCGAAAACTTGACTTAATCCCTCTTTCATTTTGTTAGAGGCTATTTCAAGAATTTCTTTCGAATGTGAATGTGATACAAATCCCACTTCGTAGCCACTCGGACCTAAATACACTCCACTATTCAGCAAGTTTCGATGCAATTTATTGAAATAAGTCATATCCGAATCTATCTGACTCGAACTTAAAATTCTTTTTTTACCATTGAATGAAAACCAGAAAATAGAACCGATTGAAACCAATTCCAAAGGATAATTATTTGCCTCGCAGAACTTGTTTACGCTATCAACAAAATCGGTCGTTTTGGTTGCCATTTCACGATAAAAACCTTCTTGGGAACATTGGTTTAGCTGCGCCAAACCTGCAGCCATTGCTACTGGATTTCCAGACAGTGTTCCGGCTTGATATACTGGCCCATCAGGAGATACATACTGCATGATTTCTTTTCTTGCACCATAAGCTCCTACGGGAAGACCTCCGCCAATTATTTTTCCGTAAGTAACGATGTCAGGATAAATACCATACAATTCAGAAGCACCACCAAAGGCAACACGAAAACCTGAAATGACCTCGTCAAAGATCAAAAGAATGCTGTGCTTTGAGCACAAAGACCGTAATCCGTTTAAAAATGAATTATTTTGCAAAAGAAGACCGTTATTCGCTGGAATTGGTTCAATGATAACACAAGCGATATCGTTTCCAAATTTATTCAAGCAAACTTCCAGAGCATCCAAGTCATTGAGTGGCAAAACCAAAGTTTCTTGAGCAAATACCTCAGGAACTCCAGCACTTGAAGAAGTTCCAAAAGTTGCTAAACCGCTTCCTGCATTCACAAGCAACGCATCTACATGTCCGTGATAACAACCATCGAATTTAACAATCTTGTTTTTCCCGGTGTAACCACGTGCCAAGCGAATAGCAGACATTACCGCTTCGGTTCCGGAACTCACGAAACGCAATTTATCGATGAACGGAATTCGCTCTAAAATAAAAGATGCTAATTCATTTTCTTTTCGAGTTGGGGCACCAAAACTTGAGCCATTTTTTAAGGTTTCAACAATCGAATCAAACACGAACGAGTCGTTATGACCTAAAATCAAAGGACCCCAGCTGCAACAGAAATCAATGAATTTATTTCCATCTTCATCCCAGATGTATGCGCCATCGCCTCTTTTTATAAATAATGGTGTTCCACCAACCGATTTGAACGCTCGAACAGGTGAATTAACGCCTCCCGGAAAATAGTTTTTCGATTCTTCAAACAAATTATTGGAAATGGATCGATCGATTCCTTTTTGTAGCATCATTTTTTAAACGTTTATATTTGCACCGAAAAAACAAATTTAGCAATAATCCATCGTTTATGCAGTTTGAAAACACCTTAGCATTTGCTCAAAGCCTTGATCAAGCGGATCCCCTACGTTCATTTAGAGATAAATTTTATTTCCCGTCTTTTCATAAAAATGAAATCCGTTATTTTACCGGGAATTCTTTGGGACTTCAGCCAAAGTCAACCGTTAAATATATTCAGGAGGAACTAGATGATTGGGCAAAATATGGTGTTGAAGGACATTTTCTTTCAAGAAGACCTTGGTATTCCTATCATGAGAATTTGACGGAGAAAGTTGCTCGTATTGTCGGAGCAAAACCGATTGAGGTAGTTGTAACCCATTCATTGACAACAAATCTTCACTTATTGATGGTTTCTTTTTATCGTCCTCAAGGAAAACGAACCAAAATTCTTTGTGAAGCAAAAGCTTTTCCGAGTGATCAATATGCTTTGGAGTCGCAAGTTAAATTTCATGGATTAACGAAAGAGCATTTGGTTGAGGTCGGACCTCGAGAAGGAGAACAATTGATTCGAATTGAGGATATTCTATCAAAAATTGAAGAATTGGGCGACGAATTAGCTTTGGTCATGATTGGCGGAGTAAATTATTACACGGGTCAGCTCTTTGACATGGAAACGATAACCAAAGCAGGCCATAAAGTTGGTGCAATTGTTGGATTTGATTTGGCGCATGCAGCCGGAAATGTAAACTTAAAGTTAAACGAATGGGGAGTTGATTTTGCAGCTTGGTGTGGCTATAAATATTTGAATTCTTCACCTGGCGGGGTTTCGGGAATGTTTGTCCATGAGCGCCACGCGAATAATCCTGATTTACCACGATTTGCAGGATGGTGGGGTTACAACAAAGAGAAACGATTCCTAATGGAGCCCGGATTTCAGCCGATGCTGGGAGCTGAGGGATGGCAATTGAGTAATGCGCCTGTTCTTGGTATGGCTGCTCATCTTGCTGCCGTTGATATTTTCGATGAGGCCGGAATGGATGCAATCGGAAACAAACGTGATTTAATGACAGCATATTTAGAATTTGTAATTGATTCCATTTCGGAACGAAATAAAGAAAAATGCACTTTTGAATTAATTACTCCACGAGATAAAAAACAACGTGGTGCGCAGCTATCCATAATGGCATTAGGACAAGGAAAAGCCCTGTTTGAAGCATTGAGCGATTTTGGTGTCGTGGCAGACTGGCGAGAACCAAATGTCATTCGTGTAGCACCCGCTCCGCTTTACAATTCATTCGAAGATTGTTGGTGGTTTGGGAATTTGCTTGAAAAGGCAATACAGTAAAACTTAATAAAACAAACGGACTCTAAGGTTAATGGCTGGATTTGAATAAGTTTCAAAAGACTACCTTTGACTCTTCAAAATCGCTATAACTTCATCTTTCTTGAGTTGTCAATGCAATTTAATCAATTTTATAATAATCTAATTAACAGCACATTAAACATAATTTAGTGCTACATTTGAATTCAAGACTAAACTTCAAGTTTATTGATTAATTTAAATGCTGTGAAAATATTGGAACAGGCTTCTAAACTTCGTTCATTTGAGCCTATTGATTGAGTAACAACCTCAGTTAATTTCAATTTTAACATCGAACTCAAGTGCTTAATTTGAAGAATCACACCAAACCTTTTATCCTATTTTTTTGATAGGAGATAAATTTTTTTAAAAATAATTTGAAAATTCAAATTTTGATATTAAATTTGCACCGATTTATGATTATTTAATTTTAAATCATACCAAAACGATAGGAAATATAGATATTGAAAAATCAAATTTATGGCAACGTTTAGAGAAGGAATTGAAAACATAAATGCTTTATCGAAAAAAGCAATCGTTGAAAGGGATGTTATTGAACTTGGAAAAAAGATTCAAGCGTTCAAAGAAGGAAAAATTGCCGAAGATAAATTCAAAGCATTGCGATTGGCTCGAGGAGTTTACGGTCAGCGCCAGCAAGGTGTTCAAATGATTCGAATTAAACTTCCATTCGGAAAAGTTACTCCAACACAATTACGCAGAATTTGCGATGTTTCAGATGAATATAGCACTGGAAAACTCCATATAACAACACGACAAGACATTCAAATTCATTATGTAAGCTTGGATCGAACTCCTCAATTGTGGGCTGATTTAGAAAAAGATGATATTACACTAAGAGAAGCCTGTGGAAATACCGTTCGAAATGTAACGGCGAGTGCTATTGCTGGAATCGATAAAAACGAACCATTCGACGTCGCGCCTTATGCCGACTTGGTTTTCAGATACTTCTTACGCAAACCTTTTGGACAGGAATTAGGACGTAAAATTAAAATCGCTTTTAGTAGCAGTGACCTCGATGATGCCTACACATTTATTCATGACTTCGGATTTATTCCAAAGGTTAAAGAGGTGAATGGTCAACAAATCAAAGGTTTCAAGGTGCTTGTTGGCGGTGGATTGGGTGCTCAGCCATTCTTAGCGCACACTGCATACGAATTTTTATCAGAGCAAGAAATTATTCCATTTATTGAAGCTTCGATTCGAATCTTTGATCGACACGGAGAGCGTAATTCACGCAACAAGGCACGCATGAAATACCTCATTGGTAAAATTGGCTTGGAAGCATTTTTAGAGTTGGTTGAAAAAGAATCGACGGCGGTTCAATACAATCCGGAAATTGATTTCGAATTATTTCATCAATTAATCGAAGAACCTGAATTAAATCAGATTTATACGTCTGAGCAGATATTATCCCAAAGTACTGACGCAGCTTTTCAAGAATGGTTTAAAACCAACGTGATCGAGCAAAAGCAGCAAGGCTATTACGCAGTTTATGTGAAAGTTCAGTTGGGTGATTTTTCAACCGAACAAGCACGGATATTGGCTGATATTGCTGAGAAATTCGCTTCAAATGACCTTCGTTTTACCATCGACCAAAGCATTTTATTGAAATTTGTAAAAGGCGAAGATTTAGTTCATTTACACGAAGCGTTATCAGGAATTGATTTGGGTGATTCAGGTTACAACAGTTTAGCTGATGTTACCGCATGCCCGGGAACAGATACTTGTAATTTGGGAATTTCAAATAGCACAACAGTTGCTAAAGTAATCGAAGACTTAATTCGTGCCGAGTATCCGGAGTTGCTTTACGAGCAATCGATAAAAATAAAAATTAGTGGGTGCATGAATTCCTGTGGTCAACATGGTTTGGCTCACATCGGATTCCATGGTAGTTCAATGAAGGTTGAAAAGGCTACTTTACCTGCACTTCAAGTGCTTTTAGGTGGAGGGAAAACAGGTGATGGTTCAGGTCGGATTGCGGAAAAAGTAATCAAATTGCCAAGTAAACGCGTTTTAGACATCATCCGGACTTTATTGAATGACTTTCTTTCGAATCAAGACGACGAGCAGTTCAATGAATATTACGATCGCAAAGGAAATAAGTATTTCTACGATTTATTGAAGCCGTTGGCAGATTTAACCACCATCAAAGAAGAAGATTACATTGATTGGGGAAATGAAGAGAAGTTTAAAACGGAAATTGGAGTAGGTGAGTGTGCTGGTGTAATCATTGATTTAGTGGCGACTTTGCTTTACGATGCACAAGAGAAATTAACGAATGCGCGGGAAACTTTTGAATTTGGTTTTTATGCAGATAGCATCTATCATACTTACGCTGCCGGTATTCATGCTGCCAAAGCCATTTTGATTGAGAACAAGGTGCATTGTAATACGCATGCCGGAATTATCCAAGATTTTGATAAGCATTTAGCCGCAGATTTTGGATTCGATGAAACAAATACATTCAGTTTGTTCATTCAAAAAATCAATCAAAACAAACCAAGTCGTGAATTTGCTGAAAAGTTTATCCAGGAAGTTTCACAATTTGTTCAATCCATTGAAAATAAAACCAAAAAACAAGTAAGTTAAGATGAGCTCAACGATTAAACAACCAAGAATTACGCTTGTTGGAGCCGGGCCCGGCGACATCGAATTAATTACGTTGAAAGGATTGAAAGCAATTCAAAGTGCTGATGTGATTCTTTACGATGCCTTGGTGAATGAGGAATTATTGAAAGAAGCGCCGAATGCGAAATACTTTTTTGTGGGGAAACGAAAAGGATTTAAAGCGTTGAAGCAAGATGAAATAAACAAACTAATGGTAGAACAAGCCATTCAGCATGGACATGTCGTTCGTTTGAAAGGTGGAGATTCTTTTGTGTTCGGACGCGGATACGAAGAAATTCAACATGCCCAGTTGTTTGGTATTCCAACTTCGGTTGTCCCAGGTATTTCGAGTTCCATTGCTGTGCCTGCGCTTGCCGGAATTCCTGTTACACACCGCGGAATCAGCAACAGTTTTACAGTCATTACAGCCACACTATCTGATGGAAGTTTAAATCCGGAAATTAAAAACTTACCACAATTGAATGGCACTTTTGTAATATTAATGGGGCTGTCTAAACTCGCTGAAATAGCAGCAATTTTCGCAGATGCTGGAAGAACAGATGAGGCTTTTGGAATTGTTAGCAACGGTTCGCTTTCAAATCAAAAAGTGCTTGTCGGAAACACTGAAACAATTGCTTACCTCGCTGAATACGAAAAGGTAAAAGCTCCAGCCGTAATCGTGATTGGTGAGGTGGTTAGAATTTCAGATTTTCATCGCAATGGAGCTTACATTTACACACATTATTTGAACTAATCAACATGTATAAAATACTTTGTGAGGTTTATTCACTTCGGTACGAAGATGAATATTCCAAGGGATTCATTTGTTGTAACTGTTCCAAAATTTGAATGACAGTAATGCAACTATTTAACCTAATAAACTTTATTAAAAACTAAAAAAATGAAAACAAAATTTAATTTACTTATTTTATTCTTAATCGGTGGATGGTTCGTTCATTCGCAGAATGACTTAAAAACAGTTTCAGGAATTCTGAAGAGCGACAACACCCAGGACGCCATTTTCGGCGCAAAGATTACAATTAAGGAAAGTGGAGAGGCAACAACCTCTGATTCAGAAGGAAAGTTCTCGATTAGTACAACAACTCCTTATCCTTTCACGCTTTTTATTACAGCATTGGATTTTAAACCAACAGAATTCAAAGTTGAGAAAGAGACGCGCGATGTTGTCTTGGAAATCGAAAGATTACAAAAAATTCTCAGCGAAATTGTCGTTTCTGGAAGAAGAAGGCAAGAATTGGTGCAAGATATTCCAATTCCAATTACTGTAATCAGCGGAATTACCGCAGAAAATGCAGGAGCATTCAATGTGAATCGCCTAAAAGAACTAGTTCCTTCTGTTCAATTGTATTCTTCGAATGCGAGAAATACAACGCTAAATATTCGAGGACTTGGTTCAACCTTTGGTTTAACGAATGATGGAATAGATCCAGGTGTTGGTTTTTATATTGACGGGGTTTATCATGCTCGTCCGGCAGTTACGGCACTGGACTTCGTTGATGTTGATCAGATTGAAGTTTTGAGGGGCCCTCAGGGAACTTTGTTTGGTAAAAACACAACTGCGGGTGCGTTCAATATTACTTCTAAAAAACCAACGGAAACTACCAGTGCAAGAGCAGAGTTAACTTATGGAAATTACAATTTTATTCAGGCGAAAACAACCGTTTCGGGAAGGTTAGCCAAAAATCTATCCACTCGAATTTCATTCAGCGGAACTCAGAGAAATGGAACAATTTTCAATGTAAATGACCAACAAAATTACAATGGTTTAAACAACGTAGGATTTAAAGGACAACTACTTTACAAACCGACAGAAAAATTGGAATTGCATTTAATCGGTGATTATAACGTTCAAAAACCAGATGGTTCCTCGCTTGTTGTTGCTGGTGTAACACCTACGTTGAGAAGTGCATACCGTCAATATTACAAAATCATTGAGGATTTAGGATATGAAAAACCAGTAATTGATCCTTTTGCTAGAAAAATATACACGAATACGCCTTATCGTCATGACCAAAGTATAGGTGGTGTTTCATTGAATGCAGATTATAAAATTGGTAAAGGAACGCTTACTTCTACATCTGCTTGGCGTTTTTGGAACTGGGATCCTGTAAACGATAGAGATTTTACAGAAGTTGCTGCATTAACAAAATCTCAAGCTCCTTCCAGACACGATCAGTATTCACAAGAAATTCGATATGCCGGGAATATTTTAAAAAATTTAAGTGGAACGGTTGGTGTTTATTATCTCAATCAAACGTTGGAATCTTCTCCTTATCACGAAGAAGAAGTTGGGCCTGATCAATGGCGATTTGTTCAAACGAGTGCCACGGGAGCTCAAGCCGGATATGCAACACCCGGATTATTAGATAACTATGGAATCAGAACCTATTCCAAATTGAATTCAATAAGTTCTGCCGCATTCGGACAATTGGATTGGAATGTTTTTAAAGGAATTCATTTAATTGGTGGTTTGCGCTACAATTATGATAAAAAATCAATTGAATTTGATAGACAAACGTATGGAGGGTTAGAGACTTCGGATAAAGAATTGATTAAATTGAAAAATGCGGTATATTCCAATCAAAGCTTTAACGCATCTACTGAAAATACCAATTTGTCTGGAAATGTTACGCTTTCCTATAAGCCGATAGAAAAAATCAATATCTATGCGACATACTCTACGGCATACAAACCAGTAGGGGTTAATTTAGGAGGATTGCCGACAACTCCGACTGGAGAGGCTGATCTTTCTTTAGCGGTTATTCGACCAGAATTTGTTCAGCATTCTGAAATCGGTGTAAAAACTAAATTAGCTAAAGGACTTATTTTGAATGCAACTGCTTTTAATACGGACATTACAGATTACCAAACCAACGTTCAATCTCCACAATTAGGTGTAAACCGTGGATATTTGGCAAATGCTGAAAAAGTGAACGTGAAAGGCTTGGAAGTGGATGCAAGCTACCGCTTAAGAAACTTTTTAACTGTTAATGGTGCCTTGGCATACACAGATGGTCGTTATGTTAAATTCACGAATGCTCCGTTAGCACTTGAGGAGACAGGAAAAACGACTATCGATGCAAACGGAAAACCTGTTCAACAAGCGTTTACTGACGCTTCAGGAGGTCGTTTGCCTGGAATTTCAAAATGGAATGCGACTCTAGGTTTTGAATTGAGCACAGAAGGAAATTTCATCGGAACTTCAGGTCGTTTCTTCATCGCGGCTGATGCTTCATATCGTTCGGAGTATTCTTCAAATCCAACACCTTCAAGCGTATTGAATATCGATGGATATGCCTTGTTAAACCCAAGAATTGGTTTCCGATCAAGTCAGTTTACGATTTTCGCATGGAGCAGAAACGTAACAAATGCCAATTACTTCGAACAACTTCAGCCTGCTGCAGGAAATTCCGGATTGTATGCAGGAGTTTTGGGTGATCCAAGAACTTATGGAATTACACTTAGATATAATTTTTAATCTTTTAAATAACTGTCATGTCATTAAAATTAGGAGATTTAGCACCAGACTTTCAGGCAGAAACAACTGAAGGAACCATTCGATTTCATGAGTGGTTAGGTGAAAGTTGGGGAGTATTGTTTTCTCATCCCGCTGATTTTACTCCTGTTTGCACTACAGAATTGGGAAGTGTTTCCGAATTGCAAGATGAGTTTACAAAACGCAATGTAAAGACAATCGCCTTGAGTGTTGATCCAATAGATTCGCATTACAAGTGGATTTTGGACATAAACGAAACCCAACAAACATTGGTTAATTTTCCAATTATTGCTGATCCAAATTTTGAAGTTGCGAATTTATATGGTATGGTTCATCCAAACGCTTCGGATAAATTCACCGTTCGTTCTGTTTTTGTGATTGGTCCGGATAAAAAAATAAAGTTAACCATTACTTATCCTGCCTCTACCGGTCGCAATTTTCATGAGCTTTTAAGAGTAATTGATTCGTTGCAACTAACAGCGAATTACTCTGTTGCAACACCGGCTAATTGGGAAAAGGGACAAGATGTTGTGATTGCTCCTTCGGTTTCGGATGAACAGGCAAAGGAAAAGTTTCCCAAAGGGTTTAAAACAATAAAACCTTATTTGAGATTAACGCCTCAGCCAAATTTGTAAATTGTTTCAATAAAAGTGTTTCCCATTCTCATTTTTGAGAGTGGGAAATTCTTGTTAAAAAATATGGAATGCAAAGACCAACCCTTATAGAAGCGCTCAAATTTTGGATAAAGCTCGGTTTCATTAGTTTTGGTGGCCCCGCAGGGCAAGTTGCAATCATGCATGAATTTTTGGTCGAGAAGAAAAAATGGATAAGCAATTCAAAATTTCTACATGCTCTAAATTATTGTATGCTTCTCCCCGGTCCGGAAGCTCAACAACTTGCAACTTACATGGGATGGTTGCTTCACGGAAGACTTGGTGGTCTATTAGCTGGAATTTTATTCATATTGCCCTCCCTGTTTATTCTTTTGTTTTTGAGCATTGTTTATGTTTTGTTTGGAAAAGTTTCTTGGGTAACAGCTTTTTTTGATGGTTTGAAACCTGCCGTTATCGCTATTGTAATTTTGGCGTTGTTCAAGATTGGAAAAAAGTCACTTTTGAGCAAAACACATTACTTCATAGCAATCATTGCTTTTGTTTGCATTTTCTTTTTTAAAATTCAATTTCCAATTATCATTTTTGGTGTAATCATTTTTGCTCTCATATTAAGATACTTTTTTCCCAATTTGTTTCGATCAAAAATAACCAGTCAAAGAACGAATAATGATGAGGAAGAAACTTATATAATAAATCGTTTTTCACAAATTCCGAATGCTGGATTCAATCCGCTTAAAATTTTCAAACAAGTTGCGATTGCACTTGTTCTTTGGTCACTTCCGATGCTTACTTTCTATTTTTTTCTGAGTGATTTTCAATTTTGGAGGAACTTATCTTTTTTCTTCACCAAAGCAGCTTTCGTTACTTTCGGCGGCGCTTATGCAGTTTTACCTTATGTGGCGCAAGTAAGTGTTGAAAAATTTAACTGGTTATCAAACTTAGAAATGATTGACGGATTGGCACTTGGTGAAACAACGCCAGGACCATTGATAATGATTTTGGTTTATGTTGGCTTTATGGCTGGATACAATCATTTTGAAGGTTCTATTTTAATGGGTAGTGCAGGTCTATTGATGACCAGTTTTTACACATTTCTACCGAGTTTCCTTTTTATTTTAATTGGTGCGCCAATTGTTGAGCGAACTCAAGAAAACGAACGAATTAAAGAAATTTTATCACTAATCACTGCTGCTGTTTTTGGAATAATCTTGAATCTCATTTTATTTTTTAGTAAGGCAGTATTTTGTGAACAAAAGCAATTTTCGATAAATTCAGTGGATTACATTTCACTAATTTGGACATTCGTATCGGTATTTGCATTAACTCGTTTGAAAATTAACATGATTCTATGGATTGTAGCGAGTGGTGTTTTTGGAATAATAAACTATTTAATATTTAATGGATAAATGAAGTTTCTTTAACAAACAGAATTGAAAAAAATGATTGATTTTAAAGAGTTGATAATTATTTAAAAATAAAATGAAGAAGTTAGTCTTAAACATACTTTTGTTAACTTTTGTCATAGTTCCGAATTCGGCTCAAAGTTTTTGGGTGGTAAATTTTGGAACAGCCAGAACGTTACATAAAGGTAAATTTGGATTCGCAGCAGGAGTTGGTGGAAAGATGGTATTTCTCGGACAGCCAAAATTAACGAGTGCTTTTTTCACTATTCCTCACGTTGGTTTTCGTTATGGTTTATTTGAAAATCTTGATGTTGGTTTGAGGCTTGCTCCAATTCCTTTGCCTTTTGCATCAGTTGGGCCAAGTTTTGGGGCTAATTTGGATTTTAAATATTGTTTTACCCGTCCCGAGAGTAAATTCGATTTTGCTGCTGTAGCTGGTTTCGGTGGTGCTCACGTTCTCATGGAGAATAAAAATAGAGCTGCCTACAGTCCCAATTTTGCCTTTTTGGGAACCTATAATCTGAACCAGTCATTGCAATTTACGATGATGGCGAGATATGTAAATTTGGAGATTCCAACTGCTGTAAGTGGCGCATCAGCAAACAACGTAAATATTTCGGGTGTTACTTTTGGAATCAAAAAAAGTTTACGACCAAATATATCCATATTGCCTGAAATAGGTGTTTTTAACTATCAAGGGGGAATTTCGGGCGTTCCTAAAAATGGAATCGGATTCCAATTTGGTGTCATGTTGGCAACAAGTTTCTGATGAATTGAAAAAGATTTTAAAATGATGATATATAAAACAAGCTTTAAAACTGATAATTCAAAAACTACGATCCTTATTCGATTAATGGTTGGAATTGTTTTTTTATCAGAAGGAATTCAAAAGTTTCTTTACCCGTTAGAAAGAGGAGCCGGCAGATTCGAGAAAATTGGTTTTTCCAACGCAGATATTTTGGGGAATTTTGTTGGTTCTCTGGAAATACTTTGTGGTTTATTGATAGTTTTGGGTTTTCTTATTCGTTATGCAAGTTTCATGCTCATTATTATAATGTTCGTAGCAATTTATTCAACAAAAGTCAACATTCTGATTCGAGATGGATTCTGGGATTTTCTTCACGAATCCAGAGTTGATTGGTCGATGTTATTAGGTTCGATTTTTATTTTTATCAAAGGAGCAGGATTTTGGTCATTGGATAAAAAATTGATTAAAACCTAAATGCAGTAAATAAAGATGAAAGATTTATTAATTAAGAAATTAAAATGAGTAAAGGCACGAACGATAAGAATAAAAATTCACTCTTTCCAATTTTTCTAAAAGGAAACGAACTTCGTTTTTTAATTGTTGGAGGTGGTGAAGTTGCCTTGGAGAAAATGACTGCGCTTTTTAATAATTCACCGGATGCATCCGTGCGTGTTGTTGCAAAAGAATTTTCAGAAAGTACACTTGAGTTTTTGAAAAATCAATCAACAATTGAAATCATTCATGGTGCATTTGAGGAAAAGTATTTAGATGGCATCCAGGTCGTGATTACTGCGCTCAACGATATAGAACTTTCTGCTGAATTGAAGAAAGTAGCGAATGCGAAAGGTTTGTTATATAATGCTGCGGACAAACCCGATTATTGTGATTTTTATCTTGGTTCGGTGGTTCAAAAAGGAAATTTAAAACTCGGGATTTCAACCAATGGAAAGTCGCCAACGATGGCAAAACGCATCAAAGAATTATTGAATGAGGTCATTCCTGATGAAATCGATGATTCCATTGAAAACATGCAGGAAATAAGAGGTCACATCAAAGGTGATTTCAAACAACGTATCTTGAAACTCAATAAAATTACTTCTTCCTTGATTAAACAAAAGAAAAGAAAGTGGTTCGAATTGGAATGGAAAAAAGTAATCTTTTCAATTTTAGGTGTTCTCGCTATCATGTTGGCTGGTCATGCTCTTTTTTCTTTGCTTCCACCAAAGGAAATTTGGAAAAGTACCATAGGTCTTGTAGGAGATCTTGATGATTCGTTTCCTTATTTTATGCTTGCTGGATTCATCGCTCAAATGATAGATGGGGCTTTGGGAATGGCTTACGGTTTGAGCGCAACTACCTTTTTAATTAACTACGGAATACCAATTTCGGTCACGAGTATGTGTGTCCATGCCTCTGAAATTTTCACTAGTGGAGTGTCGGGTTTGATGCACTTGAAATTTGGTAATGTGCATAATCGTTTATTCAAGGCAATTGTTATTCCAGGCGTTTTGGGTGCAATCATCGGAGCTTACGTTTTAACTGAATTCGAAAAATATGGTTCTTACATCAAACCCATTGTTAGTGTTTATACCCTATTTTTGGGTTCTTTAATTATATACAAAGTTCTTCGTAAAAATCAAAATAGAAGAAAAGTGAAAAGAGCAGGACTTTTGGCCACTTTGGGCGGTTTCTTGGATTCAATTGGAGGAGGTGGTTGGGGGCCGGTGGTTTCATCCACTTTGATTGCCCATGGTAAAAATCCACGATTGGTTGTTGGATCTGTAAATTTGGCAGAATTTTTTGTTTCTTTAGCTAGCTCCATTACCTTTGTAACAATTCTAGGGTCAACGCATTGGCAAACGATTTTAGGATTAGTTTTAGGAGGAGTTTGCGCGGCTCCAATAGCTGCTCATTTATCCAAAAAATTGAATGTGAAGGCAATGATGCTTTTAGTTGGAATTGTCGTAATTATTGTGAGTATTCGAACCATATTTGTATTTTTATTGAAGTAAATCATGAAGAAAGTATTTTTAAGTGACTCAGGACCGGAAACATCCAGTGCGATATATAGTTTTTGGCGTTGGGAAAATACAGAAGATTTGAATGTGTCAAAATTGAAAGAAATCATTCAATTTACACTCGACTTGGGAATAAATGCCTTTGATATTTCCCCGTATTATGGGAATGGTAAAATTGAAGAATTATTTGGCAAAGCGATTCAAGAATTGAAACTTAATAGAAGCGATTTAGTTCTTTTTTCAAAAATTGGTATTCGAAAAAAACAAACTGATGGATCAACCGAGTATCGCGAATTGACTGAAAAAAGTTTGAAAGAACAAATTGATGCTTCATTAAAAAGTTTAAACACCGATTATTTGGACGTGCTTCTTATTCATGATTACGATCCATTGATGAATATTGATGCTGTAGCTTCAACCTTGACATCGCTTCAAATTCGTGGCAAAGTGAAACACATTGGAGTGAGTAATTTCAACGTGCAACAGCATAAATTAATCGCTTCACGTTTATCCAATGAGGTGGTTACCAATCATTTCGAACTGAATTTATTGAATACGCAGGCATTGGAAGATGGACGAATTGATTTCATCAAGGAAAATTACTCCAAACCGATGGCTTTCGGTCCTTTGGCTGACGGACGTATTTTAAATGGTGAAGATGAGTTAGCAATTGCGGTTAGAGAAAGGCTTCAAGTTGTTGCAGAGAAATACAATTCCAACGTCGAACAGGTTGCTGTGTCTTGGATTTATAAACTTGGTGCGCTTCCAATTATTGGTAGTTTAAATAAAGAACGAATTCGAAACGCTGCAACAGCAAATGAGATTCTTTTAACGCATGCCGATTGGCATTACATTTATGATGCAACAAAAAACTAATTGAAAAGATGAATTTGCTTGATTTTGATAAATTATCGTTGCCTGAATTACTTCAAGAATTGGTAGTAATGTTTCCGAATAAGGTTGCATTTTCAACGAGTTTAAGTTGGGAGGATCAGGTGATTACGCATCATATTTTCTCCAACGATATACCAATTCGCGTTTTTACACTAGATACAGGTCGAATTTTCCCAGAGACTTACAGTGTTTTGAATAGCACACGCGAGCGTTACAAAAAAGAAATTGAGGTTTATTTCCCTGATTTTAAAAGTGTTGAAACATTGGTAACTCAAAAAGGTCCGAGTAGTTTTTATGAGTCGCTTGAAAATCGAAAGGAATGTTGTGCAATTCGCAAGGTTGAGCCATTAAATCGCGCGTTGCATGGCGTTGAGTGCTGGATTACCGGACTTCGTTCCCAACATTCTGAAAACCGAAAAGCCCTTCCAATTGTTGATTTCGATGAGCAACGGAAAATTAAAAAAGTGAATCCCCTTACAAATTGGTCCTTGGAAGAAGTGAAAGCTGAAATTAAAAAATACAACATTCCTTACAATGTTTTACATGACAAGGGTTTTGTGAGTATCGGCTGTCAGCCTTGCACGCGAGCGATTAAAGAAGGTGAAGATTTTCGTGCTGGTCGCTGGTGGTGGGAAGAGCAAAGTAAGAAAGAGTGTGGGTTGCATGGTTAGTTGAGAATGTAGAATTTAGAATGCAGAATGTAGAATTATGAATTGTCCAAATGTCATCAAGTCTTTTGTCCCAAAGTCATTTGTCCTTAACTCATTTGTCATCAAGTCATTTGTCCCCTAGTCATTTGTCCTAAAATCCTAACATCCTAAAGTCATAACATCCTAACATCATAACATCCAATATAAAGTCCTAATATCAAAAAATAAAAAATGAAAGATTACCTAGATCAATTAGAAGCTGAAGCCATTTACATCCTGCGAGAAGTCGCTGGCCAGTTTGATCGACCTGCGTTGTTGTTCAGCGGAGGAAAAGATAGTATATGTTTGGTGCATTTAGCCTTGAAAGCTTTTCGCCCAGGAAAGTTTCCTTTTCCTTTGGTTCACGTGGATACTGGTCACAATTTTGAAGAGGCGCTTACGTTTCGTGATAATTTGGCAGAAAAATTGGGTGAGCGATTAATCGTAAGAAAGGTTGAAGACACCATTAAGGCGAAAAATCTTCAAGATGGAAAAGGTAAATTTCCAAGTAGAAATGGTTTACAAACTTATACGCTATTAGATGTCATTGAAGAATTTGAGTTCGATGCATGCATTGGTGGAGCGCGCCGTGATGAGGAAAAGGCAAGAGCGAAAGAACGAATTTTTTCCGTTCGCGACGAATTCGGACAATGGGATCCAAAAAAACAACGTCCGGAATTGTGGAACATTTACAATGGTAAAATTGACAAAGGTGAGAACGTGCGCGTGTTTCCGATTTCGAATTGGACCGAATTAGACGTTTGGAATTACATCAAAAGAGAACAAATTCAATTACCATCGATTTATTTTACGCACGAACGAGAATGTATTTTGACAGAGCATGGTCAGTTGATGAATGTCAATGAATTTGTTCAACTCGACGCGGATGACGTTATTGTGAAAAGAAACGTCCGATATCGAACAGTTGGCGACATGACCTGCACGGCTGCCGTTGAAAGTGAAGCCTACACAGTTGATGATATCATCAAGGAAATTAAAGAAACGAAAATTTCAGAGCGTGGAGCAACCAGGATGGATGATCGTGTGAGCGAAGCCGCAATGGAGGATAGAAAAAAAGGGGGGTATTTTTAAAAAATAGAAGTATTAATTTGGAATTTAGAATTAGGGTGTCCCGATAAAAATTCACCCGTTGAAAAATTCTAAATTCTGAATTCAAAAATTCTGAATTCAAAAACATGGAACTACTAAGATTTTTTACAGCAGGAAACGTAGATGACGGTAAAAGCACGTTAATTGGTCGTTTGCTATATGACAGTAAGTCGATTTCAACAGATATTATCGAAACTTTGACAAGACAAAGTAAATCAACAGGAGTTGATACTGAAATTGATTTGGCATTACTAACAGATGGATTGCGTGCAGAACGAGAACAGGGAATCACAATTGATGTTGCCTATAAGTATTTTACAACGGAAAAACGAAAGTTTATCATTGCAGATACTCCTGGACATGCTCAATATACGCGAAATATGTTTACAGGTGCGTCCAACGCGGATTTGGCAATCATCTTAATTGACGCTCGAAACGGAATTACCGATCAAACAAAAAGACATAGTATTATTTCAGCCATTTTGGGAATTCCTCATATTCTTATTTGTGTAAATAAAATGGATTTAGTTGAATACAAAGAATCTGTTTTTGAGGAAATTATGCGTGATTATCTGCAGTTTTCTAAAAAAATAGGATTAGAGAAAATATCTTTTATTCCTGTGAGTGCGCTTGCGGGGGACAATGTGGTGAAATCCTCCGAAAATTTAGCTTGGTTCAAAGGAGAATCTCTTTTTGAATTTTTAGAAAATGTTCCAGTTGCTGAAGAAAACGATCAGAAAGAAGCGCGTTTTCAAGTTCAATATGTTATTCGTCCTCAAACAGATGAATTACACGATTACCGCGGATACGCAGGAAGTGTTTTGAGTGGTTCACTTCGAAAGGGAGATCGCGTTCAGATTTTGCCCTTGGATGTTTCAACCACCATTGAGAAAATTGAAAAGTTTCAAATGGAAGTGGATGAAGCCAAGGAAGGTGATCCAATCGTCATTCATTTATCGGAAGATTTTGATGTGAGTAGAGGTAGCACAATTGTAAAATTAAACGAACTTCCAAATTCAGATAATTTAATCGAGGCGACTATTTGTTGGATGGATAACAAAGCATATCAAAGTGGTCAGAAATTATTGTTTCAACAAAACAGCTTCCGCTCCAAAGCAGTTATCAAAGAACTTGAAGCGAAAATCGATATTCATTCATTTGATGAAGTTCCAAGCGACGGAACTATGAATTTGAACGATTTCTGTAAAGTGAATATCAAAACCGCTGAGTCGATTAGCTATGATTCGTATTCGAGAAATCGAAAAACAGGAGCATTTATTCTGATCAACGAGAACACAAACAATACAGTTGCCGCTGGCGTAATCCATTGATCCATGTATTCGAACGAGTTCATTTCAAAATTATTTGAGCGTCACATTTCAAAGTCGAATCTTCCTTCTCCGCAATTGGTAGAGGGATTCATGGAAGATTTGATGGGGAATTTATTTCCAGCATATAGCAATCGGAAAGTTGTTTCAGCGACTAAATTATTAGAGGATTTCGAACGCAATAAACAACAGTTAATTCATCTTTTGCAACACATTGAGGATTCGTTGGAGCGAAGTCCGAGTGTCCTTGCTAATGACTTTTTTCAAGAAATTCCTGTCATTTATGAAAAATTGATTTCGGATGCGGAATCCATTGAAAAAGGAGATCCAGCGGCACGAAATATTGAGGAGGTCATGCGATCATATCCGGGTTTCTTCGCGATTTGTGTCTTTCGATTTGCCAATTTATTGCATCAGTTTAAAGTTCCTTCAATTCCCAGGATCTTAACCGAGCTAGCGCATCAAAAAACAGGAATTGATATTCATCCGGGTGCCACAATTGGATCCAATTTCTTCATAGATCATGGAACTGGAATCGTAATTGGAGAAACGAGTGTCATAGGTGATAATGTAAAAATATATCAAGGTGTAACTCTAGGTGCTTTGAGTGTAAGTAAAGAAATGGCCGAAACGAAAAGACATCCGACAATTGAAGATAACGTTGTGATATATGCAGGAGCAACCATTCTTGGAGGAAAAACAATAATTGGTAAGAACAGTATCATCGGTGGAAATGTCTGGTTGACAAAAAGCATTGAACCAAATTCCACCGTTTATCATCAATCAGACTTAATTATAAACAAAGCATAAATGGCATCTTTACTCGATTTTATTGGCAATACGCCCATGGTAGAATTGAAGAATATCAATACGAATCCGAATGTGCGTTTGTATGGGAAATTGGAAGGTCATAACCCAGGAGGAAGCGTAAAAGATCGAGCAGCTTACGGTTTGATTAAAGGTGGAATAGAGCGTGGAATTATCAAGTCGGACTCAAAACTAATCGAGGCAACGAGTGGTAATACAGGTATTGCATTGGCGATGATAGCTCAACTTCATAAGTTGGAAATTGAAATCGTGCTACCTGAAAATTCAACGCGTGAGCGTGTTCAAACCATGAGAGCTTTTGGTGCGAAAGTTACGCTTACACCAGAATCTGGTGGAATGGAAGCAGCCATTGATTACGCCCGAAACAAAGTCGAAAATGAAGGTTATGTCTCACTCGATCAGTTCAATAATCACGATAACCCAAACATGCATTACCGAACCACTGGACCTGAAATTTATAGGGATACAAAAGGAGAAATCACGCATTTCGTTTCTGCAATGGGAACAACCGGAACCATCATGGGGGTGTCACGATTTCTGAAAGAGCAAAATGAAGATATAAAAATAATCGGAGCTCAACCAGCTGAAAATGCAAAAATTCCAGGAATTCGAAAATGGCCCGTAGCCTATTTGCCCGGAATATTTGATCGTAGCAGAGTGGATGAAATTATCGAAGTAACGGAACAAGAGGCGCGAGTTATGGCAAGAAGATTAGCGCAAGAGGAAGGTATTTTTGCTGGTATGAGCAGTGGCGGTAGTGTTGCTGCTGCTATGAAATTAGTTCCGAATCTTACTTCCGGAATTGTGGTTTGCATCATTTGCGACCGCGGAGATAAGTATCTTTCGACAGATTTATTCGATTAATAAAGGCTAAAATAAATATATTTGTCTTACTTTATTTAATTTATGTAATCATATAAAACGCATATAATAAGTGAGTTAATTAATATTTTTGTCTTAAAAAATATCAGTAATTTCAAAATATTTTACTTTCTCTTTCAAAAAATACTTAATTTTGTACTATGATTTCAAGACAACAAAATCCTAACAATAATTTTAATTTTTTCAATATGAATTGAATTGGAAGGGTTTTATATATATTCGAGCCTTCCGATGTGAAGGCTTTTTTTTTAATCAATAATTTAATTTTTAAACATGGAAAGGTACAAAAAAGAAGAGCAGATTTCATTCGTGAAGTCTCAATTTGCAAAGGAACTAAGTAGTCGTTTGCATTTAATTAAAGTAGAAGCGCCGTTGTTGGTTGAGAAAGGAACCGGCGTAAACGATGATTTGAATGGAATTGAAAGCCCAGTTTCGGTTTCAATCAATGATATTCCTTCAAAGAAATTTGAAATAGTTCACTCATTAGCAAAGTGGAAACGTGAAAAATTAGGAAAGTTGGCTGCAAAACCTGAGCAGGGGATTTATACCGATATGAGAGCGATTAGAACGGATGAGGTTTTAACGGAATTACATAGTGTGTATGTGGATCAGTGGGACTGGGAAAAGGTTATTTCACCTGAGGATCGAACCATAGATTATCTTAAGAATACAGTTACAAAAATTTATGATTCTATAAAAGCGGTTGCCGGCGAATTAGAGAAAACGTATGGAATTTCCACAGCTTTGCCTGCTGAAATAACTTTTTTACATACAGAAGATGTTTTGGCCTCCTATCCAGGTCTTACACCGAAAGAGCGTGAAAACGAAATTTGCAAAAAATATGGTGCTGTATTTTTAATTGGAATCGGCGGTGTTTTAGCAAATGGATCTGCACACGACGGTAGAGCCTCAGATTATGATGATTGGTCAACAGAAACTTCATCTGGACACAAAGGTTTGAATGGCGATTTACTACTTTGGAATCCTGTTTTGGACAAAGCAATTGAGATTTCTTCTATGGGAATTCGGGTTGACAAAGAATCACTTTTGCGTCAATTGCAAATTGCTGGTAACGAAGACAGAAAAAACTTGGAATGGCACAAAGCTTTGATTGATGGAAAATTACCTCAAACTATTGGTGGTGGAATTGGTCAATCAAGATTATCCATGTTCCTTCTGCAAAAACGTCATATTGGAGAAGTTCAAAGTAGCGTTTGGAATTTTGATAAAGAAGTTTACTCGATTGAAAATCAGTTAAACATTCTTTAGTATGCGCAACGAAAATATTGCCATACAAGGTTCGATTGCTTCGTTTCACGATCAAGCGGCTAAAAAATTTTTCGGTAAAGACATCAATGTTGTTGAGTGCGGTTCATTTCGCGAGGTTTGTGAACGATTATCAAAAAATTCAGTTGATTATGGTATCATTGCGATTGAAAACAAGGTAGCAGGGACAATTTTGTTAAACTATCAATTAATTGAATACTTTGATTTAAATATTATCGGTGAAACTTATTTGCCAGTTGAACTTTTCTTGTTGGGAAAAGAAGGAACATCCGTTCGTGATGTTAAGGAAATAATTTCACATCCGATGGCGCTGGGTCAATGTCAAGATTATTTATCTAACATGGAAGATGTTAAGATAACAGAATTTAAGGATACGGCAGAGTCAGCAAAGTTGGTTAAGAAAAGTGATCAAAATGATATTGCAGTTATTGCCGGTTCGACTGTAGCGGAGCATTACAATCTTCAAAAAATCACTCAAAACATTTGTGATGAACAAATAAATTTTACGCGCTTTTATATTTTGACCAAAGGGAATTACAACATTGAAAATCCTGATAAAGCATCGGTAAATTTAATTTCCCAAAGTGAAATTGGTTCGTTGAGTGAGATTCTGTTAGTTTTCAAAAAGTACCGAATTAACTTAACCAAAATTCAAAGTGTTCCGATTCCAAACAATACCAAACAGTACATTTTTCACTTAGATTTGGAGTTTGATAATCGTTCAAATTTGGATCAATCCATAGCCGAAGTGAAAAAGCTGGCTCAACAATTGAAAGTACTCGGAATATATAAATCAGCAAAAATAATTGAATAAGATGACTAGTTTGAACAATAAGAAAATTTTAATTTCAGGACCTTGTAGTGCTGAAACAGAAAAGCAATTAATTGATACGGCAGTAGAACTGAAGAAAACTGGTGTTGTTGATTATTTACGCGCCGGAATTTGGAAGCCAAGAACTAATCCGGGAGGTTACGAAGGTGCCGGAATCAAGGGTTTATCATGGCTTCTCAATGCAAAAAAAGAAACCGGTTTCAAAACAGCAACTGAGGTGGCTACAGGAAAACACGTAGAAGATTCACTTAATTTTGAAGTAGATTTATTGTGGATTGGAGCCAGAACTTCGGTGAATCCATTCAGCGTTCAGCATGTTGCCGATGCATTGAAGGGAACAGATTCTGTCGTTTATATCAAAAATCCTGTTAATCCGGATATTAAACTTTGGATTGGAGCATTAGAGCGAATTCAAAAGGCAGGTATAACCAACGTTGGTTTAATTCATCGCGGGTTCTCCTCTTACGGAAATACTGAATTTCGAAATGCACCGCTTTGGCAAATACCGATTGAAATGAAAAGGCTTTTTCCTGAAATTCCTATCATTTGTGATCCTTCGCACATAACTGGTGATCGTTCTCGAATATTTGAAATATCTCAAAAAAGCATCGATTTGGATTACGATGGATTGATGATAGAGTCACACATTTCTCCGGATGACGCCTGGACTGACAAAGCGCAACAAATTACACCTGAAGTTTTGAAGAACGGTTATGAAAACTTGATTCTTAAAAATAAGTCGGTAGATCTGCCTGAATACCAAGTTCAAATCGATGAATTACGACAACAAATCAACTTTTTTGACGATGAGTTACTGTCATTGATTCGCTCGAGAATGAACATTGCAGAGAAAATTGGTCTCTTGAAAAAACAAAATCAAGTAACTGTGCTTCAGAATAATAGATGGAATGAGATTTTATTGAAAACCATCGACAAAGGAGCTAAATTAAATTTAAGCGAGGATTTTGTGCGATCTGTAATGGAATTATTGCATGTTGAGAGCATTCGTTTGCAAAATGAAATTGTTGAAATAGAAACAAAAGTGAAATCTTAATTCTATTCTATTTTTCATGGATAAGTATATTGATCCAGTTTCTGTCGTTCAAGGAAAGTTTAAAATTCCAGCCTCTAAAAGTTATGGTCAACGTGCGCTAGCATGTTCACTCATTAACCAAGGTTCAACAACGATTTACAACTTAGGAATTTCAGATGATGAGCAAGGTTTACTCCGATTAATCTCCCAAGCCGGCGCAGAAGTTATCACAGATGATGATAAAATTAGGATTAAAGGCGTGAGTTGGAAAAATACTGGGAAATTAAACTTAAATTGTAGAGAATCTGGACTCGCCGCAAGAATGATTACACCTGTTTTGGCCAATGCTGAATTTCCTATCGAATTAAATGGGCATGGAAGTTTACTAAATCGCCCTATGACTCAATTTGATGAGATAATGAAGCAACTGAACGTTGATTTTCAGTCCAATTCGGGCAAACTTCCTTTTCAAATTCAAGGACCATTGATTCCTGTTTCAATTCAAATCGATGGAACATTAAGTTCTCAGTTTGTAACCGGATTAATATTGGGTTATGTAGGATCTAAATTCTTAAAAAATCACGTTATCGAAGTAATCAATCCAACAAGTATTCCATATATAGAACTAACATTGGAAGTTTTAAGAGAATTTGGGGTTGACTTAAATTTTAAAGATAACAAGATTGCATTTTCAGGACCATATCACTTGAAAGACACGATAATTGATGTTGAAGGTGATTGGAGTAGCGCTTCATTCTTTTTGGTTGCAGCAGCTATTTTAGGTGAAATTAAGGTTGATGGATTAAATTTGAATTCGAGACAAGCCGATCGAAAAATACTCGAAGCACTTGTTGATTTTGGCGCTGAAGTTCAATTAAATGATGGCGTAACTATCACAAAAAAAGAAGCGAAAGCATTTAATTTTGATGCTACTCATTGTCCAGATCTATTTCCTCCACTTGCTGTACTTGCCTCTTTTGGATCAGGAGTATCTAGAATTCGTGGAGTTTCACGCCTGAAGCACAAAGAAAGTAATCGGGCTGAATCAATCCAAACAGAATTGACAAAAATGGGAGCTAAAATATCCTTTGAAGGCGATGAAATGCTTATCGAAGGGATTATCAATGCAAATTCAGCGTCTATTGACACCCACGGGGATCATCGTATTGCAATGGCAGCTGCTGTCATGGCTCTAAAAGCTGATGGAAAAACCACGATTTGCAATGCGGAGGTTGTTGCAAAATCTTTTCCCGAATTTTACCAATATCTAGAGAAAATCATTTGAAATGATCGGAATCAAGTTGCTCCATCTTTATCGTGAATTGAGTCTCATTCAAAAAAATGAACTTCGATTGAGAAGCGCAAATAAGGCGGATAAAAGATATAAAATCCTTCACAAGTTGCTCAGTTTGAAAATTGCAGATCTTGAGGATTTAACTATTGAACTGAGAAAAATTATAGATTCTGAATGGCCTAATTCTTCGGATAATGATCAAAAATTCAGAAGACTATCGTTGTTTATTTGTGAGCAATTCGAACGCGTTTTAATTGATGATTATCTCAATGAAAATTCCGTACTGAAAAATAGTTTAATTGCTAAATCCATTGAGCGAAAAGGCAATTTATTGTTAATCAAGCACTATTATGATAAACTATACAAGGAGGCTGAGTCTAAAAATGATATTGGATTAAAAATTCAAGGTCTTCTCGGAAAAATTAGGATGAATTACGCTTCTCAAAAAGAATCTGAATTAACAGAGGCTCTGAAGCGTAATGAGGAGTTATTGGATATTCTGAATGTGGATTACCAAAAGCGAATGGTAGATTATTTCTACCAGTGTTCAAATATCTACTTAGAACAAAATCATTTATTGGCGCACAAAAAAGAAGAACTTCACACCGACATACTTAATTACGTTCATGTTGTTGAAAAGCCAACACATCGGGCATCGCTTTATCTTTCACTTGCCAAATTGAATTATGATAGCGTTGATTTAACCAACTTTCTGCAGTTAGCCAAATTGGAATTGAATAAATCAACAATAAGTGTATCAGAATTTGAAGACTTAACAAGAAAAATTCGATTTTTGGAGTTGAGGCTTAATTTTTTCTCTGGCAAAAGTTTAGAGGAATTACTAACACTATCCGAGAACGTCGTTGGTAATTTTGAAAATTACAGCATCATTAACAATAATGTTTTGTTTTACAGGATTTTATTTTTAATTCTCAACTCAGATTATGATAAACTGAAAGATTATTTGAATGAGAAGACATTATTTTTCCAAGGCGAAGCAAAGATTTTGAAACTATTTTTACACGCGCTTCTTTTCGAGCATACCGGAGAAACTAAAAAAGCAACGAAGATTCTCAATCAAATCATGTATGGCGAGAATTATTTGGTCACTGTTTTCTCACGTTTACTTTTTATTAAAATTTTACTGTCAAAGGAAAAATCAACCCTGCTTCAATCATCAATCGAATCAACACAACGGATTATCAATAAAAATAGAAACAACCAACTCGGTCAATCCGGACATCAATTTGTATTGGATGTATTTAAACGACGAGTTCAAAATTCAAGGAAGCCGGTCGAATTTAAAGAACCTCAACTAAATGTGTTGCATCGCTATTTGCTTGAATTGAAATTCTAATTTTCAATGAGGCCCAAATTATGCCGTAGAATAACTGTATGAAAGATGGCATCTTAATTTAAGAAAACTTAATTCATTACGACACGAATTTTATCGAAATTGAATTGACACAATGTCTAGTGTTGGTTTCGGTAAATCCTTCTCCTTCAAATACATGACCCAAATGTCCTTTACAGTTGCGACAAATGATTTCAACTCTTTTTCCATCTGCATCTAAAACGCGCTCCACATTCACTTCGATATTAGAGTCGAACGCCGGCCAACCGCAACCAGAATTAAATTTGCTCTCACTTGTATAAAGAGGAGTTTCACAACGCTTGCAAACATAAGTTCCTTTTTCAAAAAACTTATCATAAACTCCTGTAAAAGGATATTCAGTTCCTTTGTTTTCAATTACGTATCGTTCTTCGGAAGAAAGTTGGTTCCAATTTTCAGAATTGAGTGGCATTGATTTTTCTTTTTAGATAACCAGACTCTATAACCAAATCGGAAGGTAAATTGTTCGTGTAAAGTCCACCCGTTCCCAAACCTTGAGGAATTTCAATAGGATAATTTGCGGTGAATTGGGCAATTGCATTTAAACCGATAGAAGACTCCAAAGCTGAAGTCATCCACCAACCAATACTTCTTTCTTCTGCTAAATTTATCCATTCAGAACAACCAATAATTCCTCCGTGTAAGCTTGGTTTTAAGATAATAAATTGTGGGTTTACTAAATCCAGTAATTCTAATTTTCGTTCCTTTTCAAAAATTCCGATTAATTCCTCATCTAAAGCAATCGAAATGATGTTTTGATTGCAAAGTTCAGTCATTAAATTCCAATTTCCAGCTTGAATCGGTTGCTCAATGGAATGAACTTCAAGCTTTTTCAACCTTTTCAAAACTTCTCTTACATTAGATTTGTCAAAGGCGCCATTGGCATCCACTCGAATGGTAATTTGATCGGAATTAAATTCTTTGCGAATTTCTGAGATTAATTCCAATTCCTCCTCAATTGCAATTGCACCAATTTTAAGTTTAATAGTTTTAAATCCAAGTTCAAGTTTCTCCACAATTTGACTTCTCATTTCCGATTTCGATCCCATCCAGATCAAACCATTGATAGGAATTTCAGATTCACCAAGTGCGAAAGTATTTTTAAAAATCAATCCAGTCCCTCCATTAATATAATCTAAAATGGCAGTTTCAACTCCAAAAACGAGCGAAGGAAATTTACGAAAATTAGCGTTTAATTTCTCAACAATTTCTTGATATTGAAACGGTTGAATTAATATTTCATTCAAAAAATCAAGCAATTTCTGAATTTGACGCTCATATGAGACCTCGTCTAAAAAATCAATTGACAATCCCGGAATCACACTAAATTCTCCAACACCTGACTTTCCGATTGAATCAACTAACTTGATAATCCATGATGGTTTTGTGTGAAGCACTCCCCTACTCGTTCCGCTCGGTTTTTTGAATTGGAGATTTAACTTTTCAACTGAAATTTCCATTATTTCATCCAACGGTCATACCACATTTGAAACATCAACAAATACCACATTTTCACATCGTATTCTTTTTTCCCCCTGTAAAACGCGGATTTTATTTTAGCAACCTCGCTCCAGTTGAAAATCTCTTGAGATAAAATTGTTTTTTCATTGATATAAGATTCAACCAACTCACGTAAATCAGTTGTCAACCAATTGGCAATCGGAATTGCAAATCCCATTTTTGGACGATCCAACAAATCTTTCGGAACATATTGATGAACAATTTCTTTGAGAATGTACTTTTTCTCTCCGTTATGATATTTGTAATTATCCGGCAAGCGAGCCGCCCACTCAATAACTCGGTGATCAAGGTATGGTTCACGACCTTCTAAACTTGCTGTCATCGTCGCCCGATCAACTTTTTGTAGAATGTCATCAACTAAATAAGTTTCATAGTCGATGGCCATCATGTAGCTCAACGAAGAATAAAACTCTTTTTTCAATTCAGTTGAATCGTAAGCTGTTTTCAAGGAATGAATTTGATCTTGCATCAATTCCTGAACTTGTTTGTCGGTGAACTGCTGACTCAAACTCAACATAATACTTTGATTGGAAGGATTTCTAAGTATTCCCTTTAATTTTTCGTAGCGATTATGAAAATTGTATTTATTTCTAAGTACTGGAATCGTATCGGATGGAATAATATTCATAGTTCCCGCAATCAGTCCCCTTGCAAAACCGGGAATTTTATTCATTTTCGAACCGAAACGAAGCAAATAATCGTAGCGATTATAACCTGCAAAAACCTCATCACCTGCATCAGCAGAAAGTGCAACCGTCACATGTTTTCTTGCCGCCTTGCTGACTAACGTCGTTGGTATTGCACTACTATCCGCAAATGGTTCATCATAATAATAAGGCAATTCTGGAATCAGTTCAAGAGCTTCTTTTTGCGAACAACTAATTTCGGTATGTTCGGTTCCCAAATGCTTTGAAATATCTTTCGCGTATGGTGCTTCGTTTAATCCGATATCCGGAACAGCGATTGTAAAAGTCTTTAATCTTTCCGTTCTATCTTTCTGAAGCAATGCCGTAACGGATGTGCTATCATAACCTCCACTTAAAAAGACACCAATAGGGACATCGGCGACCATTCGGTAATTACATGCCGAAGTTAATATTTGCTCAGTTTGATCTTTCGCCTCTTCGAATGATATATTATTTTTTGGCTGATTGTAGGAATCATAAACAGACCAATATTTCTTTTGATTTTCTGGCTTCAAATTCAGTAGATTTTTCGAAGCAAGCGAAAACTCCAGAAAATGTCCTGGTTTGAGTTTCCAACAATTTTCAAAAATACAATGAGGTGTTGGCACGTTTCCGTATTGCATAAAGGAAGAGACTGCAGATCTATTTAACCTCTTGTAAAAATTTGGATGTTTATGGAACGCTTTCAATTCAGAAGAAAAAAGAAATAAATCTTGGTCGAAATAATAGAAAAAAGGCTTCACGCCTGCTCGATCTCTTCCACAAAAAACGTTTTGAGTGTTTTCATTATAAATTACAAACGCAAACATTCCAATGAAACGATGAACACAATCCGTTCCCCATTGCGCATATGAATGTAATATTACTTCCGTATCGGAGTTTCCTGTAAAATGATGTCCAAGATCAGTTAACTCCTTTTTTATTTCTTGATAATTGTAAACCTCACCATTGTAGCAAATCCAAAATTCATTGAATTTCATAGGTTGCTTTCCGAATTCGGACAAATCAATGATTGATAATCTTCGATGTCCAAGACCAATTGTAGCATTATCGGTTTCCATCAATTCCGTCCCACTTCCATCAGGACCCCTGTGATGAAGAGAATTTGTCATTTCAATCAGTAAACTAGAGTTACTTAATTTTTTAAAATCAATGAATCCTGCAATTCCGCACATGTAACAAAGGTAGAATGTTTTGAAGAAATAACTTTACTAACAACAACTTTCTTAACTTTGAAAATATATCTTCCATTTGATTTAAATGAAAAAAATCGATTTTTCTATTGTCATTTTCAACGACGACGTAAATAAACTTCAGTTTTTTTCTGGAATTGATATAATTATGACCATTATTTGGTTTAGTATTTGTCTTATACTCTGTTTGTATATCAAAAACCTCAGAAAAGACAATGAGCATTATGTTTTTTTCATGCGAAATTTCTACTTCAAGGTTATTTTCGCCATTATTTTTGCCTTCTACTATATATTTTTTATCGGGGGAGGAGATACAATTGCTTTTTGGGATTCCTCACTTAGGTTAACAAATTTGTTTTATTTTAATCCAGAGTTTTACTTTCAGGAATGGGGACAGTATTACGGAACTCCAGGATATATTAGTCACTTCAATTCAAAAACAGGGCTTCCCCCTGGTTGGATTGCTCGAGAAGCCGAGGCCTATTACGCAAGCAAAATAATTTCTATAATCAATCCTTTAACTTTCGGGAGTTACATGGCAAATACCATCATTTTTGCTTTCTTTTCCTCATTGGCAAGTTTCAAACTTTATGACTTTATTGTTTCCTTCGGTGTTCACGATTATCGAAAATTAGCAACTTATTTTTTATTTGTTCCATCTCTAGCTTTCTGGTGTACGGGGCTTTCAAAAGATTCAATAATTACAATTTGTCTATATTACGCAATACCAATTATTTACAATATTCTGTTTGGAAAAAAGAAACTTAAATTTTTTCCACTTTTATACATTATAATTATAGTTATCATATTAAATAATGTTCGCTCTTTCATGGTGGTTGCTCTTTTTGGTCCGTTCTTTTTTGCTTTTAACGTTCGATTATTGAATAAATACTTTACGAATAAGTTTGCCAAACGATTTGTCAATTTGATGATCTTTGCCGCTGGATTTGGAATTATGTCTATTTATTTAGGAGGAGAATCTGCCCAAAAATACCTTACGGAAGCAGAAATTACGCAAAAAGACTTTCAAAATAATCCATTGTATACCGGTAAAAAATATGACTTAGGTAATGTGGAATTTACGCCATCCGGTATGTTAAAAGCAATGCCTCTAGCCATTTTTACTGGAATTTATAGGCCTTTTCCATGGGAAGCTTTATCACCTGGACTCATATTAAACGCATTCGAAAGCATACTATTATTCTATCTGACATTTATTTTTCTTGTTAATAATCGTGGAAAGAGATTTGAGAGAATTCAAAGTACCGACATATTAATGTATGCTGTATTTTTTGTTTTTGTTATGGCATTTATGACAGGATTTACTGCCGTAATTTTTGGAGTGTTAGTTCGATTAAGAGCACCATTATTACCTTTCTTCTTTATGTTACTTACAGTTCAACCCATTGAGGAAAAAGAAACTTCTGATGAATTAAACTTTGAGGATGGATTGGAGAATGAACAATCAAACTCAATCGATGTGTTAGCTCCAGCATAAATTAGTAATAAAACTGGATCTAATTGATTTTTCTTAGAACTCCTTGAATAACAAAAATTCGTTTTTATTTATCTCTATTAACCGTGTAATGTACTAAGCCGATCAAGGATTTTTTTGCCGGACTATCCGGTAATGGTTCAATTAGTTGAATAGCTTGATTTGCAAAGTAATTCATTTTTTTGAAAGCATATTCTATACCTCCATTTTTAATTACCAAATCAACAGCATAGGCAATTTTTGATGAATTCGTATTGTGATTTTTTAAAATGTTCATGAGTTCAGATCGAACTGATTTTTCTGCATGATTTATGGTATAAATTAACGGTAATGTAAGTTTTTGTTCCCGAATATCGATGCCTGTGGGTTTGCCAATATTTTCAGGTGTTCCGTAATCAAAAATGTCATCTTTTATTTGAAAAGCCATTCCTATCAGCTCACCAAATTCTTTCATACAGTTGCGATAGTCATGAGCTTCAACGCTTATAGCGCCAGCCTCACAACAGGTTGAGATTAGAGACGCTGTTTTTTTACGAATGACTTCAAAATAAACTTCCTCGGTAATATCTAATCTGCGAGCTTTCTCAATTTGAAGTAACTCTCCCTCACTCATCTCTCGGACAGCTCTGGCAACAACCCCAAGCAATTCGGTATTGTTTTTTTCAATAGATAGTAAAAGAATTCTTGAAAGCATGTAATCTCCAACCAATACAGCGATTTTGTTTTTCCAAAGAGCATTAACTGAAAAAAAACCACGACGTTCATTCGCATCGTCAACCACATCGTCATGAACCAATGTCGCAGTATGAAGCAATTCTACCAATGTCGCAGCATCAAAAGTGGCGGTATTCACATTTCCAAGTAGTTTAGCACTCAAAAAAACAAACATCGGACGCATTTGCTTTCCTTTCCTTTTTACAATGTAGTGGGTGACCTTGTCCAACAAAGAAACGTCAGAACGCATGCTTGACAGAAAGTGTTCTTCAAAATTTGACATTTCCAACTCAATGGGCGCTAAAATTTCTTTGACTGATAACATGTGCACAAAGATAACGAATGAAACAGCCTTTTTGTTGGAGTAACAAAAAAAGGGGGGATTTTTAGAAATCAATAAAACGTTATATTTGCCCCAAAATAATTTTATGGCAACAACGGCAGATATTAGAAATGGATTATGTATTCGTCACAATGATAAATTGTTTCAAATCATAGAATTTCAACACGTAAAACCAGGAAAAGGACCGGCTTTCGTTCGAACAAAAATGCGTCAGATTGAAACTGGAAAAGTAATTGACAATACCTTTTCGGCAGGACATAAAATCGATCCTGTACGAATTGAAAATCGTGAATATCAATATTTATATCAAGAATCAGATAATTACGTTTTCATGAACAATGAAACATTCGAGCAAGTAAATATCCCTTTGAAAATGGTTGAGAAACCAGGTTTTTTACAAGAAGGCATGATCGTAAATATTTTATTTCACGCTGAAGAGGAAACACCACTTGTCGTTGATTTGCCGATGTACATTATTTCCGAAGTAACTTACACTGAACCCGGAGTGAAAGGTGATACGGCAACCAACTCGATGAAGCCTGCGACAATCGCCACCGGAGCTGAAGTGAAGGTTCCATTGTTTATAGATAATGGGGAAGTGATTAAAATTGATACGAGAACCGGAGTATATGTTGAGAGGGTAAAATCTTAAGACCCATCAAAGCTCGAAATTTTTCAACCATCATAACGAAGTCTTGATGCTCCATCTGGCTTAAATGATAATTCAGATTAAACTGTTCAACTATTTTGTCTTAGTCAATTGATTAAGATTCGTGAACCTAACGATTTTCGATTTCCCTTTTGATGTCGTACATCGTTTTTTCAATAGTCTCATATTTTCCGTTCGGTGAAGGTGCCAGGGCTGGCGCGGAAAGAAGCGTTAGATTTTTGTCCAAAAGTAAATAGTAAGGAAAGGAATTTACTTTTAATTCTGTCCAAATTTCATGAGACGTATCAAATGAAAATTTATCCCAAATAATGGCATCTATGTTTCTTTGTTCAATTGCAGAAATTCTGGATTCTTGATTCGGATAGATTGTAATGAACTGAATATATTTGCCATATTTTTCATACAACTTTTTCAGCGCTGCAACCTCGGATAAGCATTTTTGATTTTTTGGATCGAAAAAATGGATATAGACATGTTTACCTTGGTAAAGATTCATTGAAACGCTTGGGTTGAGCTTAAAATCTTTTAACCTAGAACCAACTTTTAATTCATTATACCGAGCAAGAATATTCCGAACAATTATTCTCAAATTTTCATTGGAAACCATTAATTCCATTTGCTCCACAATCGAAATAGCATTGGATTTTGGGAACTCCTGTGTATTCAAACTTTCAAAAAGGATTTTTAAAGCTATCAGTTCAGTCAATTCTGGATTTTTAAGATAAAAGTCGGTATGAAGTACGTTCAAAAATGATTTGGCATCACTGCGTATAACTGCATCATAAATTGCTTTCCGATTATCTGAACTTAGGCTAAAATAATAACGATTATAAAAGGAATTCACGTATTCCATGTATTTGTCATGGCGATATCTAATTGGCAAACTATCGATGTAAAAAGAAAACTTATCGTTTATAGAGGGCGATCCTAAAAATTTAATTTGATCTACGTTCAATCCCACCGAATATTTCACGTAATTCAGAAAAAAATCTGATGTATCCGCGGCGTATTCAATTGAAACTTCATCTTTGAAATTCTTCACGCGTTTTATAAATTCAGTTTGTTGAACATCTTTCAGGACGAAAAGATCCGCAATTTCAGAATCCATCCAAGATTCGAAAGCTAATATTTTATAATTAATGTCATTGGTGTCGAGGTAGAAAAACTCCATTTCAACCTCATTGTCTTTTAAGAAAGATGAAGATGCGGGATCTTCATCTGGAAGTTGAATAAAATACCTGGATTTTGGCTGAACGTACATCCAACTATATCGTTTTTTATCTCTTAGGATTATCTTTTTTATTTCAGAAACGGGAAGATTAAACGCAAAGACACCATTCGAGTCAACTGAAACGGTTAAAAGTTTTTGTTCTGTATTGGTAATGTAATCTGAAACTTCATAAACATCAATTACATCCGTTTTGAAATTTGTTCGCCCCTTGATGATCGTCTGTCCAATTAACTCATTGGAAATGACGAGCAAAAAAAATAGTATGGATTGTTTGAAATTCATGTTGAAACCTGTCTTAACAGAAATGATATCAATTTAAACGAGCAGATCAGGTGAAGTTACAAAAGGTGAAATGTCTGCCTGGTTCAAATGCATTTCTCGAATAATTGAAGAATTAATCGCTCCGTGCTCCTGACTTGTCAAAAAGAAAACAGTATCAATTCCAGAAATTGCTTGATTCATATGTGCTATTGATTTTTCGTATTCAAAATCTTTTGAATCACGCAGTCCACGAATAATGTGTGAGGCGTTAATTTCCTTACAAAAATCGACTGTTAACTTTTGATAGGTTTGTACGCTGATTTGCGGGTATTCTTTAAATAATGAAGAGATATGTTCAATTCGCTTTTGTAAATCGAATAAATACGTTTTTCGACTGTTAATACCAATACCAATAATCACTTCATCGAAAAGTGAAAGCGACTTTAATACTACACCTTCGTGACCTTTGGTAAATGGATCAAACGAGCCCGGAAACAATCCTTTTTTAGTCATTCGTCTCTAAAATTTGTTCAAAAAAACTGAAATAGACATTTCCAAAATTACGACAAAACTTGAAGCCTTTCAAATGTTCCAATTTTGTTTGTTTTCCGTGTTCGATGATCAGAATTCCATTTTCGTTGAGCAATTGCTTATCAATAATTTGTTGGACCAACTGTTCGTGAAATTTCAAATGAAAAGGAGGATCCGAAAAAATAATGTCAAATTTCTCAGGGGCATTCTTGCAATAAACAATACAATCAGATTTATAGCAATTCATTTGAGCATCAATTCCCAACTGTTTTATATTGCTTCTTAAAAACTGAATACACCTTGGATTACTATCAACAGCCAATAAACTTGCAACACCTCTCGATATAAATTCAAATGAAATATTTCCTGTCCCTGCGCACAAGTCTAATACTTTTTTTTCTTCGAAATCAATTTGATTTTCCAATACATTAAAAAGTCCTTCTTTCGCAAAATCTGTTGTTGGCCTTGAAGGAAAATTAGGTGGTGTCGAAAAACGTTTTCCCTTGAGAAATCCTCGAATTATGCGCACAAGATTGAATTAAAGTAGGTACTGTAATCAATTTCCTCAATCGAAAGATCACTTAATTCTTGAATCGAGCTAGAAAGTGTTGTAAATCGATCTAAATTGACTTTGGTTGAATTGCAAAACAATCGAAGAGCACTTGATGAAGGTAAATTTAATTTTTGAACAACCGAAAGCAGGAAGTAAATCACATCATCTTCGTTTTGAACCTCATATTGATTTGCTAATAACAACTTACCACTTGACTTAACAAGCACATCCATTTTGTCATTTTCGATTGAACAAGTAACTAGGTTAATCGATTTATTTTCATTTTGCAAAATAAGATTCCTTCCAAGGATAGTTTTTATATCACCAAAAGCATTTATTTCGTTCTTCAATTCAAGAATCCAACTTGGAATAGAATAAACAATGACTGAACCAATTGGTAAAATAGACTCAGATAAAATCTTACATTCCGAATCATTAGCTTCAAAATTCAATTGAAAATAATCTTCAATTTTACTCGGTAAAAAGACAGACGAAGGAATCAATGTATATTTCTCTGGACAAAAATAAATTCGAATCAATTCAGGATGTTGGTGATTCTTACGAATGAGTTCCTTTAAATTTTCAAAGAAAAAGGATGCCGAAGATTCTATTTTAATCTCATCAAGTAGCGCAGAATTTTCGTCATTAGACCGAAAAAGCCTTACGTTTGAAGAATCAAAAACCAAATTTAGAAGTTGCGACATAATAACTTATATCTAAAAAGGATGAATTTATATGGCTCTATATGGAATATTGTGGGTAATTGAATTTGAGTTTACCAGCGACAAAGTAAATCATATTGATAAAATTCTTGATATTTCGATAACCTCTGGCTCTTTTTTTAGCTAATTGTATTTTTGAGT
>JBIKSL010000046.1:0-14395 GCA_044348645.1 Crocinitomicaceae bacterium | reverse complement strand
GAGACGTAAGTCGGAGCAATAGAACCAAAGCACGAAAGGAAAAAACAAGTGTTCCGAAGGAAATGCATTATGAAAGTTGGAAAAAGCAGCTTTTTTGTTACTTTTTTTCTGCTTCGGCAAAAAAAGTAAGAATGAAATTAATCCTCAATATCTAGGATTATTTTTATATTTTCTTTTACACGATGTGAGAGTTCTTTTGGCAACTCGCCTATTTTCTTAATCAATCTTTTGTTGTCAATAGCTCTTAATTGATCTATCATAATATCACAGTTTTCATTAACTTTTGCGACGCCTTTTCTTATATGAACTCTTAAAATTTGACTCTCAAGCTTAATATTTGTTGTAATTGGACAAATCAAAGTCGAAGGATGAATTTTATTCAGAACATCTGTTTGAACGATTAATACTGGTCGAGTTTTACCCGTTTCAGTCCCAAATCTTGGATTAAGGTTAGCGAGCCAAACTTCATATTTCTTGGCTACCATATTCATTCAAATTTTCGAATTCATGTAGAATATTCATTGATTCATTGCAAACGAGTTTTGACTCAACAATTAGCAATGCAGAAAGAATCTTTCTTTTTTGAATGCGATTATAATATTGCAGAGCTTCATTAATATATCGATTTCGGGGCTTTTTAATTTTTTCAAGTAATTGCTCTGTTTCTTCGTAAACGATATCGTCGAGCTTAAGAGATAATGTTTTCATTGATTTTGAAATTTAGTATATAACAAAAGTATATACATTATTAGTGAATTCAAAATTTTATTGTTTGTATTTTAGAGTTATCGCACCACATTTTCCTTGTTGCTAAAATTCCCGAAACTCGTTGTCGTTCCTCCGCCTCAAACATCCGGAAATTTTAACGCAACTGCGTCGTGTGGTGACCCAGTTGAATCTTTCAATGCGCGGGGTTCTTGGGATTGGAAATTATTTTTTGCTTCGGTTTTCTAAAACAATAGAGCAGCAAAAGAATTAAAAATATGATATTTTGCACATTAAAAAAAACATATTAAATTTGTTTTTGTACATATCAACACACATAATGAATGAAATACTAACCCAATCTGCTGCCTTACTCAGAAAAAAACTTCCCGACTTCAAGCGATTTTTGTTTGATGAAATTCATTGGTCATCGCGATTAATTGGAATCAAAGGAGCTAGAGGGACTGGAAAAACAACGTTGCTATTGCAATGGCTGAAATCATTGAAGAAAACCAATAATCAAGTTGCTTATTTTTCGCTGGATGATGTCTATTTTACCAAATATTCATTAAAAGAAACACTTGTTGAATTTCACTCAAAAGGTGGGCAAATTGTTGTATTGGACGAAGTGCACAAGTATTCGAATTGGTCACAAGAAATCAAAAATATACACGATTTTTATTCAGATCTTCAAATCGTCTTTACGGGTTCTTCCATCATTGATTTAAAAAAACAAGAGGGGGATTTGAGTCGAAGGGCATTGATGTATGAATTACCGGGATTGTCTTATCGCGAGTTTTTAACACTTAAAGGGATAAATGGATTGAAGAAATGCTCGATTGAAGAAATCGTAAAGAATCAACAAATCATTTATGATTCTCTTCCTCTAGATTTCAAGCCCCTTGAACATTTTGCGGAATACAACTACATCGGTTATTATCCTTTTCTATTGAAGGAGCCATTAACAAGTCACAGACGAATGAATCAACTCATCCGAACAGTGGTCGAGTATGACATGGCAGAACTTAAAGATTTTGACGTTCGAAATGCAAAAAAAATGTTGCAGCTTCTGTATATTATTGCTCAACAGGTTCCTTTCAAACCGAACATTTCCGATTTGGCTCAAAAGACTGGAATTCACAGAACAACGCTTTACAACTATTTGGAATTTCTGCAAGAGGCCAAATTAATTTCATTGGTTTACACGGCGGAAAGAAGTACGACCATTTTGCAAAAAGCGGACAAAATATACTTGAATAACCCTACGTTGGCCTATGCGCTCGCTGAGAATAAAGCAAATATCGGTAATATCAGAGAAACGTTCTTTTTTTCACAGCTATCCCAGGTTTCATCCGTTGAACTTCCGAAAATCGGCGATTTTTTAGTGAATGAAAAATACCTTTTTGAAGTAGGAGGAAAAAACAAAAACAAAAAACAAATTCAAGGTTTGGAAAACGCGTTTATCGTTAAGGATGATATCGCATTTTCATCCGGAAATATAATTCCGCTTTGGTTATTTGGGTTTTTGTATTGAAATGGCATTTTTGTTTTCTTTTTGGCATTGTGCTTTCTTTTTTGGCATCGCCCCAAACAGGCTTGTCCGACCACTGGCGGAAAAGAAAAAAGTCTAGCGCTAGGAAAAATCACTTACCCTTCTAAGGCTTGAATCTGAAATTTTAAAAACTCGCCTCCGCTTCGCTGCATCTCAAACAGTTTAAAATTTCTACGATTCTTCACCGAGTGGGACCCAAGTGATTTTTCCAATGCGCTGGATTCGTGGGAATGGAAATTGTTTTTTGCTTTGTTTTTGTAATTTAATGACTTCGTCTTGAAAGAAATAGAATCTTTTCCGCCTCAACTTTCATACAGCGTTAACGAAAGTCTGAGCGAAGTTGCGGTCCGCGACAGCTCCGCTGGAGCAAAAGGTCAAAAGCACGCAGCGAAATGACTGAGTGTTCCGAAGGAAACGCATTATGAAAGTTGTAAAAAATGCAATAACCAGGGGAAATTACTTAACTTTTTGATCAGGTTTAATTTTCACTATTTTATTGTCTATCAACAAAACAAGTTCACTATTTTTCACTCTTTTATATTCTAAAAGTCTTTCATAAGCTTTTTCAAGACCCTTTAGAATTTTATTTTTCTCTTCTATTTGAATTTCAATGATTGTCATAATAGCTTTTCATTAATTTAAACGTTTGTTCATTAAAAATAGTAAGTAATCCATCCATTTTCTTTTCTGCCAATAATTCGTGTTTTCCAGCGGAATTATCAAAAATCAATGCACCATCAATTGTTGGGAGATAAATGTCGAACAAGTTATGAATTCCTTTATAATATCGTCTTTGAATAATCTCGGGATTAATATTATGTCCACCTTCTTCCACTCTTATTTTAACACGCTCTTTGGCTAACTCAACATTTTGGAGCCAAAAAAAAAGCAGTGTAACTCTGTATCCTTTATTTTTTGCTTCAACGATTTTATTCTTGTAACTTCTGCTTGATAAAGTTGTTTCAAAAGCAAAATTTTGATTTTCTTCGATGAGTTCATTGATTCTATTCAACATGATCCGACCCGCTTCAATTGAAACTTTTTCAGGTTGAAAGGGTGATAATCCTTTTGCAATTTCATCGGCATTAACAAATTCTTTACAATCCAAAATATCCGGTAAAATAGTAAATGAGGCGGTTGTTTTTCCAGCTCCATTGCAACCAGCAATTACATAAAGAATTTTGTTTTTCACAATTGTAAATTTAATTAATAATTCTGTTCAACTGCAACTCAGCAAATACCTTTGGGGTTATTAACAAGTAAGAGAAGAAATAATCTTGGTTTTTCTTTTTGTCATTGCCACAAAAAATGCCTGCCCGACCACTGGCGGAAAAGAAAAAAGTCTAGCGCTAGGAAAAATCACTTACCCTTCTAAGGCTTGAATCTGAAATTTTAAAAACTCGCCTCCGCTTCGCTGCATCTCAAACAGTTTAAAATTTCTACGATTCTTCACATTGTGGGTCCCAAGTCATTTTTCCAAGGCGCAGGAATCGTGGGAGATGAATATATTTTTTACTTTGTTTTTCTAAACGAATGACTTCGTCTTGAAAGAAATAGAATCTTTTCCACCTCAACTTTCATATAGCGTTAACGCAGTTTTGACTGGAGTTGCGGTTCGCGGAAACGTAAGTCGGAGCAATAGAACCAGAGCACGAAAGGAAAAAACAAGTGTTCCGAAGGAAACGCATTATGAAAGTTGAAATGCAGTTTTTTGTTACTTTTTTTCTGCTTAGGCAAAAAAAGTAAGAAGAGAAATTAATCTTGGTTTTTCTTTTTGTCATTACCACAAAAAATGCCTGTCCGACCGCTGTCGGAAAAGAAAAAAACTCTAGCGCTGGATTATGCTTTCTTTTTTGGCATTGCCCCAAAAAAGAAACAAAAAAACTCTAGCGCTAGGAAAAATCACTTACCCTTCTAAGGCTTGAATCTGAAATTTTAAAAACTCGCTTACGCTGCGCTTCACCTCAAACAGTTCAAAATTTCTACGATTCTTCACCTTGTGGGTCCCAAGTCATTTTTCCAAGGCGCAGGAATCGTGGGAGATGAATATATTTTTTACTTTGTTTTTCTAAACGAATGACTTCGTCTTGAAAGAAATAGAATCTTTTCCACCTCAACTTTCATATAGCGTTAACGCAGTTTTGACTGGAGTTGCGGTTCGCGGAAACGTAAGTCGGAGCAATAGAACCAGAGCACGAAAGGAAAAAACAAGTGTTCCGAAGGAAACGCATTATGAAAGTTGAAATGCAGTTTTTTGTTACTTTTTTTCTGCTTAGGCAAAAAAAGTAAGAAGATTCCTCCGCCTCAAACAGCCGGAAATTTTAACGCAACTGCGTCGTGTGGGGACCCAGTTGAATCTTTCAATGCGCGGGGTTCGTGGGAGATGAATTTATTTTTCACTTCGTTAAGTAAAAATTATTGGTGCATCCAACCCAACTTTCATACAGCGTTAACGCAGTTTTGACTGTAGTTGCGGTTCGCGGAGACGTAAGTCGGAGCAATAGAACCAAAGCACGAAAGGAAAAAACAAGTGTTCCGAAGGAAACGACGCATTATGAAAGTTGGAAAAAGCAGCTTTTTTGTTACTTTTTTTCTGCTTAGGCAAAAAAAGTAAGAGAAGAAATAATTTTGGTTTTTCTTTTTGTCATTGCCACAAAAAATGCCTGTCCGACCGCTGTCGGAAAACAAAAATTAATTACACTGAATAATTGATATTTTTTTTTGCCTATATTTGGTATATGACTAATTCATCGCTTAAAATAGAAATTGATTCACTACCAATCTCTTTAAGAAAAGAAGTGGCTGACTTTGTGGCATTTCTTAAAACAAAAAATAAAAAAAATAAGGTGCTTAAATCTAGGGAATTTGGCTACGCTAAAGGTAAAATTGAACTTTCCAAAGATTTTGATGAACCTTTGGATCTATTTAAAGATTATATTTAATGCCTTTCCTTCTTGACACGCATACCTTTCTTTGGTTTTTAGCCGGAGACAATAAACTTCCTGATAGTGTAAAATTAAAAATAAAGGACATCGATGAAGTCTGTTAGCTTAGCGTGGCAAGTTTATAGGAAATTACCATCAAACAGCAAATTGGTAAACTGAAGTTAGATATTTCTTTGGAAGAATTATTTGATTATGCTGACTGAAATCAAATTGAAATATTGCAAATTTCAACCGTTCATCTCTTGAGGCTTTCAAACCTACCCATGTATCATGGCGACCCCTTTGACCGACTAATTATTTCCCAAGCAATCGAAGAAAACCTGACTCTCATATCAACCGATAAAAGAATGAAAAAATATAAGGTTAAACAAAAATGGGGTTAATGCTACAACTAGCAATCTTTAAAATTATTTTCAAAAAAGCTTTTAATTTCTTCAATTGATTTAAGAATGTAAAGCCTTTCTAAACTTATTAATTTCATCTTAATAAAACTCATCAATGTTCAAATTTCATTCCGAGAATTCGTGAAAATGTGCTAAATGCCGGAATTATGAGGATTAAGATTGAACGAATAAGTAGAACAGTGAAACCAAATTTAAACCACTAGTACGAGACTTTTGAAAACAAAAAAAGTCGTTCCAAATTGAAACGACTTTTAAAATAAGTTGCGTAATTAATTTACGCTTGAAGAAAGCTCAGAACCTGCTTTGAAACGGATTGTGTTTTTAGCAGCGATCGTAATTTCTTTTCCTGTAGAAGGATTACGTCCTTTACGAGCGCTTCTTTTAGAAACACTGAATGATCCAAAACCTACTAAAGAAATTCTGTCACCTTTTTTCAATGCTGTAGTTGTTGCACCAACAAAAGCATCTAATGCTTTTTTCGCATCAGCTTTAGACAATCCGGAACCTCCTGCAATTGCATCAATTAATTCTGCTTTGTTCATAATAATTTGTTTAAATGAGTTAATAATTTTATTTACGAAACAAATATATCGGAATTTACATGCGGTATGTGGTTTCGGGTAAAAAAAAAGATAAAAATGTTGAAAAATCTTATTTTTTGTTAATAAAGCATTGGAAAATGGCTATTTAATGGGTATTTGAAACAAAAAACGAAATCACATCCTGATTTCAAAACATTGAACAGTTTAAGTTTAAATTTGTTCTTTTTAAAATGAGAAAAAAAGCAATCATAATCGGAAGTGGGGTTGGTGGACTTTCAGCCGGAATTCGGTTAGCGAAGCTTGGATTCGACGTTTCTATTTTTGAAGCGAATTCCTTTGTCGGAGGAAAAGTTAATTCCAAACGCATTGGATCCTATCGTTTTGACATGGGTCCTTCAGTGTTTACTGAACCTCATTTAATTGATGAATTAGTAAGTCTTTGTGGTAAACCGGCTGATTTTTTTCTTTATCGCAAATTGGATGAGTCTTGTCGATACTTTTATGCTGATGGGCAACAGATTATTTTAAAGCCCGGCAAAGATGAGGTTGTTAAAAGCCTGAAAAATGAATTGGGTGAAGATCCAAAACGCATTACAGCTTTTCTTGAAAAAATGAAAATCAATTATGAGGCTGTTTATCCAGTATTTATTCAAGTATCATTGCATCGGATTAGACATTGGTTGAACAAATCGCTTTGGAAGGCGCTATTTAGAATTCCAAAATATGGGCTTTTGTCCACTATGCATGAAGTAAACGCATCAACTTTCAAGAATCCAAAAACGATTCAAATCTTCAACCGTTTGGCAACTTACAACGGCAGCAACCCCTATCAAACACCAGGAATGCTTAACATTATTTCGCATCTTGAATTGAACGAAGGTCCGGCTCTTCCAATTGGTGGTATGGTTTCAATCACAGAAACGCTCAAAAAACTCGCTGATGAATGTGGTATTCAATTTCATCTAAACGAACTTGTTCAAGAAATAATAATCGATCAAAACGGTGTTAAAGGAATTGAAACAAATAAAGGTACATATTCATGCGATTTGGTCGTTTCCAATATGGATGTTCATTATACTTATGAGAGACTGTTAAAAGGGAAATTCGCACCAAAGAAAATACTGAACCAAGAAAAATCAAGCTCGGCTATCGTTTTTTATTGGGGAATTAAAAATCAGTTCAAAAAGCTGGGGGTTCACAATATATTTTTTTCGCAGAATTACAAAGAAGAGTTCAAGTCGCTATTTGATACAAAAACGATGTATGTTGATCCGACCATATACGTTCATATAACATCGAAATTAGAGGAAAATGATGCGCCTTCAGGTTCTGAAAATTGGTTTGTAATGGTGAACGCACCGATTAACGTTGGTCAAGATTGGGATGTGCTGATTGTTCAAACAAGAGAGCGCATATTGAGAAAACTGTCAAATCAACTTCAAACTTCCATAGAATCATACATTGAAGTGGAAGAAGTGAGTGATCCAAGAACAATTGATTCAATGTATTTTGGCAAGCAAGGATCCATTTATGGGAATTCATCAAATAGTTCATTTTCAGCATTTTATCGTCACCCAAACTTTTCAAGGAAATTTAAAGGATTATATTTTTCTGGAGTAACAGTGCATCCCGGAGGTGGAATACCATTGGCATTGAACAGTGCGAAGATAGTTGAACAATGTGTCAAGGAAGATTTTAAGATGAACTAAAACATTTTTTGAGATTAGCACTAAGTAAACCGACCGAAAACCTTATAACTTAGAGAAATTAACAATTGTTCATAACAGCTCTTTAAATCTTTTTGTAAAGAAATTCAGTTGACTAAAGAAAGGTCAATTTGCATTGTGTATATTTGTTTTATGGATGCACAAGAGAACAATCGAAAACCAATTTCTAGGATAAAATCACCATCTATTTTAACCGGAGATTTAGGAAAGATTCCTCCACAAGCCATTGATATTGAGCAAGTCGTTTTAGGCGCCATGATGCTAGAGAAAAATGCGGTAAACGACACCATCGATATTTTACATCAAAATAGTTTTTACGATCCGAAGCATCAATTCATTTATAAAACCATTCGAGAATTATTTGCTTCAACGAACCCAGTTGATTTAGTTACGGTTACTGCAAAACTTCAAAAAAATGGCGAATTGGAGGCCGCAGGTGGTGTAGCTTATGTTTCGTCCTTAACAAATCGCGTTGCAGGTTCAGCACACATTCAGTATTGGGCACGAATTATTGCTGAAAAATTCATCAAACGAGAATTGATTCGAGTAAGTAGCGAAATAATTCGGGATGCCTATGACGAGACAAAAGATGTTTTCGATTTATTGAATAGTGCCGAATCTGGCTTGTTTCAAATTGCTGAAAATAACATGAGCAAGCAAGTAAATAACATGCAAAATGTTGTCCGCGAGGCAATACAAGAAATAGAGAAAGCCGCTCAAAATTCGGATGGAATTTCGGGTGTACCCTCCGGTTTCTTTGATTTAGATAAAATCACATCTGGATGGCAACGTTCAGACATGATTGTATTGGCAGCTAGACCAGGTATGGGTAAAACAGCGTTTGTTCTGTCCATGGCTCGAAATACAGCTGTTGATTACAACAAAGGCGTTGCTGTTTTTTCTCTTGAAATGTCTGCTGTTCAGTTGGTTAAACGCTTGATTGCCAGTGAAGCAAGATTAAGTGCTGAAAAATTACGTAAGGGCGATTTAAAAGAGCATGAATTCCAACAAATGCATTCGCGCATTTCAAAGTTAGCTACAGCCCCTATTTTTATAGACGATACACCGGGATTGAGCATTTTCGATTTTAGAGCCAAATGTCGTCGACTGAAAGCACAGCACAATATCGAATTAATTATCATTGATTACCTTCAATTGATGTCAGCCAAAGACGGAAAAGGAGGCGGAAATCGCGAACAAGAAATATCAACTATTTCCCGATCAATTAAAGAAATTGCGAAAGAGTTAAATGTTCCCATTATTGCTTTGGCACAATTAAGTCGTTCGGTTGAACAGCGCGGTGGTGATAAACGCCCAATGCTTTCGGATTTGCGTGAATCTGGCGCGATCGAACAAGATGCGGATATCGTGTCGTTTATTTACAGACCAGAGTATTATGGTTTAATAAAAGATGACGACGGGAATTCGAATCAAGGAATTGGTGAAATTATCATAGCGAAACATCGAAATGGATCTCTTGATAGAGTTAGTCTGCGCTTCGTAGCAGAATACGCACGTTTTGAAAACTTGAATGAAGTTCCCGAAATGGACTTGCCACGTCCACTGAATAGCAGTTTATCAAGTTTCAATGAGGATACGAATTCTTACATCATTCCAAGTAAAATGAATGATCAATCATCAAATGGCAATATATTTAACAGAGACGGATTGGATGAAACCCCATTTTAAATGATGCGACTTGGCGTTCAAATTTCAGTTTTATTTATTAGTAGTTTGCTCCGCGCAACTCAACTGCTTGTTCCAATGGATGATTCCCAAAATAATCACTTAAAAGCTTATGGAATTGCTTATTGGACACTCGAAAATAATGTGACTATTGAATGGCTTTTAAATTATCGTGGTGGTTCATTTCTCATGCCGCATTTGAAGAGTATTGAAGAGGAATTAATCATTCGAGGGGTGAAATATGAAGTGCTAGCGGACGGTCAAGTGAATCAAATTCGATCTCAAATTGCCAATCCAGAGGTTAACATGGAGATTATTCAATTGGAAAAAGCTCCTAAAATTGCTGTTTATACACCTCCAAACAAGCAGCCTTGGGATGATGCTGTGACCCTTGTTTTGGAATATGCTGAGATAAAATACGATAAGATTTACGACTCGGCAATTGTAGTTGGAATGTTGCCTAAATACGATTGGTTGCACCTTCATCACGAGGATTTTACTGGACAATTTGGAAAGTTTTATGGTTCCGCTCGGAATCAAAGTTGGTATCAGGAACAAATTGCAGTGGCTGAAAAGGATGCAAAAATGCTAGGATTCAAAAAAGTATCTGAATTAAAACTTGCCGTCGCTAAAAATTTAAAAAGTTTTGTTTTAGGAGGTGGATTTCTATTCACCATGTGCAGTGGAACAGATAGTTTTGACATTGCATTGGCAGCGGAAGGAGTAGATATTTGTGAATCCGTTTTTGACGGTGATGGTTCAGATGCTCGTGCTCAAGAAAAATTGGATTTTTCCAAAACTTTTGCTTTCAAGGATTTTCATTTAATCAAAGATCCTATGGTTTATGAGTATTCCGATATTGATGCCACGGATTTGAGAAATCAACGAATTATATCCGAACAAATGGATCAATTTACACTTTTTGATTTTTCTGCTAAGTGGGATATCGTTCCAACAATGCTCACTCAATGCCATGTGGATGTTGTGAAAGGATTTATGGGTCAGACTACTGATTTCAGAAAAGAATTTATTAAGTCAAATGTACTGGTATTGGGAGAAAACAAAGCTGCAGGAACTGCTCGATATATTCATGGTGAGCTAGGTCAAGGAACATGGACATTTTATGGGGGTCACGATCCTGAAGACTATCAACATTTTGTTGGAGACCCTGTTACCGATTTAAATTTACATCCCAATTCTCCCGGTTATCGATTGATTCTTAATAATATCCTATTTCCGGCAGCCAAAAAGAAAAAAAGAAAAACTTAGATTTTTTTTGTTTATCGTTGTCAATTCAATAGAAATGCGTAAACTTGTGCCATCTTAGTTGCCCTTGAGGCTTTCTATCTCCACTTGAAAATCTTAAATAACTTTTAATCAATTAAATGAATCGTAAAGAATTAGAGAGTAAAAAAATCTCAGACCTACGTGTTATTGCACAAACTATTGGTATCGAAAATCCGGAAGAACATAAAAAGCCTGAACTCATTAATTTAATAGTTGGAGATGTTGCATCAAAGGATAAAGTAATAGAAACATCTGAAACTGCAGAAATCATTCGACCAAATACACCAGCCAAACGAAAAAGAAAAATATCGGATACGAAGGAAGAAACCACACTCTTTTCAGAGCCACAATCCGATAAAAACAATGATTTTCAATCGGTTGAACCCCAAACCTCAATCGATATAAAAGATGAAGTTGTCACTGAAGTTAATGAAAGTTCAAAAGTTCAAACTCCTCATGCAAGTTCTGAAGAGCGAGTTAAATTCAAACATCCAAAGCATCCGCACCGCAACAAAAATGAACAACAAGCAAATGATTTATCAAATGACTCAAATAAAGTCGAGGAAAAAGTTCCGGATGAAAATTATGACTTAGTAGGAATTGTTTCAGCAGAAGGTGTTTTAGAGGTGATTCAGGATGGTTACGGTTTTCTTCGTTCGTCTGATTACAATTATTTACCTTCACCAGACGACATTTACGTATCTCAAAATCAAATTAAACTTTTTGGATTAAAAACTGGCGATACTGTAAAAGGAACCATTCGTCCTCCGAGAGAGGGTGAAAAGTATTTTCCTTTGGTAAAAGTTGAATCCATTAACGGGCGAGATCCATCCTACATTCGTGATCGTGTTCCTTTTCAATATTTAACTCCGTTATTTCCTTCTGAAAAATTTAAGTTGACTGGACACAAACAAGAATCTTTGTCGACTCGAGTGATGGATTTATTCGCACCGATTGGAAAAGGTCAGCGCGGAATGATTGTGGCACAACCAAAAACGGGAAAAACAATGTTGTTGAAAGATGTGGCGAACGCAATTGCAGCCAATCATCCTGAGACTTATCTGATTGTTTTATTGATTGATGAACGCCCGGAAGAGGTAACCGACATGGCTCGCAGTGTTAAAGCTGAAGTAATTGCTTCTACTTTTGATGAACCCGCTGAACGTCACGTAAAAGTGGCCAATATGGTTTTGGAAAAAGCGAAACGCATGGTCGAGTGTGGTCATGATGTTTGTATTCTCTTAGATTCAATTACACGTCTGGCTCGAGCATATAATACCGTTTCTCCAGCTTCAGGAAAGGTTTTGTCAGGTGGTGTGGATGCAAATGCATTACACAAACCAAAACGATTCTTTGGTTCTGCCCGAAAAATTGAAAATGGTGGCTCACTCTCAATTCTTGCTACTGCATTAACGGAAACTGGATCAAAAATGGACGAAGTGATTTTTGAAGAGTTCAAAGGAACAGGTAACATGGAATTACAGTTAGATCGTAAAATTTCGAATAGAAGAATTTATCCTGCGATTGACATTACAGCATCGGGAACAAGAAGAGAAGATTTACTCGTTGGAAAAGATGTTCTGCAACGTGTTTGGTTGATTCGTAAATTCATCGCTGATATGAATCCAGTTGAAGCGATGGAATTCCTAAAATCTCACATGGAAAATACGATTTCAAATGAAGAGTTTTTAATTTCCATGAATAGCTAAAATGAAATTTCCAATTAAAGTTGGACTCACTTGTGCAGCTATATGGATAGCATTGAAGTTAGTTGCCTGGGGATTTTCATTGAGCTTAAATGACGTAAAACCCTTTGTTTTTGTCAACATGTTTCTTTTGACTACTTCAATTACCTATGCTTTGTATTTTATCAAGTTGAAAGAAGATGACAGCAATCTATTGAATGACATAAAAAATGGGATGCTCGCAGGGATGCCTTATTCAGTTATCGTTTCCGTTTTCATGTATTTTTATTACGAGCGAATTTATCCTGAATTTAACGAACAAAAAATTGCAGTGATTGAAAAAAAACTGAATGAACCTAATGCTATCAAGGAAATTCAGAAAAATAATCCTGAAATGCAAAACGATTCACCGGAAGAGGTTCGAAATCAAGTTATTCAAAAATCAAGGATGATTTACAGCTCGAAGTTCAATATGCTCGTCGCTTTACTATCTTTAGTTTTATACACAACAATCAATTCTATTTTGATTGCCTTAATTTTAAGAAAGGTTGTGTTTGCGAATAGAGGTCAATGACCTAAAATGAGATTACTTCCAATTCAAAATACTCAATTTTTGATCCGAATAGGGCTTTGAATATTGTAATTGTGCAACACGAAGCATTTTTTCGATTGATTCCTTTTTAATTGAGCGATTATGGTACAAACCGATAATTTCACGAGCTGGGAATCCATCCAAATTTTCAACGCGTTTTAAATGAACTCTTTGATCCTCATTTAAATAATAATGTTCCGGGACAAGCGTGTATCCGCCATTTGCATTTACCATTTCAATTAATAAATCAATGTTTCCACCCTGGTAATTCCATTGATCTAACTTGTTGTTTTTGTTGATTTGACAAAATTGAATCATCTGAGTGCGAAGACAATTTCCTTTATTGAGCAGCCAAGGGTGCAATTTCTCCAACTGATTTAATGAGATCGATTTCTCTGAAATAGATGGACAATAAACAAAAATCTCTTCTTGAAATAACGGAACCGTTCTCAGTTTGGGGTCAAAATGTGGTCCAGCCAAAATTGCTAAATCAATTTCGTTTTGCTCAATTTTTTCAAGGAGTTCGGCTGTTTTATATTCAACAATATTCAGCACAACATTTTCAAGCGAATTTTGCCAATAGGAAAATAATTTACGGACCATATATGCTGAAACAGTAGGAATAATGCCCAACGTAACTTCCTCTTTTACTTTTCCATTCCTTCGATCACAAATCAACTTCAATTTATCGTTTTCAGCTAAAATATCTCTGATTACAGGAAGAACTTCTCTTCCAAACGCTGTTAATTCCATTGGATTTTTAGAACGATCAAATATAAAGTGTCCAAATGTTTCTTCCGCCTTTTTAATTTGCATAGAAAGCGTTGGCTGTGTCACAAAACACTTTTCACTTGCTTTTTGAAACTGTAATTCTTCACTGAGAACCACGATGTAATGCATTTGCTGAAGGGAAATCATTTTTTATAAATCAAATTTATGTAAATATAAAACTTATCGAAGATGCTGATGTAATTTAGTGCATTAATTTTGTAACACAAACAATCACAATTTATGAAAACAAATCAAACTTACATCAACCGATTAAATGACTTACTTTCATCGTATCAAGTTCACTATCAAAACTTGCGATCGTTACATTGGAACATTCAAGGTGCCAACTTTTTTGAATTACATGCCAAATATGAACAATTGTATAATCGCGTTCAGGTTATCATCGATGAATTGGCAGAACGTGTTTTAACGTTGGGAAGCTCTCCTCTTTCAAATTTGAAAGACTACTTAAAAAACAGTGTAATCGAAGAAAATGAAT
>JBIKSL010000003.1:0-128504 GCA_044348645.1 Crocinitomicaceae bacterium | reverse complement strand
GTAGAAACAATTAAAATTCATGCAACAAATCATCAAAAATATATAGGCACTATTTTGTCCACTTGAACAAAACATCTAAAAACTAGGCACTATTTTGTCCATTACTCCTAAAAAGACCTGTTCGTGTGGGCATCAAACGTGTGGGAACTATCCTGAAAATGTAAATGCATCGATTAGTTATGGCGCTAATACAGAGAGTTTAATTGGTTATTTGTATGCCAGACTGATTTTATGAATCTTTCAGTTTACACACTTAGTGGGATGGTGTCATCGCACCCTCTTTCAATCGCGGTTTTTCAACCATTCAATCCAACTTTGATTCAGGCTTTGTTAATGCTGTTTTGGTTCACGATTGCTGGAAAAGTCACTTTCAAACCTCTGCTGAGAATCACCAAATCTGTATCGCACATTTACTTCGTGAACTCAACTATTTTATTGATGCACACAAAGATCCTTGGGCAATCAAATTCCGTCAACTTTTGCTTGATTCTTTGCAAATCAAAAACAAAATGAACCATGAAGACTTTTACAAAAAACACCCGCCAAAAGACTTTATTCTTAATCGTTTTAGCGGTTTGCAAATTGGCGCTCGGCGATAGCTGGCGCTTATTTGCTGTTAGAGTATCGTCTTAAATTTGAATGGAGATATTTACTTTTCCACCTAAACCTTTTTCAACAATATCGAACAATGTTTTGAGCGTGATATTACTCCCATCATTTTCAACCCTTGAAATATATGTTCTTTTTTTATCTACCAATTCCGCAAGTTGTTCTTGGGTTAAGTGTTTTTCTTCTCGAGCCTTTTTTAGAAGCAACCCGATTTGAAATGATTCGAATTCACGCTCCAATTCATCACGACGAGAGGTGCCTTTTTTGCCGTATACTTCATCCTTAATTTTTTTCCAACTTCTTGTGCTCATGTCATTTGTTTTTTTGTGTCATAATATTTCTTCATAAGTTGCAACGCCTTATCTATTTCATTTTTAGGTGTCTTTTGAGTCTTCTTTGAAAAGCCATTCAATAAAATGACCAACTTCCCATTATCGAAAAAGCAAAAGACTCTCCAAATATCAGTTGCTAATTGAATTCTAGCTTCAAAAAGTCCATTAGTCCCGACAAGCATTTTTAAATAATTGCTCGGAACCCTTTCTAGTGTTTCTATTGCTTCAATTATCTTAAATATTTTGTTCTGAACCTTTACTGGTTGCTTCTTAAGGAATTCACTAAAGTGATTTTCAAATTCAACAACTTCTCGGACTTTTTGATTCATAAACACAAATGTAACTTATAAGTTTCTTTTTTCCAAATATTTTTCGAAAATTGGTGGGAGTGGTTGATGTACTCTAACGAATTGCTATCCGATACTATCAATGAAAAAATCAAAGACTTGTCTACATTTTTTAGACGTATAGTAAAATATAAAGATTACCTGTTTAGTTTTCTGCATTATCCCGATTTGCCAGCCGACAATAACGGATCTGAAAGAGCAATCCGAAACGTCAAAGTAAAACAGAAAATATCCGGTCAGTTTTAGTCTTTCGATGGCGCAATGAATTTTGCTATTCTTCGTTCTATTACCGATACCGCTTTAAAAAATGGTCAAAATGTACTCAAGGCTTTATTCACGGTTGCTCAATTGGGAGTTACTGATTAGTTACAAAATATTAATGGTTGAATTATTAAACAAATATAAGTTATTTATAAAAAAGAGTAAATTTATGTTAAAAAAAAATAATACAAACACAAGTTTGATCTTCCATGGTGTGAAAGTTGCGAAAAATGATACTTCGCTTTAATTCTTGAAAAGAGTATGATAATCTTTAAAAAGAAACAGAAAACACAGAGATCTAACTTTTTATTGATTTGCTCAAACGCGGAAAAAACAATAGTTTTGATTTAGGATAACTCAACGCTGTTCGTATTGATCAAATGTCAGTGTAAATATTGAAAATTATTTAGCTATTCTATATTTTATAAGCTTATCAAAATGTAAATCAGATATTTATTATATTGCTTAATACAAAAAATATTGTAAGAGGATATTCTTAGAGAATGATATCGGAAATAAAAATACAATTTCAGTCGATGATTGAAAAAATAGTAACGTTTAAAAGAAACGACATACTTTGTCATATCGATAATGACCATGTTATTTTTCTTTCTGAGATTTCTTCAAAAAAAAAAGAATTTAGTGCGATCAATAAAAAATCAAAAGAAATTGAGAAAGAAACAGGAATTAATCCTTTGTGCAAGTCCTTTGGATTAATTGAATTGAAATCATCCGAAGGACAAACAAATTGCATTCCCGTATTCCTACAAGAAGTTCAAGTAAAAATTAGCGATGACGAATATATTTTCATTGATGTTGGAGAGAAATTTTTAAACCCTTACTTATATTTTAAACTTGAACTAAGTCATGAAAAGAGAGAAATAAATTCATTTGAAGAACTAAGAACTATTTCTTCATCCAAACTTTCCATTCAAGAGGATGTTTGCCTCATTGGAAATTTCCATCCATATCGTTTCGAGATTTACAGAGATCTATCAGAAATTTCGGAAAGCAATCAAATTTCGGTTGATCTTGCACGACTGTTCATGTTAGAAAACAATCTTTCAGAAGCCAATTTCGATTGGATATCAAAACCCATTCTTCCATTAAATTACGATCAAAATAAAACACTTGAAATTTTAAAATCACATTCTGTGCTGGTGCACGGACCTCCCGGAACAGGAAAATCCCAGCTCATTGCAAACGCCATCGGATTTGCTGCCTCCAGTAACTTATCTGTAATCATGTCATCTGAAAAGAAAGCCTCATTGGATGCCGTTTATAAGAGATTACAACAAGCTGGTCTTCATCCTTTTTGCTTAATAAATTACTCCAAAAATGAAATAAAAAAAATGATACGTGATCTCAAAAAAACTTGGGATTTTTTGAGTAAAGAATATAACTACAACCATTTTGATTTGGAGCCTAAATATCCATATTTCAAGATGGTGAACGAATTAATTTCGAAACCAAAAAAAGAAGATCTAAATTTAAAAAAGCTGATTGCAAACCTTCAAAATTTAGACAATGCTATTATTTCAAATAACTTGGATTTTAGAGAGTTCTTGCATTTTGAACATTTCATTAATTCGCTTGATAAAGATCTTTTCCGATTAACACGAAAACTTAATTTCAATCAGGAATGGGATGAAAAAAACCTAAATAAATATATTTCAGATTGCAAAAAAATAATTTCAGGTATTTCGGTTTATCACCCTGTAAATACGATTGCTGATATTGATCAACTCACTCGAAATTTGCTAATTATTCAAGGTTTTTCTACCACAATTTATCAAAAATATGGAGCTTTAATTTGCAACAAACCAAGAAAAATCAAACAACTGTACACCGAATCTTTAAAAATTCTAAAAAAAGGTATAAAATGGGAATCAAGACTGAATCACTGGATAAAAACCCCGTCCATTGAGGAAATTGAATTACTCAAGTTCATGGCTTTAAAAAAACGCCTGACGGATAGAATCAAGTTCAATCGAACTTGGAAAAAATGGGTTCGAACTAAAGAAATTGATCCAATTTCTGCTTGTGATGAAATGCTCGAATATCTCAATTATCAAAAAGATGTAAAGGCATTTTCATTAAAGTTGGAAGAATTTGGAATTCAAACCGCTCAGGATTTAAAACTAATTGCGGATTTAATCAAAACTCATTCAGCTGTTAATTGGAATTGGTATCGCGAATTAGATGAGAACTTAAAACAAAACGCCAAAAAAGTTCATTCCGATGTGTCAACTTTGAAAAACATTCTTAATGAACACTTTAACTTTAATTTTGACGATCAAATAAATATTTTTTTTGATGAAATTTCCTCAAACAAAGAATTAATATTTGATGAACTTTTGATTATTGAAACGCTACCGTCTTGGATTAGAAAATCTTTACAGAATTGTTCAAATATCCAAGATTTGTATAATCAATATCATTTGTCACTTTGGAAAAATCACTTTGGGAATTTGGAAATTCCAGCACGTTTAGTGCAAAAAGAATGGATTCAATCAGCGCTTAGATACGAAAAAAGTAAATCTGAAGTTTTGAAAATGAACTCGATAGCAGTAATTCAAAATATCAAAAATAAATTTGATTCCTATCACAAATTGATTGACACACCCAATCATAAATTGTCTTTGTATGATCAAAAAAAGAAAGCAGAATTAAAAATTGGTAAAAGAATACTGATTAAGGAATTTGGCAAATCAAAACAACATTTGAACTTGCGAAAACTCTATGAAAACGAAGCTAAACATTGGTTGATGGTATTAAAACCAATTTTAATGATGCATCCATTGCGAATTGCAACTTACTTTCCATCCGAACAAGGACTTTTCGATCTCGGAATTATTGACGAAGCAAGCCAAATGCCTTTCAAAAACAGCATCGGTACGATACAGCGCGCTAAACGGATACTCATTGCCGGAGATGAAAATCAAATGGATCCCTCTTACTTTTTCTCGTCAAATGATAACGAACATAGTGTGTTTCATCAAGCAAAATATCATTTGAAAAATATTGAATTAACACACCATTACCGCAGTGAATCTCAGGAGTTAATCTCATTCTCTAATCGCTATTTTTATGAAAACAAGCTTCGTTTTGTCGAATATGCCAATTCCGTTCGAACTCAATGTTTAACACATCATTTTGTGAAAAATGGAAACTACGAAGATGGAATTAACGAAAATGAAGCGCAAACAGTGGCTAATTTTATTGTCAACTTGCTGAAAAACGATTGGAATCAATTAAGCATCGGCGTCGTTGCTTTTTCCGAATCACAACTTAAAACAATCATTCAGAAAATCCCATTACATTTCTCAACAATAATTCAGGATTTAGAAGATACAAATCGCATTTTTTTTAAAACATTGGATCAAGTTCAAGGTGATGAATGTGATTGTTTAATTATCAGTTTTGGGTATGGAAAAAATAAGGACGGGAAGTTTGAAATGCGCTTTGGACCAATTAATCAAGTTGGAGGGGAGAAAAGGTTGAATGTTTTGTTTTCAAGAGCGAAAAAGGAAATTCACTTCTTTAGCTCTGTGAAATATGCAGATTTTACTCAATCAAAAAATGAGTCGGTAAATCTTCTGAAACAGTGGTTTGCGTTACTCGAACAATCGCGATCAATGAATACAAAGTCATACGAAATTCATGTATTGGATATTCTGGAGCAAGCAAAGGACGTTGATGATTTCACCCATTTAATTGCACTTTATCATGATAGAGGTTGGAAAATCGAAACCACTTAAAACAATTGAATGTTCAACAGTTATTCCTTTTGGGTATGTTTTTTTTAGCAATGCGCTATAAATTGATTAAGATATAAAGCTCGATATTTTGATCTGATAGAGCACACATTGTTAATCCACCAAATTACAGCTAAATTTGTAAGCAATGAAAGAGATTTGCTATTTCAATCGAAATGATGGATCAGGGCTTTTAGGCTTTGGATTAGAATCTTCAATACGTATTTCTGATGCTCATTGTTTGGATCGTTTACAAGATTTCATCAATGAAAATGAATCGAAATATCTTTTTGGAGCACTCAATTACAACCTCAAAAATGAAATTTATAATCTTGAATCGAGTAAAGAAGATAGAATAAATTTTCCAACCATTTTATTTTGGGTTCCGAAATATGTTGTAAAAATCCAGCAAGAACACTTCGATTTTGTTCAAGGCGAAAAAAACGAAGAAAGCTTTGCTTTTTTAAACTATTTTTTGGAGGAAGAAACGGATTTGAACTTTCATCATTACAATGATCGAATAAAACCAAGACTAAAAAAATCAGATTATCTGGAAAAAATAAAAAAAATTAAATCCTATCTTCAAAGAGGCGATGTTTACGAAGTTAATTTCTGTCAAGAATTTTTTGCGGATAATATCGAAATTCCTTTTGAATTGGATCTCTATTTCAAACTCAATCAAATAGCCAAAGCACCATTTTCCAGTTATCTCAAATTTGATGAATTTACTGTTTTTTGTAATAGTCCGGAGAGATTTATTGAGTTCAAAAACGGAACGTTAAGCACTCAACCAATGAAAGGAACAGCAGCCAGAAACGAGAATAAAAAAATGGATCAATTCAATAAAAAAGATCTTGAGAACAACCCAAAAGAACGTTCTGAAAACATCATGATTGTTGATTTGGTAAGAAATGATTTGTCAAAGATTGCGAAAAAAAATTCGGTTACCGTGAATGAACTTTGTGAAATTCAATCCTTTCCAACCGTTCATCAAATGATTTCCTCCGTAAGTTGCACCCCAAAAGATAAAACCAGTTTTACAGACATTATTCGTGCCACCTTTCCAATGGGATCCATGACCGGCGCACCAAAAATAAGCGCACTAAAAATCATTGATGAGTTAGAAGATTTTAATCGTGGATTATATTCAGGTTCAATTGGTTATATAGATCCAAAAGGTGATTTCGATTTTAATGTAATGATTCGGAGTTTGATTTACAATTCACATAAGAAATATTTATCTTGTGGAGTTGGCAGTGCCATAACCATCCTTTCTGACGAGGAAAAAGAATTTGAAGAATGTCAAATGAAAGTAGATAAAATACTTTCCGTGCTTAGAAATCATGAAAATTGAACGCGAATTTGAACGCTTTATTCATTCTAATCAATCTGATTTGTTTTTCATTGCTTGCAGCGGAGGTTTAGATTCTATGGTTTTACTGCATTTGGCAAAAAAATTAAACCTAGTTATCGAAATTCTTCATGTCAACTATAATTTAAGAGGCGAAGAAAGCCTTTCTGATGTTCATTTCTTGAAACAATATGCCTCTAAAAATCAAATCTCAATATCGATTTTAGAAGTCGATTTAAAAAAAGAGCTCGAATTAAATGGTGGAAATCTGCAAAATGAAGCTCGTAGAATTCGTTATAATTTCTTTGGCGAAAAATTAAACAATACGGATAAAAGCAAATTGTTGATTGCTCATCATCAAGATGATCAAATTGAAACATTTTGGCTCCAACTGTTCAGAGGATCCGGATTAAAAGGAATGGCAGGAATGGATAAAATAAATAGTAGAATAATTCGACCATTGCTAAATGTTTCAAAGTCTGAACTTGTAAATTACGCCTTAAAAAATCAAATTTTCTGGAGAGAGGATCAGAGCAATGCCCAATTGAATTATCAACGAAATTTATGGCGAAACAAATACATTCCATTTCTCAACTCCCAAATTCCAACAATTAATAACTCTGTTCTAAAACTTCAAGAGGTTTTTAGTAGTAATTTATTGGAAATCTCAAAAAAAATAAATCAAGTGAGAAATCAAATAATTCAAACTAATTATGTTGAATTTAAAGCGATATCACAATTTCAATCGGTAGAAATTGTTGAATTATTTCGAACGCTCAATATCCCACTTAATCAAATTCAACCATGGATTAAGTTACTCAAATCTCAGAAAGGCAGTAAAGTTAAATGGGAAAGTTCAGAGGGAAAATTTACTGAAATAATTCGGGAAGAAAAAGGATTCTCATTTGTTCTGAACGATAATAAAGTAATCATTCCAACTCTCAATGTAAGGCAAGTTGAACGTCTTCCTGAGAAATTTGAAAAGAATATCTTTTATTTCGACCCAAACAAAATCGATGGGCAATTAAAAATTAGATTTTGGAAAAAAGCTGATCGAATTTATCCTATTGGCATGAAAGGATCGAAATTGATATCGGATGTTGTTAAGGATGCGAAAATACCCAATGTTGATCGTTATCATCAGACCGTTATTTGTGATGATTCAAAGATATTGTCTTGTGTTGGCTTGTGTGTGGATCGTCGCGCAATCGCAAGTGATAAATCAACAATTATTGAAGTTTCTTTAGCATACTAATTTTCGGGATGTAATTTCCAACGAAAACTGCTGTAATTGTTCCGATAAGCGAACCCGTAATTACATCCTCTAGAAAATGCTGAGAAAGATAAACTCGAGTTAATGAAAAAAGAATTGCACAAATTGATATGACAAATTGCAACTTTTGATTTTTCCAGAAAAATAAAGCCAACGAGGTAAAAATAGCAAAACAAGTAGTTGAATGTCCGGACGGAAAACTATTTTGAGTGTGCATAACAACATCATTTACAAAATGAAAATGTTCATCGTTTCTAAAATAGTGGAATGGCCTGTAAGAATTGTAAAAAACAAGTTGTTTAAGAACTTGAACGATCAATGATGACAAAACAAATGATACAAATAATATCAATGACTTTATTTTGGAAACAAAATAGAAAATCACGACTAAAAGTAAGGCGAAAATTCCATCTCCAACATGCGTTGCATAGGGAAAAATAGCATCTAAAAAAGAATGGTGAAAAGCATTCAACTTTCTATGAAGTTCTAGTTGATTGTAGGAAAATATCAATGTTAGCGCAACAATCCAAAAAAGAAATACACACCAAAAATAACTACTGGTCAACCATTTTTTCGACACCATCCCGCTATTTGTGTTAACTGAAAGATTCATAAAATCAATCTAAATTCAAAATTAACCATAAATTGATAAAGAACGGTTCCCAGAAGAATAATACATCAAGCTATATTCGATTCGCGATTTGGCAAATACAATGAAAATGAAATTGATTTATGGTTTTGTTTCAAATCATGAACAATAGAAACATATAATTGAAATGAGAGCAAAAGAAATAATCAAGCAATAGCGCAGAAAACAACGGAAATCAATTTTGAAATTCCAAGTTATTTATGGGATTAGAAATTAATATTATCGATGGGCAAACTCTGTTACCCCAAAGTAACTAATCAAAAATAGTCTTTTGAATAACTGATTAATTTAATTTTCAACAATTCGGAATTACTTAAGAATGATGTATTAACTTTGCGTCCCGTAGTTACAAATTAATTTCATGTCCAATTCAACTAAGTATGTTTTTGTAACCGGGGGCGTAACATCTTCTCTGGGTAAAGGAATCATTTCCGCATCTTTAGCCAAATTATTGCAAGCTCGAGGCTATTCCACCACGATACAAAAACTTGATCCTTACATCAACATTGATCCAGGAACATTAAATCCTTATGAACATGGGGAATGTTTCGTAACCGATGATGGCGCTGAAACTGATTTGGATTTGGGTCACTACGAGCGTTTTTTGAATGTTCCAACTTCTCAGGCAAATAACGTTACAACCGGAAGAATTTATCAGGCGGTTATTGAAAAAGAACGTCGAGGGGATTATCTCGGAAAAACGGTTCAGGTAATTCCTCACATTACAGACGAAATTAAAGAAAGAATTCAATTAGTTGCTAAAAACGGGAAATTCGATATTGTAATCACTGAAATTGGCGGAACTGTTGGTGACATTGAGTCATTACCTTATGTTGAAGCTGTTCGCCAAATGCTTTGGGAATATGAAAATGATTGCATTGTCGTTCATTTAACATTAGTTCCATATCTTGCAGCAGCTGGAGAATTAAAGACCAAACCTACGCAACATTCTGTCAAGCAAATGATGGAGTTGGGAGTTCAACCAGATATTTTATGTTGCCGAACTGAACATGAATTGGATTTGAATCTTCGTCGAAAGATTGCCAAATTTTGTAATGTTTCCATGAATGCGGTAATCGAGTCACGAGACGCTTCGTCGATTTACGATGTTCCACTTTTAATGCAGGCTGAAGAATTGGACAAAGTCGTTTTAGAAAAATTAGGTTTGCCGAAGAAATCTACTCCTGATTTATCTCGTTGGAAATCATTCTTGGATCGATTGAAAAATCCAAAAAAGGAAGTTACAATTGGATTGATTGGAAAATATGTTGAATTAAAAGATTCCTATAAATCGATTAGCGAAGCATTCATTCATGCTGGTGTGGCCAACGAAGCGAGAGTAAATGTTGAATGGATTCATTCAGAGAAATTATCCAAAGACAATATTGAGAGTGAACTTGGACATTTAGATGGGATTTTAGTTGCACCAGGATTTGGATCTAGGGGAATATCTGGAAAAATTGAAGCGGTTCAGTTCGCTCGTGAAAAAAAGATTCCTTTTCTTGGGATTTGTCTTGGAATGCAATGTGCGGTGATTGAATTCGCACGAAATGTGCTAAATATGGAAGATGCTCATACCACTGAAATATCGGAGGAGACGAATTTTCCAGTTATTTCAATGATGGAGGAACAAAAAAGTATATCTAATTTTGGAGGAACGATGCGTTTAGGAGCTTACGCTTGTCAATTGAAGCCAAAATCGAAAGCATCAAAAGCCTACAACACCGAAAAAATATCTGAAAGACACAGACACCGTTATGAGTTTAACAATGAATATTTGACGCAATTTGAAAACGCAGGTATGTTAGCGACGGGTAAAAATCCTGAGACTGGTCTTGTTGAAGTTGTAGAAGTTGCAAATCACCCTTGGTTTGTAGGTGTTCAATTTCACCCTGAATATAAAAGTACTGTGGATTTACCGCACCCGCTTTTTGTAGCATTTGTAAACGCAGCATTAGAAAATAAAAAATAAATCTCTTAAATGGATAGAAATACCACCATCGGATTAGTTTTACTTGGTTTAATTTTAACCGTTTTCTCAATTATTAATCAACCTTCAAAGGAAGATTTGAAAAAGAAAAAGCCGGCAAAAACAGAACAAAAAATTAGTCAAGAATCTTCACGAGATAAAACAAAAGTTGTTGAACGAAATATCGATAATGAAGCTCCAGATACCCCAAAAAAAATTGCTCAAACTGAAGTTAAAGGAGAAATAATTCAACTTGAAAATGATAAGCTAATCGTTGACTTTAATACAAAAGGTGGACTCGTTTCTGCTGTATATTTGAAGGAATTTAAGTCTTACAAAGATTTTGCGAAAAAGAAAAAGAATCCACTCTGTCTTTTCAAAGATGGTGACAATCGAAATCAATTGATATTTCCATACAAAAAGGAAACATTTCGATCAGCATCCTACGTATTTAATGTTTTGAGTAAATCTGAAAATTCAATCGTTTTTGAACTTGAATTACCCGATGGGAAAATTCAACAAACCTACAAATTGAATGATGCTTTTGATTTAGATTATGATGTTGAATTAATTGGTTTAGAAAGTGTTGCTAGAAAAAATATTCAATTTAATTGGAAAACAGAATTTCGAAAAACGGAGCGTTTGTTTAGTGAGCAAAGAAGAGTTTCAACTATTTGTTACGACCAACAAAATGAAGGTTTCTCTTATTTAAGTGAAACTTCAGATGACTATATCAAAGCCGAAGACAATTTAAATTGGGTTGCTTACAAGCAAAGCTATTTTTCTTCAATTCTCAGTCCTAAAAACGGTTTTACAAAAGAAGGATCTTCGATGAATGTTAGAAATTATGGAGAAGGACACGAGAAGAATTGGTCGCATATCAAAGATTTTAATTCGACACTAACTCTGAATCTCAAAGATTCAAAAGCTTCTTTCAATTGGTTTTTCGGACCTAATCATTATGAAATTTTGAAATCTTATGATCAAAATTATGACGAAATACTGAACTTCGGCTGGGGTCTTTTCCGTTGGATTAACATCTATGCTGTTCAACCAATCTTCAACTTGATTTTATCGAGTGGAATTGGTGTTGGCATTGCGATTTTACTTTTAACGATCATATTGAAGCTCATTTTAATGCCTGTTCAGTGGAAAATGTTTGTTTCCTCTGTTAAAATGAAGATTTTAAAACCGGAAGTTGATGAATTAAATGCCAAATATCCTAAGCAAGAAGATGCCATGAAAAAGCAAATGGAAATGATGACGCTTTACAAGGAATCAGGTGCAAGTCCATTGGCAGGTTGCGTTCCAATGTTAATTCAGATGCCAATTTTGTTAGCTGTTTTCCGTTTCTTTCCAGCTGCATTTGAACTTCGTCAACAGCCATTTCTGTGGGCGGAAGATTTGTCGTCTTATGATTCTATTTGGGATTTCGGATTTAATTTGTGGCCATACGGTGATCACGTTAGTTTATTTACCTTGTTGATGTCGGGCACTACCCTACTCTATACGTATATGAACAGCGGTAACGTTCAACAACCGCAACAACCTGGAATGCCAAATATGAAGTTTATTATGTACTTCTTCCCAGTAATGATGATTTTCTTCTTTAATAATTACTCAGCCGGTTTAAGCTACTACTATTTTATTTCCACGTTGATTTCCATTTTATTAATGATTGCAATCAAGAACTTCTTCGTTGACGAGGAAAAATTAAGAGTAAAAATGGCTGAGCGCAAGGCACAAAATGCTGCTAACGGTGGTAAGGAAAAGAAAAAATCGCGTTTCCAACAAAAACTAGAGGAAATGCAGCGTTTGCAACAAGAAATGAAAAAGAAAAATAAGTAATATGAAGTTTTTTATCGATACAGCAAATTTAAATGAAATCCGAGAGGCAAATGATCTTGGGATTTTAGATGGCGTCACAACCAATCCTTCACTGATGGCTAAAGAAGGAATTACAGGCGCAGAAAATATATTGAATCATTATGTTGCGATTTGCAACATAGTTGACGGTCCTGTAAGCGCAGAAGTAATTTCAACTGATTTTGAAGGTATGATTCGCGAAGGAGAACTATTGGCAGCACTGCATAAAAATATCGTTGTTAAAATCCCAATGATTCCAGAAGGAATTAAAGCGATAAAATACTTTTCCGGAAAAAATATTAAAACGAATTGCACACTGATTTTTTCAGCTGGTCAGGCGCTTTTAGCTGCGAAAGCAGGTGCAACCTATATTTCTCCGTTTTTAGGACGTTTGGACGATGTTTCAACAGATGGCTTGGCTTTGATTGAACAAATTCGTGGTATTTATGATAATTACGTTTTTGATACCGAGATTTTAGCTGCTTCTGTTCGCCACCCAATGCATATTATTCACTGCGCTGAAATTGGTGCGGATGTAATGACGGGACCATTGAGCGCAATCAAAGCGTTAGCAAAACATCCACTAACAGATATCGGTTTACAACAGTTTTTAGCCGATCACGCCAAAGGAAATAAATAATTTATGCTTTCCAAAGAAGCGCGAAAAGAACGAAATCTCTTGTTCTGGAATGCTTTTAAGGAAGTTATGAGAAAGCGTATTTCATCATCCGGCCGCCGAGTAAATTGGGCTAACTACCCTACTGAAGTTAAAAATACTTATCTGCGCTTGATTTCTGATGGAAAACTCACAGCAGTTTGTTTCGACATTCAATTCAAAGACGAAGGCGTTCAATCTATCTTTTGGGAGCAATTGGGTGAGTTAAAAAAGGTACTTGAAGAAACAATGAAACATCCAACCCAATGGGATGAATCATTCATCAACTCAGAAGGAATGAAGATCGGTAGAATTTATTGGGAATTAGAAAATGTAAATTTTTACAAAAACGAAGACTGGCCATTAATTCATCAATTTTTCAAAGATCGCTTGATAGAATTTGACTCTTTTTACCAAGAATTCAAGGAGATTCTCATCTCTTTGGTTGAATAACTGTAAATTTGCCATATGAGAATTCTTTCGTTTCTAGCTTTATTTATTTCGTTTAATGTCTTTTCACAAACGCTTATTTTCAACGAAACTTTTCAGAGCAGTTTAATTCCGTCGAATTTTACTTTGATTGATAATGATTTGAATTCTCCAGCGGTAAATGTATCCGAATATAATCAACCGTGGATTATTGTTCCAGATCCGGAAAATATTAGCGATTCAATTGCTGCATCTACTTCCTATTTTACAGAACCTGCTAAAGCGAATGTTTGGATGATAACTCCGCCACTTAATTTAGGTGACTTTGGGAATTATATTTCCTGGAATGCAAAATCACACGATCCTTCATCTCCTGATGATTACTTGGTTTTGGTTTCTACCACAAATAAAGAATTATCAAGTTTTAAAGATACTATTGGTTATGTTGAGGAAGAAAATTTTGAATGGACAAAACGCGAAGTTAATTTAAGCGCGAAAGGCTTTAACAGTCAGATCATTTACATCGCTTTTGTCAACGTTACTTTTGATGGTTTCAAGTTGTATATTGATGATATTGAAGTTCGAAAAGACGATCCTACAAGTATCAATGAATTTGAAAAATCAACTGTTAGAATTTATCCAAATCCATTCACTGATTTAATCAATATACAATCTGAAAAGGTCATAGATTCTATAGAAATTAAAGATTTAAATGGAAAAACTCTTTTGGAAACAACGAATAATTCAATCAATCTTTCTTTTCTTCAAAACGGTTATTATTTCATTGTTCTGAATTCTGAAAAGCACTCGTTGACACAAAAAATTCTTAAATATTAATTTGATGTCGAGTCTGATTAATTCTATCAAAAACAAAATTGAAAATCAATTCATAAACCAAGAAGGAAGTCACCATTTGCAGCAAATTTACGCGTATACAAAATAACTTTGAATCTTAACAAAACAGATGGTCGAAATCGTTAAATAATTGAAGTCGCATCTTGGTGAAATGATGTTTCAAATACAAATCAATATAATGATGATTCAATTGCAAAGCGCAATAACGATGATTCATTGATTCCTATTCAACTAGACTATTACCCGTATTTCGATAATTCATGGGCTTTTCATTCAAAAAAGCAAGTCAAAAAAATGGATAAAACCCAAAGTAAATTGTGGTAGCAATAATTTGATTAATTGAAAAAAGACAATCGAATCAAAGATTTAGTTGTTTTCTGGCGCCAATCTCAATACAATCCCATCAATTGATTCATCCAATTGAATTTGACATCCCAATCTAGAATTGGACTTAACGTAAAATGCTTGATCCAACATGTCTAACTCCGCATCACTTTGCTCGGGTAAGTCGGTTTCTGATTCTAAGTAACATTGACAAGTGGCGCACATAGCCATACCGCCGCACTCTCCCAAAACAGGCAAATCATAAGCTTTGCATAGCTCCATGATGTTCATGTTCATATCTGTTGGACCAGTTAATTCGTGTTTTACCCCAGATCGATCAATGATGTAAACTTTAATTTCATTCATGATTCAAAATTAATATAGATTGTGCTTTTGAACGAGATATTTGAAAAAAGTTTTAGTTAATTGTATACCCTCAGCAAATTATTGCCATCAAAAACGGTTGCATACTGTCGCAGACTCAAGACACTGTTTGTAATGGGCATTCCATCATAGAGTGAGAACGATGCATTATTGCAGCTATCCAATAATTGCAGAAAATTATCTGGATTCGGAAACAAAGGTCCGGGACAAGTCACATTCATGTCTTCTGGTGAATGTCTGTCAAATGCAACAAATTCATCTAAGGAACGCCGATAAACAATGATTCCTCGTGAACCACCATTTACATAGCACCATCCACCAACTCCGTTCAATGAGTTGTAGGTTGGCAAGGAAATATCAATCAGCAAGTCGAATGGGATATTCGGAATTGAATTGGTCTGATTTTTTCTACATCCCAAAATTAAAAATAAGGAAACTATTAACGTGGCTGTTTTGAAATTCATCTGTTTGCAAAGTTAAAAACATTGCTGTTTTAATATTGAAAATCAACTATTCAAAATGGTTTTTGAAAATAACTTAGACATGTTTCAGTAAAGAATAATCTTTTCTGCTAAAAGTTAGCAAGTACGCTATTTTCAATATTCAAAATGGTCATTCAAAAATCAGATTAGTTATAAATCAGGAAAATATATTGGTCATTCAATTTCCATTTTTATCTTTGTGTTGTTTAAATTCATTCTAAATAAGATGAACGTAATTATTGCCGATAGCAACGATCTCATTCGAATCGGTTTGAGAACCATTTTGTCCGCACAACATGACATACTCATCAGTGGAGAAGCCACCAATAATAATGAGTTGCTGGAACAGTTGAATGTGTTCGGTGCATCTGTTGTTATCATTGATTATACGTCTCCCGGTTTTGATATAAATATCGTTCCAAAAGCACAACAGAAGTTTAAAAATGTACGTTTCTTGGCTATTACTTCGGATCAAAGCGCACAAACACTGGTTAATGCCATGCGATCTGGTGTAACGAGTTACGTTAAAAAGGATTGCGATTTATCAGAAATTGTGAATGCTGTTTCGGAAACTGCTCGCGGAACCAAATTTTTCTGTGGTCAAATTCTTGAAGCCATTCAGAAAGCAAATATCGATGTTGATGATTTAGATTTTGATTCATTTACATGCGAAGCTGTTGTTCTATCAGAGCGTGAAAACGAAATAATTGTATTGATTGCTGAGGGTAATACGAATGAGCAAATTGCAGAACAGCTTTTTCTAAGCAAGCACACTGTGAATACACATCGAAAAAACATAATGTCCAAACTTGGTGTGAAAAACACCGCCGGTATTGTCATGTATGCAGTGAAAACCAATTTGGTTTCTCCGAATAAATTTTTGTTCGCTCCAATATCCTGATGGATTAGAAATGTCGTCCATTTTCAAGCGAGTGTGAATTTTGGCAATTCTTAATTTGAATCTTGTCTCGTTTTTCGGAAAAGCAATTGCCTATATAAAATCTTATTTAACATCTTGTTTGTTATCTCAGCCGATTCAATGAATCCAACAATTTTTTATCCTTTATTATTCCTCTGATGGCAAGATAAACAAAAAGAGTTGAACATAAAAAAAGATAAAACCCAAGACTTGGTGTTAATTCAGATCTTCCAATTGCCAAAATAATTGGCATGGAGCAAGAAAAAAAGATTAGTGCCATGAGAATTCGTGATAAAATAAGCTGTTTTTTTAATTTTTTATAGGACATCATGGCATAGAATCCGAAAAGACTAAGAATTACATTCACCAGATAAAAATAGCTTGGTTCTTGTTCATTTTCACTAATTAGATGCAGTGAGTAAACATTTTTTGATACTTCGAGATCTTTATTTGTGTATGACAATATTTCAAATCCCATAAGTGGCGAGGCAATCAAAATAATTGCAATGACAAAATAAATAGTTTGAATTCGTTGAATCATAGATGAATATTACAAATTTACGGACTTATTTCTAAGATAAAAATCGAGAATAATTATTGCTGCCATTGCCTCTACGATTGGGACAGCTCTAGGAACCACACATGGATCATGGCGACCTTTTCCAAGCAACTCAACTTTCTCCCCTTGACGATTAATACTTTCTTGTGTTTGCATAATGGTTGCAACAGGTTTAAAAGCAACCCGAAAGGATATCGGCATTCCATTGGAAATCCCGCCCTGAATTCCGCCGGAATGATTTGTTTTTGTGGATCCATCAGAATTAAATAAATCATTTAACTCAGATCCCTTTTTTGCAATAGAATCAAATCCACTTCCAATTTCAAAACCTTTGACCGCATTGATTGAAAGCATTGCTTTACCTAATTCGGCGTGCAATTTATCAAAAACAGGCTCGCCTAATCCGATTGGTGTCCCTTCAATGATACATCTAACAGCACCACCTATAGTGTCACCAGCTTTTCGAATATCGCGAATAAGAGCTTCCATTTCGTTTGCTATATTCTTATCTGGACAGCGCACTACATTTGATTCAATATCTTCTAATTCGTAAAACTTTTCAGTCTCTAACTTAATTGAACCCACTTGATCGACAAATGTTGAGAAGCGAATTCCAATTATTGAAACTATCTGTTTTGCAATTGCTCCCGCCACAACGCGCGCAACCGTTTCTCTAGCGCTACTCCTTCCTCCGCCCCGATAATCTCTGATTCCGTACTTCTTTTCATAGGTAAAATCAGCATGTGACGGACGAAAAGTATCTTGCAAATGACTGTAATCATTGGACTTTTGATTTTCGTTTTCAATGTAAAATCCAATGGGGGTACCAGTCGTTTTTCCTTCAAAAATTCCAGATTGAAATACAACGCGATCGCTTTCTTTTCGTTGTGTAACAATGGATGATTGCCCTGGTTTTCTTCGATCTAACTCTTGTTGAATTAAGTCAAAATCGAGCTGAATTCCAGGAGGAGCTCCCTCAATCACACCTCCAATCGCCTTTCCATGAGATTCGCCGAAAGAAGTCAATTTAAAAACATTTCCAATAATCGATCCAGCCATGATATATTTATTGAGGTAAAATTAATAGTATTAACGCATTGTTTGATAAAAAGAGGCTCTATTTTGTGATAACCATCTATTCAAAGGTATTTCTGATAAACTTAGAATTCGACAATTATCACCTTTGTTTATTCAATTTTGAATTAAGTAAATAAAATTTGAAACAGAGTCGAAATGGAATGTGAATTAAATTTTTTAGCGTTTTTTTTTACAAGCGATTGTCGCGGTAAAGTTTCAGTTGTGTAATGCTTGCCACTAGTTTATTCGTCGGGGCGAAAACCTTCCTATCAAAAACGGACAGTTTTGAGGGAGATGCTAATTTTTATATAGTTTTATCAAAGCAATAATATTGTATCTCCTTAGAATAATAAGAGAAATTGCACTAAAATGCTGCAATTTAAGTCGAAAATAAATAATCAGAATTTTAAAAATAGAATTAAAAATTCAATTGAGAGATAATGCTAAAAATAAACGAAGATTTTGAAAAGTAAAATTCGGCTCAATGCTTATTTAGATGCTTGATCCTGAGTAGTTTTTACATCAAATTTACCGTAAGCATCGCAGCTCGCTTTTCCTGATTTACAAGCAAACAAAAGAGGAAGGATTGCTGCAAGAAATAAGCTTGAGGTAATTTTTTTCATAGTTTTCATCAAAAAATAAAGGAAAGCAAAGTTAAACAAAAATCCATTGAATAAGACATACTCTGGTTAATATATTTTTGACTTTCTTGTTCTTTGCTGAATTCAAGCAGCAAAAACAACATTTCGAACTTGCAAAATATTTTTTCCGTAGCAAGTTGCTGCTATTTACAAAATATCGAAACGTGATAATCGTAAATCGTTGAAGTATAACGTTCCAAATCTTCGTCGTTTCTCTATTAATGATAAGTTGTTTGTACAAGGTCTTGGATTTACAAGAAGTTCTTAAAACTCATTTAATGAATACATCAGAACGAATTTCAATGGTGAATCAGAGACATAGTAGGTAGAAAAAAAACAAGTTTTCCGAAAGAAACTTCTTATGAGCCCAATATTCATAATCTTATGATGAATTAATATTTTCTTTCCGCAAAATTTTTCACATTTAACAATCAATTTTGAAAGCCCTTAACTATTCATAACTGAAAGGGATTTATAAACAGATTTAAAATCCAATTGTGGCTTTAAGCAACTACCCTTCATGCAAATGTAAATACCCTTGTCTTTATGGTTGTTTGAAATGGGAATCTCTTTGTGGTAAGAAATGATTACATTAGATTTAATCAAAGGTAAAATTTGCTCACGTTCGAATTTCATTTCAATAACATTGATTTCTATGGGTTCATCTATAACTTCAAGCAACAGATGTGCCCAATTCGAGTATCCAGATCCATAGTATTCCATTCCTTCATAAACGTTTGCAAGCATTTGTTTTGCATTGGAAATCCAAGCATCATTTCTAAAATAGTACCCGAGCTTCCAAAAATTTCTTGCCATGACCGAATTACTTGCTGGAATTACATTATCGTTCAATTCCATTTTACGGGCAATTAGATTGGAATCGAAAGAGGTGAAATAGCACATTTTGCTTTCCGCGTTCATGAAATTTTGCTCAACTTCTTCAGTCAGTTTTTTCGCAACTTCAATCCAGTGTAATTCAGCAGTAACTTGATACAATGCGATGAATGCATCAATGGTGTGGGCATAATCCTCTAAAAACCCATCAATTTTCGTTTCTCCTTTTGAGAAAATGCGTTTGAGTTTCCCCTCTTTGTATTGCTTTTCAAGGATCCATTTCCCACAATTTCGAGCTAAAATCAAGAATTGTTCCTCGTGAAAAGTTACATAAGCATAGCAGAGTCCAAGAATAGCCATAGCGTTCCAACCTGTTAAGCATTTGTAATCCAGACCTGGAAATGTTCGTGCTTTTCGTTCTTCATATAGTCTGATTTTAACACTCCCAACCTTTGATTTTAATTCATCAAGTGAAATACCTTTTTTCTTGGCGAATTCAGAATCTGTTTCTCTTCTTAAAAGAATGAATTTTTCATCCTCCCAAAAACCAAATTGATTTACATTGTAATAGTCGCGGACAAATTTCACATCCAAATCGTGAACTTTTTGAAGTTCCTCTTCCGACCAACAGTAAAATTTCCCTTCTTCGCCTTCTGTATCGGCATCCAAAGCACTGTAAAATGCTCCCGACTGATCCAACATTTCACGTTGCAACCATTCAATTGTTTCGAAAACGGTTTCTTTGTATAGAGCATTTGATTTTTCTCGATATGCTTTGGAGTAGACGGAAATAAGTTGAGCATTGTCGTAGAGCATTTTCTCAAAGTGCGGCACTTTCCAAATCATGTCCACTGAATACCGGGCGAATCCTCCACCGATTTGATCGTAAATTCCACCAAGTGCCATTTTTTGAAGCGTTAGATGAGCATGATTTGCAACTTTTTCAGAATCGAACTTTTTGGCATAACTCAATAGAAAAGAATAATTGTTGGGCATCGGAAACTTTGGAGCCCTATTCATTCCTCCTTCCAAACTATCAAATTGCCTCGACCATCGCAAAACCATTTCATGTAGCTTTTCATCTGAAAACTGTCCGATTTCTTGGGGAACATCAATCAATTCGCTTTGCGCAATTCCTTCTTGCAACTTTTGTGCATATTCCAAAACGCGTTCTGGATCCTGTTCCTTGGTATAAACTAACGAATTTAAAATGTGAATCCATTGTTCTTTCGGAAAATACGTTCCTCCATAAACTGGCCTGCCATCAGGAAGCGTAAAGCAATTCAAGGGCCAACCTCCGCGTTGAGTCATCAATTGAACGGCAGTCATGTATATTTGGTCTACATCAGGGCGCTCTTCCCGATCGACTTTGATATTCACGAAATATTTATTCATGATTTCAGCGACCTCATCATCTTCAAAGGATTCATGCTCCATCACATGACACCAATGGCACGCGGAATAACCAATACTTATTAGAACAAGTTTATTTTCGTTTTTCGCTTTTTCGAATGCTTCATTCGACCATGAAACCCACTGAACGGGGTTGTGTGCGTGCTGTAGCAAGTATGGCGATGTTTCCGAGATGAGGTTGTTAGGACTTTGAGTTGCCAAAATTTTCTATTAATTTGTGGGCAAACATACTAAGTTCCAATCAATTTATATTTCGATCTTGTGGACAGTATTTCCATTTTATTGCTCAAAATATCCATTTTGAAATAGATCACCATTCAAAAACAACCTTTCGTTTTCCGCAAGATGCCCTGGCTAGAAAGCCTAACGAAACATTTAGCTCTAAGTTAATTTGAATATCAAAGGCTCTCAGTGGTTGATTCAACGATGCATCGTTGTAGTTATAGAAAGGAAACATTTCTCCAGAAGGTTCTTTAGATCTTAAATCTGAAAAATCGTATAATAATCTAATTCCTCCAACCAGAGTTACACGTTCACTCCCCAAAATATATCCTCCAAGGCCAAAAACTCCACGAATAACATTCGACGACAAGAATGATTCATTGACCATAGTTGATGAAACTTCATCTGAAAGCGACTTGTTTTGAATCATACTAAGCATCGGTCCAACTTCTATAAATGTTCCTTCTGTGGTATTTCGATAAAGCAATGCACCTTGAAATCCATTTAAATTCAATTCCTGAGTAAACACATTGTTTTCATTTTTGCCTGGCACTAATGCCTGATCTATTGCGTAAACTCTATTTGCATAACCCAATTCAATGACTGCTGAGTGTTTCTCAGACGGATTAATACCAATTTTCAATGCAAATGCATTATTCAATTTAGGAACTAAATTAAATCGAGTATCATTAAAAAAAGTTTTTACAGTATATAATCCCGTGCCTGCGGAACCATTCAAACCAAAGTCAAACCAAACTTGACCGTAAAAACTCGATAGGGAAAAAGTAAATAGACAAAGCAAAACTTTTATCATATACAATATTTTAAGTTATTTAGACTCAACCAAAAACTTTTGACGATGTTCTATCATAAAGTAATAAGGATTCGAATTTTTGAACATTAATCCATTACCTTTCTATGATGAAAGTCCTGATTGTTAAAAAAGTCTAAATTACAATTCTTTTATTTCACCATCAAGAACTTTTAAGATTCTTCCAGGAAATTTTTGAACCATTTGAATGTCGTGAGTCGCCATTAAAATTGCTGTATTCTCTTCCTTCGCTACTGCAATCAAAAGCTGCATGATTTCTTCAGAAGTTTCGGGATCTAAATTTCCTGTAGGTTCATCGGCCAGAATTAATTCAGGTTTATTGAGTAATGCTCGTGCAATGGAAACACGCTGCTGTTCTCCTCCAGAAAGTGTATGTGGCATTGAATTGGCTTTTTGTTCAATTCCCACCAATTGAAGGCAACTCAAGGCTCTTTTATGAATTAGTTCTTTATCCGACCATCCGGTTGCACCTAACACAAAATAAAGATTTTGAATAACGGTGCGATCCATCAATAATTGAAAGTCTTGAAATACAATTCCGATTTTCCTTCTCAAAAAAGGAACTTCTTTCTTTGTAATTCGACGGAGATTGTATCCAGCAACCATTCCCTCACCTTCATTTAGCAATAGTTCGCCATATATCGTTTTCAAAAGACTGCTTTTTCCACTTCCAGTCTTACCAATTAAATAAGCAATTTCACGAGCCTCTAAATCCAGCCAAACATTTTTCAGAATAAGTTTGTCTTGCTGATAAATTTGGGCATTTGATATGTTAATAACTTTTGACACAGGCCTATCTTTTTGACAAATTTGATAAATCAGTTGAAGAAAAGACAGATACGATTCATTTTTATCTTAACAAAGATGGGTTCAAAACTTTTAAATCATCAATCTTTCGAACATTTTATGGTTTTTAATTTTACATTCGATTTATTATGGTTAGAAAAATTATTCTTCTTGTTTTCTTTTCTCCAACTTTTCTATTTTGTCAAGAAACAGAAAAATATTCTAGTCCTTATTCTGAATTTTATCGTGCTGAAGAACTTTACGAAAAATCACAATTTAGTGCAGCACGCAAAGAGTTTAGAAACTTTATTGAAAGCACTAAGAATGAAAATGATCCACTCTTTATTAAAGCACTCTATTACGAAGGAATTTCCGCTCTTGAGCTGTTCAATAACGATGCCATTAATTTATTAGAGTCATTCAATAAAAGATTTCCTGAGAATATCTATCGGAATCAAATTGGATATCGTATTGGGAAATATTTCTTTCAAAAAGAAGATTTTGAAAACGCTCAAAAATGGTTTGAAAATGTTAGTCAAAAAGACCTTGATTCGAGTCAACGGGATGAGTTATATTTCAAACTAGGCTATTCCGCTTATCAAAATGGAGATAAAGAAACAGCCTTCAATTCGTTTCGTGAATCGAAAGAGGGTAAGAGTCAATACGCATCACCTAGTCTTTATTTTTATTCCCATTTGAGCTATTTAAAGAATTCACTTCAAGTTGCGCTAGAAGGATTTCTGAAATTGCGACAAGACTCAACTTTTTGTGGTGTTGTGCCCTATTATATCGTTCAAATTTATCATAAACAAGCTCGTTATCAAGAGGTAGTTGATTTTTCACCAACTGTCTTGAAATGTAACTTTTTAGACAATGAATCTGACATTCAACACATCATCGGAAATTCATACTACAAACTTGCAGATTACAAGAAAGCAATTGAATTTTTGGAGCAATATCAAACGAAACAAAAACCATCTCGCGACGATGCCTACGAACTAGGTTATTCGTATTATCAAACGAAAAATTACGAGAAAGCCATTCGCTCCTTTGATAAAGTAACACGTGTCGATGACAGTTTAGGTCAAATTGCACTATATCATATTGCTGAATGCTATCAAAACCTAGATAAATTATTGCCTGCGAGAAGTGCTTTTGAGCGCGCGTCAGAAATGACAAAAATCCCTGAAATTCAAGAGGATGCACTTTATAATTTCGCTGTAATTTCGTTTAAAGTGGACATTAATCCATATGATGAGTCGGTACGCGCATTTGAAAACTACTTATCCAAATATCCGAATTCCAAGCGAAAAGAAGATGTGTTTCAATATCTGGTGAATGTCTATACCTCTACCAGCAATTTTGCTAAAGCATTGGAATCGTTGGATAAACTTCCAAATAAAGACGCACGATTGAAACGGGTTTATCAAACAGTTGCTTTCAATTATGGTGTTGAATTATTTCAAAAAAACAACTACGATGAAGCTTTGAAAGCGTTTAAACTAGTTGATCGCTATCCGTTAGATCCTAAATTAGTTGCACTTTCCAAATATTGGATGGCTGATATTTATTTCAGAAACAACGATATGACCGAGGCAATCGTGACCTATCGCGAGTTTATCAATTCACCAGCATCTGACGCGCTTTCGGAAAAAGTAGATGCTTATTACAATATGGGATACGCTCACCTGAAAAAAGAAGAAACAGAAGAGGCCATCAAAATCTTTCGAATTTTCTTGCAGTCGAATCCCAAAAATGAAGAAAAGAAACTTGATGCCTATTTCCGAGTTGCCGACGGATATTATACTACCGAAAAAAATGACCTTGCGATTCAATTCTATTCAGAAGCACTCAAGATGAATACAGCTTTGAATGATAAAGCACTTTATTATTTAGCGAAATCCTATGGTTATAACAATCAACCTCAAGAAAATATTAAAAACTTGACAGAGCTTGTAACTAAATATAAGAAATCGAAGTATGTAATGAATGCGACCTATGATTTAGGACGAGCGCACGTTGGTCAGGCGAATTATGATGAAGCACTTACCATTTTCAAACAATTCATCATTGATTTCCCGAAATCTAGCTTGGTAATTGAAGCCCGCTTGAGTATCGCAGACTTATACTACAAGAAATGGGATTACAATCAAGCAGAAGCAGAATATCTGAAAATTTTAAATCAATATGAAAATGTCCGCGACATCTGTGAGGAAACCGTTAAGGGATTGATTGATGTTTACGCTGCTAAAAAACAACCTGAAAAAGCCTCCGAGCTCGCCGATCGCTATGCATGCGCCAATATTTCTGCTGACGAAAAAGAGAATTTGTTCTTCACACCGGCATTTCAAAGTTACATGGATAGCACTTACAGTGACGCCATCGGCAAGTTTGAAACCTACTTAACACGTTTTCCAAGTGGGCGTTTTGTAAATGAAACCTATTATTACTTGGGTCACAGTTATTTCAAACAAAAAGATACGCTTAAAGCTGTCGGTTATTTTGAAAAGTATTTGGCAACACCAACAACTAATTTCTCCGAATCGGCGGCAGCCAGAACAGCAGCTTACTATTACACGCATGAGGACTACATCAAGGCCTTGAAATACTATGAACAGTTTGACAATTTGGCCACAAAACCAACAAACATTTTTAATGCCAGATTGGGCATTATGCGTTGCGCCTACTTAACAGAGGATTTCAATAAAGCGCTGAATTTTGCCAAGTTTGTTTTAGAAACTCCATCCAGTAACACACAGCAAAAAGTTGAAGGAGAATACTCCAAAGGGATGTCACTTTACAAGCTGAATCAATTAAACGAAGCAATTCCTTCACTAGAATGGTTGGTGAAAAATACGACAACTGCAATTGGTTCAGAAGCCAAATTTACACTTGCTGAAATTTATTTCAAGCAAAATCAATACGGCAAAGCTGAAACGGAAGTTAAAGCACTCATTAAAATGAAACCTAGTTACAACTATTGGGTTGCAAAAGGATTGATGCTACAAACACGTATTCACATTTTGAATGATGATTTATTCCAAGCCGAGCAAACGTTAAAATCAGTTATGGATTTCTATCCGATTCAAGATGATGGTATTTTAAGCGAGGCAAACGATATGTGGGATGAACTGATGCAGTTGAAAAATCCAACGGTTATCGAAGAATCCGCTCCCGAACGAAAAATAGAAATTGATGGTGAATAAGATGAAACATTTATTGCTACTCGGGATTGTTTTAAATCTGTTCGCGGTCTTTGGACAGAACGACATTATTGATGTTATTGGTAAGGGAAGTCGTGACGTAGAACCTGCTTCACGCATATTGGAATTTCCAAAAATCATTGATACCATTAAACCAACAACTGTTCCTTCCTATCCCATGTTGGTTTTTCGTCAGCCGACCAAAATTGAATTAGATACAATTGAGGCTGCAACAGTAGAAACTACTGAAAAACTCAAGCCTCTTTATCCATTTTATGCAAAAGTTGGTGTTGGGTCAACGATTATGCCTTTAGGTGAGTTGTATTTCAATTCCACTCGTTCACGAAATTACTTTTATGGGTTCAATGCTAAGCATTTAAGTTCTTTTGGGGACGTAAAAAACAGAGAGAAAATTACCTATGCTCCGGCACAATTTGACCGAACAAATTTCAATGCATTTGGAAAAATTATTGAGAATAATTATACCTTATCTGGTGATTTAAATTACAAGAACAATGGGTTTCATTATTATGGAATTCCTGTGGATTCTATCTCTGCGGACTCCATTTCGCAACGTTTCCATCAAGTTGGGAGTGATTTTGAGTTCATTGCAAATCGCGGTGATACCTCAACATTGAATTTGATGTTCGGTGCTGGTTACAATTACCTAACTACCAAAAAACCAATTATTGATTCTTTATCGGAATGGAAAACGCAAGAGCATAATTTTCATTTCAATACGAAAGGATGGTACAAATACAGATCTGAGACATTTTATGCAAAATTAGGTGTTCGATACAACGGATATCGCTATGGAATTCGAGATTCAGTTTTGACGGCTATTGACTCGGGGTTAGTGAACAACAACACAATCATTGATTTTCAGCCGGGAGTATTGACACAAATGTTCAATGATAAACTCAAAGCAGAAGTTGGAGTTACTGTTTCGATTGATATTCACGATAAAGCAAAAGCATACGTTTTCCCTCAAGCCGAGTTCAAATATTCACTTTTCAACGACATTTTCATTCCCTTTGTTGGCATTCGAGGGGGCTTGAAACAAACTTCATTTCGCTCATTATCAGATGAAAATCAATTTGTGCTCGTAAATACAACATTAGCAAATGAAAACACGCCTTACGATATTTTTGGAGGATTCAAAGGAACCATCACTAAAAAGGTTAGCTTTAACGTAAATGCAAGTTTCGCCAAAGTGATGAACAAAGCACTTTTTGTTACCGACACCTTATACTCGGTTGGAAATAAATTTGGGGTAGTTTACGACACAATGAATCTTACGAAAGTAGAAGGTAGTTTGGCTTATCAGCTGAATGAAAAAATCAAAATTGACGCGATCGCAAGATACTTCTCCTACGAAACTAAAAATCAAGCATTTGCTTGGAACCTACCAAATTTTCAGTTTTTATTGAGAGGCTCTTACAATTTATACGATAAGTTTTTAATAAATCTTGATGCGAATCTTGAAGGAGGAAGAAAGGCACAAGTATATGCTCCTGGAAAAAATGTGTTTAAAGAAAACAATCAATATTACCAAAATTTAGGATTCATCGCCGACATCAATCTTGGATTGGAATACCGCTACAATAAACGGATTTCGGCATTCTTACAACTAAATAATTTAGCCAGTCAACGCTATTACAGATGGTACAATTACCCGGTTCAACTAATACAAGTCATGGGTGGAATAACTGCTCGATTCTAGTTGATTCGAGAAGTAAAAATACCGTTAATTTCTATTCTAAATTCTTATTATCGTAAAGACCTGATGCATAACATCAAACAAAAACGTTTATAACTTAAGATCCTATTTCACATCAAAAGAAAACATTTCCTCATCATTAAGTGTAGCTTTAAGACGATCGCCAATTTTAACAGGGCCGACTCCTGCGGGAGTTCCAGTAAAAATTAAATCACCCGTTTTCAGAGTAATAAATTTGGAAACGTAACATATAATTTGATCAATTGAAAAAATCATATCCCTAACAAAACCATGTTGTTTCAGCTGATCATTTTGATAAAAACAAAATTCGGTAGCTTGAAAGTCTAAATCCATAATTTTAATCCACTTGGTTGAGATTGGTGCACTGAAATCAAATCCTTTTGCTTTCTCCCAAGGAAGCCCGTTATCCTTACAAATTTGTTGAATATCGCGAGCAGTAAAATCAATCCCTAACGTTATTTCAGAATAGTATTTAGAGGCGAACTTTTCCTCAATATTTTTGCCAACCTTATCAATTCGAACAACGATCTCACATTCGTAATGCAAGTCGTTCGTGAATTTTGGATAGAAAAAATCCTTTTCTTTTAACAAAGCTGTTTCAGGCTTAAAAAAGAATAATGGCTCACTAGGAACATCGTTATTGAGTTCCTTGGCATGATCAGCATAATTTCGACCGATACAAATAATTTTCATTAATCTTTTCTTAATTACAATAAGTTATTTTGAATTAAATTTCTTTTTTAATTGGTCAATTTTATTTTCCAAATTCAAAGAAGTTCGTTCATTAGAAATTTCCTTTAAACGATTCATTTCTTTTCTAAGACATTGTTTTGTATACAGAGGGAAATCAGCATCAAGCATCCAACCATAATATCCGGGTTCTATCTTCATCACTTCAGATATGCTCTTACCGTTATGTTTTCCAAAATTATAAATAACATCCCCTTTCTTGTTCTTAGCTAGCCTTCCCGCGAGATCAACCAACTGAAATTCACTCATTCTTGAAAATTCTGACAGAAATGAAACATCCTTTTTCAAATCCTTATAGCGATCAAGTTGCGCCAAAAACACATCTAACGTAGCTTTTGTATCGAAAAGTGCATCATGCGCGTTTGACAATGATTTGTTACAATAGAATTGATAAGCCGCTGCCAATGTTCTTTGCTCCATTTTATGAAAAATATTCTGAACATCAATGAAATTTCGATTATCAAATTCAAAATCGAATTTCGCTCTTATAAACTCTTCAGCGAGTATAGGAATATCAAACTTATTTGAATTGTATCCAGCCAAATCAGATTCGCCAATGAATTCTGCTATTTCCTGAGCTATTTCAGAAAAAACAGGACAGCCGCTAACCATACCATTTGAAATCCCGTGTATAGCTACTATATCATCTGATATTTGGATTTCGGGATTTATTAGCTGATTGTAAGTTTGATTATCACCACCCGGAAGTAATTTAATAATGGCAATTTGCACAATACGATCTCTCGTAATTTGCGTCCCGGTAGTTTCTAAATCAAAAACACATAAGGGTTTATTTAATTCTAGCTCCATGAGAAATTAAAAAGCCCAATTAAATTGGGCTTTCTTTCTTTATTTGATGATAAATTCTGTTCTCCTGTTTTGTTGATGTTCAGCTGCGGTACATTTCACACCATCAGAGCAACGATTTTTGAGTTTACTTTCACCGTAGCCTTTATAGGTGATTCTCTCAGGATTAGAAATTTTGGAAGCGATATACTGCGCAGCAGACTTTGCTCTCCTTTCCGATAGATACTGATTATATGCATCAATACCACGAGAATCACTGTGCGAACCAAGTTCTATATTGACACTTGGATTTTGATTCAAAATATTAACAATTTTATCAAGTATAACAATAGCATCAGGTCTCAAATCTGATTTATCGAAATTATACAAAATTGAAAATGGACCTAAATCCGTTCCAGGTGTCGTTTTGTCTAACAAAAATGAAAGTTTCAAAACTGAATCATTTGCTAAAACTTCACTTAACTCGAAAGACTGAGATAAATAACCCTCTGCCGAAACTTTAACAACATAGTTGAGCGAATCACCAAATGTTCTTCCTTTCGCAATAGAGGAATTGTAAACTCCATTATTCAAAGAGAAACCTGACTCAACGTTTAAGTCTTTCGAATTAATAGAAATACTAGCATTTGCGATAGGGGTACCACTTGACTTGTCAGCAACTAAACCTTCAAATCTGTACTCATAAATCGGAACGAATTTTTTCTGATTTTCATCCAAAACAACTTTTCTTTTAATCTCCTCGTAAGCCAAATCGCATGAAGTTGATATTGACTGCTTTAAAGGACTTTTGTCATTAGAATCATAATAATACTTCAAAAGATAATTCTTACATTTTTCAAGTTTTGATAAATAAACACCATCTTCCAATCGAGGGTTTAAAATTATTTCCTCAGTGGAACTTGCGCAATCAACACATTGTATGGAGAGATATGAAAATTCAGGTATTGATTCTCCGTTGGACTGAATAATTTGAGCGTTAAATAAAGCAACATCACTAACAACCGTGGCTGGTAATTCCATTTCATAAATGTCTCTTTCACCAAGACCACCTTTTCTAAATGAAGTAAAGTAGGCTTTTCGACCATCTGAAGTATGTGAATAAAAAATATCATCTCCAACACTATTTATTGGATAGCCCAAATTCACAGGCTGAGACCATATTCCATTTTCATCTCGGACTGACATGAATATATCAAACTCCCCCATGCTTGTAGAATCGTTGCTTGAAAAATACAATGTATTATTATCAAGCCCCATAAATGGAGAGTCCTCATCACTGGCAGTGTTGATATTGCCCCCTATGTTTTGTGGGTCGGACCATTCACCATTAACTTTCTCCATAAAATAAATATCTCTTTTTCCATAACCTCCGGGTTTGTCGGAAACAAAAAATATTAAATTACCATCAGGAGAAACCGTAAAGTGAGTATCCCACCAATTCTTTTCATTCACATCTTTAAAATCAACTGGTTTTATTTCATTAAATTTTCCATTTTGAAAATCACTGTAATAAATATCTCCAGCACCAACTTTATCGTTATAGGTATAAATTCTTCGCTCATCAATACTCACACTCACAGTGGCCTCATTGTATTGAGGTTTACAAAGTGATACTCGTTTAGGTAATTTCCAAGATAAACCATCTTTAGAGGACTGGTAAATGTCTTCTGGGAAATGATTCAATAAAGGATCTCTATAGTTATCAGATGATTTATCTTCCCAAGGTCTTCGCGAAGTAAAATATAGTGAAGAACCATCCAGTGATATATTAGAGGAAAAATCAGCATAAATCGAGTTAACAGCTGCACCCAAGTTCTTAATAGTTACATTAGCAGGCTCAAGCATTAATCTTTTTGCTACACCACATTGAATTATTCTTTTCTTGGTTTCAGAAATTAATTCTGATTTGTTCGAGGTAAGATTCAAGAATTTGTTATAGTTTTCAATGGCGAAATCAAACTGTTCATCAAGGTGATAAGCCCTCCCTAAATGAAAAAAAACATCGGGAGGAAGAGCATCTTCATTGACCGCATACATGTCATAGTTCATTTGAATTTTGGCATCTTTACTAGCTTTTACCAAGTGTTTAATCGCTTCCTTTTCGTCTCTTCTCATTCCCAGAACTATGAATCCCTTTCTGTAATTATAATTTCTACTTTCAGGGTTAATTTCTAAGAGCCTATTAATCGTTAATTCAGCAAAATGATAATGGTTTTCTTGCAAAAACCTTGAGCTATTGTATAATAACTCTTTTTCACTTGCCTGATTTATCATTGATTTTACCTCAAACTCAGTAAATTGAGCTTTTAAAACTGTACTGCAAAGGATAGTAAATAGTAAGGTGAATTTTTTCATATTTTCAAAATAAAATATAATTGCAAAACATAATTGCTAAGAAAAAACAAAATTTGTAATAAATTTTGAAATAATTAAACAAAATTAATTAAAATTCTCGATTCAAGTCAAAATCTTCCAAATAATCAGCTACTCTTCGTACAAATTGTCCCCCCAGAGACCCATCAACTACTCTGTGATCATATGAATGAGATAGGAACATCTTATGGCGAATTCCGATAAAATCTCCGTGATCTGTTTCAATTACAGCTGGCACCTTTCGAATTGCTCCAAGCGCCAATATTGCCACTTGAGGCTGATTGATTATTGGAGTACCCATAACATTTCCGAATGAGCCAACATTTGTTACTGTGTAAGTTCCACCTTGAATATCCTCCGGTTTTAATTTATTATTACGCGCACTGTTGGCTAATTCATTTACAGCTCTTGTTAAACCGGTTAAGTTCATTCGGTCTGCATTTTTAATCACCGGAACAATTAGATTACCACTCGGAAGAGCAGTCGCCATACCGATATTGATATCTTTTCGTTTAATTATGTTATTACCAGATACGGATATATTGACCATTGGAAAATCTTTAATAGCCTTAACAATGGCCTCAATCAAAATTGGCGTAAATGTTATGTTTTCGCCTTCGCGCTCGAGAAATTTCTTTTTTACTTTGTTTCTCCAATTAACGATGTTCGTGACATCTGCTTCAACATAAGAGGTAACGTGAGGAGAAACGTGAACTGACATAACCATGTGATCAGCAATTAACTTTCTCATGCGATCCATTTCAATAATTTCGTCACCCGGATTTGGAATTACAATAGGCTCTTTAATGTTTGTCAGAAAACCGTTTGCTTGAGGTTTTGGAGAATCCTGATTGGAGTTTGTAGATTGGCTAACTTCGATAATTATTTCTTTTTGTGATGAAGTTGATTTGTCAGTTCTGTTGGCGACATAAGAAATTATATCATTTTTTGTTATTCGACCTTCCTGACCAGTGCCTTTTATTGAATCTAATTCTGACTGAGATATATTTTCTTTAGCAGCAATGCTTCTAACAAGTGGTGAAAGAAATTTTCCATTGGAATCATTCTTCGAAATGGAATGACCATTACTTACTTGTACTTTTTCAGTATTCAATTCAATTTTGACTGGTTTAGCTTCAGATTGAGCAGCATCCAAACCTTTATTTCCTTCTGCTTTTGATGGTGAGTCAGTCGATAAAATAGCGATAACATCTCCAACCTTTGCCACTTGATCTTTTTCGAATAAAATCTTCACAAGAGTACCCGCTGCCTCAGAAGGCAACTCGTTATCAACCTTGTCAGTTGCAACCTCCACCAAAGGTTCATCAATTGCAACCGCGTCACCTGTTTTTTTCAACCAATTGGTTATCGTTGCTTCTGTCACACTCTCACCCATCTTCGGCAAACGGATTTCTATTTCAGCCATAATTTTTGAATTTGTTATATTTCGCGTTGTAAAGATAAAAAACATTGGATAACCGATGAAAAAAAAATCAGTCACTGATAATAATTATGATTACCATTCATCTCGTTTTTGATAAAACGATTTTTTGGCATGCATACATTTTGATTTTTTCATTGAAAAATTACAAATTTTACGTCTAATCAACTTATATTTCATATCTTCAAATAATGAATAGCAATAATCTATCGCAGCAAATCGATCCAGCCTCATTTGCTGAAAGTGTAATTAATCAAACTAATAAATCTGTTTTCTTAACCGGAAAAGCTGGAACGGGGAAAACAACCTTACTTAAAAAAATTGTCTGTTCAACTCACAAGAACACAGCCATAGTTGCGCCAACCGGAATTGCAGCATTAAATGCCGGAGGAGTCACCATCCATTCTTTCTTTCAACTTCCGTTTGGGTGCTTTGTTCCTGAATTCGATAGCTATCAAACGGAAAATTATGTCAAGCATGAAAATAAAACAACATTAAAACGTCACTTCAAAATCAATGGCCAACGTATTTCTCTCATTCGAAGTTTGGAGTTGTTGATCATAGATGAAGTTAGTATGTTGCGTGCTGATTTGCTCGACGCAATTGATTGGTTGCTAAAAACAATTCGAAAAAACAATGATCCGTTCGGCGGAATTCAGGTTCTTTTCATTGGCGATTTATTTCAGCTTCCGCCTGTGGTTAAGCGTGATGAGTGGCAATTTTTGAGTCGTTACTACCAAGGAATCAATTTTTTTAATGCTCGTGTATTTGATACCGAAAAACCAATTTACGTTGAACTTGAAAAAATTCATCGCCAAAAGGATGTAGATTTCATTAAATTATTAAATAATTTACGTAATAATCAAATTTCAAAAGAAGATTTGAACATACTAAATAGTCGCGCAAAATCGAATTTAACAATTAGAGAAAAACAAGGAATCATCTCTTTAACCACACATAATTGGAAGGCAGATGAAATGAACCTCAAGGAATTGCAATCATTAAAAGGTGCAACCTTCACTTACGAAGCAGAAATTACGGGAGAGTTCAATGAAAACCAATTTCCTTTGGATAAAATGTTAGAGTTGAAAGTTGGAGCTCAAATCATGTTTATTAAAAATGATATTTCGTACGAAAAAAATTTCTATAACGGTAAAATCGGTTTCATTGATACTTTGTCGGAAGACGAGATAACGGTTTCATTTCCCAATGAAAAGAAAACAACTACTGTTCAACGTTATGAATGGAACAATATCCGTTATGAAATTGATCCGAACACACAAGAAATAAAGGAAAAAATCATCGGAACGTTCGTTCATTTCCCGATTAAGCTAGCCTGGGCAATCACCATCCATAAAAGTCAAGGGTTAACCTTTGATAAAGCAATTTTGGATGTCTCCGATTCTTTCGCACCCGGTCAAGCATACGTGGCATTTTCGAGACTTAAATCACTCGAGGGGCTCATCTTGTTGAAGCAGTTAAATTTTATTGGTATGTCGATTGATGACCAAATTTTATCTTTTTCCAAAACCAAAATTAAACCAGATGAATTGCAATACGAATTGAAGAAAAATAGTCTAATCTATTTGAAACAAAAAATTCATGAAGTTTTTGAATGGTATCAATTATACAGTGATTGGTCAAATCATAATTTAACGTACAAGATTAGCGGACAAAAAACTGAAAAGTTCAAAAATAAAATTTGGGCGCAAAGAATTCTCATCGAAATTGAGAGCACCATTGAACCTACTACGAAATTCAAAAATCAGATTGATAGAATATTCTCTTCCGAAAAACCTGATTTATCATTTATTCATGAGCGAATTGAGGCGGCTTTCAACTATTTCTACCCCACCCTTAACCTTATTTTGGATAAACTTTATGAGAAAATAATTACACTCAAATTAATTAAGAAAACGAAACAATATTCGGACGAGTTGGAGCTTTTTGCTGAATCATTGCTTCAAAAAATCATCCATCTAAAAAAAATAAAATTGTTCACCGAAGCCATTTCAAACGGTAGAAGTATCACAAACGAGTTATATCAAACGAGTGAAATTGAAAACTATCATCTTTCCAAAATAGCAACGATTCAAAACAATATTCGAAGTAAATCTTCAAATCTCATTGAAAACAACAATGAATTTATTCCTGCTCCAAACCTGAAATCAACAAGAAAAAAGAAAGAAACCAACGTGAAAAAATCAACCTATGATATTACACTGGAAATGCTTCATGAAGGAAAAAATTGTGAGGAGATTGCAAGAGAACGACAACTATCTACAAATACCATATCCGGGCATTTCATTCAATTAATCAAGTTGGAAAAGATAAATCTTGCCGACGTGATGGAACAAAAGAGAATAAATGAACTCTCGGAATTGCTTTCGGAAGTAAATCTCACTTCTCTGACACAGGTAAAAGAGCAATTTGGCGAGGAAATCAAATGGGATGAACTCAAACTTTATCAAGCTTCAAAGATTGTTTGACTTGAACTTGAGAATGAAATTAGTTGGACAAAATAAAGAAAGTCGTTCTCGTTAGAACGACTTTCAAATAATTATTCAAAAAAGAATTGGATTTATTCCTGAATGATAGCTAGTTCATTATCTACTTCAGTTACACCGGGTGCATTCCAAGCTAGTCGGGCTGCTTCTTCCTTCTGATATAGCGATTCAACCGCACCTCTTAAAGTCACTTTGTTTCCTTTTACTTTCACTTGAATATTTCGATCATCAACCAACCAACTTCTCGACAACGCATTTTCAATTGCAGTTTGTTCAACTTGATCGGTTGTTGTTGATTTCACTTTGATATTATTGGATACTCCTTTAACTCCAATCAAATTGGCAACACAATTCTTCGCGGCCTCACGTTGATAGTTCCACTCAACATTTCCCTCCAGTGTAATCCATCCATCTTCTACCTTAATTTGGATGTTTTCATTTGGAACTGACCAATTCCATTTTAGAGCCGAAATGACTTCGTTTGCAATCTCCTCATCATTTTTTAACATGGAATTTGGAAATTTCACATCGATATCCTCGATAATTGCTTTCACTCCGACAACGCTTTTGGCAGCATTTTCTGCTTCTAGTTTTTTTGTGAAGCTATTCACCGTGCCTGAAAGGGTGATAATGCCGTTTTTTGCCGTCACTCCGATTTCGGCAGCTTTTAAGAGTGGTTGCCATTTGATAGCATCTTGAACGTCACTCTGTAAATCTTCATTAGATTTCATAAAGGTTTATTTTTAGGGTTAATAAATACAATTCAAATTTGATTAATTCATTCAGTTTAATCATTGCATAATGAAACTTATTTTTATCACTTTATTTACTTATATTTTTATTTTAAGAATAGAAAATGATATTCAATGAATCATACCAATTTTATCAATCGAATCTCAGTTTTTTACTTTCGAATTACCAATTGTTTGGTTAGCAAATTACCATCGATTGAGATTTTCAAAAGATAAATTCCATTCGACAAATCAGCCGTTTCAAGTTCAAACTTGGATGTCTGAAGGATTATGGATTTCAATTCTTTTCCGAAAAGATCAAAAACTTTTACGTTGTTCATGACTTTGTCACCAGTGGAAATAATCGTCGCATCTGATGCAGGATTAGGATACAACATAATGTCTATACTTTGAGATTCAACTAAACCTGAGGATTTATCAACTTTGAATGTTGTTGCCAATGCACATCCTTTAACGTCTGTAATGGTTATTGTGTAATTTCCTGGATTCAGACTATCTAAATCTTGAACCGAAGCTCCATTTGACCAACTGTAGCTGTATGGAGTTGTTCCGCCGGTTACCGTTACATCAATTCCACCATCTTTAGAAAAATCACCAGAAGCGGGATCCAGGACTGCATTTACCACCAAAGGTGCGAGTGGCTGATTAACTGTAAAATCAGCTGATTCGATACAACCGTTATGATCCGTAACCTCAACAGAATAAATTCCAGCAGTTAAATTGTCTATTGATGAGCCGACTTCCCCGTTAGACCAATCATAATCGAATGGACCAACACCTCCGCCAATATTCAATGAAATCATACCGTTATTTCCTCCCGAACACGAAACATCATTTTTTGTTGCGTTCAAACTAATTAAAGCCGGTTGACTAATATATCTTAAAGCATTTACGACACATCCAGTTGCATCTTTTACATAAACGTTATAGTAAGTGCCACCTGCTAAATTTAGAAAATCTCCTTTACTCACGTATTGAGATCCATTTAAACTATACGAGTATGGCGTTGCACCACCAGTTCCATACACATGAATCTCACCATTACTGATGCCATGACAAGATACATTTAGGACTCCAATTACCGGATAAATAGCTATCGGTTCCGTAATGGTAAATGACTTGGTGGCAATACAATTCGCTGCATCCTTAATGGTAACAGAATAAGATCCTGAAGCTAGGTTCGTAAAAGTAGAGGAAGATTGATAACTAAAACCACCATTTAAGCTGTAGGCAAAAAATCCTGCTCCGCCTGATGCTGACACAACAACTGAACCTGTATAATATCCGTGACACGAAACATTGGTTACCGAGGTATTAATCAAAAACGCATTCGGCTGAGATATGACTTTGGAATCAGTAGCGATACATCCATTAGCATCTTTCACTTGCACATTGTATGTTCCAGCCGATAGATTACTAAATGAATTTGATAATTGGAATGATACGCCATCTTTGCTATACAAGATATTTCCAGTTCCTCCAGAAACACTTGAAATACTTATGCTACCATCATTACCACCATTGCAAGATACATTTTGAGAGGTAGAAGATACAATGGATGGACCACCTGCAGAAACGATTACACCAGAAACAGTATTTTTACAACCATTTCCATCTTTTATCACAATGAATTTTGTTCCAGCCGATAAACCGGAAAACACACCTGAAGAATTAAAATTTATCCCATCCATGCTATACGTGTATCCACTTCCATAGCCTCCTGATGCAACTGCCATTATCGAACCGTTTGAACTTGAACATGTCGCATTCGTTGTATTAATAATTGCAGTAATCTCCGGGGTTTGTCCAACTTGAACGGTATCCACTGTTAAACAACCATTGTCATCTCTAGTCGTAACAACATATTCTCCAAAAGGTAGATTTTCAAAATTTTCCTCAGTTTGAAAATTTTCTCCATCAATGCTGAAAACGTAAGGCTCAACTCCACCTACTGATGAGGCACTTACTGAACCGGTTGATTCTCCGAAGCAATTTACATTAGTGATTTCAATAGTTGAATTGAGAATTTGAGGTTGTGTAATCAACACCGAAATGGTTTTTACACAACTTGTAACGTCTTTTATGTAAACCGTGTAGGTTCCAGCAGTTAAGTTATTAAAGGAAGAAGATGATTGATAATTTATTCCATTTAAACTATAGCTATGAAATCCGGTTCCTCCAGATGAAGTAATTTGCAACTCACCATCATTTTCTGAAAAACAACTCACAGGAGAAGTAACCGCAGTTGCTAAAAGTTCGGGGCTTTGAGTGATTACAACTTGAGCATAACTTCTACAAGCAGCATTATCTTTAACAACACAGATATAAGTTCCGGCTGCAAGACCTGTAAAAATTCCACTAGATTGAAACGTTGCGCCATTGTTAATGCTATACTGTAAAGTTCCAACACCTCCAGTTGCAGTGAGGGATATCGAGCCATCGTTTCCGTTATAACAACTAACACTGGTCGAATTTTGTACGGTCAACATCGGGCCAAATTGTGAATTAATTATTACTGTAGTGCTTGCTAAACAACCATTGGCATCTTTCACAGTTAAATTATAACTTCCCGCAGATAAATTTGAAAATGTTCCGCTCGAAACAAATGAACCACCATTCAATTTATATTGTAATGGCGCCACACCACCGGAAGCAACACATGTAAATGAACCATTCGATTGATTACAACTCGCATTTGTAGTTTGAATCGGATTAAATGAAATTGGAGTCGGTTGGGTAATGGTAAAATTACTCGAGGCAGAACAGTTTTTGGAATCCAAGACATTTAAGGTATAAGCTCCAGCTGGCAAATTATTGAAGTTCGTTGCACTCTGCCAAGCTCCTCCATTCAAATTATAATAGTAAGGAGCCGTTCCATATTGAGCTTGAGCAATAACACTTCCATTTGAAGCATTAAAACAATTAACATTTGTAAGCCCTGACGTTGAAGCTTGCAATCCAATGGAAAGAATTTTAGAAATGGATTTAGAACAAACACCTTCCCAACCTTCAATTTTAGTAGTAAGGGTTACTGTATAAGATCCTCCTGTTGAATAAGTGTGAGAGGGATTTTCTAAATGTGAAACAGCTGAACCATCACCAAAGTCCCACGTATAAAGAAAATTTGTTCCCATGTAATTTTTACGAACGATTTTATTAAACATGCTATCCTTTGAAAATTGGGAGGAATTCTGAAAGCTCACAGATGAATTCGCTGAATAACAATTTGAGCCAGTTGAAAACATTGGATAATTCAAATGTGTCATATTCGGAATAATGTAAAAATCACCATCCTTTGCAAATCCAGATAACGCGCTTGCCCAATTACCACCGGTAGAAGTTCCTGCCAGTGATGCTAGATCTTGACCAAGCCCCTCTAAATTCCCGGTATATTTCAAATCAAACGTATTTCCGAAAGGATAAGAATTTAATACTGTCACTGCAATTGCAAAATTTGCATTAACATTAACTCCTCCAGGGAACGTGACGTCCATATATCCATTGATATTATCTGGAAATGTCCACCAAATATGATTTACACTTGCAATAGGACTTGTCGGTCTTCCACTGTTATCAACATTAAATACTGTAATTTTCAGTGGTACTCCAGAAAACGGACCGAAACCGAGATGATTTCCAAAAACACGAGCACCATAAATCTTTCCTGATCCTGAATACTTGTAAGTTTGAGCAGCATGTTCCTCAAACCCGATTTTCAATTGAATGGCTCCTGTGGTATTGGTATTTTTGCTTTCCACAAAACCATTGAGATCGTTTGGGCAATACGACTGAGCACGCCCAACAGTAAACCACAAACCTAAGCTTGCGGTTATGAGTGTAATTCTCTTTTTCATTTGTAAGGATTTAGTTAATAATTCTTGCAAAGTTGAATTTATCCTAAAGAGATTTCCTTACAAATGAGCTAATTAGAATTGTATTTATTTCAGTTGAGGTTCACGCTGTGTTTCGTAAGTCGAAAATGACATTTTATTAGGCTCTGCTGAAACAAGCGAAATTACTAACGGTTTGAACTCGGTCAAGAAGCTTATTTCGAAATATGAAATAAGCCATGACGAGATTCGTCACAAACAAGGATGAATTTAATTGGCAATTAACTTCGTTGCTGCTTAAGCGGTTCATATGACCATTAAAAAACAATTCAACACATATGAAAAAGGATTCCGATCGGCCGAATCCTTTAATTGTTGTTAAATAAATTTTTGCAAGCCCTTTTCCCATTCCAGTTGTTGTCACAATGATAATAGCTTTTTTCATTCCTAAATTGAATTGTTTGATTAGCTAATCTAAAATAAGGCACAACTAATCACTAATTTTTCTTGCAATCATTAAACCATCTCTCACTGGCAATAGTAACTCTTCCACCCGATTATCGTCATGAATAAGTTTATTGTATGCTCGCAACAAAGTTGTTTCTCGATCTTGTTTTGTCCTATCCACGACTTTTCCTGACCAAAGAACGTTGTCTGCGATAATGTATCCTCCAATATTTACAGAATCAAAAACGGATTTATAATAGTTCACATAGTTTAACTTGTCCGCATCAATAAATACAATATCCCAATTTTCTTTGATTGTAGGTAAAATTTTAAGCGCATCACCAACCAAAAAATTGATTTTATGACTATTTTCGGAGATATTAAAATAATTTCTAACCCGATTTTCAAGTTCATCATTTATGTCAATCGTAAACAATTTACCGTCTTTGGTTAATCCTTCCGCAAGACAAAGAGCAGAATATCCAGTGTAGGTGCCAATTTCAAGAATTCGTTGGGGGCGAATCATTTTAGAAAACATACTCAACAAACGACCCTGAAAATGACCACTCAGCATGCGTGGCTTCATCACTTCCAAATGAGTTTCACGATAGATTTTCTTCAATAAATCGTCTTCCGCTGAGGTATGTTCACAAACATACTGATCTAACTTCGGATCTAAAAATTCCATAACACGTTGATTATTGAAAGTTCATTACTTGTATAAATGTATGAATTATTCAGAAAGACACAGAATTTGATTACAATTTTCACGTGATAAAAAATAGAATTTGCGATTAAAATTAGGAGGTGATCAATAATTCCACAACTTTTTTCCTTGTTAATTGTTTCTATGATTAATTTTAAGGTTTTAGAGAAAGTTGTACAGTTATCAAGAGTTGAATAAAGAATTTGAATTTTAAGTTATTCTACCAAAGATTAATAGCCACAGAAAAAATCATTAATGATTTTAGAACCAAACGAAATCAATAACAATGAGCAAAGACTTTGATTCTGCGAAAAACCTTAATAAAGTGCTACTTAACAAATGACATTCTAATGTTACTGATTTATATAACAATACTTAATTTATCATCTTTAAAAATTAAACTTCAATGAAAAAAATCACCATTTCTTTATGCTTAATGTTCGCATTCGGTGTAAACGCACAAATCACAACTCCCAAAGCCAGTCCACTTGCTAAAGTTGAACAAAAAGTTGGTTTGGCAGACATTACGATTTCCTACTCGCGTCCAGGGAAAAAAGACCGCAATATTTTCGGTGATGTTGTTCCTTTCGGTGAACTTTGGAGATTTGGCGCTAACGAAAATACAAAAATCGCATCTTCAGAACCATTGATTTTCGGAAAAGATACTCTGAAAGCGGGAACTTATGCCATTTTCACCAAACCAAACAAAGAAAATTGGGAAGTTTATTTCTACAATGAAACCACCAATTGGGGGATTCCGGAAAATTGGAACGATCAGAAAGTTGCATTGAAATTAATTTCACCTGTAATCAATCTAAATGATGTCGTGGAAAACCTAACAATTTCAATTGATCATATTCATAATTCAGGCGCTACATTGCAGTTTTCTTGGGATAAGACTAGGATTAATTTGCCATTTACTCTTAACACAAAAGATAAAGTTTTGGCAAGCATTAAAAAAACCATGGATGGTCCTACAGCTGTAGATTACTATTCTGCTGCAAGTTATTATTTCCAAGAAAAATTAGACATGAAACAAGCGCTAATTTGGTGTTCAAAGGCAGTTGAACTTCGCCCTGATGCTTATTGGATTTTACGTCTTTTGGCTCAACTTCAGGCTGAAAATGGTGATTATAAAAGCGCCATTGAAACTGCTAGAAAATCGATGGCGATCGCCACAAAAGAAGGAGACAACAGTTATGTAAAGATGAATAAGACTTCCATTGAGGAATGGAGCAAGAAGAAATAGTTTTTGTTTCAGAAATACAAATACCATTTTTTGCTGCACCTCATCATTTTTATGTGGGGATTTACCGGAATTTTAGGTAAACTAATTCATTTAGAGGCCGTTTTAATTGTTTGGTATCGATTACTTATTGCAGCCATATTTTTAGCTTGTTTCTTCTTATTAACGAAAAAATCATTCAAAGTTGATCGAAAACATTGGTGGAAAATTATGTTGGTTGGCTTGATCGTATCTAGTCATTGGTTGACATTCTATTATGCCATACAATTATCGACGGCTTCGCTTGGAATATTATGTTTATCTACCACAACACTCCATGTAACTTGGCTCGAACCAATCATCATGAAACGAAAGTTCTCATGGCTAGAATTTTTTATGGGAGCATTCGTTATTTATGGTATTTATTTCGTTTCCGGCGATTTTACAGCCAATGAAATGAAAGCACTTTATATTGGTTTAGCTTCCGCGCTTTGTGCAGCCATGTTTTCTGTTTTCAATGGAAAATTAGTTCATGACGTTCCTTCAACGCATTTGTCATTTTATGAATTATCTACAGGCTTTATCTTGATTACAATTTTTCTTGTTTTTACTGGAAGATTGAATTACCATTCCTTTGAAATGTCCTTATCTGATTTTGGATGGTTGCTTTTTTTGGGAATTCTTTGCACTTCCTTCGCGTTTTTAGTGACAATGGATATTGTCAAAAGGTTGGGAGCTTTCACGGTTTCATTGAGCATTAATTTGGAACCAGTTTACACGATTTTATTAGCTATTTTCATTTTAAAAGAACACAAATTGTTGAATTCCAACTTTTACATCGGATCGATTATCATCATTTTTGTTGTCATACTAAATGGTTTCATTAAACATTTTAAGAATCAAAAACTAACAATAAAATCCACATATAATGAGTGAAATGCATTACAACAATTTAGGAGAATCAGGATTACAAATTTCTCGCTTATCCCTTGGCTCATGGCTAACATTCGGCAAACAAATTGGTGATGATGTAGCTAAACGTTTAATGGACATTGCCTACGAGCGAGGAATAAACTTTTTTGACAATGCCGAAATCTATGCTCGGGGAGAAAGTGAGCGTGTCATGGGTCGAATTCTGAAAAAGAAAAATTGGTCTCGCGACAGTTACATCGTAAGTGGAAAAGTATTTTTTGGAACAGGTGGACAATTACCAACCCAAAAAGGATTGAATAGAAAACATATTTTTGAAGGTTGTCACCAAGCTTTGGAACGATTCCAATTGGATTATTTGGATTTATTTTTCTGTCATCGACCAGATAAGAAAACCCCGATCGAAGAGACTGTTTGGGCGATGCACCAACTCATCATGCAAGGAAAAATTTTGTATTGGGGAACGTCGGAATGGAGTGCACAAGAAATTATGGAGGCACATCTTTTCGCGAAACAAAATCACCTAATCGGTCCAATCGTTGAACAGCCTGAATACAACATGTTCAGTCGTCACAAAGTAGAAGTCGAGTTTTCTCAGATATACAAAACTGTTGGTTTGGGAACAACAATCTGGTCACCATTAGCAAGTGGACTGTTAAGTGGGAAATACAACGATCAATTTCCATCGGATACGCGCTTGGGTATTGAAGGACTCGAATGGTTGAAAGAAAAAAATATTACTTCTGAAAAAATTGAAGTTACAAAAAAATTGACTTCCTTATCGAGTGAAATCGGGCTATCGCTTCCACTTATGAGTTTAGCATGGTGCTTGAAAAACCCAAATGTCAGCACAGTCATTCTTGGTGCAAGTAAAGAAACACAACTTACCGAAAACCTCAAAGCATTGGATGCTCAAGAAAAACTTACAGATGAAATATTGGAGAAAATCGAATTAATTTTGAAGAATAAGCCAAATCATCCTCCGTTCTAGTTGAGATACGGGCAATCAATTCTTGGTTTATTCACTTTTGAATCTTTATTATTTCTTTACCCATTCTGCATTCGTATCTTCAACCAATTTAGATTTGCATTAAACAATGTTGACCCAATAACTTTAAGTAATGAGTGCAATGAATGATCTATCGATTTATTTTAGTCCCGTAAATATCGAAGGAAACTGGAATGCTGAGCAAATAGGATCCAAAATCGAATGTTTCCAATCCACTTTTCCTCATATCGAAAAAAAAGGGTATGCTCTCATCTATGTTCCAGAATTTCGCGGAGACACACTTTTAGAAAACGATTTCATTCTAGCAGATAATTTCCGAAAAGAATTTTACGCCTTAAATTATGCGCAAGGATGGAATCAAAATTTCTATGATCTCGGAACGATACTGCCCGGAAACGATTTAACTGATACACATCATGCTATAAAATCAGTTGTTTCTGAACTAATTAAAAATCAAATAATTCCTATACTTGTTGGCGGAAGTCAAGATTTAACATTAGCCATGTACGAAGCCTACAGTCAGCTTGAACAATTGGTAAATATATGCACAATTGATTCCGCGCTCGATCTTGGAACACCCGATCTCGATGTTTCGGCAAACGCCTATTTGAGTCAAATTTTGGTCAAAAGACCATGTCATTTATTCAATTTGGCAAATATCGGTTTACAAATTCCTTATTCAGGAGCGAAGGAGTTTGAAATGTTTGAAAAACTTTATTTTGATATTTGTCGATTGGGAGAATTTAATTCAGATTTCAAAAAAGCAGAACCACATTTACGAAATGCTGATTTAATAAGTTTGGATTTTACCTCGATTAAAGCCTCTGAGTTATTGTTCAAGGGAGGAAATCCCAATGGCTTTTATGCCGAACAAATTTGTCAAATAGCAAAATATGCCGGACTGTCCGACAAAGTTACATCATTTGGAATTTTCAATTACGCTAATCATACCGAAGTGAGCGACAAACTATTAGCTCAAATTATTTGGTACTTCATTGATGGGATCGAAAATCGCACAGGTGATTTTCCGCTAGGTAGTAAGAAGGACTATCTTAAATTTACAGTGTTCATTGAAGAGTCTGGTCATGAGATTTTATTTTACAAAAGCAATAAATCAAATCGATGGTGGATGGAGGTTCCTTATCCACCAAAAGAAGGCTCAAAATATGAACGACATCATTTAGCTCCGTGTAATAAAGAAGATTACGATAACGCTATGAAAAATCAAATTCCTGATTTGTGGTGGAAGACTTATCAAAAACTAGTTTAGAAAATTTCTTTGATTCGATTCTAAATTCGCGCTAAGCGCGTAAGTTTTGCTTTTACAACATCACCAACTTTAACATCTACTGTAGAATTAATTGGAAGAAAAACGTCAATTCGTGAACCAAACTTAATAAAACCGAATTCATCTCCTTGTTGAACCGTTTTTCCTACTTGAGCATAATAGCAAATTCTACGAGCAAGTGCACCAGCAATTTGTCGAAACAAGACTTCAGTTCCCTTTGTATTTCTAACCACAATACTTGATCGTTCATTGTCTGTGCTGCTTTTTGGATGCCATGCTACCAAGAATAGTCCCGGGTGATATTTAACATAGGTTACCCTCCCTCCTATTGGGAAAAAATTAGCATGAACATTGAGTGGAGACATAAAAATGGAAATTTGAATTCGCTTTTCCTTAAAGTATTCGTTCTCCATGACTTCCTCCACCACGACAATTTTACCGTCAGCTGGACAAACGATTTCGTCCTCTCCGAATAAACAATTTCGATTGGGAACTCTAAAAAATTGAACTATTAAAACTAATATTGACAATAGAATCAGTTCCAGAATCCAGAACAATAAGGTTGATTTAACTAGGAATCTATAGTTTAAGGCTGATAAAACTAGAACGGCAATTATTGTTCTCACTATTATCCCATAACCTTCACGATGTAATTTCATATCAAAATTTTTCCCAATAAGTATAAATAATTGTCCAACAGTAAAAAAATGGTATTGTAAATAAAACCGCATCAAAACGATCCAAGATGCCACCATGTCCGGGCAGGATAGTCCCTGAATCTTTGATATTTAGACTCCTTTTGAATAAGGATTCTAATAAATCCCCATAAATGGCACAAGGAGCGATAATCAAAGCTGAAACCATCCAAAATAATTCTTGTCCTCTGTTGACAAATGCCCCAATAATAAATCCTGCAATGAACGTAAAGATTATTCCTCCAATCGTTCCTTCCCAAGTTTTTTTGGGTGAGATTCGTTCGAATAACTTTCGTTTACCAAGTAATCTTCCACTGAAATAAGCCATAGAATCATTAGTCCAAATTAAAATATACATTCCGGCTACGGTTGGAAGATACGTTGTGCTTCTCAAGTTCAAATCGATGGTTAAATAAAATGGAATGACCACGTAAATTATACCAAAAACCAAAACAGATATATTGAGTATCGGATGTTCTTTTTTTTTCCATAACTCATTCAAAATAAGGGTAAAAAACAACGGAAAAATAATCGTAATAGAGATTAATGGTAACCATTGAAAACTAACTCCAATTAATAGGATGAATATAAAAAGACCTATAAAAATGCCGATTTCATGACTCACCTGAACTACTTTATTGCCGCGAAAAAGACCATAAAATTCAATTAAACCAAGAATCATAAATACTGAAAAAACGAGCGACTGGATGTAGGGATTCAACAAAATAGAACCCATAACGACGATTCCAAAAATCAGACCGGTGATACTTCTTAATGCGAGATTACTTAATGGCATTGTGAGTTCTTTTCAGTATTTATTAAAAATCGAAGTTAAATATTATTCGTTAGTTGATTATAGTTGGGAGTAATTATCATCGAGATAAAAAGATAACTCACTTTCCTTTAAATAAAGGTGCTCTTTTTTGCAGAAAAGCATTCACTCCCTCTGCAAAGTCATCCGATTCACCTGCTTCTGTTTGCAGTCGTTCTTCAATTTCCAATTGATCCTCAAGAGAATTAAAAAGACTTAAGTTTACTGCGCGCTTCGTTAAGCCCAAGGCACGAGTTGGCATAGTCGCCAATTGTTCAGAAAAAACTTTGATTTCTTGTTCAAAAGATTCATCTTCAACAACCTTATAAATCATATTCAATCGTTCAGCTTCCTCTGCAGAAACTTTATCTCCTGTCATCATCAATCCAAGTGCTTTTTGCATTCCAATTAGTCGCGGCAAAAAAAATGTACCACCGGAATCTGGAATAAGCCCAATCTTTGAAAACGCTTGAATAAAAGAGGCCGATTTTTTGGCAATTACAATGTCACATGCAAGAGCGATATTTGCTCCGGCACCTGCCGCAACTCCATTCACCGCTGCAATAACTGGTTTCTCGAGTTCTCTGATTTTTAAGATAATTGGATTGTAATGCTCCGCGACAATGGATTTTAAATTCGGACCATTCGGATCCACCGCCTCTTTTAAGTCTTGACCAGCACTGAAAGCTTTTCCTTCTCCCTTAAGAACAACAACACGAATTGAATCGTCCAAAGAACATTCATCCAATGCTTGTTGAAGTTGAAAAGCCATGTTTCGATTAAAGGAATTGAAAACATCAGGTCTATTGAGAGTTAAAGTACAAACTCCATTTTCTTTGAATTCTATAACGTCCATAGTAGATTATTACTCACAAAAATAGAAAAAATCAATTAGTACCGAAGTTAGATGATTATCGTATTGAAAACCTTTCAAATTCGGTAATCAAATTCCCAATTCAAAGGAAACAATCTCTCTCCAAAAGTCGGTTATCGATAAGCCCTTGCAAGCAAGCATCTGTGGAACGATACTTGCGGGTGAAAACCCCGGTGTGGTATTCACTTCAATAACAAAAGGTTCATCTCCAACAATCATAAAATCGATTCGAGCGACTGAACGAAGTTGCAACAATTCATAAATATATTTCGCGCGTTCCTCAACTTTGATTCGAACTTCATCCGAAACCCTCGCAGGCGTAATTTCTTGCGATTTTCCATTGTATTTTGCGTCGTAATCGAAAAACTCATTTTCTGAAGCGATTTCGGTCAATGGCAAGACTTGAATTCCAAAAGCATTTTCATAAACTCCACATGTTACCTCAATACCATCCAAGAATGACTCAATTACAGTTGTTCCTCCTTCGTTGAAGGATTTATTCAAGGCAGATTCAATTTCGCTTTCGATTTTTACTTTCGAAATGCCATAACTTGACCCTGAATCTGAAGGTTTAATGAAAATAGGCAACCCCAGTTCTTCAACGATTTGATGGGGAGTAAAATCGGATTCGGTTCTCAAAAAAAGTGACTTCGCGACCGGGATACCAAAAGATTTCAAAAATTGATTGCAATACCATTTGTCAAAGGAAAGAGCGGAGGATAAAACTCCTGAATTCAAATATGGAATTCCCTTCATGTCAAGATAGGCCTGAATCTTTCCATTTTCACCCGGATTACCGTGAATATAAACAATCCCGTAGTCAATTCGAATTTCCTCGTCTTTATCAAAAAATGAAGCAGAATTCAAATCAAATTCAGTCTTAGAATTGTCTAATTCAACTTCCCATTTTTTTTGATTTACAATAATTTTCACAATTCGAAATTCTTTAGGAAAATTCTGAATAATTGTTTCTGCACTTTTTATTGAAATGTCAAATTCGGAAGAAAATCCACCACAAAAAATACCAATCTTTATCATTGATCTCTCTTTTTAAGTAACTCGAAATTACAATAATGAGTTCTGAAATTCATTCCACCAAAAGCAAAGTTATGAGCAATGTTTTTGTTAAAACTTTTTATCTATTGATTATCTTCGCAGACCATGCGTCCGTTGTATCTATTTGTTTGGTGGTGCCTTAGTTATTCGCTTAGGTTGTTCTTCAGAAGAATTGAATTAATTAATCCCCCGAAGTCATTCTTTGGTAGAACAATCTATATGAGTAATCATGCAGCTTCATTTATGGATCCGCTTGTTATCGCCTGTTTTGGAAAACCAATTGTCTTCTTCATGACTCGCTCCGATGTATTTACTCCATTAACGAAACCGCTACTTTGGTCTGTTCACATGTTACCAATATACAGACAATTGGACGGTGTGAAGACCAAAGAAAAAAATGAAGAAGTTTTTCAAGAATGCTCTAAAGTTCTAAAAAGCAAAAGGAATTTATTGGTTTTTGCAGAAGGTTTTACAGATGACAAATTTGTCAGAAGATTGAAACCAATAAAAAAAGGAGCCATTCGAATTGGTTTTTCCACGTTGGAATACTTGAATTGGTCTGAAAAAATTTATATTTCGGCAGTAGGATGCAATTATTCAGAACCAAATCGTATGCGAAGTGATTTATTGATCGCATACTCTGAATCAATTTGCCTTAATGATTTCAGAAATGATTACGAAGAAAACCCGAATAAAACAATCTCCAAACTGACTAGACTTGCTGAAAAAATGATGCAGGATCAAATTACGCATGTTGAAAATCCTCATTTAACCAGATTACATGAAGCGATAATGATTTTGACCAGACGAGGAATGAATTCAGTTAGTTTTGATGAAAGATTAAGTTTAAAAGAACGTTATGATTATTCGAAAAAATTGGCTCAATGGATTAATCAAGAACCTACGGAACATCTAGAAACGATGAAGGAAGTAAGCTCAGACTATTTCGATTTACTCAATCAACGTAATTTAACAGACGATGACATTTATCGAGTTCAAACCAAACAACTCAAAATTCCTCAAAGATTTACATCGGTAATAGTTCTTATTCCATTCATCCTTCTTGGCTTCATTCATTGCGCATTACCCTGTATACTTGTGAAGTATTTTGTAGAAAAAAACTTCAAAAGAGCTGTTTTTTGGGGATCAACCAAAATGCTTTTATCAATGATTCTCATCGGAGCATTTAATATCCCGGTTATTTTTCTGTTTGATGATTTATTTAACCTTTCGAACTGGTGGGGATTTGCCTATTATTTACTCATTGGTTTGTTCGGTTTGGCATTTTACGTTGGTTTACAAACGATAAAAGATTTGCGGCGAATTTTTAGTTTTAGGAATGAAAACCTAACTGAATTAACTGATAAACGTCATCAATTATTTTCGTTGCTAAAAAAAACAATCCCTAATGATTTTTTTTAAACTTAGTTCCCTTAAATTTGTTCTAAACCTGTTATGTCAAGTCTAGATAATCCATCTGCACCGAAAGTAGAGAAATTAACAAAACCGAAATGGCTTCGTGTTAAATTACCAACTGGTGAAAACTATAGAAAAGTTCGCGGGCTCGTTGATCAGCATAAGCTTCATACAATTTGCGAAAGTGGAAGTTGTCCAAACATGGGAGAATGTTGGGGCGAAGGAACGGCAACTTTTATGATTCTCGGAAATATTTGCACACGTTCTTGCGGTTTTTGTGCTGTTCAAACTGGAAAACCTGAAAAAGTTGACGAATTTGAACCTGGAAGAGTAGCAAATTCAGTAAAAATAATGGGAGTCAAACACGCGGTGATTACCTCAGTTGACCGCGATGATTTAAAAGATGGTGGCTCGACTATTTGGGCGCAGACAGTCCGAGCTATACGAAATCAATCCCCTGGAACAACACTTGAAACTTTGATTCCCGATTTTGCAGGAAATTGGGAGAATCTTCAAGTGATAATTGATGTAGCTCCTGAAATCGTTTCGCATAACTTAGAAACAGTTAGAAGATTAACGAAACAGGTTCGCATACAAGCAAAATACGATAGAAGTCTTGAAGTTTTGTTTCGATTAAAAAAGGGAGGTATGAGAACCAAATCAGGTGTTATGCTTGGCCTTGGAGAAACAGAAGCAGAGGTTTTGGAAACAATGGATGACCTTCAAAAAGTAGGTGTTGATATTTTAACATTGGGACAATATTTGCAACCAACCCATAAACATCTTCCCGTTCAGGATTTTATTACGCCGGAACAATTTGAGAAATACCGCGAAATAGGATTAGAAATGGGTTTCAGATATGTGGAAAGCGGCCCTCTCGTTAGATCTTCCTATCATGCTGAGAAACATTTATTCTGAAAATTCAGTTACATAGCTATTAACTTTGCTAATGATCATAATTAAATTATTAATTGACAACTACAAACAATTTATAACAATTAACAAAGGCCTCAAATGATAATTTCTTCGGCAGACTTTTTGAATCCAATGAAATTTAACATTTAGTTAAAAAATGGAAAACAATATAGATTTACATTAATTTTTAGAATTTTATAATTAATTTGGCGACTAGATTTGAATAGAAATAACTTCATTATGACTAAAAAAAATTATCTAATTGGTTCTTTGATATTTGCAGGGATTCTATCCGTTGGAATATTCTATTTATTTGATTCTGACTTATCTGTAGGAGCATATTCTAAGAAGAACTTAAATTCAATCAAAAAACAAGAAGCAAACGAAGCATTAATTTGGTTAAGGGCTAGGTACGTTGATCGAGAAACTGGTAAACCAATTTCACAAGAGAAGCTGGCAATAATCAACAAACAATTATCCAAATTGAAGACGTCTAAATCTATCTCTTTTGAACCTCAAGGTCCAGATAACATTGGAGGAAGAACTAGAGCCATCCAGATAGATCGAACAAATAATAACAGGCTTTGGGCAGGAGGTGTTTCAGGTGGAATATTTGTTTCAACCGATAGAGGCAATCTTTGGGAGCGGATTGATTCATACATCAATGCCGGAGCAAGTCCTTTCATTTCGAGTATGACACAAACTATCGATGGTGTTTTATATGTTGCAACGGGTTCAAATGATGAGCCAGATGAATGGAGTGGAAATGGAGTTTGGTATTCAACTGATTTTGGTCAAACCTGGAATAAAATTCCTGGAACTACAAATTGCACGGAGGTTGAATCTTCTGACATTGATAGCTATGTTTGGTTAGCAACTCCTCAAGGTCTCAAAAAATGGAAATTAGGTGATGTTGCTCTAACGTCTACCTCTGTTTCTGCTGGCTCATGCGAGGCTTTAAAAATTTCTAAAGATGGACAAGTTATTGTTGCTGCCTTTGGATCTAATAGGACTTATGTTTCGAATGACGGTGGCGTTACATTTACCAATCAATCGGGAATCGCCACTCAAAATAAGGTTCCTCAAGGATCTCCGAGAATAGAATATGCTATATCTCCGAAAAGAAATTCAGCAGGAAGTTATACTCTTTATGCTGTTCGCACAGACAAAAATCTTCTTGGAATGCATATTTCTAACGATAATGGTAAGATTTGGAAACAGTTTGTTGGAGCTTCTGCACCACCAAACGACTTTGATATTTACGGTAATCAAGGAACATACAATTCAATAGTTAGCGTTCGTTATGACGACCCAAGCGAAATCTTAATTGGAGGTATTGATGTATGGAAATGGAAACAAGCGATTGATGATCCACTTAACGGGCCTTCAGGCGGCTTTGTCAAAGTAAGCCAATGGTTCGTTGATCCAAGTTCGCCTATTTACGTGCACGCAGACAATCACGAAATGAAATGGGACGCTTTGAACAGGCTTTATGTTGGTAATGACGGTGGAATTGGGGTCACCAATGATGCTGGAAATGTTTGGTATCCTTCAAACCGTGGTTACAATGTAACTCAGTTCTATGGTATCGCATTTGATAGAGATGGAGCGGTTATGGGCGGAACGCAAGATAATGGAACAATTTACAATGACCATACGCTATCAACCTATCAGGAATTTAGAGAAGTTGCGGGTGGAGATGGATTTGAGTGTGAAATTTCTCACTTTAATCCTAAGGTTATGTTTCTGTCTCTTTATTACAACTCAATTTCGAGATCTGGAGACAAAGGTAAAACCTGGACCAGTTTCACACCGGATTTACCATCTTCATACGCTCCACCTGGATCAGATATAGGTAATTATCACCCATTTCATACAGAATTTATTTTGGCGGAACATTATGATTTAAACTCAAAAGATTCTGTTACGTTTATACCAAAAAAGAACTATAAAGTTGGAAATACCATTCGAATTCCAAGTTTATCTACTGGTGATACAATCAATTATGTTGCTCCAAAAGATTTATATTTTGATGATACCCTATATTACGACCCAACCTTGACAGTCGGAAATAAATATTTTGGGAAAAATTCTGTTACGGGAGAAATTGTCTCTATGGGTTCTGAAAAAGTGATTTACAACGTTTCTTGGGACACCCTTAGAATTCAAGATCCATTTCAATCTTGGTTTTTAGTTTACGTTAACGCCAATGGTGGTGAACTCTGGGGAACTCGGAATGCTTTACGTTTATCCAGTGTAGATTACAAATGGGTGTGTGTTGCAAAAGGAATTGGAGGCCCAAAGTCATCGGCAAGTAATGTGAATAGCAATATTGACATTGAATTTTCACGGGATTTAAAACATCTGTATATTGTCACGAATACAGGAGTATGGAGAAGATCTGGACTCGATGCGATTTACTCCTCCGATAAGGATTTTATAACGAAAGCCTCTTTTAATGCCTCTGCATTACCAAAAACATTATTCAAAATTTCTCCAACCTCTTATGAAGGTCTTGCTGTTAATCCTAACAACCCAGATGATTTACTTCTGTTAGCTGGATTTAACGGAACAAACAGAAGGACAAGCAATGCCACTTCAGCAGACGATAGTGTTCCTTTGGCTAGTCTTCCAATGGGTTCTGTTTCAGGAGTTGCCTGTTATGACGGAATAATTGATGCTTCCGATTCGGACAGACTTGTGGTAGGAACAGCAAATGGAGTTATCGTATCAGAAGATGGTGGGGCGACTTGGAAAAATGCTTCGAAAGGATTTGAAGGAACGCCAGTTTTTGAGGTTCGTCAACAATGGAGACCATTTGAGGAAGGTGGATATCGCTTTGGTGAAATTTACATTGGCACATACGGACGTGGGATTTGGAGCTCTGCAACCTATCTAAGTGTTAACAATAATGAATCTGAGAATAATATTGCGTCTTTCAAAACCAAACTAAAAGCATATCCAAATCCTACCTCGGAAAATACGACTTTGAGCTTTCGACTCGCAAATTCCGGTGATGTAGAAATAGCCGTTTACTCAATAAGTGGTAGACTAGTCAAATCAATTCGAAGAAATGATTTAGCAAGTGGTGAAAACACAATATTGATTGATTGCGAGGATATACCAAACGGAACGTACATTGTTAAATTCCAAAGTGGTAAACAAGTTGAGTCCGTTAAATTTATTAAAATGTAACTACTCTACGTTTATTACAATTAATCGTAAAATATCCGATAATTAATAAAACGGTTATGGCAATATTTAATTAGGTTATTTTATAAGAAAATGAACAAATAACTTAAATTCCTTAATTGGCTTTGAGGTGATAGATTTAAAATCTTAGCTTTATACATTGAATCTAAAGTGCATCACATCACCATCCTCAACAATATAGTCCTTTCCCTCAACTTTAAATTTTCCAGCTTCCTTTACAGCCAATTCGGATCCAAGTGAAGTTAAGTCATCATATTTCATTACTTCAGCTCGAATAAATCCTTTTTCAAAGTCTGAGTGAATCACCCCCGCCGCCTGAGGAGCTGTCATTCCTTTTCGAATCGTCCAAGCTCGAACTTCTTTAACTCCTGCAGTGAAATAGGTTTGAAGATTTAACAAAGCATAAGCAGATCGGATTAAGCGATTTACCCCAGGCTCCTCTATACCTAATTCATCCAAAAACATTTTTCGTTCTTCATATGTTTCTAGCTCCGTAATATCAGCTTCAATTTTCGCCCCAATCACCAAAACCTCAGCATTTTCATGTTCAACCCCCTTACGAACTTGATCGACATAAACATTCCCTGATTTAACTGAACTTTCGTCAACATTACAAACGTACATCACAGATTTTGATGTTATTAAATTAAATTTACTGATAACATTTTTTTCTTCTTGTGATAGTTCCAGTCCTCTAACAGAAATTCCTTTTTCAAGTCCGTCTTTAATTCTCAAAGCAAGTTCATTTTCTTTCAATGCCTCTTTATCGCCTGATTTAATTACTCGAGATAAGCTGCTAATTTTTTTCTCAATTGTCTCAAGGTCTTTTAATTGCAACTCAATATCGATTATCTCTTTGTCTCTAATTGGATTCACGCTACCATCAACATGTATAATATTTCCATCATCAAAGCAACGTAAAACATGTAGAATGGCATCTGTCTCCCGGATGTTAGCCAAAAACTGATTCCCCAATCCTTCACCCTTAGAAGCTCCTTTAACCAATCCGGCAATATCCACAATCTCCATCGTAGTTGGGATTACGCGCTCAGGATGAACAAGTTGCTCCAGTTTCTGTAATCTAGAATCTGGAACAGTAGTCATTCCTATATTTGGCTCAATCGTACAAAATGGAAAATTTGCAGATTGGGCTTTTGCATTCGACAAACAATTAAATAAAGTGGATTTTCCAACATTTGGCAAGCCAACAATTCCGCATTTTAATGACATTTGAGGCATTTTTTTTTTACAAAGATAATAAAGGTGATATTTTGATAATTTATTTGAATCACTAAATTGATAACAAATTAGAAAAACGGATAATGCTATTTGGATTTACCAAATACCACAATTCATAAATATGTTTGGCTATTCACCTCATCACCCATTTTCAAAATGGAATTAGCGTAGTTTAGTACCTCCTCGTTTTCAATTTTATTCAAAACTTCAGTTATAAAAGCAGAAACTAATAATTCTTTTGCCGACTTTTCTGAGAGTCCTCTCGCTCTAAGGTAAAAAACTGCATTCTCATCCAACTGACCAGTTGTAGATCCATGCGAACATTTAACATCATCGGCGTAAATTTCCAATTCAGGCTTAGAATTAACGGAGGCTTCATCACTCAACAAAACGTTTCCATTCGATTGAAATGCATTGATTTTTTGAGCATCAGGTCGAACGAAAACTTTTCCATTGAATACAGCTGTTGATTTGTCGTAAAGTACACCTTTATATAGTTCATTTGATTGACAATTTGCTACCAAATGATCAACAACCGTGTGGTTATCAACTATTCGGTCGTTTTTCACCAAATAGGTTCCATTCAAATTCGTTTCAGCATTCTGTCCGTTCACAAAAACATTCACATCGTTTCTAACAAAATTTCCATTGAAAGTCAGCGTGTTCAATGTAAAATTTGAATTTTTTTCTTGTTGAACAGATTCTCTAGAAAAGTGAAAATCGTTACCTAACTCCGATTGAATTTTATTAATTGTCAACCGTGCGCCGTCTTCCAATTCAATATTTGAAACAACATTCAGAAAACTAGAACTTTTTTCAGAGCTTAAATATGACATTGTAATCTCAACCTGAGCATGACGCTTAATTCGAAAAATATGACGCAAATTCGTTATTTTATTTCCATTCGAAACATGAATAATTTCTATAGGTTTATCTAATTGTCGATTTGCATCAATCTCAATGAGAAGACCATTTTCTGCATAGGAAAGGTTAATTGCATCGAAAAAATGATTTTCCAATCGGATTTGATTGAGTTGGTCTCCCGCAAGATCATTTAAGGAAAAAGCATTAAATCCATCGGTTAAATGTGTTAGTTCACCATTTGTAAATACAAAACGATACGAATTAGCATGAACAAATGAAATTTCGAATTCATCATTTGAAACAGAGCCTGAAAAAGTTGTATTCGCTAATTTGGATAATCGCGTATATTTCCAAGATTCCTCTTTCGTTGTTGGGAAGTCCTTGCTTTCCAAAAAACCGATGGCTTCATTCAAACATTCTTTCGTGAATTTAATTGAAGTCGGCTTCAAGCCGGATCGAAACCGGGATAATTTTGTGTTTGTTGGTGTTAAAATATCTTGCATGATCAATTATACCGCTAATTCGTCTTTAATCCAATCGTAACCCTTTTCTTCCAACTCCAAAGCCAGTTCTTTCGGGCCTGATTTTACAATTTGACCATTGTATAGTACGTGAACAAAATCGGGAACAATATAATCAAGCAAACGTTGGTAGTGCGTGATAACAATTGTTGCATTGTTCGGCGATTTCAGTTTATTAACTCCATTGGCTACAATACGCAGTGCGTCAATGTCCAATCCCGAATCTGTTTCATCGAGAATTGCTAATTTCGGTTCCAGCATCGCCATTTGAAAGATCTCATTTCTTTTCTTTTCTCCTCCTGAAAAACCTTCATTAACCGCTCGTGAAGCCAATTTACTATCTAATTCAACTAATGCTGATTTTTCGCGTACCATCGACATAAAATCTTTGGCTGAAACTGGCTCTTGACCTTTGTATTCGCGAATTTCATTCAACGCAGTACGCAAGAAATTAACATTGGAAACCCCTGGTATTTCAACCGGATATTGAAAAGCCAAAAACAAACCTTCTCTTGCTCTATCTTCAGTCGACATGTCCAATAAGTTTTTTCCATCAAAGTCAATCGAACCATCTGTAATTTCATATTCCTCACGACCAGCCAATATACTCGCCAACGTACTTTTTCCAGCACCATTGGGTCCCATTATTGCGTGAACTTCTCCTGCTCTCACTTCCAGATTCAATCCATTTAGGATTTGTTTTCCATCAATGTTTGCGTATAAGTTTTTAATTTTTATCATTTTTATTTTTTTTATTTTGGAATCGAAATACCGTCAATCGTAATTTATTTCTTAAGTTCAATAAATGATTGTTTCAGTTATCTAAGATTATTACACCTAAATTTAGAAACCACTTTCTGCCTCTTTTGTTTAGTAGAACAAAATTATAAAATAAAATTCACCCAAGCTAAGTATCCCCCCGAGCAACTACACTTTTAATTTCCCAGGAAACAATTCATTTAATTTGTTGCAAGGATAATCAGCGATGATCTCAAGAACTTTTTTGAGCCATTTTTCAATATTAAATCGCTTTTCCGATTAGCGACTTTGGTAAAACGATGTTTCGTTCACGATGTAACCATTTTCCTAACTCATTGATAATTGGAAGAGTCTCTTGTAAACGCACCTCATGTCGTTGTTCGGGAGTGAAATCGGCTGTTTTTCGTTCAATAGCATATAGTTTTTGGATTTCTTTGAGCACATATGAAGCACGTTTTTTGTCTTGAGCCAAGTTTTCGTCGAAACCTATGAATCTGTATTGACAATTTTAGCTCAAAATCTCAGGTTAAAAAATCATACACCATTATTGTAGAATCACTCAATTTTGTTCGATAGCGAAGTTCTATTTACCTGAGCACATTAACATGACCGGTGTAGATAAATGACTCGTTATTTACGGAACTCTTCAATCTGATCTTCCACAAATAAATTCCAGCCGGCACTATTTTTCCATCCGAAAAACCATCCCATCCTTGTCCTGGCGTAGTTGTGAAAAAGACTTCTTTACCCCATCTGTTATAAATTCCAAAGCTGTAACCTACATACTTATTAAATCCAGCAAGCAACATTGGAGAAAAAATCTCATTTAGATTATCACCATCTGGCGTGAAGGTATTAGGAATATTAAAAACCAAGTCATCTTTTACCTTTACCTTACGATAAGCTGTATCAGTACAACCATCCTGGGCAGATGCAACAAGTCTAACAACATACTCGCCAATATATTGATAACCATGCTCGGGATGTGTGAGCAGAGATAAATCAGTAGTATCTCCAAAGTCCCATTCAAATGCCGTTGCATTTTTTGATTTATTAACAAACTTGAAATATGGATTTGAAACAAGTTGCACCGATGGATCAGGATTAAAACTAGCTGTAATTTCATTAACACAAACTACATTTTCAATCGTCAGTGAGGACTCACAACCAGGAGCTGAGATAGAAGTTAAAGTTACATTGTAACAACCATAAGCATCGTAATTTGCCGTTGTAGAACCTTCTTGAAATGAAACAAGTCCATTCCCAAAATCCCAAATTACAGAGTCACTTTCTGGCCCCAAACCGTTCCTTCCCGTAATATCTTTAAACGTTGGGGAAAAAGGTAAACACCCTCCAAATTTCATATCTGACTCAAATCGAGGAATCGGATAAGGATTCACAGATACAGTTATTGAAGCCGTATCAGCACAACCAAATTGATTAAAGCCAACGACAAAATACTTCGCTGTTTTGTCTGGTATAAAAGAATAATCGGCGGATGGTGGACCTCCATTTAGCCATTGATATTTCAGCGCTCCCGTTGCTAGTAAAAATGCCGTATCAGCAATACAAAGAACGGAATCAGGTGTTGTAATTTTCAAATCTGGACTTGGATTTATAGTCAACAACATGGAATCTATGGAAAAACAACGTGTTAAATTTGATTTACCAGTAACTATGTATGTATCTGTTTTTGTAGGTTTAAATGGCTTTGAATCAATTACACCATTATTCCATGTATAGGTTACATTAGGCTCACCTCTTCCAAATAGAGTGAGTTGTTCACCAAAACATATGGTAGTATCTGGACCAGCAGAGACAACTGGAGGTTTAGCATTTGAAAAACTTATAAGTAGTGAATCTTTATTTTTACAGTTGAAAGCATCAGTAGCTGTTACAACCATTTTTACGGATGAGTTAGACGGACAAAAAGAACTCCCTTGTGTCCCACCATTATTCCAAGCAAAAGTTACAGGAACATTAATACTGGTAGATTTTGCATTGAGCAATAAGCATTGCCCTAAGCAAAGAAATGTATCTAAACCGGCTTCAACGTCTGGTAAAGAATTGATTTTAATTACAACGGAATCTTTAACGTTTCCACATATACCCGGAGGATCATCTGTCGTTAAATAAAGAGTCACTTTTCCCGCAGCAATTTCCAAAGGACTTGGACCATAAGTAGCAATTGGACTAACTTTATTACTAAAGTTTCCTGTGCCACCTGACCACAAAATACCTGTGGCATTACCACCATACGAACCATTCAACTGAACTATTTTATCCGCACATACACTTTTATCAACTCCAGCGTCAACGACAGCTCCTTTTTGAATAGTAATGGTTAAATTGTCGCTTGCTGCGTTACATGGTCCATCGGGATCATTGGTTGTTAAGGTTAACGTTACATTTCCCGCTGCAATCTCTGAAGGACTTGGAATGTAATGAGCATCTTTTGTTTTATTATTCGGATTGAATCTACCCAATCCACCTGACCATTCAATCAATGTAGCTGCTCCTCCAAAAGAACCGTTAAGTCTAATACTATCTCCTGAACAAAGAACGGTGTCAATTCCAGCATTTGCTGTGGGTAAAGCATTTACTACAATATTTGTATCTCGAGAACATCCAATACTATTTGTGTAGGTAATCTTTGTTGTATCTGCTGAAACACCAGTTACAAGTCCTGTGTTCGAAATAGTTGCAACAGCCGTTTTGCTCGAAACCCATGGATTTGTTGTTGCAGCTGTTCCATTTCCATTTAATTGTAAGGTTGCATCTTTACAAACCGATGAACCACCCGTAATTGTTGGAAGCGGATTTACGGTGATAGTCATATTAGCTGTATTAGCACATTCATCCGAATTTGGCGTAAAGGTGTAAGTCGCCGTGGTTGTGTTATTCAATGCTGGGGACCATGTGCCTTTAATCGGTGTTGTATTCGTTGATGAATCGGGCAGTGCCGTTAAATTAGCTCCTGAACATATAGCAGAAACTTGAGTAAATGTTGGAGTGATTGGAGCGATAACATTTATAGTAGCAGTGTTCGAACAACCTAAACTATTCTGATAGGTAACTACAGATGTTCCAATGGCTATGGGATTAACTAAGCCCATGTCACTTATTGTTGCAATTGAAGGACTAGCTGAAACCCAAGCGTTTGAAGATGCCGCTGTGCCAGATCCAGTTAGCTGCAAAGTAGTGTTTAAACAGAGATCTTTATTTCCCGAAATTGTTGGTAAAGCATTTACTACAATATTTGTGTCTCGAGAACATCCATTATTATTAGTGTATGTAATCTTCGTTGTTCCTGCTGAAACAGCTGTTACAAGACCCGTGGTTGAAATGGTTGCAAATGAAGTATTGCCCGAAACCCATGGATTAGTTGTCGCAGCTGTTCCATTCCCAGTTAATTGTAAGGTTGCATCTTTACAAACTGATGAACCACCCGTAATTGTTGGAAGCGGATTTACTGCAATGGTCATGGTTGTTTTCGTTGCACACAATTCAGGATTTGGAGTAAACGTATAGGTTGTTGTATCCTTATTATTTAAAGCTGGTGACCATGTCCCTGAAATTCCAACTGAATTCGTTGATGTTTTCGGTAGTTCCGACAAGTCATCCCCAGAACAAATAGCAGAAACTTGTGTAAAAGTTGGGACAATGGAATCGGTTACTGTTATTATTGCCGTGTTAGAACAACCTTGGTTATTCCGATAGGTTATTTCAGATGTTCCTAATTCTCTCGCTGTTACCCGACCTAAGATAGTTATCGTTGCAACGGTTGTATTACTTGAAACCCATGGATTCGTTGTCGCTGCAGTTGGTGAACCTGTAAGTTGAGACGTTGCGTTTAAACAAAGAACTGTATTCCCGGTAATCGTTGGTAGAGCATTTACCGTAATAGTTCTACCAATGGAACATCCATTATTGTTTGTGTAGGTAATTATAACAAATCCTGCAGATACACCAGTTATTTGTCCACTATTGGAAACGATTGCAACAGCCGCATTGCTTGAAGTCCATGGATTAGTTGTCGCAGCGGCTCCATTTCCAGTTAATTGCAAGTTATCCTTTTCACAAACTGATGTGCCACCTGTAATCGTTGGCAGCGGATTGACTGCAATGGTCATGGTTGTTTTCGTTGCGCAGAATTCAGGATTTGGAGTAAACGTATAGGTTGTTGTATCCTTATTATTTAAAGCTGGCGACCATGTGCCTGTAATTGGTGTTGAATTCGTAGATGAAGTGGGAAGTGCCATTAAGTTAGCTCCTGAACATATAGCAGAAACTTGAGTAAATGTTGGAATGATTGGATCGATAACATTTATAGTGGCAGTGTTTGAACAACCTAAACTATTCTGATAGGTAACTACAGATGTTCCAATAGCAATGGGATTAACTAAGCCCATGTCACTTATTGTTGCAATTGAAGGACTAGCTGAAACCCAAGCGCTTGAAGATGCTGCTGTGCCGGATCCAGTGAGCTGCAAATTAGTGTTTAAACAGAGATCTTTATTTCCCGAAATTGTTGGTAAAGCATTTACTATAATATTTGTATCTCGAGAACACCCAATATTATTTGTGTAGGTAATCTTTGTTGATCCTGTGGAAACACCAGTAACGAGTCCTGTACTCGAAATGGTTGCAAATGAAGTATTGCTCGAAACCCATGGATTTGTTGTCGCAGCTGTTCCATTTCCAGTTAATTGTATGGTTGCATCTTTACAAACTGATGAACCACCCGTAATTGTTGGAAGCGGATTGACAACTATCTCCATGGTCGCAGTATTCGCACATTGACCTGAGGTTGGCGTAAAGGTATAGGTGGTTGTGGCTTTGTTATTTATAGCTGGTAACCATGTTCCTTTAATAGAATTATTTGAGGTTATTGGAAGTGCTAATAATGAACCGCCTGAACAAATGGCAGGAACTTGGGTGAATGTCGAATTAACAGGTTGAGTAACATTTACCGTCATTGTGTCCGAACAACCCAAACTGTTTCGGTAGGTAATTAATGATTTTCCAAAGGCTATACCATTTACTAAACCCGAACTTGAAACCGTAGCAACTGATGTATTGGTGGAAATCCAAGGATTCGTAGGCGCTGCTGTAGCTGTTCCAGTTAATTGTGATGTTGCATTGACACAAATTAATGTGTTACCTGATATTTTTGGTAAGCCATTCACCGTAATAGTTCTGCCAATGGAACATCCATTATTGTTTGTATAAGTAATGGTTACCGATCCTGCAGATACACCCGTTACCAGTCCATTATTTGAAACGGTTGCAATCAAGGCACTGCTCGATTTCCATGGATTTGAAGCAGAAGCGGTTCCATTTCCGATTAATTGCAAGCTAGCATCTTTACAAACCGATGCTTCTCCAGTTATTTCGGGAAGAGGGTTTATCGTAATAGTTAAAGACGCTTGAGTAGCACATAGGCCAGAACCTGGCGTAAAGGTGTAGGTCGTTGTGGCTGTATTATTTATAGCTGGTAACCATGTTCCGTTAATTGGTGTTGTATTCGTTGATGAAGTGGGTAGTGGCGTTAAGTTAGCTCCTGAACAAATAGCAGAAACTGGATTAAATGTAGGAGTAATCGGATCGGTTACTGTTATGATTGCTGTATTTGAACAACCCAAACTATTCTTGTAGGTAATGGTCGATGTTCCCTTAGCTAAGGCACTAACCAAGCCTGCATTACTTATTGTTGCAACTGTTGTATTACTTGAAACCCATGGATCCAACGTGGCAGGTGAAACAGTTCCAGCTAGCTGAGAAGTTGCATTGACGCAAACTAAAGTGGTGCCTGATATTGTTGGCAAAGCATTAACTGTAATGGTTAAATCTCTCGAACATCCAATATTATTGGTGTAAGTTATCGTTGCTGTTCCTGCTGTTACACCTGTTACAAGACCAGTGTTTGAAACACTTGCAACTGAAGTGTTGCTGGAAGTCCATGGATTAGTTATTGCGGGAAATTCGTTACCCGATAATTGTAATGTCTCATCTTTACACACTGACGTGTTACCCGTAATCGTTGGAAGCGGATTGACAACTATATCAATGGTCGCAGTATTCGCACATTGCCCTGAGTTTGGAGTAAATGTATATTTAGTTGTTGCTGTATTATTTAATGCTGGTGACCATGTTCCGTTAACAGAATTATTCGATGTTAATGGCAAGGCAGATAAGGTTCCACCCGAGCATATTGCAGAAACTTGGGTAAATGTTGGTGTAATGGGATTGGTGACATTTATCGTTGCTGTGTTAGAACAACCTAAACTATTATTGTAGGTTATTACAGATGTTCCTAATGCTCTCGCTGTTACCAAACCTGAACTTGTTATAGTTGCAATTGAGGTACTGGCAGAAACCCATGGATTCGTTGTCGCTGCAGTTGGTGAACCTGTAAGTTGAGACGTTGCGTTTAGACAAAGAACTGTATTCCCATTAATAGTTGGTAGTGCATTTACAGTAATGGTTGAAGTTCTCGAACATCCAATATTGTTCGTATATGTAATGGTTGTTGTTCCAGCTGAAACGCCCGTTAAAAGCCCTGAATTAGATATAGTTGCAATAGTTGTGTTACTTGAAGTCCATGGAGTAGGCGTTGCAGCTGTTCCACTTCCTGTTAATTGAATGGTTGCGTCTTTACAAACTGATGTACCACCTGAAATTGTTGGAAGCGGATTCACCGTAATGGTCATGGTCGTTGTATTCGCACATTGTCCCGCAGTAGGAGTGAATGTGTAAGTTGTTGTTGCTGTGTTATTCAAAGAAGGAGCCCAAGTTCCATTGATAGAATTTGTTGAAGATGTTGGCAATGCATTTAATTTATCACCCGAGCAAATATCAGAAACTTGAATAAATGTTGGAGTTACCGGATTGGTAACTTTTACCGTAACCGAGTTCGAACAGCCTAAACTATTCTTATACGTAACTAAAGATGTTCCTATGTCTTTGCCAGATACTAATCCCGTGTTATTTATTGTTGCAATTGAAGAACTGGCCGAAACCCAAGCGTCTGACGTTGCCGCTGTGCCAGATCCAGTTAGCTGCAAATTAGTGTTTAAACAGAGATCTTTATTTCCCGAAATTGTGGGTAAAGCATTAACCGTAGTGGTGCGACCTATCGAACATCCATTGTTGTCTGTATAGGTAATCGTTGCAATTCCCGCAGACAGACCAACTACAAGTCCTAATTCTGAAACGGTCGCAACGGAAGTGCTACTGGATGTCCAAGGAGATAAAGTCGCAGCCGTTCCATTTCCGGTTAATTGCAAGGTTGCATCTTTACAAACGGTTGTGCCACCTGAAATCGTTGGAAGTGAATTCACAGTAATGGTCATTAAGGCAGTTGTTGCACATTGTCCAGCGCTTGGAGTAAACGTATAAGTTGTAGTTGTCGTGTTATTTCGGGCTGGAGACCATGTTCCTGAAATACCGTTAGTCGAAGAAGTTGGTAATGCTGCTAAGTTTGCTCCTGAGCAAATAGCAGAAACTTGAGTAAACGTTGGAGTAACCGGACTATTAACTGTAATTTCTCTTGTAGTTGCGCATCCATTGTTATTCGTGTAAGTGATTGTTGTGATTCCTGTTGATACACCAGTCACGAGTCCTGTATTCGAAATAATGGTCGCAGCTGCTGTGTTGCTTGAATTCCATGCATTGGATGTGGCTGCGGTTGGAGATCCAGTAAGTTGCAAGGTAGCCTTTTCACAAACCGACGTGCCTGCACCAATCGTTGGAAGTTGATTCACAGTAATGGTCATAGTCGCTGTTTTAGCACATTGTCCCGCAGTCGGAGTAAAAGTATAAGTTGTTGTTGCTGTATTATTTAATGCTGGTAACCATGTTCCTGAAACATTATTTGTTGAAGTTGTAGGCAACTCGGATAATGCTCCTCCAAAACAAATGGCAGGAACTTGGGTAAATGTTGGTGTAATTGGATCGGTAACAGTAACGGTAATGGTGTCCACACAACCCAAATTGTTTTTGTATGTAATTAAAGACTTTCCAAAAGCTTTTGCACTTACTAATCCTCCACTGGTAATCGTTGCAATGGTTGTATTTGCAGAAACCCATGGATTTGAAGATGCTGGTGTTCCAGATCCGGAAAGCTGTGAATCGGTATTTAGACAGAGAACAACATTTCCTGTAATCGTTGGTAAAGCATTAACTGTTATGAATGAAGTATTGGAACATCCATTATTATTAGTATAAGTTATCGTTGTGGTTCCTTCCGACAAACCTGCAACGAGTCCTGTGTTCGAAATGGTTGCTACTGAAGTGTTGCTTGAAGTCCACGGCGTAGTGGTTGCAGCAGTTCCATTGCCAGTTAATTGCAAGGTAGCCTTTTCACAAACTTCTGTGCCACCTGAAATCGTTGGAAGTGGGTTCACGGTAATCGTCATTGTAGCAGTAGTAGCACATTGACCTGAGTTTGGAGTAAATGTATAAGATGTTGTAGCTGTATTATTCAGAGATGGAGACCATGTTCCGTTAACATCATTGTTTGAGGTGGTTGGCAATGCGTTCAGTGTGGTCCCTGAACAAATGACAGAAACTTGGGTAAATGTTGGAGTAATGGGATTGGTAACATTAATCGTTTCAGTGTTAGCACAACCAATACTATTCCTATAGGTAACTACAGAGGTTCCAAATGCTTTGGCAGTTACCAACCCAGAGCTTGTAATTGTTGCAATTGAGGTATTGGTAGAAACCCATGGATTTGAAGATGCTGGTGTTCCGGATCCAGAAAGCTGTGCAGTGGTATTTGGACAGAGAACTAAATTACCCTCAATCGTTGGTAAAGCATTTACTGTGATGGTTGATGTTCTCGAACATCCAATATTGTTCGTATATGTAATGGTTGTTGTTCCTGCTGAAACACCCGTTACAAGACCTAAATTCGAAATAGTTGCAACAGTCGTGTTGCTTGAAGTCCACGGCGTAGTGGTTGCAGCAGTTCCATTGCCAGTTAATTGCAAGGTAGCCTTTTCACAAACTTCTGTGCCACCTGAAATCGTTGGAAGTGGATTCACTGTAATTGACATTGTTGCTGTATTCGCACATTGATCTGAGTTTGGAGTAAACGTGTAAGTTGTTGTAGCTGTATTATTCAATACTGGAGACCATGTTCCGTTTATTATATTATTGGATGTTGTTGGCAACGCGGTTAATGTACCACCTGAACAAATGGCAGAAACCTGGGTGAATGTCGAATTAATTGGTTGAGTAACATTTACCGTCATTGTATCCGTACAGCCCAAACTGTTCGTATAAGTAATTAATGATTTTCCAGATGAAATACCATTCACCAAACCTGAATTATTTATTGTCGCAACGGATGTATTGGCAGAAACCCAAGTATTTGTAGTAGCTGGGGTTGGTGTACCAATAAGTTGTAAAGTTTTGTTTCGACAGACGGTTGAAGTTCCCGAAATAGCTGGCAAAGGATTTACAGTAATGGTTGAAGTTCTCGAACAACCAATATTATTGGTGTATGTGATCGTTGTGGTTCCGTCTGACAAACCTACAACGAGTCCCGTGTTCGAAACGGTTGCAACAGCCGTGTTGCTTGATGTCCATGGGCTAGTCGTTGCAGCAGTTCCACTTCCCGTTAATTGCAATTTGGAATTCAAACAAACGGAAGAACCACCTGAAATAGTTGGAAGTGCATTCACTGTAATCGTCATTGTTGCTGTATTCGCACATTGGCCAGAGTTTGGAGTAAATGTATAAGTTGTGGTTGCTGTATTATTTAGGGATGGAGACCATGTTCCAGGAACCGAATTACTGGAAGTTGTTGGCAGTGCTGACAAGCTAGCTCCTGAACAAATAGCAGATACTTGGGTAAACGTTGGTGTTACAGGACTATTTACCGTAATTGTGGTAGTATTCGAACATCCATTATTGTTCGTATAAGTAATGATTGTAGTTCCAGCTGATAAACTCGTTAGAAGGCCTGTATTCGAAACGGTTGCAACTGCTGTGTTACTCGAAGTCCAAGGATTGGTGGTTGCAGCTGTTCCGTTTCCGGTTAATTGCAAAGTTGACTTTTCACAAACTTCTGTACCACCTGTAATCGTTGGAAGTGGATTCACCGTAATGGTCATGTTAGCTGAATTCGAACATTGTCCAGTGGCCGGAGTAAATGTATAAGTTGTAGTTGCTGTATTATTTAATGCTGGTAACCATGTTCCATTAACAGAATTATTGGATGTTGTTGGCAAGGCAGATAACGTACCTCCCGAGCAAATAGCAGAAACTTGAGTAAACGTGGGATTAACTGGATTGGTGACGTTTATAGTCGAGGTATTCGAACAACCTTGGTCATTCCGATAGGTAATTACGGATGTTCCAAATGCTTTTGCTGTAACCAATCCTTCGCTGGTAATTGTTGCAATGGAGGTATTAGCTGAAACCCAAGGATTCGAAATAGCTTGAGTAGGCGATCCTATAAGTTGTGATGTTGTATTTGGACAAAGAACGGTATTTCCAGTAATCGTAGGTAAAGCATTCACCGTGATGGATGCTGTTGTTGAACATCCATTATTATTAGTATAAGTTATCGTTGTGGTTCCTGCCGATACACCAGTAACGAGCCCTGAATTCGAAACGGTTGCAACTGCCGTGCTGCTTGAAGTCCACGGATTAGTCGTTGCAGCTGTTGCACTTCCTGTTAATTGCAATGTTGCTTTAGCACAAACTGGAGCTTCGCCAGAAATAGTTGGAAGTGGATTCACCGTAATTGTCAATATAGCTGAATTAGCACATTGTCCCGCTGTCGGGGTAAATGTGTATGTTGTTGTTGCCACATTGTTTAAGGCTGGAGACCATGTTCCGTTAACATCGTTAGTTGACTTTGTTGGTAAAGTTGATAACGCAGAGCCATTACAAATTGCAGGAACAGAAGCAAAAGACGGATTGATTGGATCGGTAACAGTAACCGTTGCTGTATTGGAACAATTGAGGCTATTTCGATAAGTAATTAATGATGTTCCTTTAGCCTTAGCAGTAACTAATCCTTCACTGGTAATTGTTGCAATGGATGTATTAGCGGAAATCCAAGGATTAGATGTCGCTGCAGTTGGTGAACCTGTAAGTTGTGAGGTTGTATTTAGACAAAGAACGATATTTCCAGTAATCGTAGGTAAGGCATTCACCGTGATAGATGCGGTTGTTGAACATCCATTATTGTTGGTATAGGTAATCGTTGTTGTACCTGCTGAAACACCCGTTACAAGACCCGTATTCGAAATAGTTGCAACAGCCGTGTTGCTGGAAACCCATGGATTAGTTGTTGCTGCTGTTCCATTTCCAGTTAATTGCAAGGTTGCATCTTTACAAACTGACTCACCACCATTAATCGTTGGTAGCGCATTTACTGTTATTGATTTGGTAACAGAACATGCATTACTATTCGAATAAGTAATTGTAGTCGTTCCATCTGATAAAGCAGTCACTAATCCTGAATTTGAAATGGTTGCAACAGAAGTGTTACTTGAAGACCAAGGATTTATTGTTGCTGCTGTTCCATTTCCGGTTAATTGTAATGTCGCATCCTTACAAATCGGTTTATCACCTGATATTGTAGGATTCGAATTTACAGTAACTGATCGAGTTGCCTTACAACCATTAACATCCGAGTAAGTAACAGTCGATGTTCCCGCAGAAATACCTGTTAAAAGTCCTGTGTTTGAAACGGTTGCTGACGAAGTGTTGCTTGATATCCAAGGATTACTTGTCGCAGGTATTCCACTTCCAACAAATTCTAATTTGTTTCCAAAACAAACAGAAGTTCCTCCCAAAATGGTAGGATTCGAATTTACAGTTATCGTCATGGTAGTAGCATTCGCGCATTCACCTGAGTTTGGAGTAAATGTATAAGTTGTTGTTGCCGTATTATTTATCGCTGGAGTCCATGTTCCAGGTACCGAATTACTGGAAGTTGTTGGCAGTGCTGACAAACTAGCACCTGAACAAATGGCAGAAACTTGAGTAAATGTAGGTGTTACAGGACTATTTACCGTAATTGTCGTTGTATTCGAACATCCATTATTGTTCGTATAAGTAATGGTTGTGGTTCCTGCTGATAAACTCGTTAAAAGTCCTGAATTCGAAATAGTTGCAACATTCGTGTTACTGGAAATCCATGGATTAGTCGTGGCAGCTGTTCCATTTCCCGTTAATTGCAAAGTTACCTTTTCACAAACTGAAGTGCCACCTGTAATCGTTGGAAGTGAATTCACCGTAATGGTCATGGTCGTTGTATTCGCACATTGACCAGCACTTGGTGTAAAAGTATAAGTTGTTGTTGCTGTATTATTTAATGCTGGCAACCATGTTCCATTAACAGAATTATTGGACGTTGTTGGCAAGGCTGTTAAGGTTCCACCTGAACAAATAGCAGGAACTTGGTTAAACGTTGGAGTAACTGGGCTTGAAACATTTATTGTTGCAGTGTTCGAACAACCCAGACTATTCTTGTAGGTGATTACGGATGTTCCAAATGCTCTAGCGGTAACTAATCCGGTGTTGCTTATTGTTGCAATAGTGGTATTGGCAGAAACCCATGGATTAGTTGTCGCTGCGGTTGGTGAACCTGTAAGTTGAGAGGTTGTGTTTAGACAAAGAACGGTATTTCCGGTAATCGTGGGTAAAGCATTTACTGTGATCAACGAGGTAGTTGAACATCCATTGCTATTCAAGTAAGTGATGGTTGTAGTTCCTGCTGATAAACTCGTTAAAAGTCCTGAATTCGAAATTGTTGCAACAGCCGTGTTGCTCGAAGTCCACGGATTCGTTGTTGCCGCTGTTACACTTCCTGTTAATTGCAAGGTAGCCTTTTCACAAACTGATGTAGCACCGGTAATCGTTGGAGGTGGATTCACCGTAATGGTCATGTTAGCTGTATTAGCACATTGTCCCGCAGTCGGAGTAAATGTATAAGTTGTTGTAGCTGTATTATTGAGAGATGGAGCCCATGTTCCATTGACAGAGTTAGTTGAACTAGTTGGTAACGCAGATAATGTTCCACCCGAGCAAATAGCTGGAACTTGATTAAATATCGGATTAATTGGATCTGAAACAGATATTGTTGATGTGTTAGAACAACCTAAACTATTCCGATAGGTAATTACGGATGTTCCAAATGCTCTAGCGGTAACTAATCCTGTGTTGCTTATTGTTGCAATAGTGGTATTGGCAGAAACCCATGGATTAGTTGTCGCTGCAGTTGGTGAACCTGTAAGTTGAGAGGTTGTATTTGGACAGAGTACAACATTTCCAGTAATAGTAGGCAAAGAATTTACGGTGATGGAAGCAGTAGTTGAACACCCATTACTATTCGTGTAAGTTATTGTTGTGGTTCCTGCTGATACGCCTGTTACAAGTCCTGAATTAGATATAGTTGCAACAGTCGTGTTACTTGAAGTCCACGGAGTAGTTGTTGAAGCTGTTGCGCTTCCTGTTAATTGCAAGGTTTCCTTTTCACAAATTGCATTTGCATTTGAGATTGTCGGTGTGGCATTTACCGTAATTGACTGATTAACAAAACAACCATTATTATTGGTATAAGTTATGGTAGATGTTCCTGCTGAAACTCCAGTTACAAGACCACTGTTATTAATGGTAGCAACCGATAAACTGCTCGATTTCCATGGATTAGTTGTCGCAGCTATTCCACTTCCTGTAAGTTGCAATGTTAAATCTTTACAAACAGATGTCTCACCGGAAATGGTCGGATTAGCATTTACCGTTATTGTTTTTGATGTAGAACATCCATTTATATCCGTAAAGGTTATCGTTGTTGTTCCAGAGGCAACTCCAGTTACCGTTCCAGTGGATGAAACCGCGGCTACTGCCGTATTACTTGAAACCCAAGTATTTGTGGATGCAGGAGTTCCAGTCGCGGTTAATTTGATGGTTGCACCAACACAAAGAGCACTTTCCCCTGTAATAACCGGATTAGGATTAATTTTGATCGTATCTATCGCTTCAATAATACCGTTACAAGTATTGTTTTTAACGAAAATAGAGGGAATATAGGTCACTGGGTCTGAGCTAGAATTGCAATAAGAGTAACTTACTTTTTGAGTTGTATTTGGATCTAAAGTCTTAAATGCACCATCACCAAATAGTAATACGGACTCATCGGCATTTGAACTGCTTACATCAAAAGAAACTTCGTAACATGAACAGCCTGTTAAAACCGAATTCGTAGCATCTATGCTACCGCTTGCTCCACCAACATTTATGGTTGCCACATCGATTGTGCTCGAACAACCACTGTTGGAGCTTACAGTTAATTTAACAAGATAAGTTCCTCGTTCAGAATAAATAGCACTTGGCTCCCAAGAAGTTGATTTTTTTCCATTTCCAAAATCCCATCGTGCAGAATTTTTATTTACATTGTTAGAAGATGTATTCTTGAAACTAACAACATTTGGAGGATTAAAGCACGGAAAAGACGTTCCACTTGGTGTTGCTGAAACGATTAAATCGAATACCGAAATAGGAATTGTGATTGAATCCTTGCAACCAATATCATCGGTTACTGCCAATTTAACGGTTTGATTTCCTTGAGGGAAAGAAAAAGTGCCTGGAGATGGATTTTTTGAAGAAGAAGGAGAGCCATTTGAAGCAGTCCAATTGTAGGTTAACCCAACCCCTGTAGATGTATTGGTTACCGCTAACTTCTGACTGCTGCAAATGTAATTATTGTTAATTGTAAAACTTGCTTTAGGATTCCTAACGATTACATTATGAACCACAGTGGTAGTACACTTTATGGAGGAAGTATCAACCAAAGTAAGCGTAACCTTATAATCACCCGGCACACTGTATGAATGAGTTGGAGTATTCGAAGTAGATGAGTTTCCATCCCCAAAATCCCAACGTGTTGATGCAATTGCAGCTAAAGAACCAGAGTGTGTAGGAGAAAATGTTTGACCAATGCATAAAGATGCAGGCGCACTGATAGTTGCCACAACCCCATTTATCCTAATAAAATTAGACTTTGTAATAATGTTCTCACAGTTATTATTGTCGATATTCCTCATAGAAATACCATAAGATCCCGGAGCGTAACCATTTGCCGTTGTAAATGACCTTGTTTGTGGAGTTCCAACACTGGCATTCACGAATGAAACACCATCATTTGTATTCCAATCCCATTGGGTTTTGGTTGAAGTTAACGATCCAGGTGCAGTTCCAGAGTTGTTTTGAGGCGTTGGCGTTGTATTGGTGAACGTCAATGTTGTCCCCAAACAAATATTTGTTGTTGGAACACCGGATAAAGTAACTTGAAAATCAGCACCGGTATTTTTGTTGACATTAATGGTCATCGTTTTTTCTTTTTCAAGACAACCTGTTGTTAAATCTGTTGCTTTTAATTTTACTGAATAAGAACCTTCATTGGCCCATGTTACTGTTTGAGTTGCTGCTGTGCTCGTAGCCGGAGTCCCACCTGGGAATTCCCACTCATAAGTGGTTGAAGGTGTTGTCCCTCTACTTAATTGTTTAAATGTTCTTGTAAACTGATTGGAACAAACTACATTAGAAACTGAAAAATCAGCTTTTGGACCTAAAACTGTAACATCAAATTTTGAAATAGATCCAATACAGGCCAAATAACCACCTACCACTGAGTGAGGTGTCATAGAAACGGTATAATTACCTGGAGAATCATAGGTGTAGGTAATTGATTTATCGTCAGAACTCCAAATTACCTTTCCATCGCCTAATTCCCACTTGATGGAATCAGCTCCGGATCCAGTATATTTAAACGTAAAAGGTTCATCAGCGCAAACAGTTGTCACCGATGCCTCAAACTTTGATGTTACATTAACTCCGGTTCCTACAACAATAGCAGGATTGAAGGTATTTGTCCTTACGCAATTGTTATTCGAAGTTGTTGTCATCGTCACAGCATAAGCTCCTGATGAATTGTATGTAACAGATATGGGACCGCTTCCAGAAGCACTGCTCGGAGTTCCTCCCGGAAATGACCATTGAGTTGAAGCGATTGTTGCACCTCCCAAAGCTGTTGCTGTTGAGTTAAAAATTGTAGTAACAGGAAAGCCACAAGCATTGGTGACTGAACTTGTGTAATTATTTACAGTTCCAGGAGAAACAGTAACCATTCTGGAACTCGAAGCACTCGGACAATTCAACGTGTAAACAACTGAATAAGTTGTAGTAGTTGAAGGAGAAACATTGATCGTCTGAGTTGTTTCACCTCCCGGCTGCCACAAATAAGTCCCTCCTAAAGCGGAAGGCGTTGCAGTCATTGTAACTGTTCCTCCGGGACAAATCGTTCCATCATCATTCGTGACACCAGATGATTCTTTCAAACTCGTACTAACCGTTGGAGTTGTTCCTATGGTAACCACAGCCGACTTTGAATCCGCTGCACAGTTACTTAACGAATAACCTACGGTGTATGTACCGGCAGCAGAAACTGTTATACTCTGATTCGTTCCTAATCCATTTGCCCAAGTAAACAAACCACCAGATGGAACAGCAGATGCTGTAAGAGTTCCTGTCTGACCTGGACAAACTAATAACGACGGAGAATCAATACTAATTACAGGTTTAGCTTTTACAACAATTGAAACATTTTGAGTTCGTTTACATCCATTTGGATCTGTAGTAACGACAGAATAAATAACGGTGATATTGGAGGACGAGGTATTTGTTAAAACCTCACTGATATTTCCAGTTCCTGATGATGCCGTTTGTGAAATACCTGTAACTGCAGCTCTGGACCATGAAAAAGTACAACCAGCAGTTGCACTCGTTGGAGTATAACTGAACGTTTCCCCGCTACAAATGGCTGGTGGAGAGGTCGAACTAGAAAGGGAAGGTAAGGGATTTACTGTAATCGTAGATAAGTTTTGAGTGGTAAAACAACCGAACGAATTAGTAACTGTTGCGCTTGGAGTGTAAGAACCCACTTCGCTATAAGTAAATTTAAAATCTTCCTTGTCTGATGAGCCACCCGTTCCAGTAGTTATAAAAAAGGAAGAAATCGTTCCTGCTCCAGCACTGCAACTGCCATTGAAATCAACTTGAAGGGGAACACAGCCTGACGTTGGTGTCAAAACGTAGCTTACAACAGGTCTTGAATAAACCGTTAAGTAATTAGGTTGATCGCTTTTGGCAGTTGTAACACCATTGCCAACCGTCAAAGTAACACTGTAATTACCAGATGTTGATAAAATAAGTGAAATTGAAGATGAATTGTTCGTGGAATTGAACGAATAATTATTGGGTCCCCTAACTAACCAGTTGTAAGAAGAGTATGATAAATTATTAGCCCTAACAGTAAATAAACTTCCTGGGCACTGATCTACATCTGATGAACTAAAAGACGCATCTAATGACTGACCTGATAGAAATCCAGGAAAAATGAATAGACAGAAAATAAAATATGACTTAAAATACTTCATTAAGATTGGGTTGAAAGTACAAAAAAATTAAATTTATTCTTATTTATCGCATTCAATTCAAGAAAATTATCAACAGAAAAACATGTTGAAAACGATCCAAACATCACCCGGTTGCTTTTATATGTAAAATTGTGTTAAAATCACGAACTTTAAACCGTTAACAAGAGTAATCTTACAAATGTTTACAAAACTGCTCCTAAATAATTATTTATGATATTGATATTCTAATAAACTTACATTCACATCTATAAACTCACCACATTATTCTCTTTTCGATATCAAAAATAGACGAATGCAATTACAATTGAACCGATGAAAATTCTACCAAATAAAATTAGTTGTAATTTCGTTTTAACATATTTTTGATAGCTAAATGATTAAGTACCTTTTTCTACCATTTCTCATTCTATTTTCTTGCAGTTCTAAAAACAATAGAACGCTTTCCGAGGATGTTGCTGCTTTTGTTGAAAGTAACGCATCCATTTCTTACTTTGGTTATGTTGATATCAAAACCATTTTAGTTAAATGTGAATATCAATCCATTGAAAAATTTGGAAGTATTATAGCCAAAGAGATTAAAATCTTTGATAAATTAATTGGTCAGAATCAGCCTATATTTTTTGCCTTACAAACGTCTTCAAATCTTGGAGAAAATACTCCGCTAATATATGCTTTTGCAGAGATTAAAAATCGTGACTCATTAGCCTTAAACATTCAAAAAAAAGGATTTGATCTAGATAAAACAGATGTATTTGACATACACGAGAGCGGCGACATTGCCTTTGCTTTGACTGACAATCGAGTTATTTTTGTTTCCAAACGCGGATTGAGTGAGGGAAGAAAATTTATTGAAAAAGCAATCGAAAATCTGAATGGAGAGCTAACAGGAGAAAGGGTAAAAGAAATTCTTTCATCTAAAGGTGATGTTGTTGTCGGGGCAAAAATATCTGCTGCTTTTAATGATTTAATAAAGAGTCATCAAATCGATGAATCTCATGAAAAAAAATTAAAAAAAATGACGAAAAATTCCTATTCAAGAGCGGCAATAAACTTTAAACGTGGTTCAATCGACATTGAATTAAGGAATTATTTATCCGACCAATTAAAACACTATTTTGACTTGAGTTCAAACGCCAATAATGTTGTTTCAAAGCTAGGATCTGGACCAGTCCAAGCGGCTTTTGTCATGAACGCAGACATGAAAAAAATTCAACGTTTGATAGATCAGTTTGCACCCAATCTCCTAACAGAATTAGGAAAAAATTCAAATGGTCAAGTTCGGTTTGCCATAGCCATGCTTGGTGATGAAGGATTAGCTGGATTGTTCTCTGGAAAATTAGGGATTGCCCTTATGGGAAAACCAAATAGTATAGGAAAGTCCAAACCAGAATTTAATTTTTACATCGAATTGGGAAACTCCATTTTACCAATCGCTAATGAATTGGTTGATGGCATGGGAACAAACTTTGCCAAACTAAATTTAGTTGGCCATCACCTAAATGGATTTACATCTCCTACTTTTTTACCCGGAAATAATGGTTTGAAACTCCCTAAAGGCTTTGAGAATTTCGGCAAAAAACCCATAAGCGGCTTCATAAATTTCGATGGAATAGACATTAGTAATTTTGATATGGCTGAAAATGAACGTTATATTAGGCTATTTAAATATCTAACAATTGAAATGGATACTGAAGGTGGTCAAATACATTTAGAGGTGAAGAACAAAAAGAAAAATGTGTTGAAAGTTTTTGTTGACGAAGTATCTCATGATTTTCAGGAACGAATCAATTAATGAAAATAATTTAATAAACTGTGGGTAAAGATAAACTAAGAAGATTTGCCGCTATAAAGGAATTCAAGAATGTTATTGAACCAGTCATGAATGAACGCTCAGATTTGAGAGGAAAGTGGAGATCAGAAGTATTCAAAAATGATAATCCCATCGTTCTCGAACTTGGTTGTGGCAAAGGCGAATATTCAGTAGGACTAGGGAAACAATTCCCTAAGAAAAATTTTATCGGAATAGATTTAAAAGGAAATCGAATTTACATAGGAGCAAAACAAGCCTTGGAACAATCACTTGATAATGTTGTTTTTTTGAGAACCCGAATTGATTTTATAACAAATTTTTTTGAGCGTGATGAAGTAGATGAAATCTGGCTCACATTCTCAGATCCTCAGCCTAGGAAACCAAACAAACGACTTTCTTCGCCGCCATTTATCAATCGTTACAGAGAAATTCTTAAAAAAGATGGTTTAATTCACATGAAAACGGATAGTGATATACTTTTCGAATATACACAAGAGCAAATTACAGAGCATCAATACCAATGCTTATATACTACCAGGGATTTATACCAGGATTTTTCTGAGAATACCGACGAAGAATCATTAAACATTTTTAATATTAAAACACATTACGAACAACTATTCTCGAGCAGAGGAAGTGTAATTAAGTATTGTAAATTCAAAATTGACACAAATAACTAGAATTAAACCTAAATTTTACTTGCGCAATTATTTGGTTGTAGATGAACTTAACGGAACTGAAAGATTTTCTTGACTACAAAGCTGATTTTTACGAAAACCCGAAATTTATTCAAGATGATCCGATTCAAATTCCTCATCAATTTCAAAAAAAAGAAGACATAGAAATAGTTGCTTTTTTAACGGCTACAATCGCATGGGGAAATCGCAAAAGTATCGTCAAAAGCGGCGAGAAAATCCTTCAATTAATGGAGTTCAAACCCTATGAGTATGTCATGGAAATCTCCCAATGTGAAATTAAGTTCATTCATCGAACTTTCAATGGAACCGACCTTGCTTTTTTTCTTCTTTCACTAAAAAACATTTACCATAAACATGGCGGATTAGAGAATGCTTTCTTTTCCAATGATAATTTACTTTACAATAAAATTGTCAATTTCAGGAGTCTTTTTTTAACTTTTGAACATGATAAGAGAAGTGAGAAACACCTTTCAAATCCTCAATCTGGATCAGCGTGCAAACGACTCATAATGTTTCTTCGATGGATGGTTCGATCCAATAATAAAGGAGTTGATTTTGGACTTTGGAAATCAATTTCTCCCTCATCACTATTGATTCCATTGGACGTTCATACTGGAAATATCGCATCAAAATTGGAATTGATAAAATCAAATAAGTCTTCATGGAAAACAAATGAAGAACTCATTTCAATTCTTCGAAAATTCGACCCTAAAGATCCAGCAAAATATGACTTTGCTTTGTTTGGATTGGGAGCTTACGAAAAATTTTAATCATGATTTAGAATTTCTAAAAATCAAAGATATTCTAATGAGCAGACAAAAATATTTTGAGTTTTAAAAAATAATGTTCTAGTGATTTAGTAGAAAGTTGTTTTTTTTTCTTCAAATTTGTAGATTATACCAAAAATTCAAATTTTTGAACCTAAAATTTTAGATTTAATTTCACAACAACAACGATAATGAAATTGATATTTTCTTTCTTTCTCATCTTATTCATTGTCAATAAATCTGTTGCACAAAACAGAGTTACAATATCATTGGTTGGAAGTGTAATGAAATTTAATTCTACAGAAAATCTTTTTGGAGCAACAATATACATCATACAGAATGGAAAAACAGCTGGAAAAGGAATAACAGATCAAATTGGTCAATATTCCATTTCAGGAACAATTAACCCTAACATTCCTTTCGATGTAATGATATCCAAACCAGGTTATGCACCGAAGAAAGTTCTTTTTGAATTAGAAAAGCTAAAATTGAAAAATGCAAGATCAACTACTTTACAGATTTTAGAAGATTTAACAATCGAATTATATGAAAATCGTTTGGGGGCTGATTTGAGTTTTACCAAAAATACCTACGCTGAGAAGTTCTATTGGGATGATAATGCGAATGGCGGCTTTGGAGCTTGTTTACCAAAAAGAGAATTCAAGGAAGAAGCGGATAAAAAAGTTAAGGAGGAATATGAAAAAGCAGAAAAAAACAGTTCTTCTAAAAATTACGTCAATCAAGGTGATAATGCCAATAAACAGGGTGATTTTCAAAAAGCAATCGAATACTATGATTTAGCTTTAAAAGAAACGCCAACCGACTCAACAACTAGAATTAAGAAAGAAAAGATCCTCAAAACAATCAAAAAAAACGAAGAGGAGCAGACAAATAAAGTAAACTACAACGCAAAAAAAAATCTAGCGGATAACACGCTGAATTCTGGTAAAATAATTGAGGCGGAAAAATATTATAGCGATATTTTGAAAGAATTTCCGTCTGACTCTCATTCAATTAATCAACTCGCAAAAATTAACAATCTAAAAAAACAGCAAGAGGATGAAAAGAAAAATAAAAATGAGGTAGATAAACTTATCTCACAGGCTTTGACGCTGCGAAACACAAAAAAATACGACGATGCTATTTCAAAACTCCAACAGGCCATTACTTTATCCCCAAGTCAAAAGTTAGAATTGGAAAAAGAACTTTCAATGATAAAATCAATAAAATCGGATGGTGAATTGGAAGAAAAACTTCTTAAGGATTTGAAAACAGCATCTAACTTATTAAAGGAGAAAAAATACGATGATGCAGTAAGTCTTTACAAGCAAATTGATGAAAACATCTCAACATTTTCAAATCAACCATTAATCGATAAATACACCGATTTATCCAAACAAGGATTAAATGCCATAATTGAGAAAAAAAATTCTGAAGGCGAAGAATTCAAGTTACAACTTCAGAAAGCACAAGACAACTTCGGAAAGGGACCAAATTTCTACACCGATGCGGAAAAAATCCTGAAAAGTGACCCTATGAAAAGCCGCATGAACGAACCTTCCGTGAAAGAATTAAAAGAGAAAATAGAAAATATGAGAGACTATTATTCTCAAAAAAATGCCGCTTATCAAGAAATAAAGAATGGCAAAACTGAACAAGCTTTATCTAGACTAAAATCAACTCAGGAGTCACTTAAAAAATTAGGTTCAATCGCACCATCAACGGAAGCCGCCAAACTCTCAACGAGCATTGACTCACTTGAAACCATTCTCAAATCCACTTCTGAAAAAACAACCATCCTTCCCGTAAACAATAACAACTCAGGAATTCAACTTTCGGCCCCTGGAGAAATGGTCTCAGATAACCCGAATGATTTGTTCAACGAACTGTCAGAAAATATTGAGTCAACTAAAATTGTTCCCTACGAAAACTTGAAAGAATTGAAAAACGAAATTGATAAAGAAATTGATTTCAGCACTAAGCTAAATGCCTCTCTTCAAGAGGACAATATGAACAAATTACAAGATAGAAAATCAGATGTTGATGTTAACGAAATTGAGAAGAGAAAAAAATCTATCGAGCTTCAAAATGCTCTTGATTTTCAGAAAAATAAATCCGAAGTCGAAAATGTTAATAAGAAACGTGAAATCATTCAGCAATCTGAAAATAGCTTGAATGATATTCAAAAAATTAAAGATCGAGCAGACTCTCTTTCAGAAATTAAATCAGATCAAATTTACCTAAAAAATGAAATCGCTTCGAAGAGAATGGAGACACCCAAAATAATTAACGAAAACAAATCATATGAAATTCAAAAACAATATGAGGCTCGAACACAATTAATGCTAGATGTAAAAAATAATACTGAAAATAATAAAAATAAACAGGATTCTTTGAATAACTTAACGATACAAAACAGAATTATTAGCATGGAAAAAACCAAAGAGCTACCGAAAGAAGTTAAGTTTTCCGCTAATCACATAAAAGATGAAAAAGGCATCGAGTTTCCTTGGAATGCAATGACGGAACGCGTCTATAAAATCAAGAACAAAAACGGACAAATTACATCGATCATCATTAGAAGGGTGGTTGTAGACAAATATGGATATGGCGTTGTTTATGAGCAAAACACGAACGAGCGAGGAATCAATAGCTATTTAAAAAATGGTGTACCGACAACCGAATTTGTATGGGCTAACGAGTCAACAGGAATTAATGTCATTAACAAGTAGAGCTTAATCCATATTGAATTGTCAGTAACTTCTCCCCTATCAACTGCATCGATTTCTTGATTGAATTATTTTCGTAAAAACCAATTTATGAAAGTTCATTTTATTGCCATAGGAGGAAGTGCAATGCACAATCTCGCAATAGCATTAAGTAGAAAAGGATATAAAATAACAGGATCTGATGACGAAATTTTTGAACCTTCTAAATCGAGACTAGAAAAGGAAGGGATTTTACCCTTAAATACAGGTTGGAATCCCGATTTAATTAACGATAAACTCGATGCCGTAATTCTTGGGATGCATGCTCGAGAGGACAATCCAGAATTGATTAAAGCAAAAAAACTGAATTTACCAATTTTCTCCTATCCGGAATATCTCTACGAACAAAGCAAGGACAAAACACGCGTGGTAATAGGTGGAAGCCATGGAAAAACAACGATAACATCAATGCTTTTACATGCAATTAATAAAATTGGATTAAACGTTGACTACATGGTCGGTGCTCAATTGGAAGGTTATGATTGCATGGTTAAATTAAGTAATGATGCGGAAATTATGGTTTTAGAGGGTGATGAGTATCTCAGTTCACCCATTGATCGAAGACCAAAATTTCATTTATACCAGCCGAATATAGCTCTGATTAGTGGTATTGCTTGGGATCACATCAACGTCTTCCCTACTTTCGAAAATTACGTCGAGCAGTTTGACGTTTTTTGCGATTTAATTGATAAAAATGGCAGATTAATATTTAACTATGAAGATCATGAGGTTAAAAAACTAGGTGAAAAGTACGCCAAAAAATTGAAGACTATTTCATACCAAACACCTCGATTTAAACCAACTGAATTTGGAACTTTACTCCATTTCGAAGGAAAAGATTATCCATTGTCGATTTTTGGACCTCATAATTTACAAAACCTAATGGGTGCTCTGCGCCTAGGTGAATCGATAGGAATCAGTGCTGAGAAATTTTTGAACGCTATGTTCGATTTTAAAGGGGCTGGAAAGAGATTACAAAAAGTGGTTGAAAAAGAAAACTTTGTTATGTTTAAGGATTTTGCGCATTCTCCTTCAAAATTGATGGCGACGACAAATGCCATTAAACATCAATACCAAAATAGAAAAATCATCGCGTGCATGGAATTACACACCTTTTCATCCCTAAAAAAAGAATTCCTGCCACAATATGAAAATTCAATGAAAAAGGCTGATTTAGCTTTGGTCTATTATAACCCTGATGTTGTTAAACACAAAAAATTGGAAGCTATCTCAAAGCAACAAGTAATTGACGGATTCGGAGGTAATGTAATTGTTTCAAATGAAACATCAGAAGTCCTTAACTTTATTCACGACCAAGATTTATCAAATTCTGTTCTTTTAATGATGTCCTCTGGCACTTTTGATGGAATCAATTACGAAGAATTAGGAAATCAGTTGTTATCGAAAATTTAAGATAATTGTTCGGAAAAATAATTGCGACATCATGTAATTCAATCTAAATAAAAGCAGTTTTAATCAGAAAATTTCATTTATTTCGAAAAGTAAGAATTTTAAAATTATTTTTCGATCAAATCAACATTTGTGACGCTTCGAAAAACAAGTGATTTTGACAATCAAATTCCATAGTTAAGTGTTACATTTGTTCGATGAAATTAAACTTTGGGAAAAACTTTTGGCTTTTAAGTCTTTCCATGTTTTTTTTCATGGCAGGTTTCAATCTAATTATGCCCGAACTGAATCAGTTTATTTCGAAGCTAGGAGGCGAGGAACAAAAAGGATTGGTCATTACATTGTTTACAATTTCAGCAGGTCTTTCACGGCCGTTTTCTGGAAAACTAGCTGACAAAATAGGAAGAAAAAAAGTCATTTATATCGGAGCTATTTGTTCGGTATTGGTTTCCTTAATTTATCCTTTCTCTTCATCTGTTTTATTTTTTTTAATTCTTCGATTTCTACACGGATTTAGCGCGGGCTTTACGCCAACTGGGGCAACAGCCTTGCTTACCGATATTACACCTGTAAACCGAAGAGGAAGTGCAATGGGAATTTGGGGCACTTTTATATCTCTTGGAATTGGAGCTGGACAATCAACGGGATCGTGGATTTGCATAAACTATGGATTTAATATTTTATTTCTGACTGCATCAATTTGTTCAGTATTGGCTATTCTGTTTTTTTTTGAAGTTAATGAATCGTTGATGCAAGTAAATAAATTTCAATTATCAGATTTAAAAATCCAATGGACTGATATTTTTGAACCATCAGTCAGACCAGCAGCAATTGTTATGTTTTTGACTGCAACTTGTTCTGGGATAATATTTGTCGTAACGCCCGACATATCGTCTTACTTAAAGATTGAAAATAAAGGTTTTTTCTTTGGTGTTTATGTTATTTCTACGATCGTCATTCGTTTATTAACAAGCTCAATCTCCGATCGTATTGGAAGAAGACAAATTTTATTGGCAGGATGCTTCTTACTTGTTTTTAGTATGCTTCTCATCGCAACATCTCAAAGCATAAACTCATACATTCTGTCTGCAATAATGTTTGGATTTGCAACAGGTATTTCAAGCCCTACCCTTTTTGCTTGGACAGCAGATTTATCCTCTGTTAACCGAAGGGGCGTAGGAGCTGGGACAATTTTTATTGCTTTGGAATTGGGAATCATGATCGGATCTTTATCCACTTTGGTTTTTTATCACAATACAAAATCAACTGTTTATCTAGCATTTTCAGCAGGAGCTTTATTTGCTCTATTAGCTGCATTATACCTAATTTGGCATTTACGAACACAATTTTCAAGATATTGAAATTAGCCTAATGGACTGAGCAAAAGATAGTAATTAAGGATCTATTGCGCTAAAAAAAGTAGCTTTCTAAAAACAGATGATTAAATCCAAATCTATCCATTCAATACAGTTGGATTGCTGCGTTTTATGGTTTCATAAGATCCCAAGTATTTTCGAACAAAAAAATGCCCTAAATAAATTAGAGGAGTGAGCAACAACGCGATAAGCATTTTCAATATATAATTTGTAGGCGCAATTTTCATAAATTCATTGAATGAAAGTGAGTTGGGTAATACAAAACCAATGTACAAAACAAGATAAGAATCCACTAATTGAGAAAGCATCGTGCTTCCTGTACTCCTCAACCAAATGAATCGATTTCCCGTTTTGTGTTTGATCCAGGCAAATAAATAAGCATCTAGTAATTGTGAAACTAAGAATGCGGCAATACTTCCGATGATTACCATTTGCGCTTGTCCGAAAACTTGATTGTAGGATTTATCATCTGCTAAACTTGATCCTGGAATATCAACGGAAGGAATATTCATTGATAATCCTACAATGATAAAACAATAAGCGATAAGCGAGGCAGTAATCCAAGAAACTCGTCGAACGGATTTTTGCCCGTAAAATTCATTCATTAAATCGGTTAGTAAAAATACTACAGGCCATGGCAATATTCCGATAATCGTGGTAAATGGACCAAGCTTCGTTCCAAATAAATGGAAACTTAAAGGGATTTGAATGAGTTTATTACTCATAAGCTCCGCTGTTACTGCATTGGTTACAAACAAACCGACCAAAAATACAAAAAGCCATTGTCTTCGTTCATTGATTTTTTCTGTTTCCATATCTTTAAACTTAGAAGATGAATGTGATGATTTGGATTATTTCTCCATCATTTTTTCAATGAAATCGATAGAAATAGCGTTGAAACTATCAGCATTTTCGATATTTACAACATGACCGCAATTCTCTACAATTGAAACCGTTGAGTAATGATTGCCCTTTGTGAGTTCCAATACGGGATTCAAAAATAGGTGATCTTCACTCCCCATGATATACAATTGAGGAATATTATATTGTTTATTCTCAAGAAGATGAAGGTATGCTGTCAATCTAGCAGTTAATTTGAACCAACGCTTGAATTCTTTATCCATTAATTTCTTGGCCTCTTGAATAAACATTTTTCGAGATTGCTCATGATTTTTCTTGGGCATCATGATTCGTGCGAAAAGTCGATACAATGTCATGTAAGGCAGGAAGCGATTCAGAATACGTCCGAAACGCAATAGAAAACGAGATTTAATGTTTAGCTTCGTGACTGCTCCAGCGAAAATCATCGATTTTACTAACTCAGGATTTGTGTTATAAATTTGTTTGATAACTATTGAACCCATTGAAACACCTACGAAGTGAGCTTCCTTTATTTGCTGAATTTGTAAAACTTCTACAACATCTTTCGATATAACTTCAAAGGAGTAGTCTGTTTTTTCACTCTTCAATTTTGATTTTCCGTGTCCACGCAGATCTACTAAAAGAATGTTATATAAATTGGAAAAAGGTTTAATTTGTTTATGCCAAATTGCCGAACTTCCTCCTGCTCCGTGAATGAATACAACCCACTGATTACTTTTCGGATGATGAATTTTTTTAGAGTATAGCATGAAAACAAAAAGACACTTGCAAAAATACAAGTGTCTTTCGATATTTTGTAACTTATTATTGTTTACTTATCTTTTACTTCTTCAAAGTCAACATCAGTCACTTCATCTTCAGCGTTAGCTCCACCCTGATTTTGATCTGAGGCAGCTGCATTATCAGCTCCTTGAGCGTTCGAAGCGTTGTACATATCTTGAGAAGCAGCTTGGAATACATTATTTAATTTATCCATCGCCGGTTGAAGATTTTCGATGTTGCGAGAATCGAATTCTTTTTTCAATTCTGCAAGAGCGTCTTCAATTGGTTGTTTTTTGTCTGCAGGGATTTTGTCTCCGTATTCTTTCAGTTGTCTTTCCGTTTGGAAAATAGTAGAATCAGCTTTATTAATCAACTCGATTTCCTCACGTTTCTTTTTATCAGCCTCCGCGTTTGCTTCTGCTTCTGCTTTCATGCGTTGGATTTCTTCGTCTGAAAGACCCGAAGAAGCTTCGATTTTAATGGATTGTTGTTTCCCTGTTCCTTTGTCTTTTGCAGAGATATTCATGATTCCGTTCGCATCTATGTCGAATGTTACCTCGATTTGCGGAACACCGCGCGGTGCAGGTGGGATGTCAGACAATTGGAAGCGACCCAATGTTTTGTTGTCTGGAGCCATCGAACGCTCACCTTGTAATACGTGAATATCTACACTTGGTTGATTATCTGAAGCTGTTGAGAATGTTTCTGATTTTTTCGTTGGAATGGTAGTATTTGCGTCGATTAATTTAGTAAAAACACCTCCCATTGTTTCAATTCCCAATGAAAGTGGAATAACATCCAAAAGCAACACATCTTTAACTTCTCCTGTCAAAACACCACCTTGAATGGCAGCACCGACTGCTACAACTTCATCTGGATTTACTCCTTTAGAGGGAGCCTTTCCGAAGAAACGTTCAACCGCTTCTTGAATGATTGGAATACGCGTTGAACCACCAACTAGAATCACTTCATTGATATCACTTGGTGAAAGCCCAGCGTTTTTAAGAGCTGATCGACATGGAGAGATTGTTCTTTCAACAATTTCTGAAATCAATTGCTCGAATTTTGAACGTTGTAAAGTTCTAACCAAGTGCTTAGGAATACCATTAACTGGCATGATGTATGGCAAGTTGATCTCAGAAGAGGTTGTTGAAGAAAGCTCAATTTTCGCCTTTTCCGCAGCTTCTTTCAAACGTTGAAGAGCCATTGGATCTTGACGTAAATCTATTCCCTCGTCATTTTTAAATTCTTGAGCCAACCAATTAATGATGGCATCATCAACATCATCACCACCTAAGTGTGTATCACCGTCAGTTGACAATACTTCAAATACACCATCGCCTAATTCAAGAACTGAAACGTCATGTGTTCCACCTCCGAAGTCGAAAACTACGATTTTTTGATCAATTCCCTTTTTGTCCAAACCGTAAGCTAGAGCAGCAGCAGTAGGCTCATTGATAATTCTTTTGATTGTTAGACCGGCAATTTCACCTGCCTCTTTTGTAGCTTGACGCTGCGCATCGTTGAAGTATGCAGGAACAGTAACGACAGCTTCAGTAACTTCTTGACCAAGATAATCCTCTGCAGTTTTCTTCATTTTTTGAAGAATCATCGCCGAAATTTCCTGAGGCGTGTAAAGTCTGTCATCTATTTTAACGCGTGGAGTATTGTTATCTCCTTTAACCACTTCATATGGAACGCGTTCGATTTCTTTTTTTGATTCATCGAAACTTGTTCCCATGAATCTTTTGATCGAGTAAATTGTTTTTGTTGGATTGGTAATTGCCTGGCGTTTCGCAGGATCCCCAACTTTTCGTTCTCCGCCGTCAATAAATGCTACGACTGAAGGTGTAGTTCTTTTCCCTTCTGAGTTGGTGATGACAACCGGCTCATTTCCTTCCATTACGGAAACACATGAATTTGTGGTTCCTAAATCGATTCCTATTATTTTTCCCATTTTGTTGAATTTTTCAATTTAAAACATTTCGTTGAAGTCAATTTGTATGCCACTGAAATTCTCGAATTTAAAAATGACAAAATAACTTTCTCTCACATGCTCAATATGACTAAATGACATAAATTCTGACAGAAAAATTTCTTTTTGGAAACTGACTTTCGTCACATTTCTATCTTTCTCAAAAAACTAATTTTGTCAAAAAAAGATGAAAGAGTCTAAATTGTATAGCATTATAAATTTCAAATGTCCACGTTGTCATGAGGGTAAGTTTTTAGTTTCCCATCCTTATGATTTGAAAAAAGTCGGGGATGTTCGCGAAAAATGCGATGTATGTGATTTGAATTACGCGCCTGAACCAGGATTCTACTATGGCGCAATGTATGTTTCCTATGCTTTGGGTGTCGCGCTTTTTGTAACAATTTGGGCTTCATGCAATTGGTTTTATAGTAACGTTTCAGTTTGGACACAGATTGGTTTGGTAGTTTTCTTTTTAGTAGTTCTCGGGCCCTATCTTTTCGCTTTGTCAAAAATAATTTGGGCTAATTTTTTCATTCATTTCGATAAAAATAGTATCAAACAAAGAAGATAATTAGAATCATCGAAAGTTTTGCGCGGAATTGAATGTTACTTGAGTGATCTAAAGCGCTCATTGAAACGCCTTTCTTGCTGTATTTTCAACTCATTCAAATTTTCAGGAATTGCCCGTTTCCAGCGTTTATGTGACCATAGCCAATTTGCTGGATTTTCAATAATTTCTTTTTCCAAAAGCCGCGTATGAGCTTCTGTGATTTCTCCATAATTCATTTTTTGGGGATCTTCGGTTATTAATTTTAATTCGATTTCATAATAACCACGCTTGATTTTTTTGACAGCGAAAAAAACAACTGAAAATCCATATTCGTTTGCCATGAATTCGGTTCCAAAAAGAACAGGTGTTTCCTGATTTAAGAATTTAGTCCAATAACTTTTTTCAACTTCAACTGGAGCTTGATCACTTAAATTAAGAATCGCAAAAGGCTTGCTAGTGTATGATTCAATTGTATTCTTATAGTTTTTAGCATGAATTACTTTCATCCCGAAACGTTGGCGTTGCTGATTTACTTTTTTATCCCAAAATTTACTTGTGATCGGCATTCCAATGCCAAATGCTTGATGTGGGAAAAGAAAATTTTGAGCGCTGACAAGCCATTCCCAATTATTGAAATGTCCCGAAACCAAGATTACATTTTTTCCTTTATCAAATAAATCTTGTATGATTTCTCCATTTTTAACTACCATTCTTTTGGAAAGTTCCTTTTTCGAAATACTTAAGTTTTTCACCCCTTCAATCAGAATATCGGTGAAGTGCTTATAAAATTGGATTAATGTCCTTTCTTGTTCTTTTTTTGTGAGATTAGGAAATGAATTCGCAATATTTTTACTAACCACTTTTTTGCGATAGCGGATTATATAAAGTAAGATAAATGCGAAAATGTCACTTATTAAGTATAAATTAAATAACGGAAGTTTTGAAAGGGGATAAATAAAGATGTAATAACCGATTCTTGCCATATTATTTATATTTTCCTTTCCAAATTTGATCAATTCCTTTGGCGATTTCTTGTTCCTTTGAACTACTACCAGGCTTGAAAAACGAGGTTCCTTTTATTTCTTGCGGAAGGAATTCTTGTTCGGCAAAATTTCCAGGGAAATCGTGGCTATATAAATAACCTTTACCATATCCCAATTCTTTCATGAGCGCAGTTGGTGCATTTCGTAAGGGTAGGGGAACGCCTAAATTTCCTGTCTGCTGAACCAGTTGCTGAGCTCGATTGATTGCCATGTAAGCGCCATTTCCTTTGGGTGATGAGGCCAAATAAATGGTACATTGAGACAAGATAATGCGTGCTTCTGGCCAACCAATAGTTTCCACTGCCTGAAAACAGGAATTTGCCATCAATAGTGCATTTGGATTGGCAAGACCAATATCTTCCGACGCTGAAATAATCAGTCTTCGCGCAATAAATTTCGGATCTTCACCGCCTTCTACCATGCGTGCTAACCAATAAACGGCAGCATTGGGATCACTTCCACGAATGGATTTGATGAATGCCGAAATGATATCATAATGTTGCTCGCCATCTTTGTCATAACGAGCCAGACTTTGTTGTGCGTTTTGAAGAACGATTTCATCCGTGATGACAATTTTCTGTTGTCCTTGAAATGTTCCAATGATGATTTCAAAAACATTCAATAATTTTCGTGCATCACCGCCTGAAATGGAAAGCAATGCATTTGTCTCTTGCAAAACAATTTCCTTTTTACTTAAAAAAGCATCTTGCTCTATCGCTCGATTTAAAAGTAAAAGCAAATCATCTTTCGTATGTTCTTTTAAATTGTAAACTTGACAACGAGAAAGTAATGCAGAAATGACTTCAAACGAAGGATTTTCAGTAGTTGCGCCGATCAAGGTTACGATTCCCTTTTCAACTGCTCCAAGCAACGAATCCTGCTGTGTTTTCGAAAATCGATGAATCTCATCAATGAAAAGAATTGTTCCTTTAGGTTGAAACATACCTCCGTTTTCAACTTTTGCAATGATCTCACGAACATCCTTCACACCAGATGAAATGGCAGAAAGTGTGTGAAAAGGACGATTTAAGTGAGATGAAATTAATTGTGCTAATGTTGTTTTACCAACACCTGGAGGTCCCCAAAAAATCATGGAAGGAATAACTCCAGCATCCAATGCTCTGCGCAACGAAGCATCTTTTGCTAATAAATGCCGCTGACCAATGTATTCATCCAATTTTTTTGGACGCATTCGTTCGGAAAGCGAAGATTGAAAATTCATCGAGTAAAGTTAATTTGAAACTTCAATATATGTTTTCCTATTTTGATGAAAAGTAGAAAAATACCTCCGTTCATTGAATTTCAGACGATCAATAAGCGTATTTAGACCATTCGAATTGATTTTGATAATCTCATAACCAAGACGAAATCGTTATTTTACAACGAAAAATGTTAATAAAAACAATTCAAAACAGAATAATTCAACTGTTCAAGTGCTAAATTTGTTATTCGTAGATTATTAACGAAAAGAAATTTATTTAATCATGGCTGATATTTTTGAAAAAATCAAAGCGAATCGTGGTCCGATCGGTATACACGCGAAGGAGTCTCATGGGTATTTTACCTTTCCAAAACTCGAGGGAGATATCGGTCCGCACATGAATTTTAGAGGTAAAAAAAGATTGAATTGGTCTTTGAATAATTATTTAGGGCTTGCTAATCATCCAGAGGTTCGTAAAGCTGATGCGGATGCTGCATCGGAATACGGATTCGCCTTTCCAATGGGGGCAAGAATGATGAGCGGAAATTCTAATTTTCATGAGCAATTGGAAGCGGAACTTTCAGCTTTTGTTGAGAAAGAAGATACCATACTTTGTAATTTTGGCTATCAAGCAATGGTTTCTGCTATTGATTGTTTGGTTGATCGTCATGATGTAATTGTTTACGATGCTGAGTCTCACGCTTGTATTTTGGATGGTGTTCGCTTACACATGGGGAAACGATACGTTTTTAAACACAACGATGTCGCGGATTGTGAAAAACAATTGCAACGAGCTACAAAACTTACTGAGGAAACAGGAGGAGCGATTCTCGTAATCACAGAAGGTGTTTTCGGAATGCGCGGCGATCAAGGGAAGTTGAAAGAAATTGTTGATCTCAAAAAGAAGTATAATTTCAGATTATTTGTGGATGATGCGCACGGTATCGGAACACTTGGAGCTAAGGGCGGAGGAACTGGTCAAGAGCAAGGTTGTCAGGATGGAATTGATGTTTACTTTGGTACCTTTGCTAAGTCTTTTGCATTAATCGGTGGCTTTATCTCTAGTGATGAGCAAGTTGTGGAATATTTACGATACAATATGCGCTCACAGATTTTTGCCAAATCACTTCCAATGACTTTAGTTAAAGGTGCTTTAAAGCGACTTGAGTTAATGCGAAATCATCCTGAATTCAAAAATAAACTCTGGGAAATTACCAATGCTTTGCAATCAGGTTTGAAAAATGCTGGTTTTGAAATTGGCCCAACAAATTCATGTGTGACACCTGTTTACATGAATGGTTCAATTCCAGAGTCCACTAATTTGATTTATGATTTGCGAGAAAACTACAATATCTTTTGTTCGATGGTTGTTTATCCAGTTGTTCCAAAAGGAATGATTATTCTTCGATTAATTCCAACGGCAGTTCACACATTGGAAGATGTTCATTACACGATTGAATGTTTTTCCAAAATTGTTGGGAAATTGAAAAACGGAGAATACATTTCTGATAAAATTGCATCGGTTTAAATTTGGTCGAACTTGCTTTTGTTTTTTTATGGATGCACGCATATTTTTCACGATCATTTAATTGTTTCTTTGATGGTATTGCTTGTTTGACGACTGGCAGAGATTGTTATTTTCATTCATGCCCGTTTGTGAAAAATTACGTGATAACCTAATTTTTGTTTTTATTTTCAATTTAACCGAGAAGCATTTTTGACTATATATTTAACTTTGATTACATTGAAATTAGCTTCAAAATCGATATCCATTCACACCAGAAATGATGAAGTTCATCAACCATATTAAAGTTACAATTGGAATAAATAAAGAATTATTCGTTTTACTACTCACTTCAAAAATGAAATAATTTCAATGTTAGTCTAAATGAAAGTTTGCATTGCGGAAAAGCCAAGTGTGGCGAGGGATTTAGCGGACATTTTAGGTGCGCGAACTCGCAGAGATGGCTACATTGAAGGAAATGGATATTGCGTAACATGGGTTTATGGCCACTTGTGCTCATTGAAAGATCCGGAAGATTACAATCCAAATTGGAAATACTGGAAATTGGAAGATTTACCGATTATACCATCCCAATTTGGAATTAAACTCCGAGAAGACCAAGGCGCTCAAAAGCAATTTAAGATCATAGAGCGATTAATCTCAGAGGCTGAAGAAGTCATCAACTGTGGTGATGCCGGACAAGAAGGAGAATTGATTCAGCGATGGGTTTTGTTAAAAGCCAAATGTAAAGCTCCTGTTAAACGATTGTGGATTTCATCCTTAACGGAGGAAGCTATTCGCGAGGGATTCAATAAATTGAAGGATGCGAAAGAGTTTGATAATCTTTTTGCTGCAGGAAATTCCCGAGCTGTTGGTGATTGGATCCTTGGTATCAATGGGACACGACTTTACACAAAGAAATACGGTAAGGAAAAAATGACATTGTCCGTTGGGAGAGTTCAAACTCCAACATTAGCGATGATTGTTCAACGTCAAAAAGAAATCAATGCATTTAAAAGTGAGGAATATTGGGAACTAAAAACAGTTTATCGCGAAACTGAATTTCTTTGTCAGATTGATCGCTTGAAATCTCAAGAAAAAGCGGACAAAGGTTTAACATATTTGAAAGACAAACCTTTTGAAGTAACTTCATTTGAACAAAAGGAAGGAAAAGAAGGTAATCCGCGATTGTATGATTTGACCTCACTCCAAGTGGATGGAAATAAACGTTTTGGCTACAGCGCGGAAGAAACTTTGAATTTGATTCAAAGTCTGTATGAGAAGAAATTAGTGACCTATCCAAGAGTTGATACAACTTATCTTTCCGAGGATTTACATCCTAAAATACCTGGGATTTTAAGCGGGTTGAGAGATTACAAACGCTTTACAGAGGAATTGCTTTCAAAACCCGTTCCAAAATTGAAATCCGTTTTCGACGACAAGAAAATTACAGATCACCACGCGATTATTCCAACAGGAATTGCTCCAAGTGGCATAACTCCCGACGAACAACGTATTTATGATCTAATCGCTCGGAGATTCATTGCAGTGTTTTACCCAGAATGTAAGGTTTCCAATACAACCGTTCTGGGTAAAGTTGATCAATTGACTTTCAAGGCAACCGGAAAACAAATCATAGAAAAGGGCTGGCGTGTTGTTTATGAAGACTTAAAAATCAAGGAAGAATCAAAGAGTAAAGCTGATTCCAAAGTCAAAGAAGAGGAAGAAAAGATTTTACCTATTTTTCAAGAAGGTGAATCCGGACCTCACGAGCCATTTGTTCACAAAGGGAAGACTACGCCTCCCAAACCCTACACCGAGGCAACGTTACTTCGAGCCATGGAAACCGCAGGTAAAATGGTTGATAACGAAGAAATGCGCGAATTAATGAAAGAAAATGGGATAGGTCGTCCTTCAACTCGAGCAAGTATTATCGAAACTCTTTTCAAACGAAAATACATCGAAAAGAAAAAGAAGAATATTTTCGCAACAGAAACCGGGATGTCTCTTATTGGTACAATTAAAAATGATTTACTGAAAAGTCCAGAATTAACAGGTATTTGGGAGCAAAAGTTACGACAAATCGAACGAGGAAAATACGAGCCTCAGGCCTTTAAGGAAGAGTTATTCAAAATGGTTCGGGAAATTACTGAAGAAGTAATTTTTAACAATTAGTTACTTTCGTATGAATAAATTGTATTGTCAAAACTATAATCTTGATACTGAAATTCCTCTTTAGTTAGGATATTAATTTTAAGCACACTATTGTGAATCACAGAATTGGCTCCAGAATATATTAATCTAATTTTTTGTTTATTAAGTTTCCCTTTCAAAGCATGTAGCCATGTCCAAGTTCCAATAACTGTATCTATATTTCCTGAAGTATTCGGTAAATAAAGTGGTTGATGATTTGTTATTCTTGTGTAAATTGAATCTTCACCAGAAATTTCAAATTTTATTTTGTCAATAATTTTGATTTCTGTGCCATTTTCATTTATTGCTTTAACACAAGTCCAAGTTTTGTTCAATAGTCTTTTCTCTGGCGAACGAAATGAAATAAATGGTTTTTCATATTTTCCACAAGAAGCCACAATTAATAGAATAATTAAAGAGTGAAATATCGATTTCATAAGATGATTTTTTGTGTAAAAATATAAAAATATTACAAATATCCCATGATTATTCCTAATATCCAATTGGCAAAATCACACTTTATAAATTTGCTCCTTCATTATTTAGCGATTGTAACCATCTAAAATACAGCGATTTGTATTTTTAAAGTCATGATTTCCATACATTTACGTGATAATCAATTAGATAAATTAAACGAAAACAGTCACTTTAATATATTTTTTCAAGATTTTAAAGTTCCAACAATTCCATTCCAATGAACAAGATAAACTTCACATAGATGTCTAATGGAAAACAAAAAAATCTACAACCCAAACATGGTATCTTTGAACCAAACATTCTGTGTTAAAATCCTAAAAAAAATATTTTTTACCACGATTCTTTCCAACAGCTCTATGATAGTTTCAGGTATGAGTGTTAAAAGGTGTTTTGAGTAAGAAAATTTGAATTTTTGATCTCTTTCAAATTTTCTATTTCCAACTTACTTCGCTACTATTTGATCCTCAGAGGATTGAGCGATGGCAGATTTTTCGATTCTCAATTTAGAACTATCCGATTGAATTAAAACGGTTGATTCTGCAATCTCAAGAATTCTTCCATGAATCCCACCTATTGTTACGATTTTATCGCCGGGCTTCAATCCTTCTCTAAATTTCTTTAACTCTTTTTGCTTCTTCGTTTGCGGACGAATCATAAAGAAATAAAACACAAAAATCATCAAAACGACGATTACGATATTCATTGAATTTTTATCCATAATTTACTTTTTTAGCGTTGCTTTAATTGTTACTACGGTTAAATTCGGCTCCGTATTAGCCATAATTGTAACTGATTTTACGATGTTTTTAGATGTTAAATTCTCGGTATTCACCTCAGCAATTATTTCTCCTGTTTCTCCAGGCTGAATGGGATCTTCTGGTTTTTCAGCCACCGTGCATGAACAAGATCCGCGCACTTCGCCAAAAACCAATGGATAATCACCCGTATTTTCAACTTTAAAACGAGCTTTGATAATCTCACCCTTGATTACCGTTCCAGCATTAAATTCAGGATTGATTTCCATTGTTGTTTTCTGACCAACTTCCACTTTTTGTTCCTGGTTACATGCAAAAAGAATCAGAATTCCGACAAATGCTAAACTTTTCTTCATAGTCGATTAAGATAATAAACCTCGTCCTATTTTTACAATTTTCTTTTCTTTAGTTAGACGTGAAATGGCTTTGTCCAGAATTCCGTTTATAAAAATATTACTTTTTGGTGTACTGTAAAATTTCGAAATTTCAATGTATTCATTCAAGGTAACTTTGGTAGGAATACTGCTAAAAGTCTGAAGCTCTGTGATCCCCATTTTTAACAACAAAATATCCATTCTAGCAATGCGATCCAACTCCCAGTTTTCTGCCAATTCATTTATTAACGATTCATTTTCAGAATCCATTTCAATCGTGCGTTTAGCTAATTGCAAAATAAAATCTTTTTCGTCGTCTTTTTCTCTATATAATGAAAAAACCTTGAATTCGCCTGATTCTGGAATGATTTTCAACGTTTTCAATACCATCGCGCAACAAAGATCGAGATCATCTAACCAATGAATGCTCATTTCCTCAAAAAAATGATACAAATAGGAAGAATTTGCAATTTCCTTTTTGAAAAGCTGAACAGCAAATGCACGATCTTCATCAAATCCGGAAAGTCCATTATTCATGTGTTCAAAAAAAACTTCACTCTCCAAAATTTGCAAATACATTTTTCTAAAAATCTCTTGATTTACAGCTCCTAACCAATTAACTTTATGTTGTTCAGATAATTTTCGCAAGTGATCGCAAGATTCGAGTTGATCGATAATCTTGTTCTGAACCAATTTTAAATTCGGATTCAAATCTTCAGAAGTTGGTCGAAATTTTTTCTTTCTTTCTTCAATTTTATTCTCTGCTGCTTTTTTTATTTCTGAAAGAGTCAACAACAGATAAAGATACATATCGTACATGCGCTCAACTGAAAACAAGACTTCTTTCTGAGCCTTTAAAACATCACTCTCATTCGATTGATAAAAGGAATAAAGTACCTGCAGGACTTTAATGCGAAGATGTCTGCGATTGAGCATACTAAAGAGGGAGTTTTACTCGTCCGATTGCTTCAATTCGTTCCTCCGCCATTTTGTTCGCAATTTGAAAAGAAGGGACATTTTCAGTTCTTGAACGGTTAACGATGTTTAAAATTGTTCCGTAAATTTCTTCTGCTTTTCTATGCGCCCATTCAGACGACAATCCCTCAACCTCTGAAAAACAATTAATTACACCTCCTGCATTGATTGCAAAATCGGGAGCATAAATAATGCCTTTATTCATAACATCGATTCCATGTTTTGATTCGGATTGCAGTTGATTGTTTGCGGCTCCGGCAATAATGGAACATTTCAGTCGGTTTAGAGTCTCATCATTCACGGTAGCTCCAAGTGCACAGGGAGCATAAATATCCATATCAACATCGTAAATATCCTCGGGTGCAACAACTTTTGCATTGTATTTTTCAGACACTCGTTTTAACGTATCAGCATGAATATCAGTAACATAAACGACCGCTTTTTCCTTCGTTAAATGACCGATAAGATATTCACCAACGTGTCCAGCACCTTGCACGGCCACTTTTTTCCCTTTTAACGAATCGCTTCCAAACTGAGCTTTGGCACAAGCCTTGATTCCCATGTAAACACCATATGCAGTTACGGGAGATGGATCGCCGCTTTTGCCGGGAAGACCAACAACATGCTTTGTTTCCATGCTTACCCAATTCATGTCAATCGGTGATATACCGACATCTTCGGCTGTAATATACTTTCCTGCGAGCGAGTTGACAAACTTACCAAATCTTCTAAAAAGAGCCTCTGACTTTTGTGTTCTGGAATCACCGATGATAACCGCTTTTCCTCCGCCCAAATTCAATCCTGAAATGGAATTTTTGTAGGTCATCCCTCTTGATAAGCGCAAAACGTCGTTCAGTGCTTCCATTTCATTGGAATAAGTCCACATGCGCGTACCACCTAGAGCCGGTCCCAAAACTGTGTTGTGAATAGCGATTATTGCTTTCAACCCTGTGGATTCGTCGTTACAAAAAAGAATTTGCTCGTGTCCTAAATTTGCCATTTGGTTGATTACCGGATTTTCCGACAACTCCGCAGCAGAAAGAGTTTTTATTTCAGACATCTTAATTATAGTTCGTTCACTTATAACTTGAATAATTACTTTTGTGTAGCAGTTAAGGTTGGCAAAAATAGAAAATTATCCATGAAATCACTTCGATACCTCAATAAATATTTCGTTAAATACAAATGGCATTTTTTATTGGGGATTGTGTTTACTGTCGTTAGCAACTATTTTGGTGTAAAAATGCCAATTTACGTAAAAGAAACCGTTGACAATCTAATGGGAACAAACAAAATAACTGGATTAGATACTGCTTTTTGGCTTTCCCTCAAACTTGGAGGAATCTACATTCTTCTTTCCTTTTTGAAGGGTTTTTTCTTGTTTTTAATGCGACAAACCATCATTATTATGTCGCGTTTGATCGAATTCGATTTAAAAAATGAGATTTTTCAGCAATATCAGAAATTAGATTTAGCTTTTTTTAAGCGCAATTCCACAGGTGATTTGATGAACCGCATTTCGGAAGACGTTGGTTTGGTTCGCATGTATTTGGGTCCTGGAATTATGTACACCATCAATCTTGTTATTTTGAGCTCGATGATTATTTATCAAATGATACAAATTTCAGGTAAGTTGACGTTTTTCGTTTTGTTGCCGCTTCCGATTATGTCTTTCTTGATTTATTCAGTCTCAACTAGAATCAATAAAATGAGTAAATTGGTGCAGCAAGAACAATCTATTTTATCAACAATAGCACAAGAAACCTTTGCCGGAATTCGAATAATCAAGGCTTACAATCGTAATGCTGAAACTTCCAATAAATTTTCTTCCTCATCCAATGAATATCGAAAACGAAGCATGAAGTTGGTATTGACCAATGCGCTATTTATGCCAACCATGATTTTTTTAATCGGGATAAGCACGTTAATCACGATTTATTTGGGCGGTTTAATGACATACGATAAACAATTGTCTTTGGGTGGAATTGTAGCTTTCATTTTCTTCGTGAATAATTTGACTTGGCCATTTGCGAGTGTAGGCTGGGTAACATCCATCATTCAACGAGCGGCCGCTTCACAAAACCGAATTAATGAATTTTTGCAAACAAAGCCTGAATTTGAAAACACCAATCATGGCGATTTCACATTTGCCGGAGAAATTGAATTTCGAAATGTTTCCTTTACTTATCCTGACACTGGAATAAAAGCTTTGGAAAATGTTAGTTTTAAAATTAAAAAAGGAGATACGCTAGCAATCGTTGGAAGAACGGGAAGTGGAAAGTCAACCATTCTTCAGCTATTATTAAGACAATATCACTGTGATTCTGGAGAGATATTAATTGACGGAAAAAACATTCAGGAAATAAACTCAGACGCCTTTCGAGATATAAGCGGAATAGTTCCTCAAGATGTATTTCTGTTTTCGGATACAATTGCGAATAATTTAAAATTTGGTTCCAAAGAAAAGAATGTTTCCGAGCAGGAATTAATTGAAGTAACGAAAGCATCACACGTTTACAACAATATCATGGACTTTCCCGATAAATTTGAAACGATCCTGGGAGAGCGAGGTGTAAACCTGAGTGGTGGACAAAAACAAAGAATTAGTATTGCGCGCGCTTTGTTACGTAAACCTCAATTACTTTTACTTGACGATTGTCTTTCTGCTGTGGATACCGAAACCGAAGATATCATATTGAATAATATTCAAAAATATCATCAAGGCCGAACAACCGTTGTGGTGAGTCATCGCATATCAACTATTCGAAACGCGAATGATATTCTTGTATTGGATCATGGACGTGTTATTGAACAAGGTTCACACGATGAACTACTTGCAAAAAATGGATCATACGCAGAAATGCATCGAAAACAATCAAAAAATAAAACCACCTAATAAACTGATTAATAGTTTTTTAACATCTTTATTAAGAAAATATTGTTAAAAATTACCAATTGTCTTGTAACCCTACGATTACAACCTGCGTAAATTAGTTCATAATTTAAAACAAACAATTATGAAAAAAATTATGATTTTCTTAGGTGCATTAACATTGTCTGGGACTATGTTCGCACAAAAACCAGCTTCTTCAGATTCGAAGTATTCTTTGGAGGGAATGATTAACTACGATTTACAAAACGGTGTAAGTTGGAATGCTCCTAACCTGAGAGCTAGATATTTCGTTAATGATAATATCGCAGCAAGAGTAACTCTAGGGTTGGGTGCAACAGATACTACAATGAACGTTTACGAAGCTACTCCCGGAACAGGTATGGGTGCAATTAAAGATAAAACGATGCAATGGTCTTTAGGTTTAGGGGGAGAATACCATTTAGCTGGTACAGAGAGATTATCTCCATACTTTTCTGCTGGGTTGATGTTTGGAGGCGGCTCAAATAAGTCAACAGGAACTGATGTTAAATTTGGAGGATATTCAAAAGGTGACTCTTTCGAAAATAAATCCAAAAATTCAATGCTTGGACTTGGTGTTGGCGCTGGATTTGACTATTATGTTCTGAAAAACATCTATTTAGGCCTTGAACTAGGATATAATTGGATGAAATATACTGATAAAGGTAGTACTTCTTCTTCAACAATTTCAGGAACAACCACTTCAAGTGAAACTAAATCAACGGGTTCAACAAGTGGAATGAATCTTGGTGGTGGTAACTTAGGTTTCCGTATTGGTTGGAGATTCTAATTTACACTTATACCAATTTTAAAAGCGTTCTTCGGAGCGCTTTTTTTATACCCGTCTGTTTGCTAATAAAGGTGGTGGTTCACCTGAAAAAGGATTCCAACGCCCGATGGTTCGTGCTTCCATACCAATGGCACGCATCACGGAACGATCACCATAACGCAAACGAATCCGATCCATGGCATTGTAAAGTGCCGCGTAATCCAAAGAATCATCAAACAAATTAAGCTGATGAAATCCGGATACAAGCGAACTGTAGCGCACGCCAATCAATCGCACAAGTAAACGCCGGGTATATAAGCGTTCAAACAAATCACTAACCACAGGCAAAAGCTCATGATCCGCAGCTGTATAAGGAATTTTTTTCTGCAAGGTTTGCGTTTGAAAGTCGGAATAGCGAATTTTAACAGTCACACAACTCGTTAGCTTTTCTCCTCTACGTAATTGAAACGCCAAATTTTCTGCCATCGCCAACATGATTCCGCGGAGCTTTACTACGTCAATCGTATCATAATCAAAAGTCCGCTCAGTGGAAATCGACTTTCGTTCGTTGTATTGTTCCACAGGAGAATTGTCCAAGCCATTCGCTTTTTTCCAAATCGAAACGCCGTTTTCACCCAAAGCACTTTGAATCATTTCAACCGGCATTTCCTGAATCGTTTGGATTTTACGCACACCCAAATTACAAAGCGTTTGATAGGTTTTTATTCCCACCATCGGAATCTTTCGAACGGAAAGCGGTGCTAGAAATTCTCGTTCCGAACCATAATCGATTCGGAGTTGATTATTTGGTTTTGCTTCGCCCGTAGCAATTTTGGAAACCGTTTTGTTCTGCGATAAACCAAATGAAATCGGCAAACCTGTTTCTTTTAAAATCCGTTGACGCAGTTCAGACGCGTATTTCATCGTTCCGAAAAACTTATCCATTCCCGTTAAGTCCATGTAAAATTCATCGATGGAAGTCTTTTCATAAACCGGAACCGATTCCCGAATGATGTCCGTTACTTCACGCGAAAACTTGCTATACGTTTCCGAATTTCCTTTGATGATAATCGCCTCCGGACAGCGTTCTTTCGCCATTTTCATCGGCATGGCGGAATGAATTCCAAATTGACGTGCTTCGTAGCTACACGATGCAACCACTCCCCTATCCGACGTGCCACCAATCAAAATTGGTTTTCCAATTAATCTACTATCTAGTTTTCTTTCACAGGACACAAAAAATGTATCCAAATCCATGTGAACAATCGAACGCAATACAGCCATTTTTCAAGTTTTTGAAAATTAAATTTTTCTGTAAGCGCATATCGTTTGTTGCACAAAGCTACAAAATGATTAATAATTAATCATTTATTTGATTAAAAAATAAATTTATTTCAAAGTAGATAAGCTGTTTTTCTCCCAATTGGTTATTATTGCACAAGAATAAATTTCGATTAGATGATTTTTTTTTTGATTTTTGTATGTCGTTAACTTTTTATCAAAAATTGGTAATAAAATCATTCTTTTTTTGTGTTGTTCTATCAATACTTATTTTTTCTTGCAAGCGAGAAAAGACCAGTTGGAATGCAGATTGGGGCGCACCTATTGCTCATGATACGCTTACATTAGTCAACTTTTACAATGATTCTACCTTAATTACTACTGATGGAACATTGAATTTCAACTTATCACGAACAATATTAAATTTGGGAATCAATGACTTAATTGAAATTAAGGACACACTCATTTCACAAACAAATAGTCTTTCAATAAATCTCACAAACTTACCACCTGGAATCAATTTGATTAATCAAGTGGAAGAACACGATTTGAATCTCAATGAAATTAAGTTAAAGAAAGTCCATGTTGCTTCCGGTGTCATTGAGATTAAAGTTTACAATCCGATTGGAACAAAGGCATTTTATACCATTCAAATTCCAGGGGCAACAAAAAACGGTGTATTGTTCGAACAAACCTATTCTGTTGAAGGAGGAACACAAACAAATCCAGGAATAAAGGAGGAAGTTTTAGATTTATCAGGATACACATTGGATTTAACCGGAAGTAAACAGTTAAGTTTCAACAAACTTCAATCGAAGCTCATTGTAAAATCTGATCCTAACGGTCCGGCGGTTTCAGTTACCACTGCAAACATTTTTCGCTTTGATGCCAAAATTTCAGGGATAAAAATTGATTATGCCAAAGGTTATTTTGGAAATCAAGTTATTTCGGATACAACTGAATTCAACTTTGATTTCATGAATAGAATAGTTTCCGGATCGCTGGATATTCCCAATACATCGCTTGGCCTCGAAATTGAAAATGGAGCTAAAATATCCATGCGCGGACGCATGACATTAGCTGAAAACACAAATTATCAGGGCAAAAGTGTTAAGTTGATCTCGTCAAATATAGGGAGCGATTTAATTGTTTCTCCGGCAACTGGATCTTGGAATGCTCTGAAGCCTTCAACCGAAACGTTAGAATTAAATTCAAAAAATAGTAATATTGAACAATACATTGAAAATCTAGGTTCAAATAATAAAATCGGGTATAGTTTTCAGCTAAATCCTTGGGGAAATTTAAGTGGTGGGAATGATGAAATTTTCCCGAATAGCCGAATCAAAGTGAAAATTAAAAGTACGATGCCGCTGATTGTCGGTGCTGATGGGTTGACACTGAGGGATACATTTGATTTGGAAATACCAAATGATGAGGCAAAAACACATGTAACTGCTGCCGTTTTTACTTTGAATGCCACCAATGCATTCCCAATGAGTTGTCAACCAACACTTTACTTGCTAAATGAAAATAACTTGATTCTACAAAAAATAGTCGGAACAAACGAAATATTGAGCGCTCTATTTGGAAGTCAAGACCCAAAGGATGGACTTTTCAAAAAGAAATCAGTTATTCAATTCTACTTGAACGAATCTGCTGCCTCCAGTCTGAAAGATGTCAAAAAGGTCATCGTTGAGGGAATTTTTAATACTCCAACACCCGGAAATACAAACGTGCAAGCCCATAATATTCCATTCGGAGCTTTTCTAGCCGTAAATTTAAAATTAAAACTAAATACGAAAATCGCGCTTTGATGAAATTCAATCCTATATGTTTGGTCTTATTTCTATCAAGCCAATTAACCGGACAGCATTACCTTCCAATTAAACACGATACTACTCTTAATTTCTCGAATCAGAAAAAAGGAATTGTTGCCAACAAAATCATTAAAAATGAGATTATTTTAACAGGAATTGCTGATTATTCCGGAACATCTTTAGGGAAAGACATTGCACAAAAATTCTTTTATGGCGGAGAAATTACCGATACCATGAAGTCTAAATCACTCAACCGCCATCGGGCTATTAATCGTTTTGGATCCGATACACAGTTGGAATTGGAATATCGGAATTTTCAAGTCAATTTACTGAAAAATGAAAATTGGGGCTTCGTTGTAAAAACCGGAATATACAATTTTCTACAAGCGATTTACAGTAAAGATTTTTACACCTTTCCGATGTATGGAAACACATATTTTTCGGGTGATACTGCAAAATTTTCGGGTTCTCGATTCTCCAACATAACCTATCAAAAAATTGGTTTCGGTTGGTTAGCTAAAAAAACAAAATCGTCAGTTTGCTTGAATCTTTTTGGATTGAATAACGCTACTTCACTGTTCATCGACAAAGGAGAAATCTATCAAAATGAGGCACTTGATTCATTGTCGCTTGTGTATTCCGGAAAAGCATCTTTTTCGAATAGCAATATTTATATGAAAGGAATTGGAGTCGGAATCGATGCAGATTTGAGGTGGCAATCAAGAAATTTAAAAGGGAAACCAAGCTTTCAATTTTTAATGCGAAATATCGGCTTTGTGACTCAAACAGTAAATTTCAAAGCTTATAATGCTGACACAAATTTTAGTTACAACGGTTTTTCGTTTGAACAACTTACAAACGGAACATCATTTGAATCGAAAAATTTTGCTCTTCTTGATACTCTTGGGATTTCAAAATCAGAAAATAAAAACACTTTTTTACTTCCAGGGATGCTTCAAATCTCCAAATTAGTTGATCAATCTGAAGGAGCGAAATCGAGGAAATTACAAGAGTTTTATGGTGCGCGAGTTTACATTTCTCACATGTCGATACCAATGGTTTTTGGAGGAATTAACTATAATCCGTTCAATGGCTTGATTCATTTTGGTGCAAGTTTGAGTTACGGTGGTTTTGCACAATTTAGAGGTGGGATTTATTCAAGTTTGAACTGGAAGAATGTAAGTCTTGGAATTAGCAGTGAAAATTTATTTAATCCAACCGGTCAATCCATTATATTTAGGCTGCAATGCGTATTTTAGTTTTTATCTTTATTCAATTTTATGTTCTAACTGCTATCGGTCAGAAAGCTTTTTACAAGCTCTATTCGGGTTCAGGATTTGATGAAGGACATGGAGTTGTTCAACTTGACGATTCATCTTATGTCATTACGGGAAGTTCGGGAAGTTTTTCTGAACACAGTCAAGCTTTTCTTTTGGGGGTTGATAAATATGGGAATTACAGTTGGAGTAAATCTTTTGGTGGGGCTGAATCAGATTTAGGGAAGCGTGTTTTACACATTCCAAATGATGGATTTTTGATTGCTGGATATTCCAATTCCTATGGAGAAGGGGATTTCGATGCTTTTCTGATAAAAACAGATTTAAAAGTAAATCCAAATTGGGTTAGAAATTACAATTTACCTTCGAGTTGGGAAAAAATAAACGATGCAGTATTGACTTCAGATTCGGGTGTTGTAATGGTTGGTGAATTTCTTCCAACAGCCAACGGGAATTCGGATATTTACATCATTCGAACTGATAAATTCGGGGATACATTATGGACAAAACGTTGGGGTTCAGACGGAGAAGATTTTGCTTCGTCAATTGAACAAAAAAAAGATCATTTCATTATTGCCGGACAATGGTATATTTCTGATTCCTCACTTTGTAAAGGTTTCTTGATGGAAATAGATGGAGATGGTAATTTAATTTGGAAAGATACCATATCTGACTTAGGAGGAAATTACACCATAACTGATATCTCACTCAGTAATTCGAAAATATTTATAGTTGGGAAAAACGAAATAGAAACCAAGACAAAAGGTTATTTTGGAATCTATGACATCTATGGGAATTTCCTCAAACAATACACACTTGAAATAAACGAAGGCAAGATTCGTTGTGCCCAATTAAAGTACATTAGTAAATTTGACAAAGTTGCTGTTGCATATCAATACATTAATTCAAGTTCATTTCAAGATGATTTCGACTTAATGTTCGCCTATTTTGATTCACAAAATTTGTATTGGTTAAATGAATTTAAATCGATTAATAACGAAAAAAGTGATGATGTAGGTGAAGTATTGGCAACCTCAGACGGCGGATTTATTGGTATTGGATATAGTAATAGCATAGGAATCAATGAATTTACCTCCAATGGAGGTAGTCATATCTATCTTTTCAAAGTTGGTGCTGACAATGTATTTCCTGAAACAGAGAATATTTCCTTTTTGAATCAATTGGTCTCCGTTAATTCAATCCAAAAGTTTGTAGCAAAAGTTTATCCGAATCCTGTTCAAACTATTTTGAATATACAATTTAAAGAACAGGGAACTTTTGAATATGAACTCTTTGATTTATATGGAAAAGAGATTTTATCAGGATGCTTAAGTCAATTTGACCAAATCAATTTCTCAGAATTACCGAAAGGAATTTATTTCTTGAATTCAGAAAATTCAATCACACGAATTGTCAAGGAATAATTATCCTTTTCTTCGCTTTAACTCGCGCAAAATTAATCCCAACTCTCGTCCCGTTTGACCCGCAACAGATGTGTTTTCATCAGCACGCCTCAATAGATATGGAATAACTTCCCGAACAGGGCCAAAAGGAACATATTTGGCAACATTATAACCAGCCTCAGCTAAGTTGTATGAAATGTGATCACTCATACCCAAAAGTTGTGCGAAATAAAATCTCCTATCATTCTTTTCTATTTTATACTTTTCCAGCAACTCCGTTAAATGAAGTGAACTCTCTTCATTATGGGTTCCGGCACAAAGCGCAAATGCATCAGCATGAGAAACGATGAATTCCAAGGCCAAATTATAATCTCGATCTGTAGCTGCTTTGTTGAGTTGTATGGGTGAGGAAAAACCGAAAGTTTCAGCTCGATTTCGTTCCTTTTCCATATAAGCTCCTCGAACTAATTTCACACCGTAAATTATGTTATGTGTTTTAGCTAATTTGAAGCAAGATTTCAGGAACGCAAAACGATCATGTCGATACATTTGAATCGTATTAAAAACAATTGCTCGTTCCTTGTTATATTTCAGCATCATTTGAAAAGACCATTGATCTATAGCATCTTGAATCCAAGACTCTTCGGAGTCTATGAATACAGGTACATTCGACTCAAATGCGGCTTTGCAAATGCGATCGATTCGTTTGAAAATTAATTCAACTTCTATTTTTTCTGTCTCGGAAAATTGATAGTTCTTGTTACTAGCTTTTTCCAATAATTCAAATCGCGCGATACCAGTAAGTTTAAATACACCAAAGGGAATATTTTTATCCAACTTACCTCGTTCCAACGTTTGAATGATGATATTTGCTGTATGATCGAGGTTTTCTTCGGATGTTTTGCCTTCCACGGAATAATCAAGGATAGTTCCTATTCCATATTCACCCATTTTTTGAATAACTAAATCGCACTCACTTATGTTTTCTCCCCCACAGAATTGACGAAAAATATTTGATTTAATGATTTTATTTATTGGTAAATGTAGTTTCAAAGCAATGTTTGTTAACACTTTACCAAACTTTACAAAAGTCGGAAATGATATTATTTTGAACAACCAGAAAGCCTTCTTTAAATCTTTGTTTGACTTACTTTTAAAGGCAATTTCAGTATTATCAAAAAAAATCATGGTCAAAATTAATTTGTTTTTTGGAACTGAAAGAGAAGTAAAAAGAATAATTACCTTTGAAAATAATAATCCAAGAAATGAAGGCAATTGAGGCAAATGGTTATGGCGTTGAAATTGGATCGCTTGTTGAAAGTTCTATTTCGTCTTTACTCAAAAAATACGGCAATCATCGCGTAATTATTCTAGTTGATGAAAATTCTCATGAATGTTGCTTGGATTACCTAATTACCTCATTCAAAGAGTTAGAACGCGCAGAAATAATTTTACTTCCAGTTGGTGAAGAAAACAAAGTTTTGGAAGTTTGTTTTCAAGTTTGGCAAGCATTTACCGATTATGGATTCAGTCGAAAAGATTTGGTAATTAATGTGGGAGGCGGGGTAGTTACCGATATGGGTGGATTCATCTCCTCTGTTTTTAAGCGTGGGCTTTCATTCATCAATATCCCAACATCATTATTGGGTATGGTTGATGCTTCTATTGGAGGTAAAACGGGAATTGACTTGAATAACTTTAAAAATCAATTAGGAACATTTTGTCATCCGGAGAAAATATTTATTGATACTCATTTTCTAAAAACATTACCGGAAGAGGAAATTTTCAATGGTTATGCTGAAATGTTAAAACATGCCCTTATTCGCGATAAAAACCTTTGGAACGAAATTAAAACCATTCAATCAGAAGATGATTTAATTAAAGAGCATATAATTTATTCATCCGTCAAAATCAAAACAGACATAATCGATTTAGATCCCAAAGAGGGCGGATTAAGGAAAATATTGAATTTCGGTCATACCATTGGTCATGCTTTGGAAAGTTATTTTTTGGACAAAACGGCTATTTCTCACGGACACGCTGTTGCACTTGGCATGTGCGCAGAATCATTCATTGCAATGCAACAAAATCGGATTTCGAAATCAGAATTCCAAGAAATTGAGGAAACAATTACAGCGAGTTTTCCGATGATTTCGCTAGATGCAGACGATGTAAAAAACGTGATCAAATACATGTATCAAGACAAGAAGAATGAATCCGGAAGAATTTTATGTAGTTTGCTAAATGGCATTGGCAACTGTGATTACGATATAGAAATAAATGAAAAAGAATGTGGCGATGCCCTGTTTCATTTAAGCCTTCTTGCAGGTCGTTTAAACTAGTTTTTTGATTTTTGAGACCTAAGACTCTGTAAATTTACTACATCAACCACCTGAATAAATCGTTTCCATTCGCATAGATCATCAGTGCTAAAAGCAAAGCAATTCCAACATATTGCGCATACTCTAGAATTTTTTGAGGAGCCTCTTTTCCTGTAATAATTTCATATAGCAGGAAAACTACATGTCCACCATCCAATGCCGGAATCGGCAAGATATTCATAAAAGCAAGTATGATGGAAAGTAGCGCTGTATTTAACCAAAAGGCTTGCCAATCCCAAAAAGGTGGAAACATATTTCCAATTGCAGCAAAACCACCAATTGAAGATGCTCCTTTTTTGGTAAAAACAAACTTAAATTGAGAAACATAATCAGTCAAGGTGTTGGTCCCATAGTTAAATCCAATTGAAACACTTTCAGCAAGTCCATATTTCTTAGTTTGAATGGCTTTCAAATCGATTATTTCTTTCGCATTTACTTGAAATCCAATTGTACCATCAGCTTTCACTTTTGTCTTTAAACTCAACGTGTCTTTGGCTCGGAGAACAGTTATCTTTGCCGACTTGCCTTTATTTGCATATAGTTCACTTTGCAGATCATCAAAATAAACAATTGGCTTATCATTAACCTTTAATATCTTATCGTTCTTTTTCAAATTAGCTTTAAATGCGGGTGTCCCTGAAATTACATCGGCAACAACATTTGCTTTTGATCTCAAACCAAAAGCTGGCAAGGCTCCAGCATGAAAAAGTTCCTCGTCAATTTTATTTGGAAGCGCAATCTTTTCAATTGAACCGTCTTCATGTTTAACGGTTAAATGTCTCGCATCTCTCAACATAACTCCTTTGTTCAAATCATCAAGATTCAATACATTTTTACCCTCAAGATTCAATACTATATCTCCTGATTGAACACCGTATTTCTTAAGGTAAGGATGCACGCTCAGTCCTCCTTTGAGTGATTCTTGTTTAATTTCTAGTTGTCCCCAGGCAAAAATAACTCCTATATAAATGATATATCCCAGAATAAGATTAACAGTAACACCACCAATCATTATGATTAACCGTTGCCATGCTTTTTTAGAGCGAAATTCCCACGGCTGCGCGGGTTGTTTCATTTGTTCGGTATCCATGGATTCGTCAATCATTCCGGCAATTTTAACGTAACCTCCCAACGGAAGCCATCCAAGCCCCCATTCGGTTGAATGTTGGTCTTCACTCCATTCTTTCGGTGATTCTTTTGTAAACCAAGATGTTTTTTTTACTCCGTTTACTTTTTTATATCTAAAAATAGAAAGCCATGGATTGAAGAAAAGGTAAAATTTCTCAATTCGTGTTTTGAAGAATTTTGCAGGTAAGAAATGCCCCAATTCATGCAAGGTAACTAAAATGGCAAGTGATAAAAATAGTTGAGCGGCTTTAATCCAAAAATCCATGATAAGTATTTAAAACACAAAGATAGCGTTTAAAAGGCACTTTATCTAATCTCGATAATTAGGTTTTTATTTTAACTTTGACTATGGAAAAATACATTGTTGTTACTGGTGGCGCCGGTTACATTGGCTCTCATACGGTAGTTTCATTGGTGGAAAGTGGTTTTACTCCTGTGATTCTAGATGATTTTCGAAATGCCAATCGAATCGTTTTGAATGGACTAAAAACTATCTTGAAAAGAGATCTTATTATCCATGAAGGGGATATTTGTAATCCAGACTTTTTAAGTTCGATTTTTGAAAACTACAAACCGAAAGCAGTTATCCATTTCGCTGCCTACAAAGCTGTGGGTGAATCAGTTGCAGAGCCTCTTAAATATTACCAAAACAATATAGCTGGATTGGTAAATGTGCTCCAAAAAATGTTAGATTTTCAAATCAATAATTTTGTTTTTTCCTCATCGTGCACGGTTTATGGCGAACCCAAAGGAGAGAAGGAAGTAACAGAAGAAACGGAAAAAAATTTACCAAATTCACCTTATGGATTCACAAAATGGATTGGAGAACAAATTATTCAAGATGTATACAACGCCAACAAAGAGTTAAAAATCATCAACCTACGTTACTTCAATCCGGTAGGAGCTCATAAAAGCGCATTAATTGGTGAATTCCCAATTGGAAGACCTAACAACTTGCTTCCTTTTGTTACCCAAACTGCAATTGGTAAACAAGAGAAATTGACGGTATTCGGAAACGATTACCCAACAGAAGATGGAACTTGCATTCGAGATTACATACACGTTTGCGATCTTGCCAATGCCCACGTGAAAGCAGTCGATTTTCTAGTTGAAAAAGAAAATGGTTTGCTTGAAAACATCAATATTGGAACAGGAAAAGGAACGAGTGTAAAAGAAATCATTCAAACATTTGAAGAAGAAACAGGAGTTGCATTGAATTGGCAGTTCGGCCCGAGACGAGCAGGGGATGTAGTTGAGATTTACGCAAATGCCACAAAGGCAGAAAAATTGTTGGGATGGAAATCTGAATTATCCATTGCTGATGCAGTGAGAGATGCTTGGAATTGGGAGCAGTATTTGTCGAAACTAGCGCGATAAACAATAATCTTGATTTAAAATTCATTTTTTTGAGATTCTAGTAATTTAGATGAAAACGTATCTTGCCACCAATCATAAGTTGGACCTAAACAAACAAATGAATGCTTTGATTTTTGGATGGTTAAATTAAATTACCTTTTCTAATGTTCATAGACACACACGCACACGTTTACTCTGAGGAATTTGAAAGTGAAATAAATGATATAATCTTTCGAGCTCAAAACAAAAATGTAAAATATATTCTTCTGCCGAACATTGATGTTTCGTGCATTGAAGAAATGGAGAATGTTGTAAAGAAGTTTTCTAATTGCATTCCCATGATGGGACTGCATCCGTGTTATGTCCGAGAAGATTGGGAAAAACAACTAGAATTCATTAGAGAAAAACTCTTTAAATCACCCGAAAGATATTGCGCTTTGGGGGAAATCGGTATGGACTTGCATTGGGATACTCAATTTTGTGAAGAACAAAAAATTGTTTTTCGAAAGCAAATTCATTGGGCAAAAGAATTAAATCTACCAATCGCTATTCATTGCAGAAAAGCGTTTGATGAAATTTTTGAAATTCTCGATGAAGAAAATTCCGCAAATCTTACTGGAGTTTTTCATTGTTTTAATGGAAATATAGATAGAGCTCGACACATCCTAAAGTACGAGGGATTTAAGCTGGGAATCGGAGGAGTGGTAACTTACAAAAAATCCGACTTACCGGAAGTCCTCAAACAAATTGATCTGAAACACATAGTATTGGAAACAGATGCACCGTATTTATCTCCTGTTCCATTTCGTGGAAAACGCAACGAATCATCATACATTCCTATAATTGCAGAAAAACTTGCAGAAATTTATGATTGCTCAGTTTCTGAAATAGCGGAAAAAACCACTCAAAATGCCATAAATATTTTTAAACTTGAGAAATTTGGCTTAAAATGAACTCTCCTAAAATATTAATTATTTACTCAGGAGGAACGATTGGAATGATCAAAGATCAGCGAACTGGTGAACTTCGAAACTTGAATTTTGAATACATCTACGAACACGTTCCAGAATTAGAACGATTCAATTTTCAATTGACAAGTTTGAGTGTCTCAAATCCGATTGACTCCTCTGAAATTACTTTATGTCATTGGACAGATTTAGTAGAAATCATTGAATTAAACTACGATAGCTTTGATGGATTTGTGATCTTACATGGTTCTGACACCTTGGCATTTACGGCTTCAGCGCTAAGTTTTATGCTTCAAGGACTAACAAAGCCAATAATTCTCACAGGATCGCAATTGCCAATTGGAACAATACGCACCGATGGAAAAGAAAATTTGATTACTGCCATAGAAATTGCGGGTACTCGCGATCAAAATGGAGAGGCTCTTATTCAAGAGGTTGCCGTTTATTTCGAAAATTCCTTGTATCGAGGAAATCGATGCTCAAAAGTTTCTGCTAACCAGTTTGAAGCTTTTCAATCGCCCAATTATCCTGAATTAGCTGTTGCAGGTGTAACCATCGAATTTGCTAAGGAGCGACTTTTTAGAACAAATCTAGCTCGACTTAAGGTTCAGAAAAAATTATCGAATCAAATTGGTCTTTTGAAATTATTTCCGGGAATACCTTTTCAATCTTATTCAAATCTTTTTAATATCCACGAACTAAAGGCGGTTGTTCTTGAAACTTATGGAGCTGGCAATGCCCCGAGCCATCCTCAGTTTCAGCATTTAATTTCCAACTTTCTTTCCGGTGGCGGAATCATTCTCAATGTTACCCAATGTAGCTCTGGTTCGGTAAAGCATGGATTGTACGAAACAAGTTCATTTTTTGAACGAGTCGGTGTTGTGAGCGGAAAAGACATAACAACCGAGGCAGCTCTTACTAAAATTCAATATCTGCTTGGAAAAGGATTGCCGAGGGAGGAAATTATTGAACTGCTTCAAATTTCCATTGTTGGTGAAATGGTTTAGTTAAAGTTAAATGACTCAATTAAATAAGTATAATACTTGAAATAAGTTAGTTAGCGGTCAACTTAAAACAAAATAATGATTATGAAACTAATTGAAAGACAACACATTTTAGAAAACACAAAAGTATTAAGTCGATATCAACAACTTGGCGAGCTTTTAAAAGCTTTGAAAAAAAGAGAATTGCCAAATGAAATTGTTGGTTTCATCAATCAACATATTGAGCTTTTGAATTCAATTTCAGATTCTGAAAAATATTTTGCGAAAACAATAAAAGAAAAGGAAAATGAAATCATAAAGCATATCGAGAAAAAAATCAATCTTGTTCCTAAAAATTATTACAGAAAGCGATGGCTTGCTCTTGGAATTGGTGCATTTGGATTACCTATTGGAGTTGTACTAGGTTCTGCTTCCGGAAATATGGGTCTATTAGGTACTGGTATACCAATTGGAATGGGGATTGGAATTTTTGTAGGTTCCAGTATGGACAAAAAAGCTTTTAATGAGGGACGACAATTGGAGTTTGAAGTTAAACATTAAATAAGTAAATGAGAGCCTATCTGCTAACACATAAGAAATTGGCGGTTTAATGATTATATGGAGTTTACTTTTCAATCAAACTATCGTGCAGGTAGACAATTTTGCACTTCGAAATCGCCAACTTCTTAATAGCTACAAACCGTTACTTACATATTCATTTTACATCGACTTTTAATCAAAAATGAATAAACCCTCAAAAAAACTTGCAACTTGGTTAAAACAGGATAGACGGTTTAATACATTCATTTTGTTCAAATCTTTGATTTTTCAAACAAAGAATGAATTTACTTGTTCTTTTGGTATGGATGACGATTTGTATTGCTACTACAGTGATTTACCTTCTCCCTTGGCATATATTGAAAGAAACAATGATTTGTTAGAGAATTTAAGTGAAGAACAAATTGATCGAATTATTGAAATGGCATGGGAAGATCGTACTCCTTTTGAAGCAATTCAATTTCAATTCAATCTAAATGAACAAGCTGTTCGAAATTTAATGCGTAAAGAACTTAAGTCTAGTTCATACAAACGCTGGCGAGCCCGAGTTGAAAATTGTAAAACCAAGCATCAAAAAACGCGTTCTGATGAAATCATTCGTTTCAAATGTAGCCGACAACGAGTTATTTCAAACAATAAAATTACCAAACGATGATATGTATTGACAAAACGGATTTTCAAGCACTTTCTAAAGTGCCACGATTGAATTTAATCAATTCATGTATGGGCTTTAAATCTGCCAATCTGATTGGAACGATTTCAAAAGATGGCATTTACAATTTGGCTATTTTTTCAAGTGTAACTCATTTGGGAAGCGATCCGGCATTGTTAGGGTTTATTTTGCGTCCGACCACTGTTCCGAGACACACATACTCAAACATCAAGGAAACTAATTATTTTTCGATCAACGCAATAACAGAGCCATTAATTGAAAAGGCGCATCAAACCTCCGCTAATTTTGCTCCACAAATAAATGAATTCGAAATTACGGATATCGAAATGGAAATAAAGAAGGATTGTACAATACCTTTTGTTCAAAACAGCCCGATTCAATTGCTCTGTAAATATGTCAATGATTATATTATTCAAGAAAATAATACCATTCATGTCATTGCTTCAATCGAAAAGATATATGTTAACGAAGAAATATTGACTACCGACTATTGGATTCAATTAGACAAAGCAAATATTGTTGCAATTAATGGTTTGGATGGCTATGTAAAAACCGAGCTGATAAATCGGTTTTCGTATGCAAGATTAAATAAAGCTTTAGAAATTATAGGTTAATAAAAAGTTGTCACAGATTAAAATCAATTAGAACTAAAGTTTTTCTTGATAATTTATGAAAATTGTATAACCCATGTTAACTGCATCTATACACTAGCTGAAAAATATATATCGAATTTGATGAAATTTCAGTTGGTTTTTCTCAATTCACAAAATTTGAGATCCGATGGTTGATTTGATCATGTAATTATAATTTCAAAAAATTCATTTAGAGTGATAAAAAATGTGTTCCTTCTTTACGTAAAACTACGTAATATACTGCGTATTTTTACTTATTGCACTATTTGCATTAGCGTCAAAACAATTTTATATATTTCTGAAAAACAACAATTTAAACACTAAATTTCGTTGAATAATTTTACGTTAAACATTTAATTCATTTAATTGTTCATTTAATTTTGTTCTTTTTTGAATTGTAAATTAATGAAATAATTTACACAGGATTTGAATGAAAAATAATCATTTGGTGATAATTTAATCCGATTAAGAGAATTTATTTGAGTTTTCGACTAAAATATGATAATGTGTTAAATACCTTGAATTATTTTCTAAAGAATAGAATTCGAAATAAAAAAAATCGTGTCGAGTCTTCAAAAAAAAATGAAATTGACGACTTAAGAATTCGATTATTGGATAATGAGCGAAACCGTATTGCAGATCTTTTACATGATAACATAAATCCTCTCCTTATCGCGCTTAAATGTCAATTAAAATTGATAAACCTCAATGATAATAGGAAGCTTATCGAATCGAAATTATATGAAATATACCATTTAGTAAATGAAATAATTTCAAAACAGAACGAATTGATTGTGAATAATGGTTTGAATATTTTATCGATAGAGGATTTTGTTTTGGCATTAAAAAGTTTTATTCATCAGATTAAGACTTTTGAAATTATATTGGTTTGTGACTATCCTATTAACTGTTTTTTCAAGAAAAACGAATTGAATCATATTTACAGCATTGTTTTGGAGTTAATCACCAACGTGGTAAAATATGAAAAGATTGACAAACTATATTTGAGTATGAAATCGGAAGACAGAATGCTCATTTTTTGTTTTAAGCATGACGGCATAGGAATGAAGAAGGATATTTTTTTGAACGAGGTAGCTTTTGGAAGAGGTCTCCCATCGATAAGAAAAAGATTGATCGAGTTAAAAGGAAGTATTGATTTTATTAAATTAGATAATCAATTCAAAATCGTTTTAGAAATACCGTTTCACAATGAGCAAGGAAATAAGAATTGGAATCGCTGATGATCATGTTGTCGTTAGGCAAGGTATTGTAAAATTGTTTAAGATTGAATCCGGAATTAAAGTTGTTTTTGAGGTAAACAATGGGATGGAAGTTATGGATTCATTAAAAAAACACAAGATAGATGTGTTGATTCTAGATTTAAAAATGCCATTGATTGATGGGAAAACGGTTTTAAAACATTTGGAGGTTCGCCATCCTGAATTGAAAACAATTGTTTTATCAGCAACAATTAATCAGATTGAAATCATCGAATGTTTTCAGCTTGGAGCCAAGGCATACCTTCCTAAATATATTGATTTTGAGGTGATTATGGACGCTATTTTTCAAGTAAAAGATGGCTTGCATTACCTAGATGAGAATGTGTCAAATGCAGTTGTAAATTCATTGCGAAATAAGCCAAATACCATTCGCAAAAGTGAATTAAATTTGCTTAATGAAAAAGAAATTGAGGTGATTCGATTGATTTGTAATGGCTTGAAAAATGATGAAATTGCAGAGCATCTTTGTTTGAGTCGCAGAACTATTGAAGGAATGCGACAACAAATCGGAAAAAAAACAAAAACCAGAAAATTGGTTGATCTTGTCTATTTTGCTCTTAAAAATCGAATTCACTCAATTTAATAATCTTTCAGGGTTATTAACTTTTTTTAGCGAAATTTTTGAATCGAAGTCCTTTTGCTTATCTTTGATCTCCTTAAATTTTGATATGAATCCAATCATGGAAAAATTAAATTCAACTTCTCTCATCTCATTGGAAGATAAGTATGGAGCTCACAATTATCATCCACTCCCTGTCGTGCTTTCGAGAGGTGAAGGGGTTTATGTTTGGGATGTTGAAGGAAAACAATATTTTGATTTTCTTTCAGCATATTCGGCCGTAAATCAAGGTCATTGTCATCCGAAAATAACGAACGCATTGATTGATCAAGCGCAAACACTTGCTTTGACTTCAAGAGCATTTTACAACGATTCACTTGGAAAATATGAGCAATTTGTCACTGAACTTTTTGGTTACGACAAAGTACTTCCAATGAACACGGGTGCTGAGGCAGTGGAAACCGCGATTAAGCTTTGTCGAAAATGGGCTTATGAGAAAAAAGGAATTTCAGAAAATCAGGCGACAATTATTGTCTGTGAAGGTAATTTCCATGGTCGTACAACAACAATTGTATCTTTCTCAAGTGATCCGGATTCAAATAAAAATTTCGGTCCGTATGCATCAGGTTTTAAAGCTATTCCATACGATGATTTGACTGCACTTGAAGAAGCTTTAAAGCAACCAAATATCGCTGGATTTTTAGTTGAACCTATTCAAGGTGAAGCCGGAGTATACGCGCCTTCGGAAGATTTTATTCGCGAAGCACGCAGATTGTGTTCTGAAAACGGTGTTTTGTTCATCGCCGATGAGGTTCAGACAGGAATTGCAAGAACTGGAAGTCTGTTGGCAGTTTGTGGAAATTGCGCCTGTGAAAATAAATGCGAAAGACAACCTGATACATATAGCAAACCTGATATTTTAATTCTTGGAAAAGCTCTTTCCGGTGGAGTTTATCCTGTATCCGCGGTTTTGGCAGATGATGAAGTTATGATGGTTATCAAACCTGGTCAACATGGCTCAACTTATGGAGGGAATCCGATTGCAGCGAAGGTAGCCATTGCGGCTTTGGAAGTTATCGAAGATGAAAATCTAATTCAAAACGCTCGAAGGTTGGGAACTATTTTTCGTAGAGAGATGCAACGAATAATTGATTCTACCGAGTTAATTGTGAAAGTTCGAGGAAAAGGATTGTTGAACGCCATTGTTGTGAATGATTCACCGGATAGCTCAACTGCTTGGGATTTATGTATGGCACTAAAAGAAAATGGACTGTTAGCTAAACCAACTCATGGAAACATTATTCGTTTCGCACCTCCTTTGGTTATTAACGAGGAACAACTTTTTGAATGTATTGGTATTATTGAGAAAACGATTAGGAACTTTAATAAATAACTAAATAATATTGAATTGCGAATTACGAGCTATATCGTAAAGCTTAATTCACAATTAATAACTAGCAATTAAAAATTATGTCTTTAAAAATAAAATTCGGAACAGACGGCTGGAGAGCGATTATCGCACAAGAATTTACAGTTGAAAATGTAGCTCGTGTGAGCGAAGCAACAGGAATCTGGTTAAAGAAAAACTACTCTAATCCTTCGGTTTTTGTTGGACACGATTGCCGATTTGCGGGAGAATTATTCATGGAGACAGCAGTAAAAGTATTTATCGCTCAAGGAATTCCTGTAAAAATGTCACGTGGATTTGTATCTACACCTATGATTTCATTAGCTGCAAATCACTATGGTTGTCAAATCGGAGTGGATTTAACCGCAAGTCACAACCCACCATCTTACAATGGGTATAAATTAAAAGCCGATTTTGGTGGACCTTTGGCTCCCGAAAATGTGCAAGAAGTTGAGGATATTATTCCAGAAGTATGTTCCATCGATTATTCAACTATTTCAATTGATGAAGCTATCAAATCGGGAAAAGTAGAAGTTCACGACATTGAAACCATGTATGTGGAGCATGTGAAAAAGAATTTCGATTTAGATGCTATCCAAAAATCAGGGATGCGCTTGGTTTACGATGCCATGTACGGTGCAGGTCAACGTGTGATGCCACGAATATTACCAAATGTGGAATTGCTTCATTGTGATCCAAATCCATCTTTTATGGGTCAGGCTCCAGAACCGATTGCAAAGAACTTGAAGGAATTGGAGTCATATATTGAATCTAATCCTGGCGTTTACTGTGCTCTGGCAACTGATGGTGATGCCGATCGAATTGGACTTTACAACGGAAAAGGAGAATTCATTGATTCGCACCACATCATTTTGTTGTTGATTCATTATTTGGTGAAATACAAAAAAATGACAGGTAAAGTAGCGATTGCTTTTAGTGTAACACCAAGAGTTTACAAAATGTGTGAGTATTACGGTTTGGAAGTCACAACCACTAAAATCGGTTTCAAGGAAATCGCAACAATCATGGTAAAGGAGGATGTTTTACTTGGTGGCGAGGAATCTGGTGGAATTGCCGTGAAAGGTCACATTCCTGAGCGTGATGGAATCTGGATGGGATTAATCATTTGGGAATTCATGGCGAAATCAGGAAAAACTCTCGATGAATTGATTGAAGAAGTTTACGAAATTGTTGGTCCATTCAAATTTGAACGCAACGATTTAAATATAACGGAAGAATTGAAACAAAAGATTATTGCCAATTGCAAAGCTGGAAACTACACTTCTTTTGGCGACTACAAGGTGAAAGAAGTTAAAACAATTGATGGTTTTAAATATTTCTTTGATGACGATCGTTGGATGATGATTCGTCCTTCTGGAACAGAACCAGTTTTGAGAACGTATGCCGAAGCCCCAACTTTGGAGGAAGTGCGCAAAATTCTTAAAATGACTGAGGAAACGATTTGCAGATAACAATTTGAATATTGGTATTTTCAGTTGTTATCTATTTTGGAATTGCTTAATACAAGTTATAGTCAAAACAGTTTTTTTTGGGTGAATTCTATTCTTATCATTGTTTAAATTCAATGAAATTCTCATTTTTACATGTGTGAACATTCGAAGGTTCAGAAATGAATTCCGATATTAATTTGTAACTTTGTTCAAATTCTAGGTCTTTCATTTCATACATTATGTCAAACCTAGAATTGAATCTAATTTATGACATTTAAAAAACTAGATCTTTTAGAGCCGATCTTAAACGCTCTTGAAACACAAGGTTACACCAATCCAACACCAATTCAAGAACAAGCCATTCCAATCGTCCTTCAAGGGAAAGATATTATGGGTTGTGCTCAAACCGGAACTGGAAAAACAGCGGCCTTCGCCATTCCAATTTTACAACGTTTACAAACAACGAAAAATCCAGAACAGAAGCGCGTTATTCGAGCATTGATTGTCACTCCAACAAGGGAATTGGCGATTCAAATAGATGAAAGTTTCAAAGACTATGGCAAGAATTTAAAACTGCAATGCGCCGTAATTTTTGGTGGTGTTAATCAAACTTCGCAGGTAAATCGCTTGAGAGCAGGAGTTGATATTCTTGTTGCGACCCCAGGAAGGTTGCTTGATTTGGTAGATCAACGACACATCAATTTGAGAAATCTCGAGATTTTTGTCTTGGACGAAGCGGATCGAATGTTGGACATGGGTTTCATTCACGATGTAAAGAAAATCATCAAACTAATTCCTGAGAAACGTCAGACTTTGTTTTTCTCTGCTACAATGCCGAAAGAAATTACTTCATTGGCCAATTCGATATTAACCAATCCAAGTCACGTTGAGGTTACTCCAGCTTCTTCAACAGCAGAGACGATTCAGCAAGAAATATATTTTGTGGATACCGAAAACAAGAAGGATTTGCTGATGGAGGTTTTGAATACGAATAAGGTCGAAACGGCCTTGGTATTTACTCGGACAAAACACGGTGCTGATAAATTGGTTAAAATCCTAAATCGAAATCAGATTAAATCAGAAGCGATTCACGGAAATAAATCTCAAAATGCTAGACAAAACGCCTTGAATAATTTTAAAAATAAAACATTGCGAGTTTTAGTAGCGACTGACATTGCGGCACGTGGTATCGACATTGACCAACTTGAATTTGTAGTGAATTACGACATTCCTAATATTCCTGAAACTTATGTTCATCGTATTGGTCGAACGGGTAGGGCGGGAGCTTCTGGTAAAGCGGTATCTTTTTGTAATACCGAGGAGCAAGCCTATGTTAAAGACATTCAGAAATTGATTGGTTTGACCATTCCGGTGGTTTCAAATCATTCATTTCCTGCGACGGGCAAAGTTGCAGAGAAAAAAGTTCAGCGACCGAGGTTTAAAAAAAGATTTCCAGATAGGCCAAAGGAGAAATCAAGGGTTTAAGTCAAATCCATCAAAATGAGTTTCTACACTCCACGCTTCTGGTTTTTGGTCAAACCACAGCTTTATCATAGGCCAAAGTGTTTGAAATAATTCAGAAGTGCGATAGGATTCTAACGCTTCTTCGTTTTCCCATTGACTATATGTGAAAACCAAAAACGGATCGTTTTTTCCTCTTAATAGTTTCATTCCGTGACATCCAGGGAATTTAGCAACTTTCCATTTGATTGATTCGAAATGAGCGAGAAAATCGTCGATGCGTTCAGCTTGGAAATGCAATTTTACAATGCGCGTCAACATGGATTACATGAATTGAAAATCTCGGTGCGAACCTGCAGGAGTGAATTCAACACGAATAATTTCACCCAAACGAACGCCAAACAGTTTTGAAGCTCCACCAGTTCCACGATTAGCACCACGATTTAATGCAATTTCCAACAAGTCATTGCTATTAAATATGGCAACACGCTCACCCATCGGAACATCATTATACGTTTTTGAAATGCGGTCGATGAAATAATCTTTGTCTACATAGTAAATTGTAAACGGCGTGTTTTCACCAAATCGATCAAAATCACTTTTGGAGATATTTGTAATCAAATTACCAAACGAATCAATGTGAATCACCGTTCCTTGAATCGAATATTGGTCGATGATTGGCTTTTGTTTGAATGCACGTTTGTAGGACTCCGTTGGCTTTGCAAAAGAATTAATCGGAATGTTTTGAGAAATTTTCCCCGCAAGTGGAATGAAACAATTCTTAGTTGGGAATTTCAACAACGAATCATCGTTGTGGACGTCTTCAAAACGATACAATTCATCCGGATGATTTTCGTCCAAAAACGTTCCAATAAATCCATTGTCATTTGATATGAAATATTGTCCTTGAAATTTCATGATCGTCGGATAACTCGGATTGGAAGTATTTAGCAAAGGCTCACTGTCAACAGCAATAATGTGAATGGTCCCTGTTGGAAATTCATTGTAACAACTTTGAACTTGATAAGCGGCTTCGGCAACATCAAACGGCTTTATCGAATGGGAAATGTCAATGATGTTCGCATTTGGAATCAACTTCAAAATCGCTCCTTTCATCGCAGCAACGTAGTAATCTTGTAGGCCGGTATCCGAAGTTAATGTGATGATTTGCATATAAAATTGAAATTCAGTATCCCAATTAATTTTTAATTTTACCAAAAGTAATTCAAATCGCAAGAATTACACATTTTTTAAATCAAAATAATTGAATTCAGGAACAAGAAACATAGAAATTACAGGAATTAACCCGGCTGAATTTTTCGGTGTCAATAATTCGAATCTTCGTCATTTAAAAACGTTCTTTCCGAAACTCAAGATTGTGTCGCGAGGAAATCTTCTTTCTTTAAACGGCGACGAAGAAATAATGGATGAATTTGAGCGAAAACTCGATCTGTTCGTTCAGCATTACAACAAGTATAATTTCCTTTCAGAAAATAGCATTGACAATTTGATGCTTTCCGATGGTTCGAAATTGCTTTCAAACGATGATGGTTCTGAAACATTGGTTCACGGAACGGGAGGAACGAAAATCAAGGCACGGACGGTTAATCAGAAAAAGTTGGTTCAAGCAGTTGATAAAAGCGATATGGTTTTTGCTGTTGGACCTGCGGGAACGGGAAAAACATATACAGCTGTTGCATTGGCCGTTCGCGCGCTCAAAAATAAGGAAGTCAAACGAATTGTTTTAACTCGTCCGGCTGTTGAAGCAGGTGAAAATTTGGGTTTTTTACCCGGAGATTTAAAAGAAAAATTGGATCCTTATCTAATGCCACTATACGACGCGCTCAGAGATATGATTCCGGGGGAAAAATTAGCAGACATGCTTGAATTTGGTGTAATTGAAATTGCGCCTCTCGCTTTTATGCGTGGAAGAACATTGGACAAAGCATTTGTTATTTTGGATGAGGCTCAGAATACCACAACGATGCAAATGAAAATGTTCCTCACGCGAATGGGAATGACGGCCAAGTTTGTCATTACTGGTGATATGTCGCAAGTGGATTTGCCACACAAACAGAAATCGGGATTGTCCTACGCGCTCGATGTATTGAAAGATGTGGAGGAAATTAGCGTGATTCGATTGGGACAAAGTGATGTCATTCGTCATAGTTTGGTGAAGAAAATCATTGAGGCTTTTGATCAAGCAGAAGCGAAAGAAAAACAAATTGATAAAAACAAATAAATCAGCATGAAAGCAATCACGTCATCTCATTTTCAATTTCCGGGACAAGTTTCAGTTTACAACGGAAAAGTAAGGGATGTTTACACGCTTGAAAATGGACTTTTGGTGATGGTTGCATCCGATCGAATTTCGGCTTTTGACCATATTTTACCGAAAGGAATTCCATTTAAAGGACAAGTTTTAAATCAAGTGGCGACCATGTTTCTTGATGCGACAAAAGACATTGTTCCAAATTGGTTGATTGCGACACCCGATCCAAGTGTGGCTGTTGGTTATGCTTGTGAGCCAGTTCGCGTGGAAATGGTCATTCGTGGTTATTTGTCCGGACACGCAGCTCGTGAATATAAGTTAGGAAAACGAATATTATGCGGTGTGACAATGCCAGATGGAATGATTGAAAACGATAAATTTCCCGAACCAATAATTACGCCTGCCACGAAAGCTGAAGAAGGTCACGATGAAGATATTTCGCGCGAAGACATTCTATCAAAAGAAATTGTCCCAGAGCACATTTATTTGCAAATGGAAAAATATACGCGTGCTTTGTTTCAAAGAGGAACAGAAATGGCTGCGGAACGAGGTTTGATTTTGGTCGATACGAAATATGAATTTGGAATTAGAAATGGCGAAGTGATTTTAATCGATGAAATTCACACACCTGATTCATCGCGCTATTTTTATGCGGAAGGCTATGAGGAACGTCAGAATAATGGTGAACCTCAAAAACAACTTTCCAAAGAATTCGTGCGCCAATGGTTGATAGAAAATGGATTCCAAGGATTAGAAGGACAGCAAATGCCTTTCATGCCCGATGAATTTGTAAATACCATAACCGATCGATACATTGAATTATACGAGCAAATCACTGGCAAAAAATTCGAAAAGTCTGATACAACCGATATCCAAGCGCGCATTCAGAAAAATGTTGATGCTTATTTAATGTCTTTGCGAATGAAATAATTTCTTCAAAGAGGAATAGTTTGACTAACATCAACGAAATAAAAAAAATCTTCAGAGTGCTCGATCAAAGTCGATGCAAGCCGTTAATTCAGCTATGGTTGAAGCATATTGGCAAATCGGAAAAAGAATTGTAGAACAAGAGGATTCAAAACGAGCCAAATATTGAGAAGCAATATTAAAAGAATTATCAATCAATCTGACTGAAGAATTTGGCAAAGGTTTTAAAAGGTCTATTCCAAGAATTAATTCTTAATTAATTTGTAGTAAGGAACAAATTTGACAAGCCGCGAAGCAAGAATTGAATAAAAATGACTTATTTGATTAATCTTTAATACTTATTTCCGCGGCGAATTATTATTTTTGTCTTAAAAGATTTTTATGAATTTTATAGTCTCGAGTACCACTCTTCTACGCCATTTACAAAGTATATCTGGTGTATTGAATACAAATAGTAACCTTCCAATTTTAGACAATTTTCTATTCGAAATTCAAGATGGGCAATTGAAAGTTTCGACATCAGATTTGGAAACAACTATGATAACTATTTTGGAGGTTCAATCGGAGGAAAATGGAAAAATTGCTGTTCCTGCAAAAATTCTATTAGATCTACTTAAAATTTTACCGGAGCAACCTTGCACATTTTTAGTAAAAGAAAATTTTCAAATTGAAATGGCTTATGACAATGGTAAGCTCAAAACCGCTGGATACGATGGTGAAGAGTTTCCAAAATTACCGGAGATAGAAAATAAAAGTTCAATTAAAATATCAGGAGATATCCTCGCTAAGGGTATCAATAAAACCTTGTTTGCAACTGCAAATGATGAGATTCGTCCTGTAATGAACGGCGTTTATTGTCAGTTCTCTCCGGAAGAAATCATTTTTGCAGCGACCGACGCCCATAAATTAGTGAGATATAAACGAACTGATGCCTCAGCAGATGGAAGCTCAGCGTTCATTTTACCAAAGAAACCATTGAATTTATTGAAATCAAATTTGCGAGGAGACGAAGAAATTCTTTTGGAATACAACAATTCGAATGCCATATTTACGTTTAATGATATTATCATTGTTTGCAGATTGATTGACGGGAAATACCCTAATTATGAGGCGGTTATCCCGAAAGAAAACCCCAATGTATTAACAATGGACCGACAACAGTTCTTATCATCAATCAAACGCGTTTCAATTTTTTCAAACAAAACAACGCATCAAATCAAAATGAAACTAGCCGGGTCTGAATTATCCCTTTTTGCAGAGGATTTGGATTTCGCTAACGAGGCTTCCGAACGTCTAACATGTAATTACGATGGCGAGGATATGGAAGTTGGTTTTAATTCAAGATTTTTAGTCGAAATGCTGAATAATTTAGATACCTCTGAAATACAATTATTAATGAGTGAACCTAGTAGACCAGGATTACTAAAACCAGGAAATTCAGCCAATCCCGATGAAGACATTCTAATGGTAGTAATGCCTATAACAACGAGATAAATTGAACCAAAAAATCAACATTCGGAATTTAACTCTATCCGAACTGATTGAATACTTTCATACCATAAACGAACAGGTCTTTCGTGCGAAGCAAGTTTTTGAATGGTTATGGAAGAAAAATGTTCACTCTTTTGATGATATGACCAATTTGGGAAAGGTTCTCCGCGACAAATTAAAAGAGTTGTTTTTTATCGATTATATTTCTCTTAAGGATCAGCAAATTTCTACTGATCGAACAATTAAATGTGCTTTTTCGGTTGATGAAGGGAAAATCATGGAAGGAGTGTTGATTCCAACTAGCTCGCGAATGACAGCTTGTATTTCATCTCAAATAGGATGTAGTTTGACCTGTTCATTCTGTGCAACTGGCCGACTCAAGTTACTTCGAAATTTAAGTGTTGGAGAAATTTACGATCAAGTTGTTTTTTTAAAGAATCAAGCTGAACAACGTTATGAGAAAACGTTAACGAACATTGTTTTCATGGGAATGGGTGAACCACTTTTGAATTACAAAAACGTGTTAAAGTCTATTCAATTTATCTGCTCGGACGATGGATTATCAATGTCTGCGCGGAGAATTACGCTTTCAACGGCTGGAATAGCAAAAATGATTCGCAAATTAGGTGACGACGAGGTAAAATTCAATCTTGCAATTTCTTTACATGCTGCAAATGATCAAAAACGAAATCAAATTATGGAAATCAATGAAACCAATAATTTGAAATCACTATCCGATTCACTTATTTATTTCTTTAACAAAACGAAATCTCGCATAACCTTTGAATACATTATTTTTAGAGATTTCAATGATTCAATCGTAGACGCAATCGAATTAGCTAACTTTGTTAAATGTGTTCCTTGCAAAATAAATATAATTGAATACAATCCCATAGAAAATGGTCATTTTAAGCAGGCTGATTCAAAAAAAGTAGAAGAATTTGCTCATTTCTTAGAGTCGAAAAATCTCATAGTTAATATACGAAGAAGCAGAGGAAAAGATATTGATGCGGCTTGCGGACAATTAGCAAATAAAAACAAAGCCATAAATCCAGAGGATAGGAAACTCAAAAAACAGATTTCTTAGGGGTATCTAAACCAATTTTTAACATTTTAGATTCCTCAGATCGATATTGAATTGAAGGAAACTCGACTATTTTAATGGCTTTTTTTTGACAAAATAGACCAAAAAACCGATAACAATAATACTCCAAAAACAATAGCTAATGATAAAATTGATTCGATATGAATTATAGGTGATACAACCATTTTCAAACCAATAAAAGTCAAAATAACTGCTAACCCGTATTTCAATTTGGAAAACATTTGAATGAAATTTGCAAGCAGAAAATATAAGCTTCTTAATCCCAAAATAGCGAAGATATTCGATGTATATAGAATAAGAGGATCATTTGGAGCTACTGCAAATATGGCGGGAATCGAATCAACAGCAAAAAGCAAATCAGTAAATTCAATTACAGCCAAAACCACAAGCAAAGGAGTTGCCATTTTTATGCCGTTTCTAATGGTAAAAAATCGATCGCCATCGAATTCTGATGAAACCTTAAAAAAACGATAAATCAATTTTGCACCAAAACTTTTACTAAAGTCTTTCTCCTCGTTTTCTTGATCTTTAACCAAAGCTGAATTTACTCCTGCGTAAATCAAAAATAAACCAAATAAAAGCAATAAAATATTTATTTTTAACTCAGATCCGTAGAAATCAAATGCTGGCAGATAGGTCAAATTAATTAATTTCACTCCGGAAAAAATAAAAATAGCGCGCATGAATAATGCTCCGATAATTCCCCAAAATAATACTCTATGATGTAGCTCTTTTGGAACATTGAAATATCCAAAAACAAGGATAAAGACAAATAAATTATCAACTGAAAGAGCTTTTTCTATCCAATATGCTGATTGAAATTGAGCAAATTTCTCTAGATCTGTCTGAATCCAAATAAATAGTGAAAATAACATTGAAAGTGTAATCCATACCACCGACCAAACAATCGCTTGTTTATTGGTTATTACATGACTTTTTCGATTGAAAACTCCCAAATCTAAAAGTAACATCGTTAATACAACAAAAGAAAAAGTGATAAGAACAATAGGATTTGAAGATAAATTCATATATGAATAATTTTGAGAGAATTAAAAAATTACAATTCTCAAAAAAAAACCCGACAATTCTATTGAATGTCAGGTTTTTTTATAAAAAATCGGCGTCGACTTACTCTCCCACGGTCAAAACCGCAGTACCATCAGCGCAAGCAGGCTTAACTTCTCTGTTCGGAATGGGAAGAGGTGGACCATGCTGCTATAGACACCCAAAAT
>JBIKSL010000045.1:0-14816 GCA_044348645.1 Crocinitomicaceae bacterium | reverse complement strand
AATCTTTCAAGGCGCGGGGATTTTGGGAGAGAATTCGATTTTGGGTTTTCTCTTTCAATCTCCTGAAAAATTAGTAGTTAGGGCACTTGTGGTTTTAGATTAAGAAACGAAGTGCTTATTATTCAACTGCCCTAGGCAATGAGTCCAAGGCAAAAAAAGTAAGTTATGAAAAATCTAAAAGAAGGAGATTGCACAAGCTCCGATTTGATTTTGAATGTCAAAACCAAAAGAGATGTAACCCGTTTTAAAGCCGGTGCCGAGTTAAGCGGTAAGGTGAATAAAATGGATGTGACCGTTGATGAGGATATCACCGACGAAGCACAGGAATGGAAAATCACGCTGGTGCTTAAATCAGAACGATGTTCAAAGTAAGTAAACAGAAAAGCAGAACGCCACCTCATCGGGTGGCGTTTTTTTTATCTAATCATTTGGTGACCGATTACAACTTTCAATTCTTTGATGGATTGAGTGAGTTTGGCGTATTCTTTTTCTTTTTGTTGGAGCAGCTGCAGAGCTTGGACATTTTTACGGAATTTATCCGGGAAATGGTTAGCGTATTTCTGTCCCTGGTGGATGAGGTTTGAAAGTTCTTTTTTGCGAATAAAGGGAATAACCGAACCGCACAAAACTTGGTGAAACCTGCGACCTTGCCAAAGGGCAAAGAGGATCCAGTACAAGTTTTCTTTTTCCTGCTCTGAGGAGCATATACAAACAAAGCAATTCGGACAAGGCTCTGAAAGTGGTTTTCCGCTGTTGAGTCCTTTGCACAGGATGAAGAAATGAGGTTGGGTAATTTGGTGTTCCGAGCGAAACGATTTTAGTTGAAAAGTGAACATAATTTAGGGTTTAGCTTCGCTGCTACTTCGTGGTAAAATTATGCTCTGGTTATCAGCGCTTCGCGCACACTAATAATTCCAAAAGAAAAAAAAAAGAAAGTGCCCGACAAGGGCTACGGAATGAGGAAATGCAAGGTTTTTTGGTAAAAAAATCCTACCTGACTTTAAGGAAAGAATTAGTAGAAAATCCAAGATTAGGTTTCTTATAAAAGATTTGCAATAAATGGGAGAAATGAAAAGGTGGAGATTATATTATCAAAACCCGAAGGGCTTGACCTTGAATGAACGAATGAAGCGCCCTAAATTTGCATTTATTTTTTTATATCTGTAATTGACAGGGAATATTTGTAGATGATTGAATAACGCAATTTATAATATTAATAATCATTTAATAAAACGGTGTTTTGGCCCCTTAAATAATCGGACTGAAATTACGAATAATTTTTGTAAATATGTCTATGGCAAAGAAGCACACAGAGGAGGAGAAATTAAAAATCCTTCAAGAAGCAGAGAAAATTGGTATGAAAGTCACACTTGAAAAACACGGACTTTATCCAACAACGTTTTATTATTGGAAGAAAAAACTGGCACTTGATCCTGAACATGGTTTAAAGCACGGTTTTGCAAAGGATAAAGAAGCGCGACTTAAAAAGTTGGAGCTGGAAAATGCGGCATTAAAAGCATTAGTTGCTGAAAAAGAGTTGGAAAGTAAATTAAAGGATGAACTTTTAAAAAAGAAATATCCCCATCTGAGAAACGTACTTTAGTGCGCAAGTATTTTTTTTAAACCAAACACGAAAATTGTTACTCAAGACTGGTTTTACATCCTCGATGAATGATTCTGTTTTGATTTTTTAAATCTCTTTTTCCGTAAACTCAGTTTTAGTTAACCCCAACGAACTGGCACTTGTAACTTTCTTCTGAATAATCAATGTATTCTCCCCAAGAATCTCACTATCTTCTCCATATTCATTGATTTTATTCAGGTAGTGAACCGAAGAAATGAGAAAGGTTATTCCAAGCAAAGCACCGAAAATAGCAATTAACAATTGACGTTTTTCTTGGTATTTAAAGAGTAATGACTTAATCATGGCTAGAGTTTTACTTCGTAATCAACTTTTAAATCATCTTTCTTATCTAATGTTGTTAATATGAAACCTGCTTTCAACTCCTTACAACGTTGAATTATGAGCTCTAAACAATTATCCAAGTTGACTTTGTCAAGATGAGAAAAAGGTTCATCCATTACAAGCCATTCAAATGGTTGAATCAGCGCTCGAACAATTGCTACGCGTTGCTGCTGACCCATTGATAGAACACCACATTTTTGATTCCATTTATCTTTCAGACCAAGAAACGCTACCTTTTCGAACGCACTATCTCGATCAAAAGTACCCGTAAATTCGGCTTTTAATTTTAAATTTTGTTCGATTGTCAATTGATGAAAAAGCTGTAAATCCTGAAAAACTACAGCAATTTTACGTTGACGCAATTCCACCCAATCGGATTCGGTAAAAAATTTTGTGTTTTTATTTTCGATTAGAATCTCACCCGAAAAATCAGATCTCAATCCCAATAAGGAATATACAAAAGTTGTTTTTCCTTTTCCGCTAGACGCATTCAAAATAATGCCCTTCCCTGATTGAAAAATCACATTTCTATTCCACAAACTTTCAGAATAGTGTTCAATTTCAACTAATGGTTTTGGTATTACATTTTTAAATTCGATTTGCATATTGCTAATTTCGTGTTGAGATAAAAAATGCTCAAAACTATTTTTTCGTATTGCAAATTTGACAAAATTATGTCTGAAATCACAATGCATTAAATTTGATAATCTTCGTTAAAAAAGAAACTGATTCAAAAAAGTTGATAGTTTTTTTAATATCTGAAGAATAATAAATAAATTTGTCAATTGAAATACCATAATCTATGATTAGACTAGCCTACACTATCATTATATTCATTTCCCCTCTGATTATTTTTGCGCAACATACTAATTTTAATTCTCAAAGAAACTGGTCGTTGAATAAAAAAGAGTTGCAGTTTGGCATTGGAGCAACTCAATTTAATGGCGATTTAGGAGGATCTGTGGGTATTGGAAGGGATTACAGCATCAAGGATATTGACATTCAAGCAACTGGTTTTGCCGCTTGGTTGGGTTACAGACAGAGATTCCACCCTCATTTTGCAACAACTTCTAGCTTGTGTTTTTTTCAACTTAAAGCCGATGATAGTTGGTCTGAGGAGCCAACCCGATTCGCAAGAAGTTTGAATTTTAGCAGTTTATGTTTTGAAGTTCAACAACGTTTAGAATTTATTTTTGCTTTTAAAGAAACTTACAGTCCTACATTTAATTTTCCTGGCAACTATTCAAAAAAATCTAAGAACTTTCAATCCTACATTTTTTCGGGTTTAGGATTAATTTATTTCAACCCTAAATCCGAATACATAGACGGAAGTATGGTGGCCTTGAGGCCTCTTAAAACAGAAGGGCAGGCCGAAATGTATAGCCCATTTTCACTTACAGTTCCTTTGGGATTAGGATTTCGAGTGGGATTGGATCGAACTTGGAGAATCGGTCTTGAATTAGCTTATGTTAAAACGTTCACGGATTATATTGATGACGTAAGTACAACCTATGCCGATCCGAAAAGTTTTGACAATCAGCAGGCAGCGTATTTTTCGAATCCAACAAATGGTTTAAATTCTTCATATAAATTTGGTGAAAAACGAGGAGACTCAGAACATAAGGACGCTTATTATCATGTGAATGTTATAATAACCAAAAATATCACATACAAGGATTTTGGTCTTAAGCGCAGAAAATTAACTTGGAAGTTTTCAGGTAGGTATAAAGTATAAAATAATCGATTTTTGTACTTAGTAATCTAGATTAAAGTAGTTTAAAATAGTATTATAATTCTTAGTGTTTTTTTTTTAGATTGATTGAAATTCAATCGGATTTCAATAACCTAGTATTTTCAAATAATCTTGAGCTGTTTGTTCCTCGCTAAAGACTTCCGTTTGAATCTTGCCATCCTCATCTCGATTAATTAGAATGTGTTTGGGCTCAGGAATTAAACAATGTTTCAACCCACCAAATCCACCAATTGTTTCTTGATATGCTCCGGTATTAAAAAATCCGATGTATAACGGATTATTTTTATCAAACTTTGGCAAATATATCGCATTTGAATGCTGTTCGGAATTATAATAGTCGTCACTATCGCAAGTCAACCCACCAAGTAAAACTCTTTCATAATCATCGTTCCAACGATTAATGGGCAACATGATGAATCGTTGATTAATAGACCAAGTATCTGGAAGGTTAGTCATAAAAGAAGAATCGATCATGTTCCACTTTTCTCGGTCATTTTGTTGTTTTTGATGCAATACACTGAAAATAGCTCCTCCGCTCTCCCCTACTGTAAAACTTCCAAATTCCGTGAAAATATTTGGTTCAGGAATATCGTTATCTGTGCAAACGCGCTTGATCTGGGTTAAAATTTCTCGAACCATGTATGCATAATCAAAATCAAATGCCAATGATTTTTTGATTGGAAATCCTCCTCCAATATTTAATGAATCCAACTCTGGACATAATTTCTTCAAATCACTGTAAATACGGAGACATTTGGTTAATTCATTCCAATAATAAGCCGTATCGTTGATACCTGTATTGATGAAGAAATGAAGCATTTTAACTCTCACGCGAGGATTTTCCTTCAAGATTGCCTTGTAAAAAGGAACGATTTCCCGATAACGAATCCCCAAACGCGAGGTATAAAACTCAAATTTAGGCTCCTCTTCCGATGCTATTCGAATACCGATATTTAATTCTTTTTGTGTCCCATCAATCAATAGCTGCAATTCATCGATGTTATCCACGACTGGGATTACTTTTAGAAAATCATCTTCGATAAGCTTAATAATGTTATTTAAATACAAATTGGGTTTATAACCATTACAAATGACATATCTTCCCTGTTCCAACTTGCCCGTTTCAACCAGTTTGTTGACAATATCAATGTCAAACGCGGAAGATGTTTCAATATGGACATCATTTTTCAAGACTTCGTCCAAAACAAAAGAGAAGTGACTGCTTTTTGTACAATAAGAATAGTAGTATTTTCCAGCGTAACCTAAATTATTGATAGCCTCTCGGAACCAACTTTTTGCCCGTTGAATATTGTTCGATATCTGAGGCAAATAATTAAACTTCAGTGGTGTTCCATATTCATTGATTAGTCGCATCAAATCAATTCCGTGAAAAAACAAACGATCTTCTCTTAAGTTAAACTCATTTTGAGGAAAGTCAAACGTTTGGTCAATTAAATCAATGTATTTAGTTCTCATTTATTCTCTTTAAGCACCAAGCTAGTTTTAATTTATATTTACTAATTCCTTCAATTTTCCTAGTGGTCTGGCTATAACTGCTTTACCGTTCCATACTACGATAGGACGTTCAATTAGTTTCGGATATTTCACCAACAAATCAATGATTTTATCCTCTTTCAAATCTTTTCCGTGAATGTGCTCTTTATATTCCGTTTCGTTTTTTCGAAGCAAATCATTCGGCATTATTTTCAATTGCTGTAAAATCAACTTTATTTCAGACGCAGAAAGGGAATTTTTTATGTAGTCAATAACATCAAAATCGAAGGAGTTTTCCTTGAGCCAATCGAGAGCACAACGACTTTTGGAGCAACGCGGATTGTGATATATTTTCATTTCCATTTTGGGAAGGCAAAATTAACGTAAAATCAATGATTTTCGAATTAATTTTTCGGAATTAAATAGTTGTTCAAAACTTCAACTCTATTTTAGTGATTTCATCTTTTTTTGACAAACACTATTCTTAATTTTGGATTGTAAAATTTCCAATGTCATATCTCGACGAATTGAACGAAAGTCAGCGCATTGCTGTTGAAAATATTTATGGCCCCACCATGGTCATTGCAGGTGCCGGTTCGGGTAAAACAAGGGTATTGACCTATCGCATTGCATTCATGCTTGAACAAGGAATTGATCCTTTCAATGTTTTGGCATTAACTTTTACCAACAAGGCCGCACGAGAGATGACGGAGCGAATTTCAAATATTGTTGGTGGGCAAGAAGCGAAAAACATTTCGATGGGAACCTTTCACTCAGTTTTTTCGAAAATATTGAGATTCAACGCTGATCGAATCGGATTTCCTAACAATTTTACTATTTACGACACACAAGATTCAAAAAGTCTTATCAAAGACATCGTAAAAGAATTTAATTTAGATGATAAAACCTACAAGGCAAGTGGTGTTTACAGTAGAATTTCATCTGCAAAAAACAGTTTGATTTCACCTGAAGCTTATATGAGCAACGACGAAATTCAATTAGAAGATAAACAGTCCCGCAGACCAGAAATTGGAAGAATCTACCAAGCTTATGCAAATCGTTGTCAAAAGTCTGGCGCAATGGATTTTGATGATTTACTTTATTTTACGAACATTTTGCTTCGGGACTTTCCGGAAGTTCTCCATTATTACCAGCAGAAATTTAAATATATCCTAGTCGATGAGTATCAAGATACAAACTACGCTCAATATTTGATTGTTAAAAAATTAGCAGCAGGATTCGAAAACATATGTGTTGTGGGTGATGACGCGCAAAGTATCTATTCATTTCGAGGTGCGAATATTAAGAACATACTCAACTTCAGACAAGATTATCCTGATTTCAAATTATTCAAACTCGAGCAGAATTACAGAAGCACAAAGAACATTGTTGAAGCTGCAAATAGTGTCATTAAAAAGAATAAAGATCAAATCAACAAAAAAGTTTGGACTGACAATAACTTCGGCGACAAATTAAAAGTAATCAGAACGCTAACGGATAATGAGGAGGGAAAAACAATCGCTTCTCGCCTATTTGATTTAAAACAATCGGAAGGAATTAGTTGGAATGATTTTGCAATTCTTTATCGAACCAATAAGCAGTCTCGTGCCTTCGAGGAAGCTCTTCGAAAATTGAATATTCCTTATCGAATTTATGGTGGGTTGTCATTCTATCAACGCAAGGAAATTAAAGACTTATTAGCCTATTTCCGCCTAGCTGCAAATCCCAGAGACGAAGAAGCGCTCAAACGAGTCATTAATTATCCCAAACGAGCCATCGGAAAAACGAGTATTGAAAATATTATCATTGCCGCGAATCGCTACAATATAACCTTGTGGGAGGTGATTACTGATTTCAATCAATATCCTGCCGATGTTAATTCGGGAACGAAATCTAAAATCTACGAGTTTACCACCATGATTTCTAGCTTCAACGCACAATTGAATAAGTTGAATGCTTATGAATTAGCAGAAACAATCGCGAAATCTTCGGGAATATTACAAGAACTTAGAGCCGAAAAAGACAAAGGACCCGAGGAAGTCGAACGTCTTCAAAATATTGAAGAATTATTATCAGGTATCCAAGAGTTCGTTAAGTTAGACGAAACAGAAGAGTTTCGTTCGCTTTCGGATTTCATGATAGAAGTTGCGTTACTTACAGATGCCGATGAAGACAAATCAGAGGAGCGAAACCACGTATCATTAATGACTATTCATGCGAGCAAAGGATTGGAGTTTCCACACGTTTTTTTGGTCGGGCTCGAAGAAAATCTGTTTCCATCGCAAATGGCTTTGAATACGAGAAGTGAATTGGAGGAGGAACGCCGACTGTTTTATGTTGCTGTTACACGCGCCATGAAATCATGTACGCTGTCTTATGCTTCCTCGCGCTTTATTTGGGGACAACCGGTAAGTTGCGAACCAAGTCGTTTCATCGATGAAATTGAGCCTGAATATCTGCATTTTGAAACTCCACAACGCGGAACAGGTAGATCGTTGATGGGAGGAGGTTTTGAGCGAACATTTACAGGTGGTTTGAATAAGAATCCTGAAATTCCTCGTCCAAATTTGAGATCTTTGAATGACTTACTAGGAAAATCAAATTCTGATAATTCAAATAATCCAGACATTAAAGTTGGATACAACGTGGAACACGATCGATTTGGCAAAGGAAAAGTTACGAAACTTGAAGGATCGGGCGCGGATAAAAAAGCTACAATATTCTTTCCGCATCACGGCAGTAAAACTGTTTTATTGCGTTTTGCTAACTTGAAAATAATTGAGGAATAATTGTTTTGAAACGGATTGGTTTACTGTCAGATACACATGGTTATTTGGATTCGAAAATCAAATATTACTTTTCGGAAGTTGATGAAATTTGGCATGCTGGCGACATCGGCTCTATGGAAGTATTGGATGAACTTAGTGCTTTCAAACCAACTCGAGCTGTCTGGGGAAACATTGATAACCATGAAATCCGAGGAGAAACAACAGAATTTTTACGATTTAATATTGAGGAAGTCGAAATTTTAATTACTCACATCGGTGGAAGACCAGAAAAATATTCGAAACCAGCTTACGATGAATTAATCAAAAACGGAGCGCCGAAACTTTTCGTTTGTGGACATTCACACATAACCTTGGTTCAAATGGACAAACGATTCAATATGTTGTGGATGAATCCTGGGGCCTGTGGATTTAAGGGATTCCATGCAGTAAAAACAATTTTTCGATTCTCTATTTCAGGAGAACGCATTCACGATTTGGAAGTAATTGAGCTCGGAAAACGAGTAAGCTAAATTTGTACTTCGTCTGAATTGTTCAATAATTGAACAGCAAGTTGTAATTTTAGATTTATTATTGGTTTTACCCTTTAGTTTAGCGACGAAGCAATCCAATTTTATAAATCGAACTTTCCGGATATTGATAATTCGGGTTAAATGAATGAAAAATCAACTCTCCTATTTTTTTGTTTCCCAACTGGATTGGAATTAGAATCAATAGGTTGTTTTTCTCCTTTGAAATCAATGACCACTCTCGACTTGTCAAGACCATTTTTTTCAAAAAAAAGTATGAGTGCATTGGCTCTATTTTTAGACAATTTTTCGTTGTATTTTTCATCACCGTCTGCATCCGTGTGACCAGTAATCTTTATTCGCAAATCAGAATGACTTTGAATCATTTTTATCATATTTCGCAAGTATTCATGATATTCGGATTTAATTTCAAATTTATCATATTCAAAAAACACAGGATTAAATTTAAAATCGCGCAATTCGATTAATCGAAACTCTGGAGAAGATAAACCTTTCTTCAAATCATTTGTGAATCTATTAAACCATGAATGATCTTGAAGTGGATCTGATTTGTCGTTGAAGTCAATATTAGATTTGTAAAGAATGATTTTTCCTTTTTCATCCGGACAATTTGAACTATACGTACCGCGCAAATAACCGTCGTCAAAATCATACTTAAGATTGAAGCTACGCAGACAGGAATTAGTACTTTTAGTTTTCTCCGTTAAATTCTTCTTTTGCAAAATTGTTAAATAACGATTCGAGTCGAGTTTACCTGCTAATTTATGAACCTGAAATTGATTTGTTGAATAATATTCAATTCGACTTTTTCCATCCAAAAGGTTATTAATAATTTCAAATTCAAAATATATAGGATTGCCTTTTTCCCAATTCGTATCATTTTTCACAATGATCCCTTGCCATTTTCCACTGTAGATGAATTGAGCGAAAAGCAATGTTTTGAAAACACAAAAAATAAAGATGAAACAGAATTTGGTCACAATCAAAAATTATCTTGTAAATGTAGTTCTCGCTAGATTTTAAATTGAAATTTACTCTTTTCTAAGCAAATAAATTACAGTAATACAAAAAGAGTTTATTTTTCGGAATTCAAAATTAAATTCGTTGAATTGAAGATTCGTTGTTTTAAGTCGTCGGAAACTGGACTCAATGGTAGTCGAAGATTATCTTCCATAATTCCTCGAGCATTTAACGCAACTTTCACGCCACCTGGATTTCCTTCCTCAAAAAGCATTTTTATGATTGGCAATAAATCGTAATGCTCCTTCCTTGCAGTTGCTAAATCTCCTGCCAACGAAGAATGAACCATTTTAGAGAACTTTTCCGGAAAGGCATTAGCAATCACAGAAATTACACCATCGGCGCCGGCTGCAATTAATGGCATCGTAAGAGCATCATCACCCGACAATACTCCAAATCCAGGTTTTCTCAAACGAATGATTTCCATAATTTGCTCCATGTTGCCAGATGCTTCCTTCATAGCAACAATATTCAGGATTTCGGATAATGCTAAAGTGGTTTCAGGCAAAACATTTGAGCCTGTTCTACCCGGAACGTTATACAAAATAATAGGTAAATCGGTGCAAGTCGCCAAGTACTTGTAATGCTCAATAATTCCTTTCTGAGTTGGTTTATTATAATAAGGAGAAACAGATAATATCCCATCAACTCCTTTGGGAACTTTTTTCAAAGTTTCTCCAACAGCAATCGTATTATTACCTCCAACGCCATAAACGATTTGCAATTTGCACTGATTTTCTTGGATTACAGTCTGTAAAACCTGCATTTTTTCATCCTGTGAAAGTGTTGGAGACTCCCCAGTTGTTCCTTGAACGACTAAGAAGTCTGTGCCCCCATCAAGTTGAAGTTGAACCAATTTTTTCAGTGCATCAAAATCAATTGATTTATCACTGTGAAAGGGTGTTACCAACGCAACCCCAGATCCTTTGAATGGATTATTCATGAATAGAAATTTTTTCAAGTGTACTAATAACAAAATTGAGCATTTCAGACGGCTCCGTGGAGTCAGCGTTTAATTGTAAATCAAAATAATCATTATGTTCATTAACCAATATGCTTCGTTTACAATTTGTGTTTTTTATTTCCTTAAATATCGGTTGATCCACGTTTCCAAACCATATCAAAACATCATAATCGCGCTTTAATTCCGCTTCCAATTGAACATCTTTCAATTTCCCCCAAAATGAATAATCGTTCGGTGAATTGTAATAAATTAAAAAATGTGGCGGAAGATTGTTTTTATCAACTTCCTTTGAAATATTAACAACAATTATCAATCGATCTACATTGCTAACATTCAGCATTTTATCTAACGATTTTCGAAAACCATTCAACTGATTATCATCCTCATAATTGAAGACAACTATCAAGGATCTCGTCGCATTCCAAATATTTTTCTTTCTCATAAACTTATGAGTTTAATAAATTCATCTTCCGTTATTATTTTAACTCCTAAATCTGTTGCCGTTTTCAGTTTTGCAGGCCCCATATTTGCCCCTGCAATCAAATAATCTGTTTTTCCAGAAACTGAAGATCCATTTTTTCCACCATTTTGGTCTATTAATTCTTTCAACTCATCGCGTGAAAAAGTTTCAAAAGTTCCTGAAACGACAACCGTTTTACCCTCTAATTTAGCAGATAATTTTTCTTTTTCACGAATTTGAAACTGTAAACCTTTATTTTTTAAACGACTTATTATCTTCAAATTAGATTCTTCTAAAAAATAATTTTGAACTGAAATAGCAATTTTTTCACCGATTTCCTCGGTTTGAATCAAATCATCATATCTTGAAGATGCAATTGCATCAATATTTTTGAATTGTTTCGCCAATTTTTTGGCGACCGTTTCCCCAACATATCGAATTCCCAAGCCAAATAAAACGCGCTCGAAAGGAATTTCTTTCGAATTTTCAATACTTTTCAAAAGATTATCCGCTGATTTTTCAGCCATTCGATCTAATCCTACAATTTGTTCGAACGTTAATTCATACAAATCAGCGCAATTGCGAATCAAGCCTTTGGAATAAAGCAAATCAATAGTTTCTACTCCAAGACCATCAATATTCAAGGCTTTTCGACTGATAAAATGTTCGATTCTACCTTTTATTTGGGGCGGACAGAAATTCTCATTCGGGCAATAATGTTGCGCTTCTCCTTCTCTGCGAATCAAATGGGCTTGGCATTCAGGACAAGCTTCGATGAATTCAATTTTCAGACTCGATTCGGTTCTTTTTTCTTCATTAACACCCACGATTTTTGGAATGATTTCACCTCCTTTTTCCACAAAAACGAAATCTCCTTGGTGTAAATCCAGTTTTTCAATTTGATCAGCATTGTGCAAGGATGCACGTTTAACTGTTGTTCCACCAAGCGAAACAGGTTCCAAATTCGCGACAGGCGTTATGGCTCCAGTTCTTCCCACTTGATAAGTTACCTCCAACAACTTCGTTTCAACACGATTTGCTTTGAATTTAAAAGCAATTGCCCATCGGGGTGACTTGGCAGTAAAACCTAGTTTTTGTTGTTGTGAATATGAATTAACTTTAAGAACAATTCCATCGATTTCAAATTCAAGTTGTTCACGTTGTTTATCCCAAAAATGAATAAAATCCATAATGCCTTCAATGGAATTCGTTTTTTCTATGAATCGATTTTTTGTTGACGGAATTTTGAATCCCCAATTACCAGCCTCGTTAACTGCTTCGAAATGACCTTTCTGATTGTGATTTGCGCCGTAAAGTCCATATAGGTATGAATCGAGTCCGCGCTCTGCGACAATTTTTGAATCTTGTAATTTCAATGTTCCAGAAGCAGTATTTCTTGGATTTGCAAAAGGTGTTTCTCCGATTTCCTCGCGCTCGGCATTCAATTTTTGAAATTGCTTTTGTGGCATAAAAATCTCACCTCGAATTTCAAAATCTTCAGGGAAATCACCCTTCAACTTCAAAGGAACGGAACGAATTGTGCGAACATTGTTGGTAACATCCTCACCTTTTTCACCATCTCCGCGGGTAACAGCTCGTGTCAATTGGCCATTTTCGTATCGAATTCCAATTGCAACACCATCGTATTTCAGTTCGCAAACGTATTCGATTTCTTCTTCTACGATTTTTTTAACGCGATTTACCCAGTCAACTATTTCTTCTTCCGAATAAGAATTACTTAACGAAAGCATGGGAAAACGATGTTCTACCGTTTCAAACTTTTTTGTAATATCCCCACCAACTCGCTTCGTTGGGCTGTTGTCGAATGCAAATTGCGGAAATTGTTTTTCGAGTTCTTGAAGTTTCAACAAGAGCATATCGAAATCATAATCCGAAATCTCAGGCGTGCTTTCTATGTAGTAGAGATGATTGTGATGATGAATCAAATCAGTGAGGCGCTCAATCTCGATTTTTGCTTGCTCGGCATTCATGTCATAAAATTACACTTTTTGTGTTTTTAACATGCGGTTTTTACCTTGCAAATCTTTCTTCAATTCAACATTACTGAACCCAAGAATTTTCAACATTTCGATGACTTGATTGGCAAAATCAGGATTCAATTCAAAAAACAGAAAACCATTTTGATTTAATTTTTGAAAGGCCAAATTAGCAATTCGCTCGTAAAAAATGATGGGAGAATCATTCGGAACAAATAAAGCTAGATGTGGTTCAAAATCCAAAACATTTGAATTCATCGACACTTTTTCGTCCTGGGTGATGTATGGAGGATTAGAAACAATTACATCGACAGAATCTAAGTTTTTCCAATACTCCGAATTCAAATCCAAGGCATCAGCTTTGTAAAACTCAACGGATAACTTATTCCGAACGGCATTTGTTTGAGCGAGATTATTTGCATCTTCAGAAAGATCCACACCCAAAACTTTTGCATTCGGAAAATGTGATTTCAAACCAAGCGAAATACAACCTGAGCCAGAACATATATCAATGACGGAATTGACATTTGAAAGTTCTGAAATCCAACCGACTAGCTCTTCAGTTTCCGGTCGTGGAATCAATGCCCTAGAATCACAAAAAATGGTTAAATCACAAAAAATCGTTTCACCCATAATGTATTGAAATGGTTCGTTGGCTTGTAATCTTTTCACAAATGAACGAACGTAGAGCAAATCGGATTCAGACAAACGATTTTCGGAGGCAAGTAAAAATTCAGAATCACTCCATTCGAATCGCTTGCAGATTAATTGTTTCCACATTAACTTCAATTCACTCTCAGAAAATTGATTTTGAAGGCTATGTTTAAAGTAAGTGCGAGCAGCCGAAATGGTATTTTCTTTTACAAACATGGGGATAAAGTATTTCTTCTTATTAATCTGAAATTATTGAAATCTACACACAACTATTCGCAAAATTAGAATAATCAATAAAGTCTATGATTTCTTGTTTCGACAAAAAACAAATTTGCAATTACACTAACTTAAGCAAAAATCGCAAGGTTTTTTAACCATTTTCGTTGTAGTTTTCAATTCATTAAATTTGAATAAAAAAATAGTGTATCTAATCAGTACCAAATTTAGTTGAGTTTTTGGTGTTTTTATGATTTTTCTAGAGTTATCAACCTTTTTGGAGGGTTTGCCATTTTGATTTTCTAAAAATTCAAGTGTTTATTCACAATTGTTTCTAAGTAGATAACAACTATTTGGTGTTTAATAGTTCTTTTTAACGTAATCAACTGACCTTTGTAGCGATAACTATTTTTTGATTTGAAAATCGTTTTTCAGATGGATCAAAGCGCATTAATAGAACAGCTTTTTGCAAAGATTAAAACTTTGGAAAAAAGAATGTTGGTTTTAGAAAAAGAAAATGCTGTTCTTCGAGCAAAACTTAGTAATTACGAAAACCCCAAGAATAGTAGAAATAGTTCTGTTCCGCCATCTAAAGATGAAAATCGCCCACTAAAAACAAGGAGTTTGCGCGCCGAATCAGATCGCAAAGTTGGTGGACAAAAAGGTCACCAAGGCAACACTCTAAAAATGACCGAAACACCAGATGAAATCATTACCTACTCACCTGATTTTTGTGGTCAATGCGGTGGAGACATTCATCTATTACAAGCTGAATTAGTAGGTAAAAGACAAGTCGTTGATATCCCTAAGGTACAGCCATTTTATGTTGAACATCAGATTTATAAAAAGAGGGTTAATGGACAAAATAGTGCCTAAAAACCTCTGAAAGTATTATTGATATTAACTTGCAGCCATTTATTACTTATGACTAAAAAAACTGCTTTTACTGTGGTTGTAAAATATTGACCAAAAAAGG
>JBIKSL010000019.1:0-48199 GCA_044348645.1 Crocinitomicaceae bacterium | reverse complement strand
CTCATCTTTTTTCATATTCTGTGTGTTTAAATTACTAAAAAGTTATTTCCGAAATTTTATTGAGCTCTAAAAGGCTCTAAAATTTCAGAATAACTTTCAGCTTTACACACTTTTTGGGATACTACCTCGAACTTTTTGAAATAGCGTGATACATGTGAATATAACCTTTCACAAGTGCAAGGTTTTTTATGTTTCTTCAGGCACTTCGAATAGAAAATATCCTATGCTTTTGTTAGCTTCGTTGCTGCTTGGTCAACAGACTCTAAATTTATACGGAATACACCTTTCCTATTTCTTCCAATGGAATTCGTTGCGACACCTCCCTATTTTTGTAACTCGATGGAGTAATTCCAGTTATTTTCTTGAATTGATTTGATAGATGCGCAATGCTACTGTAATTCAATTTGTATGAAATTTCTGATAAATTCAACTCACCGTAAAGCAACAATTCCTTAATTCGTTCAATTTTATTGATGATTATAAACTGTTGTATTGTCATTCCCGTAATTGAACGAAAAACATTTGAAAGATAAGTGTAATTGTGGTTTAATTTTTCACTGAGATAAACTGAAAAATTGACTTTGATATTCTCATCTGAATAATGAATCATGTCAATAATAACAAGCTTAATTTTCTCGCATAAAATGGTTTTGTGATCATCCATCAATTCCAATCCCGATTTTTTCAGTTTGTCTTTGAAATCGAGTTCTTGAATTAATGAAAGTTCTTTCAGGATTTCTACTGAACCAAGTTCTACATTCTGATGCGGAATACCCATGTCTTCCAAGATTTGAGAAAGTTGACTCTTGCATCTGTTGCTAACCATGTTTTTGATGTGAAATTTTAAAGTCATAACTGAAAATTTAAATTAATAAAGTGTTGATTGATGATTGGTGTTTTTCTTTATTGAATTTCAAAGTTTATTTCTTTCAAAAGTTGATTGTTTGGAATCGGATCATTCGACCATTCTTCTTTTCCTACTTTGTGAAAAATATCTACATTCAACCCAAAATCATTTTTTAAACTCTGCTTTAATTCATTCGCTTTCATATCTTCATGTACATAAAAAAAGCCATTTTTATCAATGTTTCGGCATTTATCCAATGTCTTTTTATGATCAATATATTCTTTTATTCGCTCATAAATTGATGAAGGATGCATGGTATAAAATTCAATCTTTAAATGAGGGAAAAACTCATTAAATTCTGTCTGAATTGCTCCAATTTTTCGTTGATTATTGATTTCAATTTTGTACATTTTCGTTCTTTGGATTTAATTGTTCTGAATTTCTAATATTTCTATATTTTGAAGTTGTTTCTGAATTTCTTTTTCGATACTGATTCTTGCCATAAGATAGGTTACAGTCGATTCAGCTCCTTGATTAATGTTAACATGATTGTGTTCTAAACCATCGTAGCACCCACCCGATACCGGATTATAGATTATTTGGTTGAGATGATTATGCCCGAGATACCATTCAAATGCAGTCTTCATATATGAAATGTAGTATCCTTGATTAAAGCATTTTCCGAATTCTTGTAATGCTATAATGGTATAGGCAACATCAATTGGCTGTTCTCCAAATGGATGAACTTCTTTATCTTTGGAATACCATGTTTTGTTTGAAATAACTGAAATGTGTTTTTTCACGAATAGAATTTCCAAAAGAAAATCAAACGACTCTTTTGCTATTTCTTTGAAAATGGGATCATTGGAAACATAGTAGGCATACAGCAATGACTCCGGAATTATTGCATTTGCATAAGTAATCGAATTTTCAAACCAATACCAATCACTCCGTCTTTGTTTTGTGTAGTATTCAACTAAATTGTCTGCCAATTCCAAAATAATTCGTGCTTTGGCTTTATCATTCAAATGAAGGTTATAATGGTATATTCCTTTGATCGAAAAAGCGATTGCTCTTGGTGATTTCAATAGTTTAATGTGAACCATGGCATTTTCAACTAAATGTTGAATTCGTGAAAAGTACTTTTGTTTATGAGATTTTTGATGAGCCATAAATATACCCAGTGCATAAATCGCTCTTCCGTTGCTATCCTCTAAATTCTCTGTGAAATTTTGATTTGTGTACTCGTTGAATCGGTTAACGTAATTTAAAAAGTTACCAGTTTTTTGTTGGGTACTCTCAATAAATCGAAAATATGTATCGAGCAATCCCAGAACAGAATCATCTTGTTTTAACTCATAGTATTCAGTCATGGCGATTAGAGCTCGCGCATTGTCATCTAAGGTATATCCAGAATCATAATCGGGTAATTCTGCAATTGAAAATTGTACAATTCCTATTTCAGTTGTTGTTTTATAAAAATGATTTAAGTTGAAATCTGGAATTTTAAATTTTAATTCTCTAATATCCTCTGAAGCGAGCTTCTCCTCTATCAATGCCATATAATTTATTGCTACATTTTGCCAAGAAGACGGTCTCATATTTTGAAGGGCATTTATTTTCATTTGAGCCAAATCTTTCGGATTTTGAAGTAGATAATTGGCAGCCTTCGCAAGTTGCATAGCGTCCTGAAACTCAATCAAAATTCCGGCAGACTTCAATTGATCTTTGGCTTGAGGAATTTTGGTGGAAATTATGGGGCATCCACATCCCATGGCATAGGCGAAAGTCCCACTAACAGCTTGAAATGGATCGTTGGAGGTGAAAAGATAAATATCGGTTAACTGAAGGTATTCATGTAATAATTCCAATGAAATAAACTCATTAACAAATAAAACATTGGAAGACACACCCAAATCCTTTGCCAATTCGTGTAATCGAAGTCGATATTTTTCCCCTTCTCTTTTATAAATTTCAGGATGTGTTTTTCCCAAAATCAAGTAAACACAATCTGGATGATTTTTGATTATTTCAGGCAATGCGTAAAGAGCCGTTTCAATGCTTTTTCCTTCGCTTAATAGTCCGAATGTTGTTAGCACTTTTTTGTAATTCAACTTGTATTTCGCTTTCAGATATTCTTGGCTCTGAAGAGGAGCCAAATGAACACCATGCTTGATTATTTCAATTTTATTGGAGTTTATTTGATAGTCTCTTTTTAGAATTGAGGCGCTATCTTCAGACATCACAATTACATTGACAGCATAATTCGCTATTTTTTGAACGATTTTCAATCGTTCTTCCTCGGGATTGGGCAACACGGTGTGAAAGGTTATAAAAACAGGGATATTTATTTTTTGAAGAAAATGCAACAAGTAATCACCATAATTTCCTCCGTATAAACCAAATTCATGTTGAATGATAATTCCACGAATTTCCAAATTCTGATTCAAGCATTTTGCTAGCTTATCATAACTATTGAAATTTTGAGCCTCAAGAATATATGATACGGGATAACTCAATTCCGCTCGATTGGATTCATTCTCAACGGCACAAACTGATATTTTTAATACGCCTCCAAATTTCTCAAGCAAGCTATTTCTAAGATCTTCACTAAAAGTTGCAATGCCGCACTGTCTATCGGGAAAAGAGGAAATTAGGAGTATTTCAATTTGTTCCGATTCATCCAACAACCGAAATGGACTGGTATTTAAATTTTTTGGTTCAATTAATAATTCTTTGTTATGCATGTTGATTCTCTTTTTTCAAGTAATTAAAAGATTCAAATAACTCCGACAGTGAAAAAGATGCACAAGCAATACAAGAGTCAGCAGCTCCATAATATATGTAAATGGTATCATCTTTCATTAAACATCCAGTTGGAAAAACGACATTGTTGACATTTCCTTTTAGTTCCCAATCGAATTCAGGTTCAAGTAGACAATATGGCAACGAAGCAATGATATTTAAGGGATTGTTTAACTCCAACAAAATACAATGAGCTTTATATACCAACTTACCTTGATTCTCATATGCAGCATGATAAATGAAAATCCAACCGCGATCGGTTTCAATTGGAGGACAACCAGAACCAAAATACAGTGCCTTTTCTAGATGAACGGAGTCGCAATCCAAACGATATTCAGGCAAATTAGAGAGGTATTTTTCCCAAAAATCGACCGTAATTTCCGTCAAATCCGAGACAATTACAAAAAGTATATCTGGTTTAATCCGGTGGACGTAATAGAATTTCCCATTTATCTTTCTTGGAAAAAATAATACGTTTTTATCCCAAACGAATTCAACGTTGTTATCCAGCGCTAATTGTTCGGAATAGGAGCTCACAATTCGATCAAAGTTTGAAGTATCTTCATCATTTTCAAGAATGAGCGGTGTAATGAGCCCCCAATGTTGAAAATCTTTGAGATTACTCGAAATGGTCAATGCTCCCAGAGCATTAATTCCATCAAAGGCCGTGTAAGTTAGATAATATTGATTTTCTATTTTCACAATCCTAGGATCTTCCATTCCTTTTTTTTCGAATTCAAATTGCGGAAGAAGCAAAGGCATGGTATTTCTTTTTGAGATTGACAATGGCGAATCTAATTGACAATATCCTATGGTTGAAAAGTCTCCTTTGCTTTGAGCCCTGTAGAAAAGATGAATTACACCTTCATTTTCAATAACAGCAGGATTGAAAACAGCATCATTTTCAAAATAAAGACTTGTCTTTTCCAATAGTATCCCCTCCTTTTTCACTTTCAATCGCTCCATTTTCATTCAATTTGTTTGATTCTAGATATGATTTCTTTCTTTCAATATCACTTCTGTTTTTTGGGAATCATTAAATAGCATGTTCACCAATTTCACGGCAACTAAATCCTTTATTGGCTCATTGATTGGTGAATTCTTGTTGATTATTCGATCAATTAAGTTTCCAAACAACAAACGCATGGCGATTTTTGGATAAGATTCCTTAATCTCTTTATCTTTAAAAAAAGCTCCAATCGTTGATTTGATAAATGAAGCAGGAGAAACCGCTTGGATAGTTCCTTCAATGGATTGAAATAATTGTTTCTCCTGTTCTCGTTGCATGGAGTGAAGGGCATTGATTCGTTGTCTAAGCTCTTTCATTTGGTAGTTTAGGGTTTAAGGTTAATGTCGTGCTCGTCGCTAAATATGTGTTTGATTATTTTATTTTGAATCGATTGTTCGATGGTTTTTTGATTTATTACAGAGAAAACTATGGCTAGCGTTAGGTAAATGATTCCAACACTTCCAAAGCCCATTGCCAAGGAGTTAGATTTATCTGATATGTAAATGGCAATTGCAATGCTGAACATAAACAGACCAATTGCAAAAAGAAGCCATTTTAAGGTTTGAATGAGAATGAAAGAACAAATGATAACGGTTCTTTCAATCAATTCCAATTTTATTATTTCAATTGTTGTTCTTAAGTATTGTTTTAAATTTTCTGAAAACTCATTAAGAGCGGATGAATTTGTCATCTTTTTGATTTTTAGGGGTTAAAAATCCCGGCAACGGATGCCGGGATTGAAATTGCCTGAAGTATAGATTACCAATTGTTTAGAAACAATCGAGTAACGGTGGATTCATGTTAAGTCAAAGGATTCAACAGACAATTTATTTTGATTAAATATGATCGATACCAGGAGCTGGAGTTTTGGCTTGCTCCTCTGCATGTCTTCTGATTCCAAGAGTTTCAGATAGATTTCCGGCAATTTGACGTGCTCTTCCACTAATTTTGCCTCTTGTAATACTTCCTTTGTCTGGTGCAAAAAGAATTCCAAGAATTGCCCCTGCTGCTGCTCCGGCTAATGCTACTGTAATAATTGTTGCTGTGTTGTTTCTTTTAGGTGCTTCCATTTGATTATGTTTGTGTGGTTATTAAAAAGGTTTGGTTACTACTTATTTATTTGTGCTGTTCGTTTCTTGAAATGTTCGAAATCAACCCTTAAGTCAACCGATTAAATTGATTTTAAATAAGTTGATTTCGGAACGATTTCAAGTTAAAAAGGGTTTGGTTGATTTAATTACTGATTTAATGATTTGATTTTTTGATACTTGTCAAATTAAACCAGTGAGTAGGTTATTTTTCGATTGCTCCCTTTTTAATCAAATTAATTACTTCATCTTTTTTCTTATTCAATGCACTTGTGAGTCGCAATACTAGTTGTTCCTCTTTTCCAGCATCAAATTTGAGATCAGCATCAGTAAGTTTCGGAAATTTAGCTTTGAGTACCTTTGCTTGTTCAGCCCAGTTTCCCGTAATTTTAAATTCCTCTGCGGCTTTTTTTGGTTTTGCCTTTGCTTTTGTTTTTGTTTCCATTGTTTAAAATTTAATTTGTTATTAATTAATCAAAGTTCAAGCTTATTGGTTCATTTTTCCTTGCAATAATTTACTTTATTGTTTCATTATTTTTATATAAAAGTATATTTAATATGCCGTCCAACCATCATCTGCAACAATAACGCTTCCATTTATGAAACTTGATTCTTCAGTTGCCAAGAAAAGAGCGATTTTGGCTATTTCGATTGGTTTTCCATACCTCGGATTCAAAGCCAAACCAGGCATAATTCGTTCTTTTATATCATCCGATAATTTTGAATAGTCGATTGAATCAGAAATATGAGTTTCAATGGCGCCCGGAGCAATGGCATTGCATCGAATTCCTTTTTTTGCGAAAAGATACCCCGTATTTTTGGTTAATCCGATCAATGCAAACTTACTCGCAGTATATACCGCTCCGGCTCTTCCTCCGTTGAGACCACCAATTGAAGCGATGTTGATGATATTTCCAGATTTTTTATTAAGAAATAATTTAATCGTTCTTTGCATAAGTCGATATGGAGCAATCAGATTAACACTAAATACTTTTGTCCATTCTGACTCATCTACCATATCAACTGCCTCAAAATTGTCCATTATTCCGGCATTGTTTACCAAAATATCTATTGAACCAAATGTTTTGAGACAATCAGTCACTAAATCTTCAATATGTTTTGCATCGCAAATATCACCATGATAAAGCTTAACATTTGCTCCAAAAGATGCGGTTTCTTTCTCCAGTTCTTCTATGCGATTTTGATTGATGTCCGTTGCGATTAATTTACAGCCCTCTTTTGCAAATAGTAACGTTATTTCCTTTCCTATTCCAGATCCAGCCCCTGTAACAACTGCAATTTTATTCTCTAGTCTTTTCATGTGATTATTATTTTTGGATTATTTATTGTTCTTGTTGAATTTTCTCATATTGAAACGATTGATAGAATTTCCAGCTTGGATGAATATATTCCGATCGTATCGAAAAAATGGAACTAATAAGAGCTAATATTGAGATGACAATTGCCAGTGAAATTTCTTTGGAGTAGTTTCCTTGAAAGAAAAACAAGCCTATAAATGAAAGAAAACCCAATAAACTCAACGTGCTAACCGAGAGATAAACGAAAGTTATTTTTTCTTCCATCCATTCAAGATAGGGATGTGAAAACTCTGGCTTTAAATACTGAAACTTGGTTATACTGAATGAATAAATGGAGCAAATAGCACAGAAAATAAATATTAAATAAATGGATTTCTTTACCGGTTGACCTTCCTTGAGCAACATATTTGAAAGATAATAACCACCAATTAGAGTCCCGATTGTTGGCATGTATGTTAGAATGTAATGTAAGTAGGTGATCATCGATTATTTATTTAAGTCTGGTTATCAATTATTAATGTTTTCAATGCAAAATTGTATTCAAAATCAAATAGATAGCTTACTGATTTCTTTCAGAAATTTGTAATTTTTATAGCTAAATCAAATCTGTATGCAAACATACTCACATGAAATTTCAGTTATGGGTTACATTCAACTTGTTGAAATCTCGAAAAGTTTTGAAAACACTTCTAAACACCTATAAAATCAATGTGTTAAGTTCTAGCATCTGGCATTTTTGTTCACAACCATTGCGTAATAATTCCAAGAAAAAAGGTATTTGTACTTAAAGCAAGAAAATGGATTGTTAATAACCTGAACAGGAGCAAGACATACTGAAAATATTATCGGATTTCCAATTCAATTTGAAAACAATGAAAATAAATTCAAATTTTACAATCAAATTGGAATTATCTAGGAAATATTGAGTTGTCATTATGAAATTCTTTCAATGAATTTCAATTCTCCATCGCAGCAGAAACCATTGCTAAAATTCCAACTTTCAAGCAATTGATATCCACATCAAAGTTGGGATGATGGACGCTGACGTTTTCACGACCATCTGAGAAACCTGTTCCCAACCGAAAGAAACAAACCGGAATTTTTTGACTGTAAAATGCAAAGTCTTCAGCTGTCATTCGAATAGGCAAATCATGAACATTATTTTCTCCGAAAAGTTCTTGAAAAACCGATTTCATTTTTCGAGTGAGTTCAACGGAATTAACTAAAAATGGATATCCCTTAGAGATTTTTAAATCGGCTTTTCCATTAAATTTCAACGAAATTGATTCAGCCAACTTCCCCAATAACGTGTGTACTTCCGCTCGCCATTCTTCATTCATTGTGCGAAATGTACCTTTAATTTCTGCGAATGATGGAATAACATTCGTTGAGCCTAACGCTTCAAATCTTCCGAAACTTAATACTGTTGGAATCTCGTTCGGAGCTTTTTGTTGAATCAATTCTTGTGCCATTAACATAAATTCCGCTCCTATCATAAGCGGATTAACACATTTTTCAGGAAGCGCTCCGTGTCCGCCAATGCCATGAATTTTTAAGTGAATTTCATCACTGGAAGCCATGTAAAGTCCCTCTTTCAATCCAACTTGTCCTGCGAGAAGCTCAGGAAAAACATGTAATCCCACCATCTTAGATACTTTCGGATTCTCAAGAACTCCAGCCTCAATCATCAAACTAGCTCCACCAGGATGTGTTTCTTCACCAGGTTGAAAAATAACTTTAACAGGTTGGCGCAATTCGTCCTTCATTTCGAAAAGTAATTCAGCAGCGCCGAGCAAAACAGCCGTATGGATATCATGTCCGCAAGCATGCATTATGCCATCTGTTTTCGATTTGTAGGGAACTTCATTCCTTTCAAAAATTGGCAAAGCATCTAAATCTGCGCGTAATGCAATGCAAGAATGTTCGGCTAAATGTTGGTTTCCTCGAATCATTCCAACTACTCCTGTTCCGGCTATATTTCGCTCATGAGGAATTCCAATCTTCGTGAGCTGTTCGGAAACAAAATTCATTGTATTGTATTCTTGAAACGATAGTTCCGGATTGGCATGAAGATGTTCTCGATAACCCTTTACTTTTTCAAAGATTTCATCAATTCTATGGCGCAATTTTAAAATTGTCTCAGGATTCATTCGAGTTAATGGAAGCATAACCTGATAAAATTAATCTGAAGGAAATATAAGCCATGAAAATTCCAAAAATCAACTTAACAATTCCGGGAGACAAACGCAATGATAGCTTGGAGCCAACAAAACCACCAACTAAAAAGGTTATTGCTATAATCAACCCGAATTTCCAATTGACGTTACCTTCTTTTTGGTAATTGAAAACAGCCAAAGCAACAACTGGCATCATTAACACAAACAAACTTGTACCTTGCGCTTCATGTTGTGTTAATCCAAGAAAGAAAACGAGAGCGGGAACAATGATTATTCCACCGCCAACACCAACGAATCCACTCAGTATTCCAGCAAAAAGTCCAATGGTGGATAAAATAAGTATGGTTTGCAATGTCATTTCATTCAAAGATAAAACAATCCCATTGAATAGCAGGATGAAACGCAATTATTCAATCAATAAATTACATCCTCGAATATCCGACATATCCAGTCTACCTTCCAAAACAAAGCCTCCATCTACTTTTCTACCTAAATCTTGGGTTTGAATAAACGAGCAACTATTGAAATTTGCTAAATCGATTACATTGATTATCGAAGTTCTTTCACCCGATACAATAGAGAGTGGATCATAAACATCCGTAAATACTATTTTCATCCATGGCGGAGTTTGAAAAATCCCATTTTTTTGACTGTATGCTTGCGACAACAACTCGGTCATTCCATACTCAGAGGATACACAATCAACACCCAATCCTTTTTTTATTCGCTCATGTAATTCTATTTTGGATAGCTCCTCTCTCCTTCCCTTCATTCCGCCTGTTTCAATGATTATAGCTTTACTGAAATCAATACCTTGTTCAGCTAAATCAAGAAGAGCATAGGAAACACCAAAAATTATGACTTGTTTTCCGGAGCTTTGAGCAGCATTGTAACGAAAACATAGTTGATCAAAATCGTTTAATAAAAACCCAGAAAGCTCGTTGTTGGAAAGTTCAATTAGATCATTCACCATATAGACCAAGCTGGAATTTCCCTGCTCAATATAATTAGGAAGAAGTGCCAATATCACCTGATTTTTTGGATTACCAAAATAAAGTTGAAAGGTTTTTCGAAAAGACTCTTCGTAAACAGAAATGTCTGAAACCAAATGTTTACTTCTACCTAATACACCTGTTCCGCTACTCAAAAAAAGAGTTTCAAGATTGGTTTTTGGCTTTGAAAGAACCTCATGTGATTTAAAGAATTGAATCGGTAAGAAAGGAATTTCTGTTATTGTTTTTGGAGATTTACATTGGAGCAAACTTGAATACTTACAATAAACATCACAATTCTTTAATTGAAATTCAAACACTTTTAGCGCGTTTTCCTGGAAAGTCAAACAATTTTGATTTCGGAAAATTTGATCTGTTGAAATCACATTCTAAAATTACATTCAAATAATCTAAATAAGCAATTTGAAAAGTCCGATCAATGAGATATTTTACCCAAGCCAAGCAATTAGAGCAATATTAGAAATTAAATTAAGCGTCTATCTTCGCGTATTTCGCATTTTTCTCAATGAATTCTCTTCGAGGTGGAACATCGTCACCCATCAACATGGAGAAAATTTGATCACATTCAGCTGCATTTTCAATCGTAACTTGACGAAGAGTTCTACTTTCCGGATTCATTGTAGTTTCCCAAAGTTGCTCAGCGTTCATCTCTCCAAGACCTTTGTATCGTTGAACGTTCACTGAAGATTCGCTTCCTCCACCTTTCAGTTCGTTAATCAAACGATCGCGCTGATCTTCGTTCCAAGCATATTCGGATTTATTTCCTTTCTTAACTTGGTATAATGGCGGAGTTGCAATGTAAATATATCCGTTTTCAATAAGTTCTTTCATAAAACGGAAGAAGAACGTTAAAATCAAGGTTTCAATGTGGGAACCATCTACATCGGCATCACACATGATAATGATCTTATGATATCTTAATTTTTCGAGGTTCAACGCTTTGGAATCTTCTTCTGTTCCAATTCGAACTCCAAGAGCCGTGTAAATATTCTTGATTTCTTCGTTTTCAAAGATTTTGTGCTGCATCGCTTTCTCGACATTCAAAATCTTACCACGTAGTGGCATAATGGCTTGAAAATGTCTGTCACGGCCTTGTTTCGCAGTGCCACCCGCTGAATCTCCCTCGACGAAGTAAATCTCACAAGCAGCAGGATCTTTTTCGGAGCAATCGGCAAGTTTACCTGGTAAACCGGAACCGGACAAAACGTTTTTGCGTTGAACCATTTCCCGTGCCTTTCTTGCTGCGTGACGAGCACGAGCTGCCAGAATCACTTTTTCTACGATCAATCGTGCTTCATTAGGATGTTCTTCCAAATAAGCAGAAAGCATTTCAGAAACAGCTTGACTTACTGGAGCAGTTACTTCTCTGTTTCCTAGTTTGGTTTTTGTTTGACCTTCAAATTGTGGCTCTTGAACTTTAACGGATACAACAGCAGTCAATCCTTCACGGAAGTCGTCACCATCAATTTCAATTTTTTCTTTGGCCAACATACCTGAGTCAGTTGCGTATTTTTTTAAGGTATTTGTTAAACCTCTTCTGAAACCTGACAAATGTGTTCCACCTTCGTGGGTATTGATGTTGTTTACGTATGCTTGGATGTTTTCCGTGTAGGAAGTATTATAAGTCAAAGCAACCTCAACCGGAATATTTTCGCGTTCTCCTTCAAAATAAATTACGTCTGAAATCAAGGCCTCGCGGTTACGATCCAAATATTGAGCAAATTCACGCAATCCACCTTCGGAATAATAAGTTGTTTTCGGTGATTCACCGTTATCGTCAACTATTCTTAAATCAGTTAGTGTAATCGTTATCCCTTTATTCAAGAAAGCCAACTCGCGCATACGAGCAGCCAATGTATCGAAGTTATATTCCGTTGATTCGAAAATTGTTCCATCTGGCTTAAATGTAACTTCAGTTCCCGTTTCGTCAGATTCACCAACAACTTTTACGTCATAAAGCGGTTTACCAATGCTGTATTCTTGTTGGAAAATTTTTCCTTCGCGGCGAACCGTTGCCTTCAAGGCAATAGATAATGCGTTCACACACGATACACCAACGCCGTGCAAACCTCCAGATACTTTGTATGTGTCTTTATCGAATTTACCACCGGCGTGAAGAACCGTCATTACAACTTCCAAAGCAGATTTTTTCTCCTTGGTATGCATTGCTGTTGGAATACCACGACCATTATCCTTTACAGTAATGGAATTATCCTCATTGATAAAAACGTGAATCGTATTACAATATCCTGCAAGCGCCTCATCGATTGAGTTGTCAACCACCTCGTAAACCAAGTGATGAAGTCCTTTAATTCCCACATCTCCGATATACATCGCAGGACGCTTTCTAACCGCCTCTAGACCTTCTAATACCTGGATGTTATCCGCTGAATAATTGTCTCTTTTTTCTTCTTCTGCCATAGCTCAATAAATTTCCTCCAATGAATTTTGAACGGATTTCAAAGATACTGATCAAAGAAGTTGAAAAAGCACTTGGATTTGTTTCGGAAGCTTTAATTTATCAACAAAATGTTAATAGTTTGATTTATTTTTCAATCCACTCAATGATAGATTTATCATCTGGTTGAGTTCGGGGAGAAATTACTTTTTCCAACTCCCCTTTTTCATTCAATAAATACTTTTGAAAATTCCATTGAACCTCATTATCCTCCAAACCGTTTTTGTCTTTCGATGTTAAAAATTGATATACAGGGTGCATATCTTTTCCTTTCACCGAAATCTTGGACATCATTGGAAAAGTAACACCGTAGTTTTTCTGACAAAAGGTTGCAATTTCCTCATTTGAACCCGGTTCCTGTCCCATAAAATTGTTTGCAGGAAAACCAACAATTACAAAATTCTTCGATTCGTATTTCTTATACAAAGCTTCTAATTTTTCATACTGCGGGGTCAAACCACATTTGGACGCCGTATTCACGACCATAACTTTTTTCCCTTTCAAAGAAGCGAAATCAAAGTCGTTGCCTTCTAAATCTTTTACTTTAAATTGATGTATGGATTGTTTACTCATGGTTAAAAAGGATAAAATGAATACGGAAGAAAACAAAATTAATTTAATCATATTGAGATTTTTAAAAATTTGATGCAATATAAAAATATTAAACGCACAAGAATCTAATTTTTAATGAATATTGTAGTTTATTAATTCACATGCATCAATTCTCAAACAACCAAAACTAACAAAAACAAACCTCTTATATTTTGAATCCGATTGATGTATCGAAAAATAATTTAAACACTTTCCATCAAAAATAATTGATGATGCAATCATTAGATAGTTGGTTTTTTTTCCTTCAGACACGTAAAAGATAAATCGGTATTTTTTGAGGTTTAAATTTAAATTAATTAACAATCGTTCAATTTGGATTTTTTCTAATTTTGGTTATTAAAAATAATATTCACTTAAAAACATACTTATGGCATTCGAATTACCAAAATTAGCATACTCTTATGATGCTCTCGAGCCTTATATTGATGCAAAAACAATGGAAATCCATTATTCAAAACATCATCAAGCATACGCCACAAATCTCAACAACGCTATTGCAGGAACTGACTTGGAAGGTAAATCAATCGACGAGATTTTAAAAGTTTGTAAAGATAAACCAGCAGTTCGAAACAATGGTGGTGGATATTGGAATCACAACTTATTTTGGGAAATAATGAGCCCCAATGGCGGAGGAGAGCCGACAGGAGAATTGGCAACTGCAATCAACGAAGCTTTCGGTGATTTTGATACATTCAAAGATCATTTTGCAAAAGCAGCCGTTACACGATTTGGTTCTGGCTGGGCATGGCTTTGCGTAACGGATGGGAAATTAGAGATTTGCTCAACTGCCAATCAAGATAATCCCATCATGGGAGAAGGTTCAAACGGAACACCGATTTTAGCATTGGATGTTTGGGAGCACGCCTATTATTTGCACTATCAAAATCGACGTCCCGATTATATTGCTGCTTTCTTTAATGTGATTGATTGGAATATTGTGGCGACCAAATTTCATGCTGCAAAGTAAAGGATTGATTCAATTCAAACGTTCAAGTGATATTTAGTGATAAATTTTTAGTGATTTCCTATTATTTCGGCATTTTCTAAATAAACTAACGATTTGACATTAATTCTATACATTGATATAATCACGTGTACAGATTTAGTTCTTGACCGCATTAACGAGGTTGGAAACTCCAATCTCAATTAATTGAGTTTCATTTTCTGGATTTCTTTTCAAAATCGAAATAATTTCATTTTGAAAGATAAAGATAAACTGCAGACAATAGCCGCTGGTAAATAAACATTCAAAAGCGAAAAATGTTCCTTTGATGCTTGTTTTACACTACGGGAAAAAGAAACCAATTATTTTTTATGAACTGACCAACTAATAAAACAAACTATTTGAAAGCAGTTTGTTATCGGTCAATGTTTTTAGAAAAGCAATTAGTTGTTGTTTTTCCGAAAGACTCAACGAAATTCCATTTTGTAGTTCTGGAGCGAGGGTTTCAGACAGTTGAATTCCGCTGCTGTAATGATCTAAAACTTGGCTAAGCGTCCAAAAACGTCCGTCGTGCATGTAGGGATAGGTCAGTTCAACATTTCTCAAAGAAGGTGTTTTGAATTTACCATTATCAGAAGGATTTAATGTGATGCTTGCTCTTCCAAGATCGGAGAACTCAGAATCCAGACCATTGTTGACAAATTGATAATTTGTAAAAAGTGGCTCCGAATGACAACTGGCACATTTTTGTTGAAATAATTCATATCCTGATGCCTCATCTGCGGTGAAATTTATTTTCCCTTGTCGAACCTGATCGTATTTTGAGTCACAAGAAACAATCATGGACATATAAATTGTCAGCGCTCGGAGCAAATCTTGGTCGGTAATCACATCCTTTCCATAAGCAGCTTTAAATTCCTTTTTATAGGTTTCACTTTGGTTTAATTTATTAACAACATTCGACATCGTTTCGTGCATTTCTAGGGGATTGGTTATTGGTGCCACGGAAAAAACCTCGATATGATTTACGCCACCGTCCCACATAAAAGACGGTGACCAAATCATATTTGCAATAGAGGGTGAATTTCTGTTTCCCAAAGCTCCGTTTACACCAGTACTAAATGCAACATTGTGATCAGCGAAACCATGAACTTGTGCGTGACAAGAATTACATGAAATAGTCCCATCATTTGATAATTGCGTATCGAAAAACAATTTTTTTCCAAGTAAAAAACGGGATTTGGTTAATTCATTATTTGTGAAGTCATATATTGGAGTTGGAAAATAATCCGGATAAGTTAACACAAATGAATCAGTTTCTTCTATCTTTTTTTGACAGGAGATTACAATTAGCGCTAATAAGAGGATAAAACAAATTTTCATGAAAATAATTTCTGAATTGCAGATTATCGGATTACTGTTTTAAAAACTTCATAATTCTCTTATGGTTCCTATTTTTATCCATTAGAAATATGTTGTATATCCCAGAATCCAAGTCCGAAATATCTATAGTTTTAATGGTTTCCTTACCTTCAAATGACACAACTAATTGACCGATATTGTTAAAGATACTTACTTTATATGATTCTAATTTGGGAGATCTTAATGAGATAGTTTGTGAAGAAGGATTAGGAAATACCTCAAGGTCGAAATCATCAATGAGTTCATGGTTAGAGGTTAAAAAATTATTTGTAACAACTAATAATGCTTCGTCACATTCATTTCCTTCACAAATTCTATATCGGATGGTGTCATTACCGCTGTAGGTTCCTGTTGCAGTATAGGCAATGTGATTACCGCCCATTACAAATGCATTCCCATGTGTTGGACCTTGAACAATTGTTAAAATAGGAGCAGTTGGGTAAATATCATTCATCAATACCATAATCATTTGTTGTGCCGTTGTTGATACTGTATGAAGGTCATTTCTTGCGTAAATAGTTGGATTTACAACAGCCGTAAATCCATCTGCAAAACCACCACGAACTAATAGTGTATCCTGATTAAAAATGGTTGTATCGGCTGTATGATGACCAGCAATATATGATTTTCCTGTTTGTTTGTCAAAAAAGTAATCCTGTGAAAACTCATAAGCTTCTGTCCCAAAAGCATTAATAGATAGTAAATCACCTGAATTGCTGTATCGGCAAAAAACAAAATCCTGGTTTCCTGACAAGTTCAAAGAAACGTTTGGAGAACCATAAAAGACCGGGTAATTCTGTCCATTATTGTCTCCTCCAATGGAGGACTCTACCCAAATTGTTCCTGCGTCATCAATTCCAATATTATTGGACGTCCAGTCATTTTCTCCGGTAGTTCCAAATGTTTTCACCCAAAGGAAAGAACCATTGCTCGCGTATTTCGCAACAAAAATATCATCATTACCAACAGATGATATGGATTGTGTGCCAAACGAAAAGGAACTCGCAAAGCGACCTGTAATAATAATTTCGTTCCAAGGGTTGACACCAAGAGCAGAAATACGGTCTTCACTTCCTAAACCTCCATCACTTATAGCCCAAATAGCTGTACCGTTTGTTGGATTTAGTTTAGTTAAAAACCAATCGTATCCAACAGGGCTGCTTAAGTTGTTGGTTCCAATTGTTAGTGTAGTTGTGAATCTTCCCGATAACAAAATATCTCCATTATTGTCCAAAATGATATTACCGCTTTTGTCATCTTCATTATTTCCAATTCGGTTTATCCACACAAAATTACCTGTAGAATTAATTTTACCATACAAAATATCTCCACCAATTCCAGTAGAAGCGTAGTTTCCTGAAACAGTTGATATACTCCCTTCAAATGCTGTAGTGAAATATACATTTGAGTTTTCATTAATTGCCATGTCAATAGAGGCATATTCTGCTAGGTCAACATTTAATTGATTTGCCCAATTAAAATTGCCGTCTAAGTCAAGACAAACAAAAACAACCGAATAGGCAGCTCCTGAATAGGCAGATGTAAAAGTTGAGTCACCAAAGGTTCGAGTTCCCGTAAATCCAGCCGACCATACTAACGTATTGTTTTTCAATGTCAAGTCAAGCCTTTCGTCTGAAGCACTAGCATTATAGATTCGTTTCCAAATTAAATTGCCTGAAGGCGAGTATTTGATAAGATAAACAGACGATCCAGTGTTAGCTGAAATATCATCGTTAATCGAATTATCTGTTGTGTAGTTGAAAATAGGGCTGTATGTAAAACCCAAGCTATATACATTTCCGGCACTATCAACTACAGTTCGGAAATTGTTGTCCCAATCTGTTCCACCTGCACTTTGACCCCAAGCGAAGGAAATCGGTAAAGAAGAGGGTAATTGAGCTTTCAAAAAGCTCGTGTTAAAGGATAACAATAAGCATCCAATAATTTTAAATATATTTTTCATGATAATTAATTGATTTATAATAATATATACACCAAATGAGAATGTGATTTAATTCAAAAGATTCTTAGAAAAAACTACATTTTTCTTAAACGTTCATTAACAAATCTTCCATTTTTCAGTTTGAGACGCACCATGTAAAAACCTTGTTCAAAAGAAGAAATGTCAATAGGATTAATTAAATTCCCTGTATATTCAACAATTTGACCAGTGGCATTAGTGATATTGATTTCTTCTAAATCGATAGATGTGTCAACAAATAGCCAATCAGAGGAAGGATTGGGGTAAATAGAAACTCCTTTAACCATTTTATTTTCGTCTATATCTAAAGATTGACTTTCGTTAAGTGCAGCATTTACAGCAAGATTCACATCGCCTCCAACATATATAATGGTCGAATCCAAGCCAATCACGACATATCCTTGAAAACATTTTGGTATTGAAGAACGCATTGCTGGATCGTATGCACCTACTGACGTTGTATCAATAAAACAAAATGCGGAGTTTGCGTTTAAACCCGTTTGCTGTTGATATTGTTGCATGAATGTACATTGCTCCGAATAATTGGAAGCATCCATAAAATCTGCACAAACCCAAGTTCTGTATTGTGCTTGATATAAGTCAGCATATTGTCTGACCGTTGTCCCAAAACCAATTGTATTGCTGCAAATCATATCTGTTTTGAAAATCAAAATTGGTTTTCCGGTAGCCAAAACATCGTAAATTCGTTCGGTATTATTATTACAGTCTGTCTCTGTAACATCAGGAACATTTTGTCCTAAGTATGACTGAGAATACAATGCGGTTGCTGCAAAAATAAAATGTGTTAATATTAGGATTAATTTCATTTTTAAAGATTTAACTATTTCTTATATCTAATTACATGCTTATTCTCAACAAACAATCACTCAACAATATGATCGAACACAAAGCCATTATGGAAATCACTCGCCATTTGGTAGGCCAACGCGCCTGGCATCATCACCGAACTCGTTCCGGCACAACTTCCGGAGTTACACCATGTCATAGCTGTATTAACATTAAAGTGAATTTCACTCTTTTTGTCTTTTGCTATTGTTAATGGATTGGACGAAAAATCAACTGTCTTTGTTTTCACAATGTTGTAAGTGCCTTTGAATCCGCCCAAGTGAAAAGCAAACGTTCCGGAGTTAGATTGCGGAGATAAACCCTCAGCTTTAATCATAATGTAACCGGTATTCCAACTCCAAAACATGTTGTTTGTTGTGGAAAGTGCGCCTGACTGAGCCCCAGAAACATTTCTCAAGCTATCAACTCCGAGCGTATAAGACAACTCTGTATATTCTCCATTTGGAAGTTCTCCTAAATCAAGAGTTGATGATGCAGGATTGGATAAATCCACTAAAAAATAACTTTCTGGATGTATCCACCAAGTTCCATCGGCTTTCTTAAGCTTAAAATTGGAAATATAGTACTTGTACTTAGTAAATTTCATTGTATCACCATTCATTGGATGTTTATAGGCTGAATCCAATTTAAATGGTTCTGTTCCCATTCCCCAATGGTGATTTAAGTTAATTGTGACTTGCCCATTTCCATTTTCCTGATGATCATGATCGTGTTTTTTGCAAGATGAAAGAAAAAGTGTTAATGCCAAAATGGCGCTAAAAATTAAGTTTACTGTTTTCATTTTTAATGTTTTTAATGATTATTATTTTTTAAGTAACGTTCCTTTTGATCTTACCTTGATTCAACTACTTTTAATCGTAGATATCGAAAAAGCACGACACTCATAAAGGAACAAAAAGTAATCAATCGAAATGATTGCGTTAATTGGGCAAACAAACCACATTGATTTCTTTTGATGTTTTCTCGCCATCGTGATCTAAATCTACGACTACAATAATCTTAACGTTTGATGAATCCGTTACGTTATTGCTCCAATGCTCATGGAAGCTGAAAGTCTTACCATGATCGTGTGTTGATTTTGATAGCAACGTTTGTCCGGTAGTCAAATTAATCAAGTTTAGCGAATAACCGTGTAATTCCCCATCACCTTGAATGGTTCCTTCTATGTGCAGCTCTTCACCAAATTGAAGGGTGTCGCCTGCAGTTGGTTCAATAAATGTAATGTTAGCCGAAGTGGCGCCATTGTGTTTTTTACAGCTAAAAAGAATAACTGCAAGACAAATAATTAGATATACTTTTGTTTTCATTTTTTTGATGTTTTAAGTAAATAATTAATACTGATGGATCCACTGAGTCTTGAACGAATGGTTCCATCATTGAGATGCTGATAAAGTGGATTCTGAATGTTTACGGACCATAACCATCGATAGGTCATTAAATTAATGCTAGCTCTACTGGAAAGCACAATTCCATCATTGGTTTTTCCGACTGTTTCGAATCCGTTGAGACGACTAATCGCATGATGTTCGAAATTCATTCCCGCTGCTGCAATGAGTCGGTAAGAGGAAATTTTGAAATTACGAAATACTTGACTTGCGGATTGAAAACTATTCCCGTATTGAAATCCAAATTGATCTTTTCCTTTGAACGAGTAACTGATTTCCGTTTGCCAGCCCCAATATTTCGCAATCTGTTGGGTGTAATTCGAAAGCAGTAAATAATCCCAAGAACCTGTTCCGGGATATAGATTTTTCAATCCATTTGAATTTTCAGTTGTTTTTCCGAGTGGCGCCTTCACCCCAATTCCCAATGAAAGAAAAATTTTATTTACCCCGTTCGAGTCTCTGTCTTGAACAAGAATAAAATTCGAAATGATATTTGGATCTCCCATTCCAGAAATGAAATCACTTCCAAAGTCGCGCCTTTGCAACGCTGATTGAAAAGGAACGGAAGCTAACAATTGAACACGTTCATGAAGTTGCGTTCTAAATTGAATTTCTTGCCCAAAAAGGAATTCACTCGAATGACGGACTCCATTCATGTAAGTTGAAAAACATCGGTAAGAACTCCGAAATCCGACAGTGTGAAATTTCGTCGAAGCAAAGAGTCCGATCGAAGCATTGCTGCTAACTCCTCCACAAATATCACAGGAGAAAGAATTAGCGCTCACAACCAGCGTTAACGCTAAAAATAGATTACGCATAAGTTTATAATTAATGTCTAATGTTGAATTTCTTCAACGGGAAAGGAAAGGTTGCCTACAAATAGCTGCGGCAATCAAAAATTAAACATTAAAGTTCGCGCAAGGCGGATGGAAAAAATTAGAATCTAACTCAAAGAAGTATGAGTTTTTGTATTTAAAAAATGACTTTTTTGGGACTAATTTATCAAGATTAATGTCGAAATAAATGGCAGAAAAGGGAATAAAAACTGAACTTTCAATAACTTTTAAATGGGAAAAAGACCCTTCTTGTTTTTCTTTTTGGGACTCGAGCTCTGCTTCCGCTTTTTTCAATTGTTTGGCAAGAAAACATTTGCCATTACAATGCATTTCAGGCCGATTTTTGTTCTCACATTCCTTGTCAGCTATTTCTTTTTGATTCAAATAGAAATTGACTTGCCAAATAAAACCGTATGCAGTTTTACTTAAGAGAATTGTAATGAAAAGAAATGAAAAAAGAAATCTCATTGTTTAAATCCGAACAAAATTAAAGAAAAAATAATCTCTACGAGAAAAAATCAGATTTCGATAGGAAATAAATCAGTAAACGAATCAACCTTATTGAAATCATAGTTATCATCCTCATTGATCAAACAATTTTCGAGATCTAATATGATTTGTTCTTTATTCATATCCTGTCCAATAAAAACAAGTTCAGTAAGTCTATCCCCCCATTTTATGTCCCATTTTTCTTCGATGTAAGATTTATTTTCGATGAAGGAAGGGTATTTAATTCGTTCGGCATATTCCATGCTTGCCCACCAAACACCAGCGCTCTCAATACGAGATGATCCACCAGCTTGAGAAAAAGAAATAGCTACATCTGGTCTGGAAGCTAACCAAAACAAACCTTTTGATCGAATGATTGAATTTGGGTATTGATTTGATAAATAATTCCAAAAACGTTCCGGATGAAAAGGCTTTTGGTTTCTGAAGACAAAAGACGATATCCCGTACTCCTCAGTTTCAGGAGAGTGATTTCCACCTTCCAATTCTTTTTGCCAACCCGCAGAATTTTGCGCTTCTTCAAAATCGAATAGCCCAGTGTTTAGCACATTTTTCAAATCTACTTTCCCAAACTCACTTTGAATTATTTTCGCTGTTGGATTTAGTTTTTTGATTGCCGCCTCTAAAAGACCAAGTGATGCACGATCAACTAGATCTGTTTTATTTAAAATAATGATATTCGCAAACTCGATTTGATCCGTCAATAGGTTGACAATCGTTCGGTTATCTCCCTCCATATCTGTTAGCTCACGATCCATTAGATATTCATTGGAACAAAAATCTTTGAAAAAATTAAATGAATCAACAACGGTTATCATCGAGTCAATGAAACTAAATTTTGAAAGATCAATACCTTGTTCTTCATCTACGAAGGAAAATGTTTGTGCAACGGGAACAGGCTCACTTATACCGGTACTCTCGATGAGAAGATAGTCGAAACGCTTTTCGTTGGCTAACTTTTCTACTTCAATCATGAGATCTTCACGAAGTGTACAACATATACAGCCATTACTCATTTCCACCAATTTCTCTTCGGTACGAGATAAATTGTTTTCATTGGAAATAAACTTGGAGTCAATGTTGACTTCACTCATGTCGTTAACAATTACCGCAACTTTTAATCCTTCTTTATTATGTAAGATGTGATTCAATAAAGTAGTTTTACCTGCGCCAAGAAATCCACTAAGAACCGTGACGGGAAGCTTGTTTTGTTTCATTTAAAGCAATTTTAAACCAATCAATTACATTGTTCAAATGTTCTTGACCATAAAGTTCAATGAATTTATTTCTTTCTTTATTTTGTTCGTTACAAAGAACTGATAGTCTTTCTTCGATATATTCGAAAGTTAATGAAATACCACACTTTTCAATAATGCAAAATTTCCACTCCTCATAAGACTTTGAAATCATTTATGAAAAATTATAATGCTAATGATCATGGCAATGAACTTCGTAGGTTCCTGTTGAATCGGTGTAACCATTTGCTTCAAGTGTTTCTATCTCCTCGCCACATTTTTCACCAAGTTCAACTTCCGCATTATTTTTGTAATAGTGGCAACTATGACAATCATTTTTACTACACGAGTAAATTACAAAAGTTGCCATTGACATAAACGCCAGATAAACCGTTTTCTTTTTCATTCCTAATTTATTTATAGTTAAAAAATATGCATTTTTGTATTTTATTAGAATATCCGTTAATGCAACACGATTGCAAATATATAAATAAATGCAATTATGTTGCAATAGTTTAAAAAAATGTCTAGAAATACTGTCGCAAAAAAACAAATCCTAGCTTTTATTCATGATGCTGAGCATGCCGTATCTCATGCCGATATACATAAATCTTTAGGTGATATCTGCGATCGCGTTACAGTTTATCGCGTTTTGGAACGATTAGTCAACGAAGATTCGATCCATAAAATTGTGAATACGGATGGTGTTATTAACTATGCAGCATGTAAGAAATGTGTCACGAAACACAATCATAATCACGTACACTTTAGTTGTGAGATCTGTAAAGCGTTAACTTGCTTGAATTCTGTAGAATTCACCCTGAATTTACCTACTGAATACGAATTTCGAGAGGCCTACTTTACCGTTTCCGGTATTTGTCCGGCTTGTAAGACAATTTAATAATCTAATGTATTGCCTGAATTTATTGCATGCAATGAGTCTAAAAGAGAAATTTTGAAATTATGGAAGGATTAACTAAAGGAAAGATTAAAATCCATTTCCAAATTGAAATCTGTATTTATCTTTTCCTTTTAAAGGAGTTACTCATTTTCCGTTTTCCAACCCCAAAATTTTGAAAACTGATGCGTGTAATTGGAAAGAAGCAAATAATCCCAAGAACCTGTTCTGGGATAAAGATTTTTCAATCCATTTGAATTTTCGATTGTTTTATGACAGGAGCTTTCAATCCAATTCACAATGAAAGAAAATTTTTATTTACCCCGCTCGAGTCTCTTTTTTGAACATGGATAAAATTGGAAATGAAATTTGGAACTCCCATTTTAGAAATAAAATCACTTCCATAGTCGCTTTTGCAATACTAATTGATAAGGAACGGATCCCACTAATGATCAAACAATTTAGATTCACTAATTTAGCAATTTCCTAATTATGATTGTTGCCATAGAATTAAAGTAACGATTATCGAATAAATTCGCAAACCTCTCTTTTTAATCCATGATATTCGGTGAAGAATGACTGTGATCTATTGAGATTATTGAATCACTTCAGGACTTTCGCCAATATTTCCCTTAAATGAGTAATCTCAGCTTTTAACAAATCGATTTGATCCTGGTACAATTTGCGTTCGTTTTCGGATATTCCATTTTGATCGATGTGACTAAACACGTTACCTCCATAAGGATTATTGGAAATATTGAACACCATTTGATCATTGAACGCAATTACTTCTTCCGGTTTCATTCCTAGAACGTCAGAAATTCGCTCTAGTCTGGTGTATGTCACTTCCGATTCACCTAACTCCATCTTGCTATATGCACTTTGTGTAACCCCAAGTTGCTCAGCCATGTGAATTTGTGTCAAATTTTTTAATTCACGTAATTTCTTAATTTTTTGACCGATGTGTAAGGAGCGAAGATCATCCATAATCGTTTTTTTGGTTGAACAAATATAGGGATTTATGGGGAATATTCCATTCTTCAGTTTTTGGAAATGGAAATGAGGGTAAGAAAAAATTTGAAAGATTATTTTTGAATGTTCTGTTTGGCATCGCTCCAAAAATGCCAACGCTTGGATTATTGGAGATGATTTTATTTTTCACTTCGATAAGTAAAAATTATTGGTGCATCCACCTCAACTTTCATTCAGAGTTAACGCAGTTTTGACTGCAGTTGCGGTTCGCGGAGACGAAAGTCGGCCTGTCCGCTGTGGTGTGTGCAATATAACCAGAGCACGAAAGTAAAAAACTAGTGTTCCGAAGGAAAGGCATTATGAAAGTTGAAATGCAGTTTATTAGCTTCGCTGCTACTGCGTGGTGTCTTACTTTTTTTCTGCTTCGGCAAAAAAAAAGTAAGAAAAGAAAACACCATTTAAAAACGTGCCAAAACGTTAAATATCCCTTCATTTTGACACATATAGCGCTATTCAAATCAAAGATAAGTCTGTTTTTTACTCACATATATAAATGGTAAAATAAACTTAAGTGAGCAACTAAAGAACTAAATATGCCATATTCGATTAAATTACAAGATAATCGAATAAATTACAAATGAAAAATGAATTCGTTTAAGTAGAAACTCAAGAAATTTGCAACACTTAACATTTTTTTTTGCAAATATTATGTAAGTCACGGATTCCGAAAAGTGTTTGAGAGTAGGAGGTTTTAAATTTATTATTTATGAAAAAAATATTATTTACAATTTGTTTAGGAGTTAGCGCTATGGTAGTGAAAGCACAAGGATTAAATGTTGCATTTGGAACAGGCACAGAATGGGTTCGACTTGAATTAGGTTATTCAATTTCTGAGCAAATACATGCTGGCGCAAGATTTGTTCCTGGTTTCAATACAATAGGTATTCCTTCTTATTATGCTGGATTTTTTCGATACACATTTGAAGAAAATGATTTTGGAGGTGGTTTTTTAAATGCATCATTCAGAGGGTATTTAGGAGCATCAGCTGGTCTTATTAGAACAAAAGGTTCTGCTTATTCTATTTATGGCAATACTGAACCACGATCAACAATTGGTTTCTCAGCAGATGCCGGTGGAGAAATTCTATATGGACGAAGTGGAAAATGGGGAACTTTCTTCGAATTAAATCTTGGACAAGTGCCGAATTATTTCAATACACTGGGCACGCAGCTCAATAATGTCTTTGGAGAGCAACAAGAGGACGTGAAACTAGCGGCATTTTGGGGATTTGCTGCTGGATTTCGGATTTACTTCGGTAAGTAGGTATTAGTATAATGAAAATTTATCCACCACTTATGTTTTTTCTTTTATTTACCAATATTTTGCTTTCACAAAATATTGGTAAAACAACTGAGATTACTATTGGGGATAAAATCTGGATGAGCCACAACCTCAACGTGTCTTATTTTCGAAATGGCGAGGCTATTCCTCAGGCAAGTTCAAAGTCTGAATGGAAAAAATACAATGAAGAAAAAAAACCTGCTTGGTGCTATTATGAAAACGACGCAAAAAACGGAAAAACATACGGCAAGTTATACAATTGGTATGCAGTAATTGATCCACGTGGATTAGCACCGGAAGGTTGGCATGTTCCAACCGATGCTGAATGGTCTGAATTAACCATGAAATCAGGAGGGCAAGAAATGTCAGGACAATTTTTAAAATCTAAAACAGGTTGGGATAAAAAAGGAAATGGCACCGATTTTTATGGTTTTTCAATTTTTCCGGCAGGAGATTGTAGTAGATATATGAACTTCAAAGGGCTTGGTGACTATTCATATTTCTGGACCTCATCCGAAGAATTTATCTATTATGCGTGGACCAGATATTTTAATAGTTCTAACTCAATTACTATGAGAATCCCTATAGATAAACAATTTGGTTGCTCTGTTAGATGCATTAAGGATTAAGTAGATTATTGAATTAACTAAATACAAATCAAGCATGAAAAAACAAATTTTTCAATTTTTATTATTCTCAATTCCATTTATCGGAATCTCCCAACTTTATACTCCTGGATCCGGTGTTACGGACATTGATGGAAATACCTACCAAACGATCGTTATTAATGGTCAAGAATGGATGGCTGAAAACCTAAGAACGAGTAGGTATGCCAATGGAGATTCGATACCAAATATTTCAAATGCTAACGAATGGAACGAGGATCTTACAACGGGGGCTTGGGCGCATTACAATAACGATAGTCAATTTGAAAATCCGTATGGGAAACATTATAATTGGTTTGCAGCGGCTGATCCTAGAAATGCTTGCCCAGTTGGTTGGCATATGCCAACGTATCAAGAATGGGCTTTTTTATTATTAACCCTTGGAGGAGATGGATCTGGTGGAAAATTGAAAAGTATTGGAACAATTGAGGCTGGAACTGGTTTGTGGTATCAACCTAATCTGGGTGCTGATAATTCAAGTGGGTTCAATGCTTTGCCTGCTGGATTTATTGGAGGTGGATCGGAATTGATGGGAAGTTGGGCATTGTTTTGGACTTCATCAATTGAGGTTGTAGGACATTTATCATCTGAAATGTATTACGTTAGCGTCAATAAATTCAATTCAAATGTTGAATTAGATTTAGAAAATGGATACCGTTGTTATTCCATAAGATGCTTGAAAAATTTAACATCAGACATCGAAGAAATCAAAATAAAACCAAAAACATTGATAAGAATTTTCGACATCATGGGTGTTGAAACCATTGAAAAATCAAACGAAGTACTATTCTATCAATATAGCGATGGTAGTGTAGAGAAGAAATTAATTATCGAATAAATAACCCTAAAATCAAAAATTATGAAAGGCTTTAATTTAAGAAATTTATTAATCCTTTTTTCGATAACTTCTTTGTTATCTTTATCAGGATGTAACCAAAATAATCCTCAGCCAAGTGGATCTTTAACAATGAAATACAATGTAACGATTGATGGTCAAAATTATACTTGGCAAAATACGTATCCTGAAAATACGCAAGCATCAGGCTCGGGATCGGCTTATTTCAATGCAAATACTCCTTCACAAGGCATTGGAAATATTTTCGCAACAAATGATGGCGGAAATCAGCTTTTTACAATTAATATTTCTAAGCAAAGCCTAAATGGGACAGGTAGTTACTCCTTTACATCATCGAACTTTAATACCAATAGTAGTAATTTTACAATAACTAGGTATAACCTCCCGTCTATTGCAATTTTTTCTACTCAAAATTCAGGAAATATGAATTTAAATGTAACCACATTTCCAACAGGTGTAGCTAGTTCTAGTGGTGCACCAAATAATGCTGTATTGAAAGCAACATTTTCAGGAACTTTAGGAAACATGAATGGTGGAACTTCGAATATAAGTGGTTCAATTGAAGTTGTACGAATACAATAAATGGACTTATTAAATTTGTTGCCTCCCCTTCGAGCTGCATCTTAGGGGATATTTTTTTTCATTGATTTAAAAATCACTTCCCTAAAACAAAGGGCAAGTAATTTTCTTTATGAATTACCTCAAATGTCGCCTCGGAATAATTGTTCTTCCAGGCAGTTGGTACCTTAACCTTTTTTTTATTCCATTTGAATTCAAAAGCCGACAAATTTGTGCCCGATTCTTCGATGAGATCTATTTCTTGTTGGTCATAAGTTCGCCAAAAAAAAGTGTTAACTCTTCTTTTTAGATATGAGTTGACTTTCATTCGTTCAGCCATCAGATAATTTTCCCATAATTGACCGGTATCATTACGTAAATAAAGTGGATTATAATTTCTTATTAACGCATTTCGAATTCCGTTATCGTAGAAATACCAACGATTTGACTTGCTGATTTCCTTTCGTAAATTTCGGCTAAAACCTTTAACGGGATAAATAACAAATACTTTAGAAAGTAGGTCCAAATAAGATTCAATTGTATTACGGCTTATTCCCTTTAAATTCATAGCAAGTTCATCAATACTAACCTCGTTGCCGATTTGGAAGGCAATTAATCGCAATAAATCAATAAGTTTATCGGCTTTTTTTATTCCTTCGTAAGCAAGAATATCTTTCAATAGATAACTACTAATCAAACCCTCTAAATAATCTTTTTTTTCTTCGATGTCATTCAAATGAATTAGTTCTGGGTATGAGCCAAAAATTAGCCGTTGTTCTAATTTTGCATCCGTTTCAACAATATTTTCGTAAGGTTGATACTCCAATTGCGCGAATGGAAACAATTGCATAACATGCGATCTTCCAACAAGTGGTTCGCCCAATTTATTTGTTAATTCAAACATGGACGAACCAGTAACAATGACATGCGCTGTTGGGATTTCATCTACTAGGAGTTTAAGTTTCAAACCAATATCTGGTATGTTTTGAGCCTCATCAATAATCAGGTAGTTGGAATTGCCGAGTAGTAATTTAAAATTCTCAACGGATCGAATTGACATCCTATCAATTGTAGTCTGATCCTCGCCATTTAAGATTAATAACCGACTTTTGTCTAAATCTTTGATTATCTGTTTTAACAAATGGCTTTTTCCAACACGCCTTGCCCCAAGTAAGATCAGTACTTTTCCCGGTTTTATTTGTGCTTTAAAGTCTTCAACAATAACTCTATTAATTAGTTCCATTTTTTAAAAAGTGTTTTTTAATGAACTAAATTAACTAAAATACTTCAATACAAACATTATATTTAACTAAAATACTTCAATAAAGTCCGGTTTAATCTTTCAATCGGGAATCGTGGAAATGGATTTTATTTTATACCATCAATACCATCATCTTTGATGTAGAACGTCTTGCAAGAGAGGAATTAAAATCGTTATTGGCTAAATTATTGTTTTTAAATTTCGTTGACGAAACACATAAAAGGATTTTCATTAATGGTGATTTTCATTTTGTAAATACCTAATTTAGTGCCGTGATTACTGAGGTAGGTTCAAATCTAGAAAAAGCAATAGAGAGATTAAAAAAAGGGGAAATTGTTGCAATTCCAACGGAAACGGTTTATGGATTGGCCGCAAACGCAACAAATGAACATGCTATCCAAAAAATTTTTGATGCCAAAGAACGACCAATAAGCAATCCGTTAATACTTCATTTTCCAAATTACGAATCAATTTTACCCTACGTAGTTCATTTCCCGGAAGAGCTAAGAAAACTTGCTATGATTTTTTGGCCAGGACCTTTGACCGTTCTATTGAAAAAATCTGAGCTCGTGCCAAATCTCATTACTGCCAATCAAGATTTAGTTGCAGTCCGAATACCATCTCACCCAATAACATTAAAACTTTTGAGTCACTTAAAGTTCCCATTGGCGGCTCCAAGCGCAAATCTTTACGGAAAAATAAGTCCCACTAAATCAGAACATGTTTTCAATCAACTGAACGGCAAAATTCCATATATCCTTGAAGGAGGAGAATGCACCAAAGGTTTGGAATCAACTATTGTTGGAATAGATCATGAAAAAGTAACTGTTTATCGTTTGGGTAGTATTTCACTGGAAACAATTGAAGACATTTTGGGTTATAAAACTTCAATTTTCAATTATGTTGATGCGGCACCAAAAGCAAGTGGAATGGTAAAACATCATTATGCTCCCTCTACCCCACTCTTTTTTATTGATTCGGCTGAAAAAATAGACATGTCAACCTCCTCTGGATTCATATTTTTTAAGGATGATTTTCTAAATGTGGCAAACAAGGTAATATTGAGCCAATCGGGAAATCTCGAGGAAGCAGCTCGAAATCTTTATAACACGCTTCACATGATGGATTCTAAAGGATTCAAAAAAATATATGTTGAACGCTTCCCTGAAAAAGGACTTGGAAAAACAATAAATGATCGCTTAAAAAGAGCGACTTTAAAGTTTTGAATTTCTATTTAAATTATTTCAAACCTTTAATATTAGAGATAGATAATACGAGCGAAGTGTTTTTATATTTTCACGAACTAAATCAAAGGCAACGAATAAATCATTTTTTCGTTAGTCATCAAAATTGTTCGGAGATATTGTTTTATCTTTGTAATTAACAATTTATTGTTAATAAAGAACCCAATTCCAATGAAAGTAAATTTAAAATCAATTTACCCATTTGTATTTGTGCAATTATTTTGTGCATTTCACTTTATTTCTTTCGCTCAAGACGCATTGTTTTACACTCCCGACTCAATTCAATGTGCAAAAGTAGATAATTCTGCTGTTCTTTTTTCTTTAGAAGCTAAAAATAAAACTTACACCAGCTATGAATGGATAATTACAGGTCCTTCATCCTACAACAAGACTTATAGTGGAGACAATAATTTTTCCTCCGTTTCCATTCCACTTTCGACAATTGGATCCTATAATGTGACGCTAATTGTAAATGGGAATAAAGAAATAACAGATACAAAAGAGTTAAAAATTATTGAATTTCCAACAATTTTGCTCGAGGGAAACATGTCTGTGTGTCAAAACTCATTGACTAATTATTCTTTAAGTATATCTACCTCCTACGATTCCGTTTACACCAAAATTCAATCTTCGTTATACAAGCTGTATAATAATAGTTCATTTTCTCATGATTTTTCATCCACACCCCCAGGTGGCCAGCAGATTTCCATAACCGTTTTTAATGATGTTTGTTCATTTACCAAGTCCGAAAATGTCATTGTTCTTCAAAATCCACGTTTAACAAGTGCGCTAAATCCAACGTCAATATGCTCTCAAACGAGTTTTAAATATCTACCCACGACCAATCCATCATCTAACGTTACCTACACTTGGGAAAGACAACCTAATGCAAATATGTCAACCCCAAATTCCTTTGGATCATCAGAAATTAACGAGGTTTTAACTAATACTTCTGAATCACCAACTATGGTAGAATATAAGTTTGATTTGATAGATACCTCGAATAAATGTGAGGCAACTCAAAACATTTCAGTAGCCGTTTTACCCAAGCCTATAGTTACCGTCACACCCTCAAGTCCATCTGTTTGCGCAAATACCGAAGTAATCTTAAATGCAAGAGCAAGTTATTTCAAACCAATAAATCTCTCATGGTCTCCAAAATTCGATAACACAAATCCAGAAGTGAAGGTAAAACCTTCTACAACTTCTACTTATACTGTTAAGGTTTCTTCAATAACGACACCTGTATGTTCAGACTCTGCATCAGTTACGGTGAATGTTGTTAGCCCGCCAAAGTACACTGGCCCGAAGAGTGATACTGTTTGTTCGAGATCCATTCTCTCAATACCATTATCTTCCAATGTTACTGGTTCAACTTTCAGTTGGTATACATTGCCAAATCCATTAGTTGGTAATATAACTGACAATGAAAAATTTTCTAGTAAAACAGATTTTATTAACAATGCCCCAATTAATTTAAGTAGTAAACCTCAGAAGTTAAATTATAAAGTCAAAGTTGCTTTAGGTAATTGTCCATCAGACAGTGTTTCAGATGTTTATGTCATTGTTAACCCCAAACCAGAAAATAGTTTTGAAACTTCCAAAGAAGACTTTTGCTCACCTGATCCAAGTAACATGTTGAAAATTAATAATAAAACAACATTAGCAGACTCAACGATTTGGACTTTTTATACAGAATCAAAAAAAATAACGTTTCAAGAAAAAAAAGATTCATTCGATATTGGTCCCTTTGTTGAAACTGGGCAATGGAGCATTAATATGGAAAGCTCTAATTCATTTGGATGCACGGACAAGGACATCTTTACCAACTTTATTACAGTAGGCCCTGAAGGATCTGAAACGCCTTCAGGGAGTATTTCTGGGCCCATCGAAACATCGGTTTGTACTGGCCTTCCGGTTTGTTTGAATTACTCAGCTTTAACTCAAACGGATACAGTGGTTTGGAGTTTTGGTGACGGAACGTTAAATGAACTCCCTCCAGCCGAGACGGCTTGCCACACTTACTTGGTTGCTGGCAGATATACAATTACAGCTACTCCATACAAGGTTTTTAATGTCAATGGAAAAATGGTTAAAATATGCGGCGGAACACCAATGTCAATATCTGTTACTATTAATGGTCTTTCAAATGCTTCCATAACTGATTCCATAATAAACTGCAATGATCAAAGAGATCGATACTTTTCTTGCAAAGGTTGTGGAGATGGAGAATATTCTTGGTTTTTTGGAGATGGATCAGATACCGTTAGGGATTCTGCACCAAGGCATGCGTTTTTAAAATATAGTGGCACAGATTGTAAACTAGGCGTAGATTCATCGTTTAATGTTACTCTAAATTTTTCTCAAGGAAAATGCACGAGTAAATTAATTCGAAAAGTAAACGTATTCCCCAATGATTCAGCTATTTTCAACACGTATAAAACTTTTAATAATTGTACGCCTTGCCCAAATACATTTCAAGGCGAATGCCCAGATAACAATAGTTGCGAATCAGTTGACACCAACGAGGCTTGCATTGGAGAAAGGCTTTATTTGATAAACGAAACTCCTTTACCACAATTTGGTTCGCCTTGTAAATCTCCGACGTTGAATAGTTCCATGTTTAGCATTTGGACCGTTTACACGGTTCCTGAATCACAAACAAGTATTGCTCCCGATTCAATTTTTTATCTGCGAGTTCGTACAGGTAGTATTCAATACATTAACTTAAATAAATCTGTTTTTCAAACTCCTGGTTTATACAAAATTAGACTCGAAAACATTAAACAAAATAAGAATTCAGATAACAAAGTGTTGTGCTCATCCTCAACTTATGGTTATAAAGAAATTAAAATTCACGGAATCATAGGAGAACTATCATTAAAAAACGCAAATCCGCTTAATCATTACTGTTTTGAAGATACGATTTGTTTTATCGATGATATGAAAGCCCCGCTTTCTGATAGTTCAGCCTCACAACCGAATGGAATTATCAGCAGAACATGGGATTTTGGAGACGGATCGCCAATCATTTCGAGTGGTAATCAAGTTACTGTTTATCATAAATATTTAAGGCCAGGGAAATATGTTGTTACCTTAACCGATTCCAGTGCTTACGGTTGTGCAAAAACTTCCACTAAATCAATCACCATTGTTAAACCCGAATCTTCCTTTGATCTAAACCAAGATTTTATTTGCAAGGATCAAACAGTTGAAACTAGTAATAATTCTGTTGGATCATCTGCATTATCATTCGATTGGGAAGTCATTCCTAAAAATCCTTCAAGCAGATGGGCTTTTGAAACCAATTTTTCTAATACTTCGCGCGATACCAAAATCAAGATTATGGACGAGGATTCATTATCAATTCGATTGATTGTAGAGGATGCTGTCGGTTGTAAGGACACAAGCTTTAAACTTATTTCTGTTTTCAATCCGGTAATTGATGTCTTAGATCCAGGCACTATTGAGTGTTTTTCAGTAAATAATGTAGTTCAAATTGTTAACAATTCATACAATAACGTTGATCAAACCAGTGCCAAATGGATTTTTAAAAATAATAATACAGCTGGGTTTCCTCCATCCATCACCTCTTCTAGTAATTGGAATCCAAAGGTTCAATTTATCCAAGCGGGCAATTATGACATAATTCTTAAAGAACTTTCATCGAAGTCTGGGTGCTTTGTTGGACCAGATACTGTTAAAGTTTATGTTGGTGGTCCTGAGGGCTTCATGAGTTCTAAAAATTCAACCACAGGTTGTCAATCGTTAAACGTGGATTTCGAAATGTATACGAGAAATGTTTCGAAAGCTTTATTTTTCCCCCTAGGAGTTGATAGGGTTGTTTCAATTGATATTGCTGATAATCAAGCCGTAAATACTTCTTTCAATTACGAGAACAATACCTCATCGACATTAACCTACCTGCCTGCGATATACATTTCCAATGGTCCATGCTCCGGATTCATTTATTTGAAAGATTCTGTTAAGGTTTATCCGAAACCCAAAGTAGAGGATCAATTCTTATCAGCAGTATGTTCGGATGCTTCGGCAGGAGTTTCGTTTGGATCGAGTATTTCTGGCAGTGTTGCTACGGCTACCTACAATGTCACTGCATTGAATTCAGGTGGACTAAGTTTTTCAGGTGGAGGTGCAGCAGATGGAACAGGGTTAAGCCCAACAGCATTAGAGGATGATGCCTTTAGCAATTTAACAGCAAATCAAGTAAATGTTGTTTACACGGTTGTTCCTGTTAGTTCGAATAGCTGTCAAGGAGATCCATTTACGGTGACCCTACCCGTTAATCCTGAACCTTTACTATCAAACCAAACGATATCTGGAGTTTGTTCGGATATAGCCCTGGGAGTGCCTTTTAATTCAAGCACGGGAGTTACTTCTTCGAGGTATAACGTCACAGGATTGGATACCAATGGACTAAAAGTTTCTGGTGGAGGCCCAATAATTGGAACAGGATTCAGCGCAACAGACTTAGCAGATGATTCCTTTACGAATACCACAAATTCTCCTGTAAATGTAGTTTATACCGTTGTTCCTGTTAGCTCGAATGGCTGTGAGGGAAATCCATTTAAAGTAACTGTTACTGTTAATCCTGAGCCAGTTGTTGAAAATCAAACGAAAACAGTTTGTAGTGATGTTGCATCAGCGGTTAATTTGAACGGTTCCACCAATAGTATTTCGATAGGAAGTTATTCAATTACAAACTTGAATTCCAATGGTATGTTATCTTCCGCCGGCGCCCCATCAACTGGACCAGGCCTTCCATCGACGGTTATTTCAAATCATGCATGGACGAATACAACCTCAAGTTCAAAGAATGTAGTTTATACCGTTGTTCCGATAGCTCAATCAACGGCATGTTCAGGAAACGCATTTACGGCAATTATTTCGGTAATTCCTGAGCCAGTAGTCTCAACTCAAAACTTGTCAGCAGTATGTTCAGATGCTTCGGCAGGAGTTTCGTTTGGATCGAGTATTTCTGGCAGTGTTGCTGCGGCTACCTACAATGTCACTGCATTGAATTCAGGTGGACTAAGTTTTTCAGGTGGAGGTGCAGCAGATGGAACAGGGTTAAGCCCAACAGCATTAGAGGATGATGCCTTTAGCAATTTAACAGCAAATCAAGTAAATGTTGTTTACACGGTTGTTCCTGTTAGTTCGAATAGCTGTCAAGGAGATCCATTTACGGTGACCCTACCCGTTAATCCTGAACCTTTACTATCAAACCAAACGATATCTGGAGTTTGTTCGGATATAGCCCTGGGAGTGCCTTTTAATTCAAGCACGGGAGTTACTTCTTCGAGGTATAACGTCACAGGATTGGATACCAATGGACTAAAAGTTTCTGGTGGAGGCCCAATAATTGGAACAGGATTCAGCGCAACAGACTTAGCAGATGATTCCTTTACGAATACCACAAATTCTCCTGTAAATGTAGTTTATACCGTTGTTCCTGTTAGCTCGAATGGCTGTGAGGGAAATCCATTTAAAGTAACTGTTACTGTTAATCCTGAGCCAGTTGTTGAAAATCAAACGAAAACAGTTTGTAGTGATGTTGCATCAGCGGTTAATTTGAACGGTTCCACCAATAGTATTTCGATAGGAAGTTATTCAATTACAAACTTGAATTCCAATGGTATGTTATCTTCCGCCGGCGCCCCATCAACTGGACCAGGCCTTCCATCGACGGTTATTTCAAATCATGCATGGACGAATACAACCTCAAGTTCAAAGAATGTAGTTTATACCGTTGTTCCGATAGCTCAATCAACGGCATGTTCAGGAAACGCATTTACGGCAACAATAATAGTAGAGCCATTACCAAAATTCACTCTCGCCCCGAAAGACCCAACTATTTGCAATGAAAAAGACGGTAATATAAACATAACAAATCTCAATCCGAATTCCAACTATCAATATAGTTATGAAATTTTAGGGAATTTAACGAAGAATAATTTTGTCACCAGTTCAATAGGGGATTTCTTAATTGATAATTTAGGTTCAGGAACCTACAACGTAATTGTAACAAATTCTCTTAATAATTGCATTTCTGAGTCTCAAAGTGTTGAACTCATTAATCCGCAAGCGCCCAATATTGAAGACATTAAAGACGTTGTCATTTGTGACGGATCCTACACATTACCAGAAATTAAAGGAAGTGACTTATCGGGAGCTAGTATCCTAGGATATTACCCAACACTAATTCCAAATGGGTCTGGGACAGATCAAATTCCTAAAGGAACTTTATTGACAAAATCTCAAACGGTATATATTTATGCCTCAACAGCTGGAGGATGCTTAGATCAAGAAAGTTTCGTTGTTACCATTAATCAATCGCCAACTGCAAATAATCAATCCCTTTTGGTTTGTAGTGATCAGCAATTAAAACTGAAATTACCAGGTTCGTCAAACGAATCGCCAATATTGAGTTATAATATCACTAATATAAATTCAAATGGTTTGATTTCCTCTCTTGGATCACCGAATTTAGGAAATGGATTTAAAGATGATGAAATTTTTAATGATGCATGGTCAAATCAAGGTGTTGAGGCAAAAGATATAGTTTATACAATCAAACCTGTTGGAAATGGTAATTGTTCTAATAACTCATTTACGGTATCCATTTCGGTTAATCCTGAGCCGGTGGTCTCTACTCAAAACTTGTTAGCAGTATGTTCAGATGCTTCGGCAGGAGTTCCATTTGGTTCTAGTATTTCTGGAAGTGTTGCTGCGGCTACCTACAATGTCACTGCATTGAATTCAGGTGGACTAAGTTTTTCAGGTGGAGGTGCAGCAGATGGAACAGGGTTAAGCGCAACAGCATTAGTAGATGATGCCTTTAGCAATTTAACAGCAAATAAAGTAAATGTTAATTATACGGTTGTTCCTGTTAGTTCGAATAGCTGTCAGGGAGATCCATTTACGGTGACCCTACCCGTAAACCCTGAACCGGCAGTATCAAACCAAACGATATCTGGAATTTGTTCGGACGTTGCTTTAGGCCTATCGTTTAATTCAAGCACGAGAGTTACTGCTTCGAGGTATAACGTCACTGGATTGGATACCAATGGACTAAAAGTTTCTGGTGGAGGCCCAATAATTGGAACAGAATTCAGCGCAACAGACTTAGCAGATGATTCCTTTACGAATACAACAAATTCTCCTGTAAATGTAGTTTATACCGTTGTTCCTGTTAGCTCGAATGGCTGTGAGGGAAATCCATTTACAGTAACTGTATCGGTGAATCCTGAGCCAGTTGTTGAAAATCAAACGAAAACAGTTTGTAGTGATGTTGCAACAGCGGTTAATTTGAACGGTTCTACCAATGGTATTTCGATAAAAAGTTATTCAATTACAAACTTGAATTCCAATAGTATGTTATCTTCCGCAGGCGCACCATCAACGGGATCAGGACTTCCATCGACGGTTATTTCAAATCATGCATGGACGAATACAACCTCAAGTTCAAAGAATGTAGTTTATACCGTTGTTCCGATAGCTCAATCAACGGCATGTTCAGGAAACGCATTTACGGCAACCATTTCGGTTAACCCTAAGCCGGTGGTCTCAAATCAAAACTTGTTAGCAGTTTGTTCGGATGCTTTGGCAGGAGTTCCGTTTGGATCAAGTATTTCTGGGAGTGTTACTGCGGCTACCTATAATGTCACAGCATTGAATTCGGGTGGACTAAGTTTTTCTGGTGGAGGTGCAGCAGATGGAACAGGGTTAAGCCCAACAGCATTAGAGGATGATGCCTTTAGCAATTTAACAACAAATCAAGTAAATGTTGTTTACACGGTTGTTCCTGTTAGTTCGAATAGCTGTCAAGGAGATCCATTTACGGTGACCCTACCCGTTAACCCTGAACCAGTAATTGATAATCAGATAATCTCACTCTGTTCCTTTTCTTCAGTAGGAATTCCATTTAGTGCCAGTAAATCTGTTCCATCGATAAACTATAATGTTGTTGGATTAAACCTAAATGGTCTTAAAGTACTTAGCGGAAACCCATCAATTGCAACTGATTTAAAAATGCTCGATTTAGCTGATGATGCATTTGAAAACACCTCTATCTCTGTGTTAAATGCTGTATATAACGTTGTCCCAGTTAGTGAAAAAGGATGTAGAGGTGATTCAAAAACCACTACGATATCAGTGTCTCCTGCAATATATTTAGATACAACAAAATTGACAAAATTCTATGAATATTGCTCTGGAGATCAAGTCAATATTCAATTTACTGGTACCGTAAACAAATATTCATGGACAAGTAGTAATTCAAAAACTGGTATTTCTTCAGGAAGTGGACAAGGACTCAATTACAAGACAACGAACACTTCAGATAAAAATCAATTAACTACTATTCGTGTTTCTGCTAATCTTGGAAATTGTGTCGGAAAGAATTTTGATTTTAATATAACGGTCAAACCAATTCCGAATGTAGTCATTAACCCTAGGAGGAAAATGACTTATTGTTCGGGTGACAGTTCAGATTACATTGATTTTAGAGGACTTTACTCTGACTCAACCTTATTTATTTGGCGTCAAACGAACACATCAATATGGAATGAGAAACTACCTATTTCGGATACCAGTGATATTTCAAAACATTTATTACAGAACATACAGATGTCTAATCCACTTACATCTCAAGTTGATTCAATTTTTGTATTACCTAAATTAAATGGTTGTAGTGGAATAGAAGATACACTGATTATTAGTGTTAAACCTGAAACATCAATTCGTGTTAATGACTTTAAAGTTTGTTCGAATGAAAAGGTAGCTGAAACATGTTTTTCAAGTCTTGTTTCTGGAGTTGATTTTGATTGGAGATTTGGTAATTTAGGAATTGGCATGCCTTCTTTTTCAGGTAAAGGATGTATTCCCTCTTGGATTTCTTCTAATTCAGGAAAGGCAAATGTTGTTGTGACACCAATAATTCAAAATTGTAGGGGAAAATCTGATACTCTAACAATCGATGTGCTGCCGCTTCCCAAAATAAATCCAGTTACAGATTACGCATTTTGTCACGACGAAAGCACGGGTGACATTAAATTTAATTCGAATATTGAATCTAAAATCTTTTGGCGAAATATTGGCCCATCAATTGGATCTTTGTCATCAGGAATCAATTATATCCCAAGTTTCATTGCTTCAAATGAACTGACTATTCCAATAGAGGGTATATTTGAAATTTATGGCTCAAATACAACTTCAGGAATCACTTGTATTGGTGATACAACTGAATTATTGATAATTGTTAATCCTCTTCCTAAGGTCAATGCAGGTAATGATACTTTACTTTGTAAAACACAATGTTTGAAGTTGAATGCAACGGGAGAATCGATTAATCCTCCTTTAATTTTTTCATGGGACAAATCTGGTATACAAGGTAAACCATTCTGCGTCAATAATTCAATTATTTTAACGGTTACAGGTACTGATCAGAATCTTTGTAAAAATTCAGATGAAATTGAAATTAACTACATTGACATAAATCCACCCCTTGTAAATGCTGGCCCTGATGATGCCATTTGTAGGGGCGAAAGTTATACACTTAACGCTATTGTTGGATTGGATGTAGTATTCAGTTGGAATAATGGTGTAATTAATTCAACGCCATTTAAGCCAGAATTATCCAAAGATTATATTCTTAAGGCAATTGACCCCAAAACTGGATGTATTAATCGAGACACTGTTGAAATTGTTGTTAATCCACTTCCAAATGTTAAGATAGCCACTCCAGACGCAATTGTTTGTGAGGGAGAAACAGTCACTTTAACCGCATCCGGCGCACTTAATTTCGAATGGAAAAATGGAAATAAAGATTCGGTTTATACAATGTCCCCAGCAGTTGGAGGAACCTATGAAGTAATCGGTACTGATGTAAATGGATGTTCTAATTCTGCGGACACATTGGTAGTAGTAAATCCTTTACCTATTCCAATGTTTTCTTCAAATATGAAAAATGGAGGTTGTCTTCCATTCTGTCCAAAGTTGTATGATGAAACCGGAAAGAATCAAAATGGACCGATAGGCTCAACGATTGCATGGAATTTCGGAAATAATACTACCTCAAACCAGCTCGACTCAACAGTTGTTTGCTTTGATGATTATGGCTGCTATGATGTCACATTAATTGCTACTACTTCAGAAGGCTGTTCAGCATCATTGATACAAAAAGATTTCTTCTGCGTGAAAGAAATAATCGCGGATTTTGCAACCGATCCAGCCTCTGCAACTCAGTCAGTCTATTCACCATTGTTTAACTTCACCAATAAAACAAGTAATGCATCGACCTATAAATGGTATTTTGGTGATAATGGATTCAGCTCTCCGCAGAGTATAATTAGCGATCCAAGTTATACCTACAGTTTTGGTGGTTTCTTCATGGTGAGGTTGGTAGCTTCCACAGATGATGGCTGTTCTGATACTATTCAAAAACAAATTACAGTCCTTGACGACTTGATAATGAACATCCCGAATGCATTTACACCAAATGGTGACGATTTGAATGATGAATTTATTCCGATACTCACTTCAGGCTTTGATAGAAATTCTGGCTATCTTTTAAACATATATAATCGTTGGGGAGAAATTATTTATACTTCTGAACAAATTGGTGAAGGATGGGATGGTACAATTGAAAGTCAACCTGCTCCTATTGGAACTTATAACTGGGTTTTACAATTAAAGGACTCTATGACAAATAAAATTCTTACCTTTAACGGATACGTAAGCTTAATAAGATGATAAAACTCTATTTCAACATTGGTCTTTTTTTGACCTCAATTTGTGGTTGTTTTTCCCAAATTGCATTAACTGAAAAAGATTTTCCAGATGCTCTGGATACAGTTCGTTATAGTACAACAACTAACCCAAATTTGGATTACTCCAAATCAGGTGAGAAAATAACATGGGATTTCTCAGATTTAGTTGTTGCAAACCAATTCGTAAGAGAATTTACTTCAATCGGTTTTAGTCCTGTTCAATTTACTTACGGTTCTTTAGCACCCAAGCCATATCGAGCATCTTATTTTATTCCGGAAAACACCTTGCCACTGGATCAATTGAATGCTATTTTACCGGTTAGCATCTCAGATGCGAGATCCTATCAAAAATCAACAACTGATTCAATTACCAAATTAGGTTATTCAATTAAAGTAAATGGAGTTGATGTGGCTTTTAAATCTGATACCATTGAAACAAAATATAAGTTCCCGATGGATTATCAGCAAGTTTTTTCAACAAGAGGTTATACATTTATTGATTTGAATCCTGCTGCGGATTTTAAAGTGAAACAGTATCGAAATGTAACGAGCACAGTTGATGGACATGGACAATTGATATTGCCTTTTGGAACATTTGAAGTTTTGCGCGTTAAACGAGAAATAAACGAAAGAGATTCTGTGTTTATTGGACTTCCAATTGGACTTCCAATTGGTCTTGGAATACCTCCCATTCAAACAACAGAATACGAATGGATTGGTAAAGACAAAAACGATGTGCTTTTAAAGGTAGTTGTTAACACAGCAAATGGCTCCAATTTGATACAATCAATTGAATATCAAGATATTTATAGAAATCTATCCGCGTCTTTAAATGAAGTTGATGATCATTTTATAATTTATCCTAATATGGTGGAGGAAACTTTGAGTCTTCGTTCAAATTCAGAAATCACAAAATACGAAATTTCTGACATGAATGGTAAAACTGAATTAATCGGAGATATTGATGGTACTCTCGGTTCTGTGAATGTTACGAGTTTAAAATCAGGATTTTATTTCATTCGAGTTAATACAGCTTTAGGTTATTCTACATCTCGCTTTTTCAAGCAATAACCACTAACTTTACACAAGGCAAATCGGTCTATCGCTGTTTCGTTTATCGAAAGAGAGGAAAGTCCGGGCAGTATAGAGCATCGTACTTCCTAACAGGAAGGTCTTTTGAAAGTGATTTCAGGAGAACAGAAAGTGCCACAGAAAGGAAAACTACCTTGACAAGCTGATGGCTTGTCTCGGAAAAGGTGAAAAGGTGGAGTAAGAGCCCACCGCTCAGATAGTAATATTTGAGGCAAGGTAAACCTTACGAACTGAAAGACCAAATATACCGAGAATTGAGGGCTGCTCGTCCGATCTCGGAGGGTAGGTCGATGGACGCTGATGGTGACGTCAGTGCTAGATAAATGATAGACAACCACGTTGATTTTCAACAAGGAACACAGAACCCGGCTTATGATTTGCCTTTTTTCATTTTATGATTAGTGAACATATTTCCAAATTATCTATTTCGCTTGAACAATTAAAGGATTCACATCGAGCGATCGCCATGAAACAATACATGCGTTATCAATTTGAGTTTCTTGGAATCACTAGTGCTCCAAGAAAAGAATTGTATTTAACTTGGAAAAAAGAGTTACCGAAAAATTTGTCCGCAAATCAACGTTGGGATGTCATTTTTGAACTATGGGATAAGGATGAACGAGAATATCACTATGTCGCAATGGATTGGCTAAATTCTTGGAAAATCTATGATATCCATGAAAATGATAATAAAAATTTGAAGTTCCTTATTTCAAATAAATCCTGGTGGGATACAGTAGATTTACTTTCTAGCAATTTTCTCGGGAAATTTGGACAAAGGTATCCTAATAAAATGCTGGAAGTAATTGAAGAATGGTCTGCAGAAACTAGTTTTTGGCTGCATCGAGCGACAATTATTTTTCAGTTACGATATAAATCCAAAACGGATTTAAATACTCTTGCTAGTCAAATTATTCGTTTTCAATCAAATAAAGAATTTTTCATTCAAAAAGCGATTGGATGGTCGCTTCGTGAGTATGCAAAAACGGATTCAAATTGGGTCATTAGTTTTGTTGAAGAAAATGGAATTAAGGGACTCGCAAAAAGGGAGGCGTTGAAATATATAAAATGAAATACATTTTGGAATTTATAGAGAAAATATCATTCATAAGAATTTAGAAAAAATTCGAATATATTTGGAAATGTATGTTTCAATTTCTTAATTTTCACCTTCAAGCTTAAAAATATGTCTATTCATAAAAACGTAAAAAAGGTCACAACTCATACGCTGCAAGAAATGAAACTAGCAGGCGAGAAAATTTCTATGTTAACTGGTTACGACTTTTCAATGGCAAGAATCATTGATGCTGCCGGAATCGATGTGATTTTGGTTGGAGATTCGGCTTCGAACGTAATGGCAGGACACGAGACAACATTACCTATAACTCTTGATCAGATGATTTATCACGCCTCGTCAGTTGTTCGAGCGGTTAAGCGGGCATTGGTGGTAGTTGATCTTCCCTTCGGTTCCTATCAGGGAAATTCCAAAGAAGCTTTGTCGAGCGCGATTAGAATAATGAAAGAATCCGGAGGACACGCTGTAAAAATGGAAGGCGGACAGGAAATTTTAGAATCAATCAAACGTATTTTAACTGCCGGAATTCCAGTGATGGGACACTTAGGTCTGACACCGCAATCCATCTATAAATTTGGAACTTACGTTGTTCGCGCGAAAGATGAAGAGGAGGCCAATCGTTTGATTCAAGATGCAAAAGCCCTAGAAGAAGCCGGATGTTTTGCAATTGTTTTAGAAAAAATTCCTGCTGCACTTGCTGAAAAAGTAGCGAAAATGGTTTCCATTCCAATTATTGGAATCGGAGCTGGAAATGGAGTTGATGGTCAGGTTTTGGTAGTTCACGATATGCTTGGAATAAATAATGAATTTAGCCCGCGATTTTTAAGGAAGTATAACAATCTGCACGATCAAATGATGAACTCGTTTCAAAACTATATTCGAGACGTTAAATCCGGAGATTTTCCGAATGAATCTGAGCTATATTAACCATGCGTTTGCCAACGACAATGTTCGTTTTCATTCTAATTACTTGTTCATGTAATACAGAGAAAACAAAAAAAGAAACTCATAAATCCAATAATAGTTGTGAATACAGCCAATGGTTAAGAATTGAAGAGAATAAGGATTCAACAATTATTCGAGTTATTCATCCAGATCGAAAAAAAGTTGTTGAACGATTAGCATTTTCTATCGATTCAATTCAGAATTCAAAAATTGCAGCGTTTTCCTCAACGCATTTAGGGATGCTCAGTGTTTTGGAAGAACAAAATGCTATTGTAGCAGTGGCAGATGAAAAATTGGTTTATGATACCAAGATTAAAAATCAAATAAAATTAGGTAAAACTATATCGGTTGGCGAGGAAGAACAACTTTCGATTGAACGTATTTTGATTTGCAAAACGAACTATTTGATTTACAGTGCCTTTTCTGGTGAATTTAAATATGCTGATCGATTGAAAAAAATGGGTGTAAGATGCATACCAAATTTTGATTGGCGCGAAACACATCCCTTGGGACGAGCTGAATGGATTCTACTTTTTGGATATTTAACTGGTAAGCAACGGATTGCTAAGGAGATTTTCAAAGAGATTGTTCAAGAATATCGATCTATTCAAAAGAAAGTTAAATCGAATTCATCACAAAAGGTGATATCCGGAAATTTAATCAATGATTTTTGGTATGCACCAGCCGGAAATAGTTTTCAGGCTCAAATGTTCAAGGATGCCGGAATCAATTACATCTACCAAAAATCCAAAGGAACCGGAAGTTTGGAATTATCAAGGGAAAAAATTGTGTCATCGACAGCTGATGTTGAAATATGGTTGAATCCAGGTTTTGCATCCAAAAAATCAATTCTTCAAGCAAACCCAAAAGCAAAGTATTTACCTTTTTTTTCGAAGGCAAAAATCTATTGTTCGGCCAAGAATTTGAACAAGTTTTGGGAATTGGGAGCCATTCAGCCTCACTTAATTTTAAAGGATTATTACTACATTGCTCATGGAATGAACACAGAAAAATTGCATTTTTTTGGTTTGATTGAGTAGTAAATCCATTAACCTTAGACTCAGGTTATGAAGTAATAAGTTCATTCGCCTTTCGTTTGTTGAGTTTCGAAAAGACCAGTATCACGCCATATTTTTTTATTGCAAATCCCAAGCTAAAAAACTAAACTGTTATTCTTAGGTTAGATATTACAGCTAACTCAACTCATAAAGAAACACATCAGGATTTTTTAATCAAGAAACCATTTTTCATTATCGACCAAGTTTCTTTGCCAATTCCTATAACGGAAACCATATTCAGCGGAAATTCTAATAACACATGAGTAAAACTGAGGAAGAAAAGCAAACTTAATCCTAGGGAATAATCGTATGCATAAAACACACTTGCTAGTATCCAAATCGCAAGAATAATTACCAATCGAATTTTTGGAATTTTATGCCATCGAATGATTTCTGTTTTACTAAACCAATTTAAATAATGATACAAATAAGCAAATGCAATAAATCGCATAAGCATGATTCCGATGGTTGACGAATAGACGAACGAACCGTATTTTTCAATAGAAAATCCTGAAATTTGTTTTGATGGAATAGGACGTTCCCTAAACTCAGCCAAGGCCCCATCTTTGTCAATCAATAACAAGAGATTATCAACGGGACAAGTTGAGTTTACCGGCTGTTTGCGAATTATGTAGGCTTCATTTAACCTTATATTTAAACTATCAACTAATAACTTATAATTTGAAACGCTAATAAATTGATACTTGCTATTTAGATTCTCGAATTTTTGCTCTCTCATTAAATTGATAAAATCTCGGTTAGTAAAAACAGGATCTTGAATCAAATTAAAATGATCAATTATGCTGACATTGGTTGCAAAAAATCCATTCCCATCTGCGTAGTGAGCATTTCTGCCATAATTGGTAATGTTTGTTTTTTTGAGGTTAACTGGCATAATAAAAATTAGGATTATCGGGATGATAACAAAACCCATGATTTGATAAAGACCAGATTTGCTGCGAGATTTTAAAGCCCCGAACAACATGAAAAATCCGGTAAATAAATAAACATGAATTAAGGTTGGAACTAAAGAAGTTAATGCAAAAATGGCAGTATTATCGGATTGCGACGATGCATTTTCCGGACTTAGCCAGCCAGAGACAAAAACAAAAATCAACAAAATGCTAACGATTTTGACAAATATATTCTTAACAAAAGCAAATAGTAAGGAGCTAAACAATGCAAAAACCAATAATTGATCGAATAGATTCATGCGTGAGAAATAATTGAATACTTCTTCATTCCATCCAAAATCTTTCGAAAAAGCGGCTGCCGAAAGCAAAACACCGATGGTTAGTAAAATAAAAAAGTCAAATTTCCCTTTTGCGAAATAGTTTCGATCATGTAGCCAACTAATTTCAGTCAAATAATGCAAAGGTCCAAGATAGGCATAGGCCAAAAGAAATGTTTCAAACGGAAAAAAATAAGCGCAAATTGCAGTAACAAACATCAATCCGATATTCGAAAAATTGATTTTATCATCGGTTGAAAGCTGCATTTGATTCAGAATTATTTTGATAAAAAGTTGTAAGGTAATAATTGTTTCTTTGAACAAATATAAGGAAGCTGATTGAAAAATTGCGGATCTTAGTGTCATTTCATAGTAACTTCATTTGTTATTCCCAGCCAAAATAATAACCTATAAAAACCAAAATTATTCTGAAGGATTTCGTATTAAGAGTTGAAAATACGATAAAAAATGTTCTAGGGAATACTCTAACTCACTAATCAATAAGTTACTATAGCAAATCAAATTCAACATTTTTTGAAAAGTATGTAAACTATTTTTTGAAACTGTTCATAAACTTGTAATCCATAATTATTAAGAGATGCCTGAAAATAAAATCAATCCGATGTTTCAAAATCGTGTTTTCGATTACTTATCGAGAAGTAATCCAGCTTCAATATTATTTATTCATCTTATTTTGATTCTATCCATGTTGATTTTTGGGGTCAAAGAATTCCAAATTGATTTTCTATCTGGGGTTTCTGTTTTCGTTTTGGGAGTGATTTCTTGGACTTTAGCTGAATATCTTATTCATCGCTTTTTGTTTCATTGGACAGGTAAAAACAGTAAACTTCGAATTGTTCACTATGCGTTACATGGGCATCATCATCAAAACCCGACCGATAAAAATCATCTTTTCATGCCTCCCGTTCCCGTAGTTTTAATTGTTTTTCTTCTTTTTTTCCTTTTTTATTCAATGATGGAAAAGTTTACATATTTTTTCTTTCCAGGTTTTGAAATGGGATATTTAATTTATTCTATGATTCATTATTCATTACACATAAAGCCATATTCAAGAGGTCTAATGAAAAAATTATGGATTCATCACGGTCGACATCATTACGAAAATTCTTCTCTTGGTTATGGTGTTTCGAATACATTTTGGGATCATATTTTTCGAACGACTCATAAAGAAAAAGAAAATTCTTAACAAAATTTTTAGGTCATTTAAACCAAATTTTGTAATGGAACTCGGCAGTGAGGGTTGAAAATGCGGTGAAATAATTGTGTTTTGAGATTTTTTCATAGCCACCTCTATGATGAAATCAAAAAAAAGCATAATAGCCTTATTTTGAAGTAGTTTAAAACCGTAATCGATTTTTTAATACATTACACTTGTAAATATTAGAAAAATTAATCACCACTCAAAAGCTAAATCGCTCAACCACTTTCCTTGAACACGAAGCGTTTGCTCAATCACATCCCGAACGCAGGTTTGCCCACCATTAAATTGAGATTGATAATCAACGAATGATTTAATATCGATTACTGCATCTTGCGGACAACTGGAAACACCGACTCGTTTTAAAACCGGTATATCCGGAATGTCATCGCCCATATACAACACTTGTTCGTCTTTAATGGAATGCCGCAACAAAATATCGTCATAGCATATCAATTTGTTATGCGTTCTCAAATGAACTTCCGTAACACC
>JBIKSL010000018.1:0-51050 GCA_044348645.1 Crocinitomicaceae bacterium | reverse complement strand
GTTTCCTACATCTTACCAAAATCCAACTCTCGAAAAACAAAGCTTTTGAAGCTCACTGAAACAAAAAAACTAATCTTACAAATCGCCCTAAAAAAATAATGGGTGCCTCAAATCACAAAACAGGAAAAATACAAAATTAAGGCAGCTATTTAATTGATAATTAAATAGTTAATTTGGTTTAAAAATAGACGGTCACAAAACAGGTGTGATTTTTGAATCAATTAATTGAAAAAACTTGATTGTTTTATCATCGCTTGACGTTGCGAAAGCGTTATCATTTAGCTTAACAATTGAATTTACAGAATGCTTGTGACCCTTTGATTTAGAATCGATTTTTTGAATCACCTTTAATGATGTTCGATCCCAAATTTTGATTGACTTATCTCGACTAATAGTAACAAAAGACTTTTCGTTTAAAATCAAAATGTCGTAAATTACATAATTATGGGCAGGGATACTTTTAACACATTCTTTCGATCTCAAATTCCATACTTTCAAATGCGCGTCTTTTCCACCTGTAAACAAAACTGTATTATCATTTGGATCTATGCAGACAGCTGAAACACCACCTTCATGTGCGTATATCTCATCAATCAAATTGTAATATTCCGTTTCCAAAATTCGAATATAGCCATCTTGACAAGCGATAAATAGTTTTGATTCATCGAAATTTAATGCCATTCGTCTGATTTTACTGCAATTAAAGGGCAGAATGAGTTCCAATTTCAATGAAACTGAATTCCAAATTGCCAAGTTTCCATCGGCATCACATGAGTAAAATTGGTTTTTAGATTTATTTTCAAGAAGATAAAATACTGCGGATTTATGTTGTTGGTAGAATTTGACTTCCTTTCGATCCACTAAATCAAAAATATGTAAATCGCCGTTATCTAATCCGACAATTAATTTTTGATTATTGGAAATCAATAATATTGAATAAGGTGATTTTTCAAAGCGAATCGCAAATTTATCTTGTTCAGCTGTGTCAACATTCCATCGAGTTACAAACTTGTCTGCTGATGCGGAATAAATGAACTCACCATCGAATGCAATTGAGAAAATTTGTCCTGAATGACCAAAAAATTCTTTTGTCTTAACAAAAGTTGTTTCCATTATGCCTCTTCTTCGATCTCTTCGTCGTCGTTGACTTGCTTCAATCGATCGGCAAAATCTTTGGGTAGAAAATCAAAAAAAGTATCGCCTCGTAAACCAAGCCTTAGACATTCCAATGGAATAACATCATTTGGAGCGATATTTCCTAAATTTACTTCTGCTCCAAAAAGTTTAATGAACCAAACTTGCTGATTTTTTTGCGGTGCTTCCCATAAGATATTTTCTGGAGCGACTTTAGCTATAATTCGATTGATAAGAAGTGTGTGGGCCGTTCCATTTGGTCTAAAAACTCCAACATTACCAGCTTCACGCCCCTCTGCAATTACTTTCCAACTTCCAGCCTCAAGTTCTGCGCTCATTAAACGAACCCATTTTGCAGGGGAAATTAAAATACCAGAATCTTTAGAACCCACTTCTGAAAGTACGGTTCTGGTTTTTGCAAGTTTAGAAATGAGTTCACATTTTTCGTTGTGGGGAATGATGATTGATCCGTCGGAAACTTCTGCTAAATCCAAATCAAACTTATCTAATAGTTTTAAATAATCATTAAACTTTCCCCTTGCGTAAAAAGCTTCAAACAAAGTTCCACCAAAATAAGGTCGAATTCCAGCTTCTTTGTATAATTTTATTTTTTCTTCCAGATTATTGGTTACGTAGGATGTTCCAAAACCGAATTTCACTAAATCAGTAAGATGTTCAGACGCTTCAATAAAATGCTCTGTTTCTTTCAATCCTAAACCTTTGTCCATCATCATCGTAACCCCTTTATTTCTAGGTTTTTCACTTCGTTTTGGTATATAGGAAAGTTTGAAGTTCATTGTTTAGTCTTGCAAAAGGTTAAAAAAATCTTGGTCGTCTAGAAGGTTTGGATTAATTTCAAAAATTGTTTTCGCTGTCTTTTCATCCGTTTGTAGACAATCAACAAAAAGTCTCTTCGCATTATCGCGTTGTCCCAAAATCCAATACAAATTTACCTCTAAAACTTTAGCGATAGGATTGGAGTCATTCTCTGAATTAAACTCTTGTAGCTTGCGAAAAGCATCAATAGGAGAAATTTCGGTCAACAAAGCAATGTAATCAGAAAGACAATCTTCATCATTTGGATCAAGTTCTAACGACTTTTCGTAATGTTCAATGGCCAATTCTTTTTCTTCAATTTTCTCGTATGCTCCAGCAAGCACGTGAAAAATACCGGCATTCAATGGATCTAACTCTAATGCTTTTTGAATTAGGATAATGCCTTCCTTGGTATTTCCTTCCAAATCGTCGATGATACCCAGACCTAACCAGGCCTCTGGTAACATGGGCGCAAGCTCTAAACTTTTACGATAAAAGTGTCGAGCCAATTCAAATTCATTCAATTGCTCATGGGACTCTCCGATGTAACAAAATGCCATTGCATCATCACCATCAAGACGCATACATTCATGAAAATGCTCAATTGCCTTCAAATATTTCTCTTGAGAGAGATAGGCATTTCCGATATTAAAATGAGCTGGACCAAATTCAGCATTTATCAAAATAGAGTAATCGTAAGCCCAAATTGCCTTATCATAGTCCTCCATCTTGCTGTAAGCATTGCCTAAATTATACCAAGCCGTGAATGAATAAGGATTTTCGTCAATAAAGTCGGAATAACATTGAATGGCTTGTTTGTAATCGCCCATGTGATCGTAGCAATAAGCTATTTCATACAAGGCACCTTCATTTTGACTATTGAATTTTAGCGCCTCTTTCAAAACTTCAATCGCCTCTTTGAATTGATTGATATTTTGATGTTCCATCGCCATATCCATGTAGATTTCGTCGCGATCTTCAAGCTCACAGACTTCCATAGCCAATCTAAAATAGCGGATCGCATTTCTTGAATCCCTTAATTGACTGAATAAAGCCGCTTTTGTTAAATAAATCTCAGCTGAACCAATATCCGTTTTTTCTAGTTGATTAATGATATCAAGCGCGTCATTCAATAAGCCCATTCCACTCAAAGATTGAGCCTTGCGTAGTTGAAAAACTGTGTTGTAGCTGAAGTTGTATAACCCTAATTCTGAGGCTGCTTTTGCTTTCGCATATTGTCCGTTGATGATGTAATGATCAATCAATGCCTCCAAGCGATCGCTATCGATAAAACCAATTGATTTTCCTTGAAGGTGAGCCTCAAATTGCTCGATATCGTTATTCAGACTGTTGTCAGAAAAATTGTCATCATCTTCATCATCAAACATACTTCAACTTTTAAAAAATAAAGATACAACCTTTAAAAGTTACAACGAAATTTAGTTGTGCTTATTTTCAAACATTGTTAAAAACTTGAAAAACACCCCAAATAATTTGCATTAGATGGGGTGTTTTTTTTATCAATGTCCGTGGCAATGAACTTCATACGTTCCTGTGGAATCGGTATATGTGCCTTGCGTCTCTAAATTCTCAAGTGCTTCACCACAAAACTCACCCATTTCAACTTGGGTTCCGGCTTTGTCGTAATGACAATCATGACATTCATCTCGCTTACAAGAATAAATGAACAAAGTAATGGCAACAGCCATCACGCTTTTAAAAACTACTTTCATAACTTATTTGATTTTAGATTTTGATTGATTAAAAAGTTAAGACTGATATAAAAATTTCTTCCCATCCCCGGCATTTCAATGTTTTTTAGTCGCGATAGGTGATCGATAAACTGTTCGTTAAAAACGTTTTTACAACCAATGGAAAGACCAATGGTTTGTTTCAAATTGATAGTTGCATTCAACGAAACATTAACCAAATTGTAAGCTTGGGATGGTAATTCATTAAAGGCAACCCTATTTTGAGCCGCCATGTAGGTATGCTGTACGATTAGATCTTTTAATTCGAATTTTTTACCAAAATTGATGGAATAACGAATACTTGTATTCAAACGTGACGGTGGCAAAAGTGAAACGCTACTGTCCGATTGGGTAAATGTATTAATCCAAGAAAAACTTGACTCAAAATGCAGATTATGAGCAAAATGCGGATGATAATGAATTCCGAAATCACTACCATAGAAAAGTATATTGTCAAGTTGCTCAAAATGAAAGACAGGAATCCCATCTACCAAAGAATCAACAGGTTGCAAATAAATGTAATTTGTAATGTAATTCACATAGGGATTTACAACCAATGACAAATGTTCATTTTTATATTCGAACGTTAAATCGAGCTGCGTTGCCTTTTCTGGTTTCAAGTTCACATCTCCAATTTCATAACGAAGAGCACCATGATGAAACCCATTGGCAAGTAATTCTGTCAAATGGGGTGCTCTAAACCCACTCGAGATATTCGTTCGAAACGTTAATTTTTCAGAATTGTAAACCAACCCAACTGCAGCATTCGGTGCGCTGTAGTTTTTCGTTATTGGGTTGTTTATTTCAAATGTCTCGAAGGATTTTAAAATGCGTAAATCATATCTAACTCCAGCTTGTAGTATCCAACGATTCCATTCGTAAACCCAATTTGCAAAAACGCCGTTATCAAAGGTATTTGCGTTCGGAAGTAATATATCTGATGCGTTTTGTGCATTTGCATTATTCTGCATCATTCCTTGAACACCGATTGTCAACTTGGATGAATTCGACCATTTTTTATTCCATTTCAACGCATAAAGTCCATTATTCAATCGCATACTTAAGCTTGGTATGGTAACTTTCTCATCATATTCAATCAAACGATTACTGGTTGCTCCAACAAAAATTTGCAAGTCACTTGATTTGAAAAACCATTTATTATCCGATGACAAAAAGTGATTTTGAAAAAATTGAGCCGGCAACTCGTATTTCCGTTTCTGATCTGCTACTTGAAAATCTGAAAAAACTGCCAAACTATCGTGCGTGTGGCCAGGGATTCCAGTGACTGTTGCATTAAAGGCATAACGAATATGATGAACGCTATTTTTTCCATTAAAAGAAAGTGCTGATTTCAATACAGACTCATCGAAACGTGAGTTTTTAGCAAATTTACCACTCGGCAACTGAAAATCAGCATGATTCGAATAACTTCCACCGATGAGCCAACGCAATTTCTTTCGAGATTCTTTGTATAAAAACCGAACAGAACCGCCTTGCGTATTTGATTGATACATATTTTGAACGCTCAAAGAACGAGTATTTGTCGCCGCATAAGGTTCATCTGAAAAATAAAGAACACCGCCAAGGGCATCGGCACCATATAGCAAGGAGGCCGGACCTTTGATTACTTCAACTGAACCAATTCCTATTTCGGATAGTCCCATACCGTGATCCCCACCCCATTGTTGACCTTCAATTCGTAGGCCATTAAGCAGCGTTACAACCCGCATTCCTTGCAACCCGCGAATTACGGGTTTAGAAATTCCATTTCCTAAACTTGATTGATAAACGCCCGGGATTTTTGCTATAGCCTCACCTAAATTCATGGTTGCGACTCCGTTCAAATCCGACAATTTTCTTGTTTCAACGTGAAAAGGAGCTTTATTTTGCATCACGTTGGCTCCAGTTGAAACGGTTATTTCTTCCAAATCAACGTGTTTTTCGGTTAGCGCAATTTCAATAAAATTGGAATTTGAAAAAGAATAGTTTAAAATAGCCGTTTGATAACCAACAGCTCCGGCTTTCAATTGAATGTTTTCCGGAAAATTCCCTTCGAAAATAAATTCGCCTTTTAGATTCGAATAGGTGCGGTCCCCCGTTTCGATTATTTGAATTTGCGCAGCGTCAATTCCAATATTTGTTTCCTTATTTTTTATGACACCTGTCAATTTCTTTTGGCCAAATACTCCGAACGAAAGGAGCATGAAGCCGAATAAAAAAGTTTTCATTGATTATTTTCTATGAATTTTTTCTAACAATAACAATTATAATTCCCTTTTGAATAAGGAATTAATCATTTCACCTAGTAAACATTAAGGTTGAATGAGAAAATTAAAATGTTAGAGAAGGAGGCCCACGTAGTGCACGAAGATCAAAAGAAGGAATTGAGACTTCTTCAAAAAGGATGTCTCTATCGACCGAAATAACTGATCTTTGAATTTTGAAAAAATCGTAATTATGAACCGTAAAAGCACTTAAATCGTGGTCACAGAAATCACAATCAACCGATTTTTCAGAAAAGATTTTTTCATGTGACTTTGAAGTCTCAATTTTATGATCACAATCATGCCACCAAGATTTCGGTGTGTTCAAAATAAACACACTTAGCAACAAGATGAATGAAATAATTCTCAACTTCACGATACAAAATTACAATAATTCTTCGATGATTCGATCCATCGAATAACCTTCGGCTTCCGCTCGGTAATTTCGAACCAAGCGGTGTCTCAAAATCGCTTTAGCAACAGCTTTTACATCTTCGATATCCGGAGAGTACTTTCCTCGAATAGCCGCATGACATTTAGCACCAACAATCAAATACTGAGATGCTCTAGGGCCTGCACCCCAGGTAATGAAATCCTTTGTTATTTTTGGTGCTTCATCAGAATTTATTCGAGTTTTCCCAACCAACTTAACGGCATATTCCATTACATTATCTGCAACTGGAATGCGACGTATCAAATTTTGGTATTCAATGATTTCTTGTGCATTCAATACTTCGTTCAATTCAACGCGCGTATCTGTAGTAGTTGCTTTAACAATGGCCAATTCTTCAACATACGATGGATAATCTACCCATATATCAAACATAAAACGATCTAATTGAGCCTCTGGCAAAGGATAGGTTCCTTCTTGTTCAATTGGATTTTGAGTGGCCAAAACGAAAAAAGGAGCGGGTAAATCGTAGGTTGTACCAGCGGCAGTAACTCTTCTTTCTTGCATGGCTTCCAAAAGAGCAGATTGCGTTTTTGGAGGAGTTCGGTTGATTTCATCCGCAAGAATTACATTCGAAAAAAGTGGACCTTTAATGAATTTAAAATTCTTTGTTTCATCCAAAATTTCTGAACCAACTATGTCTGATGGCATTAAATCCGGGGTAAATTGGATGCGATTGAAGGTCAATCCCAATGTTTGAGCAATGGTATTTACTAATAATGTCTTGGCCAAACCGGGAACACCGACAAGCAAACAATGTGCTCTTGAGAAAATGGAAATCAATACCTGATCAACCACCTCATCCTGGCCAATGATTACTTTGTGAATTTCATTTTTTAATTCTCTGTAATGGGCTACCAAACGATCTATTGCTTCTTTGTCAGACATGGTTTTTAGTTATTTGTATTTATCCATTTTGAATTGAACTCGCAATTTCGATAATCATCATCTATTCGAATATAGGCATTGCTAATTTTTGAATTTATCCAATTAGTTATCGTTTTTTGTCTCTTATCATTTTCAGCGGCTCTTTTAATTAACGCGTAATCATCGTTCAAATTCGCAACATGAGGCTCATAACGATCCATTAAACGCACAATTCGCACACCTTGTTTTCGTTCGTAGATATCAACGTGAAGACTTGGTCGAGAAATATCACCTTTTTCCATAGCATCCGTAAGCACATAAATTTGTTGATCCACTTCATTCAAATCCTCCATATCCCAGGTTGGCTCGCCGGTAATTGGATTAGTAATCACGCCCCTATTCTGTTTGGTTAATTCATCATTTGAAAAACGAAGAACTGCATCGTCCCAAGTAATTTTATTTTCCTTAAGCATGGCGTAACATGAATCCATCTTCATAGCTGATAAGTTAATGGCTTCCGGACTGAATTCGGGCATAATCAGGATATGCAAGCAAGCATAATCATCACCTTTTCTTGAGATTAACTTAATGATGTGATATCCATACATGGTTTCAACTATTTCTGAAACTTCTCCAACTTTTAAAGCAAAAACGGTGGATTCAAATTGAGGAACCATCATACCTTTCGATGCTTCTATTTTCCCTCCTTGAGGTCCGCTTCCAGGATCCATGGAATGAATACGAGCCATGGTTTCAAAGCTCTTACCTTTGTTCACGATTTCATTACGAATTTCTACCAGAGCATCATGAGCTCTCTTTTTGTCAGTCTTAGTTATTTCCGGATAGTTCACGATTTGCTGAAACCCCAATTTCATGTTAATGAAAGGAATACTGTCCTTGGGAATGGATGCATAAAACGTCGCAACTTCTTTGGGAGTAACCGTCAGATCTTTGGTTAGTTTTTGCTCCATTTCCTGAGCAAGCATTTTATTTTTGATTTGTATGCGAAATTCATTTTTGATCTCAGTTGTTGATTTTCCATAGAATTCCTCTAACTTTTGTCTACTCCCCATTTTGGATTCAATGATTCGCAGGCGATTTTCCATTTCAGCATCAACGCTTTGATCTGTTACAACCAAACTGTCCAAAAGTGCTTGATTCAGCAATAACTCTTCAATCAGCAGTTGTTCCAAAATAGCACATTCTTTCGGAAAATTCATTGCATTACCCTCTGAGGAAGCTTGTAGTTTTTGCACCTCTAAATCCGAAAGTAAAATGACATTGTCACCAACTTGTGCTACAACTTTATTGATTACTTTTCCTTGTCCAAAAGCTGGAATACATTGAAAAATAAGAACAAGGAAAAGAATTCGTTGAAACATCGATTATTATTTATCAAGATTATAGAGAACGTCTAAGTTGACTTTCACCGGATACTTTTTATTTAATTCTTCTAACCATGTTTTCTCTAAATAATTCTGATAGTCTGAAGTGGCTAATCCTCGCGCTTCAGAAAACTCTTTTCTCATGATTGGAAGATCTTTAATTAAGTTTACAACGTAATACTTACCTTCAAAATCATAAGGTTTATTTCTACCCGAAACGAATGTTCGTCCTTTTAGGCTTGGAGTTTGCTCTGGATCAAATTTGTTTAGCTTAACTTTCAAATTCAGTTCAGAAGTGGCATTCACTTTCTCGATGATTTCTTTGGAAGTATTTTTCTTTTTCTTCAACATTTTAAAAACGATATTCGCATTTTCAACTGAATTACATTCATAAATCTCAGCATCCAATCTTCTCGGCCAAAGACATTTATCACGGTTTTCTTCAAAAAATTTCTTTAACCCTAAAGTATCTTTTGTTGCCTTGTTCCAAACTTTATCAGACATCACCTCATAAAGTATGATACCATCATGATATTCATTTACAAGAGCTTTATAATCTGGGTATTTGGATAACAACTTAGATTCTTCATATTCTAAAATGGCAGTCTTTTCCCAATTTCTGAATTGATTATCTACAAGAATTTTAAAATCTTCTTTTTTCGTATTTCGAAAAGCTTTCTCTAAATAAGTTCCAAATTGCTTTTGAGTAAAGGATTTGCCATCCATATTAAAAAGTTCATTATCGGTCTTTAATTTATCCGATTTCCATTTTCCTTGATAAAAGCTTGAATCTAAATTAGTAACGAACCAATTCAAATTAGCATCAAATTTTGCTGATTTCTTGTAATTGTATTGTTTTTTCAATTTTAAAACAAATGAATCTTGCGTTTTTTTTGCGCGTTCATCCTTATTGACTTTATTTTGAATTTCCTTTTTTAATGATTCAAAAGATTGCACATCTTTCCATTCCAATCTTTTGATAATGTGATAACCATAATCCGTTTTAACTGGTTTACTGATTTCACCATCCTTTTTTAGAGCAAATGCAGCTTCCTCGAACGCAAGAACCATACGCTGAGTTGTACCCGAACCAAAAGCAGGTAATTCACCTCCTTTTTTCGACGAGCCTGGATCATCAGAATGCGCTGCAACTAATTCGTCCCAGGTTGAACCTTGCATTAATTTGTCATACAACTCATTAATTTTCTTTTCGGCATTTGCAACTGTTTCTGGTTTCGCATCTTTACCAGCGACAACCATGATGTGAGCCACTCTAATTGTTCCTCGAGCAGGTCTTTTATCGGTAACTTTCACAACGTGATAACCATAACGCGTTCGAAACGGATCAGAAATAGAACCTACCGGTGTTGTGAATGCTTTTTCCTCAAACGGATATACCATTTGGAAAGCTGTAAAATAACCTAAGTCTCCACCGTTTGTTGCGGCTGAAGGATCATCAGAGCCCCCCTTCATTTTGGCAACAGAGGCAAAATCCTCTCCCTTTTCAATTCTCTTTTTGAGTGATAAGATTTTATTGTATGCTTCAAGGGTGTCTTTCGGTGTTGCATTTTGATCAACTTTGATTAAGAGATGAGATGCTCTAACTTCAGTTTTAATTCGTTCATAGGCTTGTTCAACGAGAGACTTGTTTTCAGCCGAATCAATTAAATAGGGATTTGCTAATTGTTTTCGATAACCTTCTAACTCTTTTTTTAATTTAGGAATGGTATCGTAACCCAAAGCCTCTGCTTCTGCAACTTTCAGTTTGAATTTTTTGAACATTTCTAAATACTCATCAATGGATGCCTTGTCATATTTTGGATTGTTGTTATTTTTCAAATAAATCTGAAGAAATTCACTTTTTGTAACGGGCTTTCCATTAATTTCCATTACTACCGGATCCACCTGAGCGCCAATTTGTTGAATACTCAAGCATAAAACACAATTAATAAAAATTTTCTTCATAGTTGTAATTTTCTGGGCTTTTAAAATTAAATGCTCTAATTTCTTTTGCATGTTTTTTAACAATTATTTTAAACTGTAATTTGGTGCCTCACGCGTTATCGTAACATCATGTGGATGAGATTCTTTGACTCCTGCAGAAGTAATACGAACAAATTTTGCGCCTTTCAACTTTGAAATCGATTCGGCTCCACAGTAACCCATTCCGGCGCGCAATCCACCAACAATTTGAAACATCATTTCCATTAAATTTCCTTTAAAAGGCACACGACCTGAAATTCCTTCCGGAACAAGTTTCTTTATATCATCTTCAGCATCTTGAAAATAGCGATCTTTTGAGCCAAGTTGCATTGCTTCAATTGATCCCATTCCTCTATAAGACTTAAACTTTCGTCCTTCATAAATGATTGTTTCACCCGGAGATTCCTCAACACCTGCAAACATGGAACCCAGCATTACCGAGTCTGCTCCTGCTGCAATAGCTTTTACGATGTCTCCTGTATATCTTATTCCTCCGTCAGCAATAACAGGAACGCCCGTACCTTCTAATGCAGATGCAACATCATTGACAGCAGTTAATTGTGGAACGCCAACTCCGGCAATTACGCGGGTTGTACAAATAGAACCAGGACCGATTCCAACTTTTACAGCGTCTGCTCCTGCTTCCACCAAATATTTTGCTGCTTCTGCAGTTGCAATGTTCCCAACAACTACGTCAATTTTTGGGAATTTAGATTTAACTTCCTTGAGTTTTTCCACCACACCTTTGGAGTGACCATGAGCCGTATCAATTACAACGGCATCAACTCCTGCCTTTACAAGAGCAGCCACGCGATCAATGGTGTCATGTGTGACACCGACAGCAGCTGCCACACGCAATCTTCCAAGATGGTCCTTGCAAGAAATCGGATGTTCTTTCACTTTAATGATATCTCTGTAAGTTATCAAACCAATCAACTTGTTCTCCTTATCAACTACCGGAAGTTTCTCAATCCTATTTTCTTGTAAAATTCCTTCAGCTGTTGCTAAATCAGTTCCATCACTTGTTGTAATGATATTTTCCGCAGTCATTATTTCGCGAATAGGTCGATCGATGTTCTTTTCGAATCTTAAATCGCGATTTGTAACAATTCCTTTTAGAACTTTATTTTCGTCAATTACTGGGATTCCACCAATGCTATTTTCTTTCATTAAGACTAGTGCGTCCTTTACAAATGCACTCTCAAGCAAGGTGATAGGATCTATAATCATACCACTTTCCGAACGCTTAACTTTTCGAACGTTCATCGCTTGTAGCTCAATGCTCATGTTTTTGTGAATGACCCCGATACCACCTTGTTGAGCAATAGCAATAGCCAATTCCGCTTCGGTTACGGTATCCATCGCAGCGGAAATAATGGGAGTGTTTAACGTTATATTGCGCGAAAAATTACTTTTCAATTGAACTTCTCTTGGAAGCACTTCTGAGTAAGCCGGAACCAAGAGGACATCATCGTATGTTAATCCTTCGGTTATTTGCTGTAAATTGCTAAGCGACATGAATCTATTTATTTAATAAATTCTTGCAAAAGTAAGGAAAATTCATCAAACCTATCAGGGCAAACTCATAGAACAATTTCTTTGTATCTAAAGGAAATTATAACATCCAGATTATAATTACCGTTTGATCGCATTGAAAAAGGAGAGAGAATTTTACTTGATTCAACCAAACTGTTATTTTTTCAAGGCGAACTTCAATGATGATGTCAAATTGAGTTTTCCATATTTATCTTAACTAGAAAGAATCAAATAATCTTGTTAAAGCCACGAATGAATGAGCTTTTTTGAATATTTATAAAACTTATCGGTTTATTTTCGTTAATTTTGACATTGAAATTTATTAATTCATCCTTATGTTACTTTTCAGCGGACTAATACTAGCAGGCATCGGACCAACAGAAATAATTCTAATTTTAGTTGTTGTTTTACTTTTCTTTGGAGGTAGAAAAATTCCGGAACTAATGCGAGGCTTGGGCCAGGGAATGAAAGAATTCAAGGATGCTTCTAAAGGTGAAGATAAAAAAACGACAGCATCTACTGAGGTTAAGCCGGAAGATAAATAAATCCCATGTATCGTTCAATTAGTCAAATCAAGGAAGCTTTGCTATCCGGAAGATCGGTTTTGGAAATAACTCAAAGCTACTTGAATCTTATTGAACAAAATGCTCATTTGAATGCTTTTTTGGAGGTTTTTAAATCCTCTGCCCTTGAAAGCGCAAAAGCTATTGATCAAAAATTAAAAGACGGTACTGCCGGGAAATTAGCTGGCGTGGTAATCGGAATTAAAGACAATATCTGTTACAAAAATCATCGTGTTTCTGCCGCATCAAAAATTTTAGAAGGATTTGAATCGATTTACACGGCAACTGCACTCCAACGTTTAATTGATGAAGATGCAATTATAATTGGGCGACTGAACTGCGACGAATTTGCCATGGGAAGTTCCAATGAGAATTCCGCATTTGGTTCGGTCGATAATAATTGGAAAAAGAACTACGTTCCAGGGGGATCATCAGGTGGATCAGCCGTAGCAGTTTCTGCTGGACTTTGCACGGTTTCACTCGGAAGTGACACAGGCGGGTCTGTCCGTCAACCTGCATCTTGGACAGGAACATACGGGTTGAAGCCAACTTATGGAAGAATCAGTCGGTATGGTCTAATTGCCTACGCTTCATCCTTTGATCAGATTGGAACTTTTACCAATAATATTGAGGACACAAAACTACTTTTATCAATAATGGCAGGTAAAGACGAATATGATTCTACATCGTCTTCAAATGAATTTGAACAAAATCCCCAAATAGCTGATAAAATTCGAATTGGAATTATTTCTGAATGTTTATCCCATCCGGGATTGGATCAGGAAGTTAAATCTTTACTTGAGAAAAAAATTATTGCACTTAGATCTGCGGGGCATGAAATAGTGGAATTATCGTTTCCCTATTTGGATTACATTGTTCCAGCTTATTACGTGCTCACAACAGCAGAAGCATCCTCGAATTTAGCTAGATATGACGGAGTTCATTATGGATATCGAAGTCCAAAAGCAGCCGGAGTAGAGCAAACATACATCAATTCGCGATCAGAAGGTTTTGGTGCCGAGGTAAAAAGAAGAATCATGGCAGGAACATTTGTTCTGTCACATGGCTATTACGATGCATATTACACAAAAGCTCAAAAAGTCCGAAGAATTTTAAAAAACAAAACGGATGAACTATTTTCGCAAGTTGATTTTCTATTGATGCCAATAACGCCGTCAACCGCTTTTGAAAAGAACGCGATTAAGGATCCCATACAAATGTATTTACAAGATATATTTACGGTTCATGCAAATCTGACTGGAAATCCGGCCATAAGCATTCCGTTGGGAATTCACTCCAATGGATTACCTTTTGGTATGCAAATTATGACAGATCGATTTAAAGAAGGTGAGTTATTCGAATATGCAAAAGTTATTGAAAAAATATAGAATATTTGGTCTAATTACCTGTTGCACGTTATTTATTGCAATTGTTTCCTTTGGTCAAAAAACACCTGTTAATTCAAAGCTAAGCGACTCATTAACTTCAGAGGCATTTATAAAAACCGTTCAACAGAGTCTTCAGCTATTTTATGCTGATTATGTTAATGACACGAAATACGATTCGATCATTAGTGCGTTAAATTACGAGCCGGGAGAAGTTCCGTCATTCACCGATGAGCAAATCTGTGAGCGCTTGCAAAAAATGAATGAAATGACTCCGTTTCATTTGGATTGTAATGCGGCGACTATTTCAACTATACGTTTTTTTGCACGTGAGAGAAGAAGCTTTATTCGAATTGCAATGGGGCGGTCTGTTCTGTATTTTGATATGTATAAGGAAAAAATGGCTGAGTATGGAATTCCTATTGAACTGCGTTTTCTTTCGGTTATTGAAAGTGGCTTGAGACCTCAAATTAAATCAAGAGCTGGGGCACTTGGACTGTGGCAATTCATGTATAAAACTGGACTTTATTTTGGATTAGAGGAAAACTCATACATCGATGAACGAATGGATCCTGAAAAATCAACGGATGCTGCCTGTCGCTACTTAAAACAGTTATATGGAATTTATGGCGATTGGAATCTTGCGTTAGCCGCCTATAATGCTGGTCCTGGAAATGTTAACAAAGCCATTCGAAAGTCAGGAGATAAAAAAACCTATTGGGAGGTGCGACCCTATCTTCCTGCGGAAACACAAGGCTACGTTCCAAATTTCATTGCTGCGGCTTACATGATGACCTATCATGCTGAACATAACATAATCCCGATGGAGGCCAAAATCCACAATGCACAACTCGATACTATGTGTTTGTCAAACGGTGTTCACATGTCTACTATTTCCAAATTAATCGACTGGGATGTGGAAGATATTCAAGCCTTAAATCCAGTTTACAAAACTCCTTTCATTCCTAAGTCAAAACCAGCCCGTTGTATTACGGGTCCACTTGAGAAAATCAGCTTACTTGTGAGTGTTCAAGATTCACTTTACGCACTTGAAAAAGCTATTTTTTCACCTGTTAAACCAATACCTCAGATTGAAATTCCGATCGCTCAAGTTTCAGATTCCTCTGATACAACTAGAGTAGTAGAACAGCCAATTATCGTTGATTCTATTCCCAAAAAGGAAAATTTACAGTATCACAAAGTGAAATCAGGCGATAATCTCAAAAATATTGCATTGAAATTCAATGTATCGATTGAAGAAATTATGGAGTGGAATGCACTACGAACAGCGAATATTTATGTTGGACAACGACTTAAAATTTACTCTCAACAGGGCTCCATTTCGAATTTGATTCAACCTCCCAAGCCTCCTTCCAAAAAATATTATGTCGTGCGAAGTGGAGATACATTTACACGTGTTGCTCAAAAGCACAATCTTACTCAAGCTCAATTGCAAAAATTGAATCCAGGTGCAAGAATCAATCGAATTACTGTTGGGCAAAGACTAAGAGTTAGATAATTTAACCGATTCAAATGGAATGTCTATCTGCAGTTATCATAACGTTTAACGAAGAAAAGAACATTAATCGATGTATTGAATCATTAATTGGTTTAGCAGACGAAATATTAGTTATCGATTCTTTTTCATCTGATAAAACAATTGAAATCTGTCAGGAAAAAGGAGTGAAAGTTATCCAAAATAAATTTGAAGGACACATTGAACAGAAAAACTTTGCTTTAGCTCAAGCCAACAATGACTGGGTTGTTTCTTTGGATGCCGATGAAGCACTTTCCAACGAACTGAAACAATCTATTAAACATGTCCTTCAAAATCCAACAGAAAAAGGCTATCGATTCAATCGGTTAACCAATTATTGCGGGAATTGGGTGCGTTTTTGTGGTTGGTATCCCGATTCTAAGGTTCGACTTGTTAATCGGCATTTTGCAAAATGGGGAGGTGTTAATCCACACGATAAACTCGAACTACAAAATAATTTCAATGTAGGGTTTTTGAAAGGAGATTTGCTTCATTATTCTTATTACACAAAGGAAGATCATTTAAAGCAAATAGAATATTTCGGTAAAATTGCTGCTCAAGAAGCCCATAAAAAGGGTGTTCGAGTGAATCAACTTAAATTAATTTTTAAAGTGATTATTCAGTTTATAAAAAGTTACTTTTTAAAATTAGGAATTTTTGATGGTCTAACGGGTTTGAAAATTTCCTATCGAAGTGCATACGCTACACTAAGAAAATATCAACTTCTCAGAAAAATCAAATGAACCCGAATCGAATCATAATTTCTAGAACGGATAGCATTGGAGATGTGGTGTTGACTTTGCCTCTATGTACATGGCTTCGTGAAAAATTTCCAGAAGCGAAGTTGACTTTTCTTGGAAAAAACTATACGAGAGAAGTCGTCGAATGCTTTGATTGTATTGATGAATTTATCAGTTTAGAAGAAATCGAGGCACTTCCTGTTACAAATCGGTTGAGTTTCATCAAATCGGATGTTTTTATTCATGTATTTCCAAATAAAGAGTTGGCGTCACTTGCTAAAAAAGCAAAAATTCCAATTCGTATTGGGACCTCTCATCGTGTTTACCATTTGTTGACTTGCACCCATCGGTTGAATTTTAGTCGAAAAAAATCGAATTTTCACGAAGCTCAATTGAATTTTGAGTTAGTAAGACCATTAGGACTCAAAGAAATTCCGATGCTGGAAGAAATCCAACAGTATATAGCTAACATCAAATTACCAACGGTTAATCTTCCTGAATTCTTAACGAAATTAGATTTATCAAACACCGTTATTCTTCATCCAAAATCACAAGGAAGCGCAATGGAATGGCCCATTGAAAATTACTTTGAGTTAGCTCAGCGATTGGTTAAAATGGGAAAGACAATCTGTTTCACAGGAACGCAGACGGAAGGTACACTTTTTCGAAATCAAATTCCGAAAGATCAAAAAATCATAGACACAACAGGTAAATTGTCCTTGTCTCAACTCATTAAATTGTGTTCATTATCTGAAGGTTTGGTTGCCTGCTCAACCGGACCATATCACTTATCGGCTATATTTGGTAAAAAAGCCATTGGATTATTTTCTTCTCGAAAACCCATTCATCCGGGTCGCTGGGCTGCGTTAGGGGCGAATTCTAAAGCGTTGGTATTTGATGAGAATTGTGCTAAATGCAAAAAGGGTAAAAGTTGCAATTGCATCGAGAAAATAGCGGTTGATAGTGTTGCAAGTCAGTTCGAATGATTAAAAAATGGCTAACCTTTTCCATTCAAAGTCACCTTTTTCTTGCGATTTCAGCTTTTGTCTTTTCAATTGGAATATTGGATGGAAATAAAAAGGGGCTTCATTTTTCAGTAGCGCTTTCAGTAGCAATTTTTGGAGTTTATAACCTAAATCGGTTGAATAAACTAAAAACCAACCAGCTATCTAATGATTTAATAGTTTGGTATCAACGGAATTCTGTTTTTCTTCAGTTTACAGCAATCGTTTGTCTTTTCAGTTCTGCTTCTATTTATGCATATCTCATAGGTAGGCAACCCCTTTCTTTGTTGTTTATTGCAATTACTGGATCAATTACGGTATTGTATATTTATAACATAAATAAAATCAATCTCCGTCAAATTCCTAGAACAAAAGCCATTTGGATTTCAATCGTTTGGACATTAATCTCGGTTATGATTCCAAAATTGACAATGAATTCGTTCCGTTGGAGCGATTTGCACTATTTTATTTTGTTTTTAGCGTTAACGATTCCTGGTGATCTGCGTGATAGTAAAATAGATAGTCATAAAATGAGAACGATTCCTCAGATTATGGGAAGCCGAAAAGCTTCTTCGCTATTTTTATTATTGATTACCTCATTTTTAGTTTTGAATTTTTTGTTGAACAACACTGATTTCATTGGAATTAGTTTAGTTCTCCTCTTTTTTTCTGTTCTTATTTCTAAACACATACCCTTTCGACACGAGCTCATGGATGGAATGTTATTGATTTTAGGTATTGGCTATTTGGTTGGTTAATTTAGCTCAATTACAAATGGATTTTACCTATAGGGGTGGATTAAATCCGGCCCTATGGTATACAACGCGAATAATTCATCCATTTCAATGGATTATATTTTGTTCAATTGATTGATAAACAAATCAATACGGTTAAGGTTCGGAACATTGTATTTCAATGATAAACGATTGAAACCATTATTGAACGTGTGATGTCATAATTAGGGTCGGGATTAATCTCGCCCCTAATTGTTTACAAGTGATTGGAATAACCATTTCAAATGATTTAAATCATTATTTTCCCCTTCATCAAATTTTTGTATTTGCAGATGGTATAGTCAGAATACAACGATGAAGTTAAACAAGCTCGATTCCGAACTTCGGGACTAACAGATCTTTTTATGTCAATCTGACCGAAATAGCAACAGTACAAGTAATTTCAATTTTAGAATCCAAGGTTAATATTTCACAAATATATTCTTCGCCTCTGTGAAAAACCGCAAAGCCTCCCAGCCTCCTTCTCTTCCAACACCCGATGCTTTCACTCCTCCAAATGGCGTTCTAAGATCCCGAACAAGCCAAGAATTAATCCATGCAATTCCAGACTGAAGTTGGTCGGCGACACGATGTGCTCTTTTTAAATCGGAAGTCCAAATGGTTCCCGCTAAGCCATATTGCGTTGAATTGGCCATCATGAGAGCTTCCTCCTCAGTTTCAAAAGGAGTTATGGTTACAACTGGACCAAAAATTTCTTCTTGGTTTGTTCGGCAATCGAATGACAATCCTTCAATAACCGTTGGTTCAATGTAGTAGCCTTTGTCATAGGGAGCATCTAGTTTAACGCGTTTCCCACCTGCCAATACCGTTCCACCTTCTTGTTTGGCTAATTCAATGTAGGAAAGGATTTTTTCCATGTGTGATTCAGAAACAACAGCACCGAGATTTCCCTTGGGATCTTCAGGGAAAGAAACTTTCGACTTAGAAACTTTTTCGACAAATGCTTCTTTGAATTTTGGATAGAGCGATTTTTCAATAAAAATACGTGAACCACATAAGCAAATTTGTCCTTGATTGGCAAAAGAGGAACGAATGGTTGTGCTGAGCATGTCATCAAAATCACAGTCTGCAAAAATGATATTTGGGTTTTTTCCACCAAGTTCAAGCGAAAGTTTTTTAAACATAGGTCCCGCAGTTCGCGCAATGTATTCTCCTGTTTTTGTGCCTCCTGTAAATGATATTGCTTTGATTTTCGGATGTTTGACAATGGCATCTCCCACTTTGGGTCCTGTACCGTGAAGAATATTCAAAACGCCATTCGGTAGTCCTGCTTCCTGAGCAATTTTTCCCAATAAATATGCAGTGTATGGGGTAACTTCAGATGGTTTTGCAATGACACAATTTCCCGCAGCCAATGCTGGAGCAATTTTCCATGAAAAAAGATAAAGAGGCAAGTTCCAAGGCGAAATGCAACCTACAATTCCAATCGGTTTACGAGTGGTATAATTCACTCCAACTCCTTCCATGTAATGCGATTCAGAGGCAAAATGCAAAATAGCCGTAGCGAAAAAATGAAAATTTGAGACAGCTCTTGGAATATCAACCTGTCTAGCAAGAGAAATTGGTTTTCCGTTGTCTCTGCTTTCTGCTGCCACAAATTCATCCATTCTTTTTTCTATACTCTCTGAAAGTTTTACTAAAATCTTACTGCGTTCTTCTGCGCTCATGTTCGACCAAAGTGGAAAAGCTTTTTCGGCTGCATCAACAGCCAGCTCAACATCCTCCGAATCTGAATCTGGAATCCAGGAATATATTTGTCCGGTTGCCGGCTCGTAATTATCGATATAAAGCCCGTTTATTGGAGCCAAATAAGTGCCATTTATGAAATTTTGAAGCTTTTCCATGAATTGAATTGATTCGGACAAATTTCGAAAAAAGAAATGGAAAACGCGACTTATCTTTCTAACTTTGAATTATGGAAATCGCTGAAGCACAAAAAATTGTTGACGATTGGATAAAAGAAGTTGGCGTTCGTTATTTCAACGAGCTTACGAATACAGCTATTCTCATGGAAGAAGTTGGAGAGGTAGCTCGAATCATGGCTAGAAGATATGGTGAACAAAGCGAAAAAGAAAGTGACAAAAATAAGGATTTGAGTGATGAACTGGCGGATGTATTGTTTGTGCTCATTTGTCTGGCTAATCAAACAGGCATTGATTTAGAGAAAGCTCTTAACGATAATCTAGCAAAGAAAACGAATCGAGACATTGAACGTCACAAAAACAATCCAAAGCTGAAATAGATGGAGACGCAATTGGAGAATAATAATATTTCCAGAATACTCAAGTTGTTGAATTCTGGAAAATCAGTTTTAGGAATTGCTCAACCGAATGAATACGAATTGTTTATACCTGAAATTCTGCTGGAGGTCATTCCTCGCCCGGAGGAAGGTTCGCCACGTGCAGTAGTAATTTGCAAAAATGATGATTCCGCCAAAGCTATTTTTGAATCAACTGTGAAAAAGACTAAATCGAATGACTTAACCATTGATTTAATTCTTGAAAAAGGAAATAAACTTAAGCAACGAAATGATCTTTTTGACGGAACAGAAATTATCATTGGTACACCAAAACGTATTTGTGAATTGTATTTTCAAAATGGATTTAACATCGGAAAACTCAAACTATTTGTGATTCTTGAAATCGATGAACAAATGAGAGCAGGAAATCGAGGTTTTATTTCTCGACTTGCCGAAAGTTTGCCAAAATGCAGGCAGCTTATTTTTACTCGAAATGCCGAAGATGAGCGAACAATGTTCTACACGAATGAATTTGTGTCTCAGATAACATTTTATGAATTCCAATGATCTTTTGGAAATTGGAATTTTGAGGCTGTTTTAGATTATTGCACGACTCATTAGAGAAATCATTGCCAATGTAACAATGAAAAGTTGCGTTGCAGTCTCTTCATCCAAGGAAGTTCCGTCATTATCTTCCGTAGAAACCTCCATAGCCATAAATTGCGCAAGAAAAGGCTGATCGCAAAACGATTCAATAATTTCCTCGTCTTCATCTTCAAAATACTGGTCCAGCATATCGAAATAAGGTTCTTCAAGTTCGTCAATATCCTCTTCCGTAATAACTCTAGTTTGAATACCCTCCTGATTAAAACTTTCCGAGATGAGACAAAAATAATAGATTAATAAACCCTCAAGTTTTTCATTTTTATACTCAGAAGGAGCCGACATTACATAGTTTAATAGCGATTGTTGAGCCTTGGAGTATTTTACTGAAATTTCTTCTAATTTTTGATCATCTAAATTGTCAATTATTTCAATCGCTCTTTCTATTGCTGCAAGACTTACATTTTTCATTTACACATTTTTGAGGTAAATTTAATCATCTAATTTTAGTTGAAACCGAATTATGTATTTAGACTTCTTTGTGAGAGTAGAAAACACGATGATTAATTGTGATTGGAGATTTTGGCACAGTCACCGCTAAGGTGAAATTGAAATACAATAGTAGCAACTAATTTTAAAGTAATTTCAGGCTGTAATGATTTTTAATGCCTGAATCTAGTCGATTGTAATTTAGTGCCCATCCCAAGAATGGTTGAGTTTCAATGGAAAAGTTCAATCGTTTAGAAACTAATGTTTCAATCCATCGAAAATTCCTAGTAGAAATATGAAACAGGAAAAGGAATAGCCTTCTGTACATCAATTCAAAGCCTTGAGAACGTTGTTTGGAATCAGGAATTTCAAATCAAATCAATATTTATTTGTTTTGTTATCTTAACGATTTAAACTTTTTTGAATGATTTTTTCAAAATCTCAATTTCCTAAAAAAGTACGCAAGCCCGCAGAAGGCCTTATTTAGAATCGTTTTAAATTAGCTCTTTTCTCTTTAATTTTGTCACGAAATTGTCATCTGAAAGTTTGAATCTTATAATTTTGTTGCCGTTAAAATGCGTGAATTTCGCAAAAAATTAGTTAGAATTTAGTAATTATTTTCATGAAAATATCTAATATTCAATCGCTTAAACGTTTCAATAAAGTATCTCGGCTAATCTTATTTTTTGCCGTTTCTTTGTTTTCGTTTAAAGCAGTCGGACAAGGAGAGGCCTTGTTTAAATCAAAGTGTGCAACTTGTCACCAACCTTTGAAAAATAGCACAGGCCCGAAACTTTATCAAGTTCGTGATAAGTGGGCTTCAGGCGGCGCAAAAGAAGGTTCTATCTACACTTGGGTTAATAATTGGCAAACTGCTGCAGCTTCAGATCCATATGCCGCTGAGGTTTCTAAATGGTCGCCAACTGCCATGTCGGCATTTCCAGATTTAAAGAAAGAGGAAATTGATGCCATTTTTGATTGGGTTGACACTCAGCAAGAAGCTCCTGCAACTGGTGCTGCAGGTTCTGAAGGAATGACGACGGAAGGAGCAGCAACTGATGAAGCCGAAGAAGAAGGTTCATTAAGCTGGATTTGGATAGTGATGGGTGTGGTATTTGTCATCATAATTCTTGCGGTTGGTGGTGTTAGAAGACAATTAAAAGTCGTAACGTCAGAAAATCCAGATGCCAAAGAGAAATTGACATACACCGAAGAATTCAGAGCTTGGGCATGGAAGTATAGACTATATGTTGGACTTGCTTCGTTAATTATCGTTTTGTCAGTAATCGTTACATTATTTCAAGGTTTATACAGAATAAACGTTGTAGAGGATTATCAACCATCACAACCAATTGCATTTCCACATGACCGTCATGCTGGAGTTAATGGAATTGATTGTAAATATTGCCACAACTCAGTGACGAAATCTAAATCAGCCGGTATACCTTCTGTGAATGTTTGTATGAATTGTCACAAACAAATTAACGGTGAAGGAAAACCATTCGCAGGTGAAATCAAGAAAATTTACGAAGCAGCTGGATGGGATGTTTCTTCTGGCGCTGGAAAATATACAGGAAAAACCAAACCTATCGTTTGGAACAAAGTACACGTTCTTCCTGACCATGTTTACTTTAATCACTCTCAGCACGTTGTTGTTGGTGGAATCGATTGTAAGCAGTGTCATGGTGATATGACTAAAATGAACGAAACGGTTAAAGTTCAGCCAGTAGAAGAGTTGAATAAAATAGAAGGAAATATCAAATTAACCAAACCAACGCTTACGATGGGTTGGTGTATCGAATGTCACGGAGCAAAAGATGTTGCTTTGGGTAATGGGAAGAATGCTTACTATGACGAAATCCACAGAAGATTGATGAATAATGATAAAAAACTATATCGTCAGTACTTAAAAGACGGTAAAGTTTCTGTCAGCGAGCTGGGTGGTTGGGAATGTGCTAAATGTCACTATTAATATATTAATGTTCTTGTCGAATAAATAGACTATGGGATTAACTAGAAAATATTGGAAAGGAATTGAAGAATTAAAGGAAACTCCTGAATTCATCAAACATAAAGAACAAGAATTTCCTTCTCAGCAAACAATTGAACAGTTTTTGGCTGATGATAATTTAGCGGAGACTTCAACAGCTCGAAGAGATTTCTTGAAATTTTTAGGGTTTTCCGTTGCAGCCGCTACCTTAGCAGCATGTGAAGCACCTGTCACCAAGGCAGTTCCTTATGTGGTAAAGCCTGAGAACGTAACACCAGGAATGCCAACATGGTATGCTTCAACATATTACGATGGAAATTCATACGCTAGTATTCTTGTAAAAACAAGAGAAGGTCGTCCAATTTTCATTAAAGGAAACCACGAATTTGGTTTCACGAAAGGTGGAACTAATCCTCAAATTGTGGCATCGGTTCTGGGTTTATATGATAGTGAAAGATTAACTGGTCCAAAAGCAAATAAAAAAGATGCTTCATGGTCATCTGTAGACAAAGAAATTTCAGCTGCAATTAAGTCAGCAAAGAAAGTGACTTTGTTATCAAGCACTGTGATAAGTCCTTCAATGAATAGTGTAATTGCTGAAATGACAACTTCACTGAATGGTGAGGGTGGTTCTAAATTTGAGCATGTTCAATATGATGCTGTTTCATACAGCGCAATGCGTGAAGCTAATTTGAAAAACTTTGGGGCAGGCATAATCCCGGGATACGATTTTTCAAAAGCGAAAACTATCGTGAGCTTGGACGCTGATTTCTTATCCTCTTGGTTGTTGCCAACAGAGTTTGCCGTTCAATATGGAAAGACGAGAAATCCGGAGGGTAATATGTCTAAGCATTTCCAATTCGAATCTGTTATGACCGTAACTGGTTCAAATGCAGATTATCGCGGAATGGCTAAGCCTTCAGAACTTGCGGGTATCCTTGCCTATCTAATCAAAGGTCTAGGTGGAAATCCTGGAGTTAACGCTACTGTTCCTGCTGGTTCAAAATTAGCAGCTGATGAAGCGGTTAAGGCATTGAAAAAGTCAGGAAAAAATTCCTTAGTAGTTTGTGGATCCAACAATGTTGGTCTTCAGGTTTTGACAAATAAATTGAACAACCTATTAAAAGCATACGGAAATACAATAGATTTAACCAATACCATCGAATTATTTAAAGGTAATGATACGACAGTTCAAAAACTTGTAAAAGATGTTATTTCTGGTAAAGGTCCTGAAGTATTGCTAATGTATGGTGTTAATCCAGTTTACACACTTCCAAATGGAGAAGAATTTGGAAAAGCATTATCAAAAATTACAACCGTTTCGTTTGCATCTCATGAAGATGAAACTGCATCGTTATGTAAGTTCATTTGTCCTGATCATCATGCTTTAGAAGGATGGAATGATTATAAAGCAAAAGCGAATCAATATGCGATAGCTCAACCTACAATACGTCCTTTGCATAATACAGCTTCTGCATTAGAATCGCTGTTAGTTTGGAATGGAAAAGCTCAACGTGGAGGAAAAGATTCAGCTGTTGCTTATGATTATATTGCATCTACATTTGATGTAACAATTCCTGGAGGAGATTTTGCTTTTACTACCCACAATAGCTGTTCGGATGTTGCAATTGTTCCAGCGACATTAACCTATACTGATGCTTCTGCTTCCAATTTACCAAAAAGTAGCAATATAGAGGTTGTACTATATCAAAAAGCAGGAATCGGAATAGGTTCACAAGCGAATAATCCTTGGTTACAAGAGTTGCCAGATCCTATTACAAAAGTTACTTGGGATAATTACATTACCATGAATCCTGTCACGATGGAGAAAGATGGTTATGTAACAACTTATGATCAAGAGCACGGATTAAATACTGCAACTGTTACAGTAAATGGAAAGTCAGTTACTTTGCCAGTTTATCCGATGCCGGGTCAAGCGATTGGAACCATTGGAATTGCTTTAGGTTATGGAAGAGGAGCAAATGGCGAGAAAATAGGAAAAGCAGCATATCAATCAAAAGAATATGGTGGTCATGATTTAGGTGAAAATGGAAAGCCTAAGGCAATTGGTGCAAATGTATTTGGTTTCGTTTCAACTAATAATGGTACTTACGAATATTCAAACGGTGCAAAGATTGCCAAAGCTAACGGAACCTATTCAATAGCAGCGACTCAGATACATCATACGGTTATGGGGCGTCACTCGATTGTTAGAGAAACGACCTTAGATATTTTTGCAAATAGAGACAAAGAAGCGTACAACCCAGCTCATAAACTTGAAAAGTTAAACAAAGAAGGTCATCACGAAGAGCGTCCAGTTTCTGAGTTTGATTTATGGGATGCGCATCCAGTTGAGAAAATCGGTCACCGTTGGGGAATGACAATCGATCTTTCATCTTGTATTGGTTGTGGAACTTGTTTAATAGCTTGTCAAGCTGAAAATAATGTTCCAGTTGTTGGTAAAGACGAAGTTAGAAGAGGTCGTGAAATGCACTGGCTTCGTATTGATCGTTACTTCTCAACAGAGGAAGAAGCAGCAATTGGAACTAAGAAAGATAAAGATAATTTTTCATACGATAAGGCTGAACATGCTGCGGAAAATCCGAAAGTAGTTCATATGCCAATGTTATGTCACCATTGTAACCATGCTCCTTGTGAAACAGTTTGTCCAGTTGCGGCAACAACTCATAGTAATGAAGGGTTGAATCAAATGGCATATAACCGTTGTATTGGAACAAGATATTGTGCAAATAACTGTCCTTACAAAGTTCGTCGTTTCAATTGGTTCAATTATCCTTCTTACAAGAAGTTTGTTGAAGTGAACCCAGCGCAAGATGATCTTGGAAGAATGGTACTTAACCCTGACGTTACAGTGCGAACAAGAGGTGTTATGGAGAAGTGTTCATTGTGTGTTCAGCGAATTCAATCAACTAAGTTAGTTGCTAAGAAGGAAGCTAGAGTCGTTGCTGACGGTGAATTTGCTACTGCTTGTTCTGATGCTTGTCCGACAAACGCAATTATCGTTGGAGATTGGAACGATATTAAATCAAATATCCGCAAAAGCTCTGAAGACAAACGTGCTTACCAAGCGTTGGAAGAAGTCGGAGTTAAACCAAATATTTGGTACAAGGTTAAAGTCCGTAACGAAGAGAATTCAGAACTTAATAAGTTGCAAGTTGCTGAAGCAAAAGTTGAACACAAGAAATCTCATCATTAATTGAATATTTAAATAAAGATAAATGCAAAAGGAAGCAGCAATCAGAGAACCCCTCATTTTAGGTCACAAGACTTATCATGATATTACGGAGGATGTTTGTCGTCCGATTGAGGATAAAGCTCCTAAAATGTGGTATATTCTATTTGGTATCGCCTTAGTAATTGGGCTATATGGAGTAGGATCAATTTGCTACTTGTTAGGAACGGGTATTGGAGTATGGGGATTGAATAAAACAATAGGTTGGGCTTGGGATATTACTAACTTTGTTTGGTGGGTAGGTATTGGTCACGCTGGAACCTTGATCTCAGCTGTGCTTTTATTGTTCCGTCAAAAATGGAGAATGGCGATTAACCGTTCAGCAGAAGCGATGACAATCTTTGCGGTATTCATGGCTGGAACTTTCCCTTTGATTCACATGGGACGTTTATGGGTTGGATATTGGACTTTACCACTTCCAAATCAATTTGGTTCATTATGGGTGAATTTTAACTCGCCATTATTATGGGACGTTTTTGCAATTTCAACTTATTTATCAGTTTCTCTTGTGTTCTGGTACATAGGATTAATTCCGGATTTTGCAACTATCCGTGACAGAGCAAAAAAGCCTGTAGCAAAGAAAATGTATTCAATTTTATCATTTGGTTGGTCGGGAAGAGCAAAGCATTGGAATCGTTTCGAATTAGTATCATTGGTTCTTGCGGGGCTAGCAACGCCACTTGTATTCTCAGTTCACTCGATTGTATCTTTTGACTTTGCCACATCCGTAATTCCTGGATGGCATACTACAATTTTCCCTCCATACTTCGTTGCAGGAGCAGTTTTTTCCGGTTTCGCGATGGTGCAAACACTTCTTTTGATCATGCGGAAGGCCATGGGACTTGAAGCGTATATTCACACGAAACACGTTGAATATATGAATATCGTAATCATGGTAACCGGTTCCATCGTTGGTACTGCTTACATTACTGAGTTATTCATTTCTTGGTATTCTGGAGTTGAATATGAAGCTTATGCATTCCTAAACAGAGCAACTGGTCCATATTGGTGGGCATATTGGTCAATGATGACATGTAACGTAATTTCACCTCAGTTAATGTGGATAAGAAAGTTGAGAAGAAGTTTATTATTTACATTCTTTATTTCAATTGTGGTTAATATCGGTATGTGGTTTGAACGTTATGTAATTATCGTTACGTCTCTCCATAGAGATTATATACCAGCAGCTTGGAGTATGCATTTCCCAAGTCATATTGACATTGCTGTATATATCGGTACAATCGGTTTGTTTTTTGTATTCTTCTTATTATTCGCTCGTTTCTTCCCTGTATTAGCGTTGAACGAAGTGAAAACTATTTTGAAGGGATCAGGACAATCTTACAAGGAATCACCAGATTATCACGAACATCATTAATTATAGATGAATTATGTCAGATAAAGTAATTTACGTAATGTATGACGATGACGGAGCACTAAAAGATGGTGCTAAAAAACTCGTTTCAAAAGGAGTAAAAATTAATGAGGTTTTCTCTCCATTTCCAATCCATGGAATTGATCCAATTATTGGTGTAAAGAACACTCGTCTTGGGATTATGGCATTCCTTTATGGTTTAACAGGTTTAACCTTGGCAACAATTGGTATGCGCTATTTTATGGTCGTTGATTGGCCTATGAATATTGGTGGTAAACCGAATTTTACTTATTTAGATAATATTTTGGCTTTTATTCCAATCAGTTTTGAGTTTACCGTATTATGTGCAGCCCATGGAATGGCTATTACCTATTTATTAAGAAATAAAACATTGCCAGGTATGCCAGCTCAAAATCCTGATCCAAGAACTACAGATGACAAATTTGTTATGGAAATTAGAATGAGTGAGAATCATTCTATTACAGAGGAAGAGTTAGATGGTTTGTTGAAAGATACTAGCTATTTAGAATTGGATAAGAAAGAAGTAAAATAAGATATTCAAATGAAAAAACATTTATTATCGATCTTGGGAATTTCATCCGTTGCATTTTCAGCGATGATGTTTACTTCCTGCAAATCGGATGCAGATAGCTCCGGGTTTGAATATATGCCGGATATGTATCGCTCTCCAGCAATTGAAGCTTACGTAGATTATGGGGAAATTAGAGGCAGACAAAATGTAGATTTAAAATCTAAATTAACAGCATTAACTCCACCAAGAAACACAATTCCCTATGTTGGTGCAGATTCTACAGAAGTAAAATTAATGCTTCCGTATTTTAGAAAACCAAATGTGGCTTTTCGTGAAACACACGGATTATTTGGATTTGACGTTACAACTTCTGATGAATACCTTGCAGCGGTAAATGACAAGAATCCATACGCATTATCTGCAAAGAATTCAGAAGAGATATTGAAAAAAGGCAAAGAATTGTTTACCGCCATGTGTCAGCACTGTCACGGTGAAAAAGGTGATGGAAATGGCCCTATGGTGACGAGCGGGGCTTATGTTGGTGTTCCTAACTATGCCAATTTGACTAATTTATCTGATGGACAAATTTTCTACTCGATTTATTACGGTAAAGGAATGATGGGAGCTCATGGTTCTTTATTGAATAAAAAAGAGATTTGGACCTTGGTTCACTATGTGCGTCAATTCCAAAACAAAGACTATGGAAAATTTGATGCATCTGGAAAACCAGTTGCATTAATGATAGCTGCAGCGGACTCAACTAAAATGAAACCTTAATTTAAAGAAGAAATGGAATTTCAAATAAATGCAAAAGCAAAAAGATTGGTTTATGCTTTAATTGGTATAGGCTTACTTCTTACAATCTTAGGTATTGCGACTGGAATTGGTGATCATCATTTCAAAACTCGCTTACTCACGAATGGTTTAATCAATGGATTTTTCTTCTTTGCGTTAGGTTTAGGAGCTTTGTTTTTCCTCGCTCTTCAATATGCTACTGAAACTGGATGGTACGCTTCTGTTAAAAGAGTTATTGAAGCGGTTGCAGGATTCTTGCCTTATGGAATGGGATTCTTTGGAATTATTTTGTTGACCATTACATTGATGGATGGAGCTCACATCTATATTTGGATGGACTCAGATGTAGTAAAACATGATGAAATTATTCAAGGCAAATCTGCCTATTTAAATCCCGCTTTCTTTTGGATTCGAACTATTGTCTATTTTGCTACCTACTTTTTATTCTTAAAAGGTTTTAAAAAACGTTCACTTCTAGAAGATCAAGTTGGAGGAACGGATTTACATTTCGCCAATTATAAAAAAGGAGCTTTGTTTCTTGTCTTCTTTGCAGTATTTAGTTCAACTTCTGCTTGGGATTGGTTAATGTCTATTGACGTACACTGGTTCTCAACTCTTTTTGGTTGGTATACTTTTGCAGGAATGTGGTGTTCAACAATGGTTGTGCTTGTTATTACCACCTTGTATTTAAAGAAATTAGGATATCTAGAAAAAGTGAACGAATCTCACATCCACGATTTAGGAAAATGGACATTCGCAACGTCGTTCCTTTGGTCTTATTTATGGTTCTCACAATTTATGTTAATATGGTATGCCAATATTGGTGAGGAAGTGACTTATTATCAAATGCGTATCGAAAATTTTAAAGTTTTATATTTTTCAATGTTTGTAATCAATTTTGCTTTTCCGATGTTATTGTTAATGTCTCGTGATGCTAAACGTCATGCAGGAATATTAACAACTGTTGGTTTGATTATTTTAGCTGGTCACTGGTTAGATGTGTACATTATGATTTCTGCTGGTTCATTGGGTGCGAATGCTAAGTTAGGTTTCCTTGAAGTGGGAATGGCACTTCTTTTAGCAGGTTCGTTCATATATATCATTTTGAACAATCTAACAAAAGCTCCATTAACACCCGTTAATCACCCATTCTTAGATGAAAGTATTCATCACGAAATTTAATAACGAATTAGTCATAAAATAAAATGGAAAATAAATTAATAATCCTGTTAGTAATCATTTTAGGAGCGATAGCAATCGCCCAATTGGTTCGAGTTTATGAGTTGTCGGTTAAAATGAGAAAAACCGGTGAACATGATATTAATTCGCGTGACAATCATTTGAATGCAAAATTGATGCTTGCTTTCATGTTCTTTCAATTTATTGGATTCATCTATTTGATGTTTAAATATGGTTGGACGGGAAGAGGAGTTGCCGCATCCGTGCAAGGAGAAGAAACTGATTGGTTATTGAATTTGAACTTCGTAATTATCATTATAATGTTCTTTTTTACCAATTTCCTTCTATTCTACTTCACTTTTAAATACGTTAAAAAACCAGGATTTACAGCATTCTACTATCCACACAACAATAAATTGGAATTAATTTGGACAGTTGTTCCGGCAATTGTATTAGCTGTAATCATTATCCTCGGTTTAAAATCCTGGAATAATCTTACAAGCATGTCTAGTGAAGACGCGATCCGTGTCGAATTATTTTCAAAACAGTTCGATTGGACAGCACGTTATTCAGGTCAAGATAATGTTTTAGGTAAATATGACTACAAACTGACAACAGATAACAATGAACTCGCTTTAATGACAACAAACACCATTGATTCCTCAATTCGATTGATGGTTGAGGGGTCAAGCGGTATAATAAGCATTCAAAAAGTTTTAAATAAGCGAGATACGATTCTCTCAGATTCAGTTACAAAAGTTTTAAAAACGGAATTATCTCGAAAAGAAAGGCTTTTAAGATTATTGGTTCAAATGAAAAATAATCACTCTAAATCCTTGGATAAATATGCCTGGGATGATATTATTCAAAAAGACACCTTGGTTTTATGTAAAGGAAAGGAATATGAATTTAATTTCAGAGCAAAAGACGTGATACACTCTGCTTTTTTCTTGCACTTTAGAGCCCAAATAAATACGGTTCCAGGAATGACAACTCGAACTAAATTCAAACCAATTTACACAACAGAGGAAATGCGGAAAATTGAAAAAAATCCAAATTTCAACTATATTTTGATGTGTAATAAAATTTGCGGTGGTGCTCATTACAAAATGAAAATGATGGTCGTTGTAAAAAGTGAATCTGAATACAAAGCTTGGATGGCAGCAAAGTCTAAAGAGACATTTAAGGATAAATATTTTCCCGCTCCGGCTGCAGCGCCTGTTGCAACAGCGGCTCCAGCTGATTCAATAATGAAAGTAGTAAATAACTAATTAGCAAAATAAAGAAAAATGGCTTCATTAGCACACGAAGGACACGGACACGAGCATCATGGTGATCATCACCACGAAGAAACTTTTGTTTCTAAGTATATTTTCAGCCATGATCATAAGATGATTGGAAAGCAGTTTTTAATAACCGCTGTTTTCATGGGTATTATCGCAATGATGTTGTCAATTCTTTTTAGAATTCAATTAGCATACCCAGGAGAAAGTTCTGATTTCTTATCATTCTTTTTAGGTGAAAAATGGGCACCAAATGGAGTGCTAAAGGAAGATATGTATTTAGGTTTAGTGACGATTCACGGAACTATAATGGTTTTCTTCTTATTGACTGGTGGTCTGTCAGGTACTTTTTCCAATATTTTGATTCCATTACAATTAGGAGCTCGTGATATGGCCTCAGGATTCTTAAACATGTTATCTTATTGGTTTTTCTTCCTTTCCTCTTTGTTAATGACAGTTTCACTTTTTGTTGAAAGCGGTCCAGCAATGGCAGGGTGGACAATTTATCCACCGCTTTCTGCTTTACCTCAGGCAGTTTCTGGTTCAGGTTTAGGTATGACGTTGTGGTTATTCTCTATGGCGATATTCATTGCTGGTTCATTAATTGGATCTTTGAATTACATCGTAACGGTAATTAACCTTCGAACCACAGGAATGACCATGACTCGAATGCCACTAACCATTTGGGCGTTTTTTGTTACTGCGATTCTTGGAGTACTTTCCTTCCCGGTTTTATTATCAGCAGCATTATTACTAATTATGGATCGTTTGGCAGGAACAAGTTTCTATCTTTCGGATATCATTGTCGGAGGTGAAATGCTTGCAAATCATGGTGGTTCACCATTGTTGTTTCAACACTTGTTTTGGTTCTTAGGTCACCCTGAAGTTTATATCGTATTACTTCCTGCTCTTGGATTGTCATCTGAAATTATTGCAACTAACGCACGTAAGCCAATATTTGGTTACAAAGCGATGATTGGATCTATTTTGGCAATCGGTTTCCTTTCATTTATTGTTTGGGGACACCACATGTTCATTACTGGAATGAATCCTTTCCTTGGAAGTGTCTTCGTGTTTACAACACTTTTGATTGCAATTCCTTCTGCTGTAAAAGTATTTAACTACCTAACAACTCTTTGGAGAGGTTCATTGGTACTAACCCCAGCAATGTTGTTTGCAATTGGTCTTGTTTCAACATTTATAACTGGAGGTGTTACAGGAATTATTCTTGCGGATTCTGCTTTGGATATAGCAATACATGACACATACTTTGTTGTCGCTCACTTCCACATCGTAATGGGTATGTCAGCTGTATTTGGAATGTTTGGAGGAGTTTATCATTGGTTCCCTAAAATGTATGGCAGAATGATGAATACGCGATTGGGATATGCTCACTTCTGGATAACAATCATCGGTGCTTACGGTGTTTTCTTCCCAATGCACTTTGTTGGTTTGGCAGGTGCTCCGAGACGTTACTATGACTATTCCGTTTACAACGAATTCAATCAAAATTCATACGAAATGATCATGGACTTAAACGTTATAGTAACTGGTTTCGCAATTTTTGCGGCTCTCGGACAAGGATTGTTTTTATTTAATTTCTTCTACAGTATTTATCGTGGGCCAAAAGCACCACAAAACCCTTGGAATTCTAATACGTTAGAATGGACTACTCCTGTTGAACATGTGCATGGTAACTGGCCGGGAGCTTTACCTACTGTTCACAGATGGCCTTATGATTATTCAAAGCCAGGAGCAGATCAGGATTTTATTCCACAAACAGTTCCATTGGCTGAGGGAGAAGAAGAACATTAAACTTTTAGAATTAATATTGAGAGGCAGAACTTAGTTTCTGCCTTTTGTTTTTACTTCATCAGTTGCTAACCTAAAAATTTATATCCTACACCTCGAATTGAGAAAAAGTGTTTTGGTTTTTTTGGATCCTCTTCAAATAGTTTTCGAAATGCTAGAATGTAGTTATCTATGGTCCGAGAGGTTGGAAATTGATCTTTTCCCCAAATTATGTCTAGTATTTCATCTCGAGAAATGACTTGTCCTTCTTTTTCTTTAAATAAACGAATCAAAGCAATTTCTCGTTTGGAGAAAGAGTGAACTATTTTATCAACTAACTTCACTTCGTAAGTTGAGCAGTCGACTGTATACTTTCCGATTTGAATAATGGTAACGTCATTCTTTGCTTGCGCTCCATGAGCAAGTATTTTAACCTTTAATAATAGTTCCTCTAAATCAAATGGTTTTGGCAAGTAATCATTGGCGCCAAGTTTCAGTCCCTCAATTCGATCCAACGTTGTACCTTTGGCTGATAAAAATAATATAGGAACAGAACTAGTTTCTCTTATTTGCGCACATAAATCCAACCCACTTACTCGAGGTAACATGACATCTAAAATTATAAGATCATAATTAAGATTTTGTTTAAAGTGTTCTGATGCAAATTTACCATCCGAAAATGTTACAATTGCATGTCCTTCCAACTCCAAATTCAGTTGAATCAATTCAATTAAACTTTGTTCATCTTCTACTAGGCAGATTTTTGACACAGCAAGTATCGGGTTTTCTCAAGTTAATAAAATACTAAATGACATAATTAAACTATGTAGACTAATTTTTCTCTTCCTGCTTCCTGCTTCAAACGTCAAGGTCACTGTTACAAAACTAAATTAACAATAATTGAAATAGTTAATCTCACAAGTTGCGGAAATTTTGACTTTTCTCGACACATAGAACAATAATCCTTAAACAATTAACTCTTTGTTTTGAAGCCAAAATTTATTTTAGCAATGATTTGCCGTTTAATTGAACCCGAATTGTGTTAAAGAACTACGTAATGAGGATTGAAAATACGATAAAATAATTGTGTTTGCGGATTTGGGCATAACCAACGCTATGGTGAAATCGAAAATACAAGCATAAACCCTTATTTTGAAGTGCTTTCTAAACATAATAGTTTTATTAATGCATAATTCGGATATAATTTGTGTTGAACAACAAATGGTTTGTTCGAGGAGTGATTCTACGAATCTGGAAAATCGATATTAATGTTTAACTTTACATGTAAACAAAATTTTCTGAGTTTATACAAATTTTCAAATGAAAATAGCCTTACTAGGTAATCCAAATACCGGAAAAAGTTCAATTTTTAATTTACTAACTGGTCTAAGACAATCTATTGGAAATTTTCCTGGCGTGACCGTAGAAAAAAAATCAGGTGTCATAAAAATTGCCGAGGAACAACACGTTCTGACAGATTTTCCAGGAGTTTATAGCATTTATCCTCGAACCAAGGACGAGGAAGTCGTTTATTCTGTGTTAACTGATAAAAAGTCGTCAGAATTCCCGGATCTAGCGATTTACGTTTTAGACTCGTCTAATTTTGAGCGTAATCTTTTATTTTTCACACAAATATACGACCTAGGAATACCGCTCATTTTGGTTCTCAACATGTGGGATTTAGCCACAAAAAGAGAAATTGAAATTGATGTAAAAAAATTGCAAACGTGCTTTCCTGATGTTCAAATAGTTACTGCTAATGCTCGAATTGGTTTTGGTAAAAATCGAATTATCAATGCAATTGAAAATAGTCAATTATTTGAGCCATCAAAAAAAATAATTCCAAACTATAACCCGGCTAAAAAAGAAGATTTAGCAACCCAAGAAGATGAAGCTAAGAAACGGTTTTATGAGATTAAGAAAATTGTTTCTAAAGTTGAAAATTCAGCTGTGTTTAAAGCAGATGATTTCAGTCGAAAAATTGATAGAATTCTCGTTCATCCAATTTTTGGTTATCTGATTTTTCTATTCATACTTCTTGTCGTTTTTCAATTTATCTTTTCGTTTGCATCGATTCCGATGGATATCATTGATGGCACGTTTGTGTCTTTGAGCAGTTGGATTTCCAATGTTCTTCCCAAAGGAATGCTCACCGATTTAGTCTGTCAGGGAATAGTCCCAGGAATTGGAGGAGTCGTGGTTTTCATTCCTCAAATTGCAATTTTATTCTTTTTTATTTCCATTTTGGAAGAAACGGGTTATTTAGCCAGGGTTGTTTTCATTATGGATCGTATTATGCGACCATTTGGATTAAATGGAAAGAGTGTTGTTCCCCTGATTTCAAGCGCTGCCTGTGCTATTCCTGGAATTATGTCTGCTCGAACAATTGCCGACTGGAAGGAAAGGATGATAACTATATTGGTCGCACCTCTAATGAGTTGTAGTGCTCGAATTCCAGTATATACCTTGCTTATTTCATTGGTGATTCCGAATCAAAAGTTAGGTGGAGTTTTGAATTTACAAGGCATTGTTCTCATGGGACTTTACCTATTAGGAATAGTGTCCGCAATACTTGTTTCATTGATTTTTAAACAATTCATTGGAAACAAGGAAAAAGGATTTCTACTCCTCGAATTACCAAGTTATAAAAGCCCAAGATGGACGAATGTCGGGATCAATATCCTAGAGAAAGTGAAACTTTTTGTTTGGGATGCAGGTAAAATAATTCTTGCCATTTCCATAATACTTTGGGCTTTGGCTACTTTTGGTCCATCCAAGCATTTGAAAGCAAACCATAATAATTTGATTCAATCGAAAGAATATAAAAAGCTTTCTGAAGCCGAAAAACAACAACGAGTAGTATCCGTAAAATTAGAATCATCATATATAGGAATCATGGGAAAGACAATTGAACCAGTTATTAAACCTCTAGGTTTCGATTGGAAAATTGGTATTTCACTGATTTCTTCTTTTGCGGCTCGTGAAGTTTTTGTGGGTTCTCTTGCAACAATCTATGCAGTAAATAACGATTCGGGATCAAACCAAAAACTCATTGAGAAATTGAAAAATGAAAGAAATAACCAAGGCAAACCAGTTTACAATTTTGCAAGTGGCATCTCTCTGATGATTTTTTATGTTTTTGCTATGCAATGTATGGCTACACTGGCCGTAGTTAAAAGAGAAACAAAGTCTTGGAAGTGGCCATTTATTCAAATTATTTACATGGGATTTTTAGCCTATTTTGGTGCTCTTATAAGTTTTCAACTTTTGAATTGATCATTGAGAAGATTTCTTAACTTTAGAGTATGATTCAAGAAATTATTGTTTCTCTGCTTATTTCTTTGTCTCTATTGTATGTTCTGAGATTAACTTGGGTTAAGTTCTTCAAAAAAGAAAAATCCTGCGAATCTTGTGCCTTCGGTAATCAGCATAATCAATCCTCAAATGAACCCTGAAGCATGTCAGACTGCCAACTATACAAATATAATTCTGGTTTCTTTGCGATTGAAAAAGATGAGGCGAGTCATTTTGTAAACGATTTTGTAGAATCAGAAATAGATTCTGACTACGTTTCTTGGTTGAATTTTCATAGCCTATTGGATCGAGAGTCGATAGAAAAAATATGCTACAAATTAGGTATTGATAAATTGTCTGTTGAGAGTATTTACAACGCAATTCGTCGACCGAAAGTGGAAGAATACCCGGATTACATGTTCTTCAGTGTTAAATCGGCTCTGCCGAATATTATTGATTTTTCCTCACTCGAACAAGATCAAATCACCTTTATTCTTGGGAAAAACTACCTCATTTCATTTCAAGAAAAGTCTTCAGAACATTTTACCGATGTTCGTAATCGCATCGAAAATGCTAGAGGAAAAATTCGATCGAAAGAAACCGATTTTTTGTTGTTTCGAATGCTGGAGTCAATTATTGATAATTATTTTGAAGTTTTGGAGACAATCGCCGATAATATAGCTTTGATTGATGCGAAACTTCACGTTTCCGAAAACAAATCCATTTTTAAAGAAATTGAAATTGAAAAAAGAAGACTGATTGAGTTGCGTAAAATTGTTCAACCCATGCGTGACATTACGATGCAATTAGAACACAGTGAAAGCAGTCTATTGGATAGAACAAATTTTTATTATTTCTCGAATTTGAAGTCCGCTTGTGTAAGCGCATTGGAAGAAATTGACGCCAACAAACAGATATTGGAAGGAATGTCAAACCTATTCTATGCGGCACAAGGACAGCGCATGAATGAAATTATGAAAATGCTAACGGTAGTAAGCTCGCTTTTTATCCCTCTGACCTTTATTGTTGGGGTTTACGGAATGAATTTCGAATTTATACCCGAATTAAAATGGAAATCCGGTTACTTCATAATTTGGGGAATCATGTTGTTAATCATTTTAGGATTGATGATCTATTTTAGAAAAAAGGGATGGTTGAAAAGAGACAAGTTCTAAAAAATTTCTTTGTTAAGGTTCTGTTAAAATAATTTGGATTTTGAACTTGTTACTTATATTTGAATTATAAAATAATGACTATGAAAAAACTGTTCTTTTCTCTTGCGATTTTGGTTGTCTCAATTTTTGTTTCGACAAAAGCCACAGCACAAATTGAAAAAGGTGCTAAAATTGAGTTTAATAAAGAAACTCATGATTATGGTAACATAAAATACGATGCAGATCCTTATTGTACGTTTGAATTCAAAAACACGGGCGACGAACCTTTGATTATTTCAAATGCAAAAGGTTCTTGTGGATGTACAGTTCCGGAATGGCCAAAAGAGCCAATCGCTCCCGGAGCAAAAGGTTCAATTCGCGTTAAATATGACACGAAACGTCCAGGCCCGATTAACAAAAGTGTTACGATTACATCAAACGCAGTTAACGAACCAAATAAAGTTATTCGAATTAAAGGAGAAGTTGGTCCTGCCCCTGAGGAAGCTACTCCGGTAAATAATTCTGGAGCTCCGACAAATAACTAATTTTATTAACTTTCATTTTCTAAAAAATCACTTTTAATTTTTATTGAGAGTGATTTTTTTTATTGGCTCAATTTCTCATTAGGATAACCATAATCTTTTTCACTTATTGGTTTTCCATTAAGATCGTATGTAGTCCATACTCCAACAATTTCATCGTTTAAATACTCTCCTCTATAACGTATTGCTCCATTTGGATATTTTACCACGGTATGACCCTGCTTAATGCCATGCTCAAAATAACTGAAAGATAGTTCCGTTCCCTTTTCGGAGTAAAATGACCATTTTCCATCACGTTTCCCTTTTTCATCAACCATTCCTTCAAACTTGATTTGTTTCTTTCCGGGATACCACTCGGTATATTTACCGTTTTTGACTTCAACCAGAGTCTCATTATCACGAATCGTTTCACTCGTCCTTTTCTCCTCGGAGGAGCAAGAAAAAAGAAAAAGAATCACTAAGCATTTTATCAAAATAATTTGTTTCATCTGAGTTTAATTATTAGGAAGTTTATCGCTTGCATCGATTTTAAAATCTCGAACTGTATTTATTTTTATGGGTCTCAAAAATTTACATTTCATCTTCAATTAATAGTAAAGCCGAGGTATTATTCATTTTATGAATTGACTTATAACTAAACACATCTCTATCATTCTTTTCTTTTAAGGAAGAGTGATTAGCAAATGCAAAGTCTAATTCATTTCAAAGTTACAATATAAACTGATGATTCTACATCGATGACTCAAAGAAATGAACCTTTTGATTTCGCTCCAAAATAGATTCGCGGACTGTCAAAAACACCTCATTTAATACATTCAATTAAAGATTGTTGATAAAATCACTATCAACTATTTGACCATGTATTCTTTAAAATTTTTGCATTTAATTTGTACTTAGTGTATATTTGACACATTATAATTGAATCTTCAATGAATCAGAAAAAAAAATCAAAGCATTCGGAAGTTTTTGATCCATTTAATATCGTTGTTTTCGGTGGAGATGGTGACTTGGCTATTCGAAAAATTTATCCTGCCTTATTTCATCGTCAACTTGATGGTCAGCTTTTGTGTGACTACAACATAATTGCCATAACGCGCAAGGATCCAGAAAATACATCTTTCTTTAATGATCTAATTCATTTCTTACGAGAAAGTATTGATGAAAAAGAGATCGAAACTGAAATCCAATCGTTTGTAAAAAAAGTAAATTTAATTAAAGCTCCCGAGCCATCCGTTGACGGATACAAAGCTTTGTCTGCGTTTCTAAATGACTTTCCAACTTATCAAAACATTTTTTATTTTTCGACTCCTTCCTCTGCCTTCGGTCCAATTGCTCAAGCATTGAAAAGTGCCGGTCTTGTAAAACGAAATAGTAAAGTTGTACTTGAAAAACCACTTGGTTATAGTTTAGAGTCCTCGAGATTAATTAATGAAGACATAACCAAGGCATTCAGCGAAAAACAAATTTACCGCATTGATCATTATTTGGGCAAAGAAACTGTTCAAAATTTAATGGTTCTCCGATTTGCAAACAATTTATTCGAACGGGCATGGGATTCGGAACACATTGATAATATTCAAATAACGGTTTCTGAAAGTCTAGGTGTGGAAAAAAGAGCCTCATACTATGATAATAGTGGCGCTTTATTAGACATGGTTCAAAATCATTTGTTGCAATTACTTTGTTTGGTTGCTATGGAACCTCCTCATTCGCTTGAAGCCGATGAAGTTCGAAATGAAAAACTTAAGGTTTTAAGAGCATTGCGCTTCTTCAATAAAAAATCGGTTTTAACTGATACAGTGAAAGGGCAGTATTCCAGAGGAGTGGTTAAAGGTGTGCAAGTTCAGTCTTATTTGGAAGACATTGAAAAATTCAATTCAAAAACAGAAACTTTTGTTGCGGTAAAAGCATACGTTGATAACTGGAGATGGAAAGAAGTTCCATTTTACTTGAGAACAGGAAAGAGGATGCACAAGCGATACTCCGAAATTGTAATCAATTTTAAAGAAGTTCGACACAACATTTTTCCATCCAAAGAAAATTTAAATAACAACAAGCTAATCATTCGACTTCAACCGGAGGAACGTATTGAGCTAATTCAAATGACAAAGATTCCGGGTCCCGGAGGTTATCGTTACAAACCGATTGCTCTCAAACTAGATTATTTGGATTCTTTCAAAGAACGCTTTCCAGAGGCTTATGAAAGACTAATTATTGATGTGATCCGAGGTAATCAAACGTTGTTTATGCGTCAGGATGAATTGGAAGCTGCATGGACTTGGATAGAATCTATAACAACCAATTGGAAAGCAACCGGAATGCCGAATGTTTTATATGAAGCAGGGACTTGGGGTCCCGGTGATGATATTTTGGATGAAGGCTCTTCCTGGATTACAAAAACTTGGAGAGAATGATGCATCGTTTTGAAACAAAAGAATTATTAGAGGATTCATTGGTAAATGAATTGCTAAACATTCTCGAAGAAGCAATAGACAAATTTGGTAATGCAACCCTACTTGTATCCGGTGGTTCAACTCCAAAAGGATTATTTCAGAAGCTGAGTGAAAAACCATTCCCCTGGCCCAAAGTTACCATCGGTATGGTTGACGAGCGATTTGTGAATCATTCTAGTGAATTTTCGAACGAAAAATTAATTCGCGAAACGCTTTTGCAAAAAGAAGCGAAATATGCAAAATTTATTTCGATGGTTTACGATGATGAAAACGAAATTCGGAATCTAGAGCTTGCTCAAAAAGCCTATCAGCAGCTTGATCGCTTGGATGTTGTGATTCTTGGAATGGGAGACGACGGTCACACGGCCTCTATTTTTCCAAATGACTCAGCTTCGGAATTTGCATTGAAAACCAACGATATTTTAGTTTCAACCAAGGCACCAAATTTTCCTACAAATAGAATTTCATGTTCTTTGAATTTTTTGAAAAAAGCGAAAAAATCTATTTTATTCTTTACCGGAGAAAAAAAACTGAACGTTTTGAAAGAATCAAAAATAAAGAACTATCCAATTTTTCATTTGTATAGTGAAAGTACTCTATTTTATTATTCAAACTAATTTGTATGAATCAGCGAATCATTAACGTAACCAATCGAATTATTGAAAGAAGTAAGTCCTCTCGTGAAACCTATCTGCGCGATATGAAAGCAGCATGTGAAGATGGCGTAACACGCAAAAATCTTCATTGTGGGAATCTTGCTCATGCCTTTGCAGGTTGTTCTTCTCACGAAAAAAATGAGTTGTCAGAAAATTATACTCCCAATTTGGGAATCATTACTGCTTACAATGATATGCTTTCGGCTCATAAAACGTATGAAAACTATCCTGAAAAACTTAGAAAATTTGCTGTAAAATATGGTGCGGTTGCTCAAGTAGCAGGTGGTGTTCCGGCAATGTGCGATGGAGTTACACAAGGTCAAATTGGCATGGAACTTTCTTTATTTAGTCGAGATGTTATTGCGCTATCAGCAGCTGTCGGACTAACACATAATATGTTTGATGCCGGAATTTATCTGGGGATTTGTGATAAAATTATTCCCGGGTTGATGACGGGTGCTCTTCGCTTTGGTCATTTGCCCGCTATATTTGTTCCCGGCGGACCGATGCCATCAGGAATCAGTAATGATGAGAAAGCCCGCATTCGCCAAGAATTTGCTGAAGGAAAGATTGGAAGAGCAGAATTATTGAAAGGAGAGTCAGATTCATATCATTCGCCAGGAACATGTACTTTTTACGGAACAGCGAACAGCAATCAAATGCTTATGGAAATCATGGGCTTGCAGTTGCCCGGATCCAGTTTTGTAAATCCCGGAACTGAGTTACGAGAATTATTAAATGAAGAAGCTGTGAAAGTTGCTAAAAATAATTCATTGAAAGGATTTGAAACTTCTCTTGCCAATTTGTTTGATGAAAAAACCATTGTTAATGGTATAATTGGTCTATTAGCAACCGGCGGATCTACGAATCACACGATTCACCTGATTGCAATTGCGCGAGCAGCTGGAATTATTATTAATTGGGATGATATGTCTGACCTTTCAGAGGTTGTACCATTACTTACTCGCATGTATCCGAATGGTGCAGCTGACGTTAATCATTTCCATGCTTCCGGTGGAATGGCATTTGTTATCAGAACTTTACTCGAAAACGGTCTTTTACATGAAGATGTACAAACGATTCTCGGGAAAGGTTTAAATCAATACACGAAAGAACCAAAAATCAGTAATCACGAATTGGTTTGGGTAGAAGGAGCAACAGCAAGTTTGAATGAAAATATCGTTCGTCCAGCAACAAATCCATTTTCGAATAACGGCGGAATAAAAATTCTGACTGGTAATATCGGAAGATCGGTGATTAAAACAGCTGCTGTTGCTGAAGAGCATTTTATTGTTGAGGCACCCGCAATTGTATTTGATGAACAAAGTGATCTGATTGCAGCCTTCAAGCGAGGTGAATTGGAAAAAGATTTTGTGGCGGTGATTCCTTTTCAAGGACCGAAGCAAAACGGAATGCCAGAACTACATCAATTGACTCCAACACTTACCGTCTTGCAAAAGCGAGGATTCAAAGTGGCTTTGGTTACAGACGGTAGAATGTCCGGAGCCTCGGGTAAAGTTCCTGCGGCAATTCACATGGTTCCAGAAGCAAAAGAAGGCGGGGCAATAGGTAAAATCCAAACCGGAGATTTAATTCGCTTAAATGCTCATAGTGGTGAATTACATTGTTTAACTGCTTCTTTTCAAAACAGACCATCGAGAACAAAAGAAATGAATCAACAAGGATTCGGAAGAGAATTATTTAACAACTTGCGACATCAAGTTACGACAAGTGAAGAAGGCGCATCATTTATACTATAGTTATGATACAAAACGGTATTGAAAAAATCCTCAAACGGAACCCGGTAATTCCTGTTGCCACTATTCGAGACAAAGATGAATTAGAGATTATATTGGATAAAATTCTAGGTGCAGACATACATTGCATTGAGGTAACGCTAAGAACAGATTTTGCTTTTAAAGCATTGGAAATTATTAAATCCAAGAATTTACCTAACTTCGATTTGGGTGTTGGAACAATTTCTCGTGCTGATCAAATTTTAAAAGTTCAAGAAATTGGTGTGGATTTCATCGTTTCACCTGGTTTTACACCGAAATTAGCTCAACATCTTAAACAATCTGATGTTGCTTTCATTCCTGGGGTATCAACCGTTAGTGATTTAATGAAAGGAATGGAAGAAGATTTTCGATTTTTTAAATTCTTCCCGGCTAATCTTTTTGGTGGAATTCAAGCGTTAAAAACCTACGGCCAATTGTTTCCTCAGCTTAGTTTTTGTCCAACTGGAGGAATTTCTGAGGAAACTTATCAAGAATATTTGAATGAATCAAACATAATCTCTGTTGGCGGTTCATGGATGTTGAAGTGAAGCGAGTTGGAGAACTTAAATTGCCTCACAGTCTGAGCCATTTAGGCTATTTTTTCCTCCGTTAATCAAACATAAACCTTCAGCTAAATCTATTATCTTGAGTTGGATATATAAAATTGGCTTGACTTCGTCGCCGCTTCGTGGTATTGGAATAAATCAAGAAAGGGTTGCGAAGTAAATCGTTGTTTATCATTGGAGTAATAAATTACTTTGCATAAAAACCTATTATACAGTGTAATTCACTCTCAATTTAGAGCGCTAAATTTTGAGTAAACGCCTTGTCCAACAGATTTTTAATCAATCTGAACACGTTAGCAGCACCGCAGGGAATTTCAATATTAGAATCGAACTCAGATTATTAAATTACTTAAATCGGTGTTAGTGATTTTAACCTCTATGAAACGGTAATAAACAAGATAAAGGTTTAACTTTGCGCAATGACTTTTGATGTTGTTAAAGCGCTTCATATTATTTTTGTGGTAAGTTGGTTCGCGGGACTTTTCTACATGGTTCGACTTTTCATTTACGATGTAGAAGCAAATTTGAAAACGGAGCCAGAAAAATCGATTTTACAAAAGCAATTTCAAATAATGCAAAGTCGATTATGGTGGATAATTACAACACCAGCCATGATTCTATCTGTCGTTTTCGGGACCTGGATGATTGTTTTAAATTTTAATTATTACTTGTCATCCCCTTGGATGCATTTGAAGCTGGGTTTCGTGTTCTTACTTTTAATTTACCACTTTTGGTGTCAACGAATCATGAATCGATTCAAACTTGGAATTTACAAATGGTCAGGAAACCAGCTTCGGCTTTGGAACGAATTGGCGACTCTATTTTTGGTAATTATCGTATTTATAGTTGTCTTAAAAAATACGATGAACTGGATTTATGGAACCATCGGTTTTTTTGCCACCGGAGTTGCCTTAATGCTCGGAATTAAGGCATACAAAGCATTACGCCAGAAAAGAAATGAAAATTGAAAAATTAAATTGTCACTTTCGAAAGTTTACCTACATTTGCAAAAATTTTTCAGAGACTACAAAATTTATCTCAATGCAAAAAGCAAATAAGTTCCGTTTCTTAGTTCAAAATTTGACCTTCTTTTTTGTATTTTTAGGAACCTTCCAATTTGCTTTGAGCAACGAGAAAAAAGAGGAATTTAATGTGAGTGAAATGATTATGCACCACATTAAAGATGCACACGAATGGCATCTATTCGGTCCTGAGCACGGTGGGACATCTATTTATCTTCCTGTCATCTTATTGGATAACGGTCTTAAAACATTCAGTTCAAAGCATTTTTATCATGGTGAAGAGGTGACATTAACTGATAAAGATAGTTCTGTTCACCATATCATGAAAGGTACAGGTCCGGCAGCTGGTTACGCGCTTTTCCATGAGAAAATTTACAAAATGGGAAATGGTCATTTGCACATTCACAATGGGCATCTTTCCAACGCAAAACCGATGGATTTTTCCATTACGAAGAATGTTCTTTCCTTGTTTATGGGGGCAACTCTTATTTTGTTAATTCTATTAAGTGTTGCTCGTTTTTACAAAAAGAATGGTGCAGTTGCGCCGAAAGGGATTGCCAAATTCTTAGAACCAATAATTGTAATGGTTCGTGATGACATTGCAAAAGCAAATATCGATCACCACAAATACAATAAATATGTTCCTTATTTATTAACCGTATTTTTCTTCATTTGGTTGAACAACATGTTAGGCTTGATTCCATTTTTACCAGGTGGAGCGAATTTAACTGGGAACATTTCAGTGACGTTATTCTTGGCTGTTTGTACGTTATTAGTCACCGTATTTTCTGGAAACAAAAATTATTGGGGTCATATTTTCTGGATGCCTGGGGTTCCAGTTCCAATGAAATTTTTCATGATGCCAATAGAATTAATTGGTGTTTTAACAAAACCATTTGCATTAATGATTCGTTTGTTTGCCAACATAACTGCCGGGCATATTATCGTATTAGCACTTATTTCCATCATCTTTATAAATAAAAACGTTGCTTGGGGCGGATTATCTGTTCCGATGGCTTTGTTTATTTCGATTTTGGAATTGTTGGTAGCCTTTTTACAGGCGTTCCTTTTCGCAATGTTGTCTGCATTGTTTATCGGAGCAGCTGTTGAAGAAGCGCACCATTAATTAGTAACCTTTAAATATATATAGTTATGTGGGGTAGTATAGCAGCAATTGGAGCAGGCATCGCAGTATTGGGTGCTGGTCTTGGAATTGGAAGAATCGGTGGTTCTGCAGTAGAAGGTATCGCTCGTAATCCGGAAGCAGCCGGAAAAATTCAAACAGCGATGATCATTGCAGCAGCACTTATCGAAGGTGTTGCGCTTTTCGGAGTAGTAGTTGGTCTACTAGGAGCGAAGCAGTAATTTTATATCCTGTCAAAACGGTTGGTGGCGACAGGATATTTTTTGAAAACAAATTAAACGATATATAAAATGGATTTAGTATTACCTGATTTTGGTTTGTTGTTTTGGACAGGACTGGTATTTTGCTGTCTTTTGTTCTTATTAGCGAAGTTTGCTTGGAAACCGATTTTATCTGCGGTTAACACACGGGAGCAAAAAATTACGGAAGCGCTAGAATTGGCTGAAAAGACAAAAGCTGAAATGCAATCGCTGCAAGCAGAAAATGAAAAAATCTTAAAGGAAGCAAGAGCTGAGCGTGATTCAATTTTGAAAGAAGCTAAAGAGGTTTCGAATCGAATGATCGAAGAAGCAAAATCAAAATCCAAAGTGGAGGCTGAAAAAATTGTTGAAGCTGCTCGTCAGTCAATTAATAACGAGAAAGCGGCTGCAATGGCTGAAATAAAGAATCATGTTGCTACACTTTCTTTGGAAATCGCTGAAAAAGTTGTTAGAGGAGAATTATCTTCAGATGACAAACAAAAGGCATTGGCAGATAAATTAGCAGGAGATATCAACTTGAATTAATTATGAAGTCAACCAAATCAGCAGGTCGTTACGCAAAAGCACTTTTGGAATTAGCTCAGGAGCAAAATAAACTTGATGTAGTTAATTCTAATATGACTGCTATTATTCAAGCTGCGAATCAAACCCATGATTTTCAGGTTTTTTTAAATTCACCAGTAATTAAGGTTGATAAGAAAATAACCGTCTTGAACGAGCTATTTTCTGACTTTGATTCACTTAGTCTCTCATTCATTGAGTTGATTACGAAAAATGGAAGAGAAAGACTAATAACAGAAATAGCCAAGTCTTTCATTTCGCAATTGAAAGAGTTACGTGGAATTGTTCCTGTATCGATTACAAGTGCAACTCCGCTTGATTCAAAGACAAGAGAAGTGATCATGTCTAAAATTAGTTCTTCGGTTAAAGGAAAATTAGAAGTTGAAGAATTGGTAGATAAAGATTTAATAGGTGGATTTATCGTTCGAATGGGCGACAAACAAATTGACGCTTCAGTGGCAAGTCAATTGACTAGAATGAAACAAGAATTAACGAAATAATATATTTAATTAAATAGCTAAAAAGATGGCAGATATCAAACCAGCAGAAGTTTCCGCAATTTTAAGAGAACAACTTTCAGGTTTTCGCTCAGAAGCAGAATTACAAGAAGTTGGAACAGTCCTACAAGTTGGAGACGGAATTGCACGTATTTATGGTATGAACGGTGTTCAATACGGTGAGCTTATCGAATTCGAAGGTGGAATGCAAGGAATTGCACTTAACTTGGAAGAGGATAATGTAGGAGCTGTATTACTTGGAAGATCATCAAGTGTAAAAGAAGGTGATACTGCTCGTCGTTTAGGTAAAATTGCCTCTGTTAAAGTTGGTGACGGAATGGTTGGTCGCGTTGTAGACACATTAGGTCAACCAATTGACGGTAAAGGTCCAATTTTAGGAGAATTATATGAAATGCCAATTGAGCGTAAAGCTCCAGGGGTTATTTTCCGTCAGCCAGTAAACGAGCCTTTACAAACGGGTATCAAGGCTGTTGACGCGATGATTCCAATTGGTCGTGGTCAACGTGAGTTAATTATTGGTGACCGTCAAACAGGTAAAACAACAGTTGCAATCGATACGATTATTAACCAACGTGAGTTTTTTGATCGTGGAGAGCCTGTTTACTGTATTTATGTAGCAATTGGACAAAAAGGTTCAACTGTTGCTGGTATCGTTAAGAAATTAGAAGATGCAGGAGCCATGGCTTATACAACTGTTGTTGCTGCAAATGCTTCGGATCCTGCTCCAATGCAGTTCTATGCGCCAATGACTGGTGCTGCTATCGGGGAATTTTTCCGTGATTCAGGAAAACCTGCACTAATCGTTTATGATGATTTATCAAAGCAAGCTGTTGCTTACCGAGAAGTATCCTTGTTACTTCGTCGTCCTCCAGGTCGTGAAGCTTATCCAGGTGACGTATTCTATCTTCACTCTCGTTTATTAGAAAGAGCAGCGAAAGTGATTGCTGATGACAACATTGCTAAACAAATGAACGACTTACCTGAATCTTTGAAAGGAATCGTAAAAGGTGGAGGTTCATTAACAGCTCTTCCAATTATTGAAACACAAGCGGGAGACGTTTCTGCTTATATTCCTACGAACGTAATTTCAATTACAGACGGACAAATTTTCTTGGAGTCTGATTTATTCAACTCTGGTATTCGTCCAGCAATTAACGTAGGTATTTCCGTATCACGAGTTGGGGGTTCTGCTCAAATTAAGTCGATGAAGAAAGTAGCGGGAACATTGAAATTAGACCAAGCGCAATATCGTGAATTAGAAGCGTTTGCGAAGTTTGGTTCTGATTTGGACGCTGCAACGAAATCAGTTCTTGATAAAGGTGCTCGTAACGTTGAAATTTTGAAACAACGAGAAGGCGATCCTTATCCGGTAGAAAAGCAAATAGCAATTATTTATGTTGGAACGAAAGGATTGATTCAACGAGTTCCAGTAAACCAAGTTAAGACATTTGAAAAAGAATTTTTAACTGTTCTTGAAGCGAAGCACGCAGATACTCTTGTTGCTTTGAAAGCTGGAAAGTATACAGATGAAATCGAAGCTGTTTTGACTAAAGTTGCGAAAGAAGTTGCTGATAAATATTAGAAAGAATTTAGAATTAAGAATTAAGAATGTAGAATTGGGAATTGGGAATTATGGGAAACAGTTCTAATGTTATTGTAGACAAATCCTTTGAATTTTCAAAACTCATTATTCGATTCTGTTTAAACTTAAAAGAACAAAAACATTTTGAAATAAGCAGTCAATTAATTAGATCTGGTACAAGTATAGGCGCAAATATTAAAGAATCACAAAGAGCAGAAAGTTCAGCTGATTTTAGACATAAGTTAAAAATTGCGCTGAAGGAAGCTGATGAAACCAAATATTGGTTGTCGTTGATTAACTCAGAAATTCAAAATGTAGATAAAGAACTTTTTGATTTGAATGAAGAATTAATTAAACTTTTAGTAGCTATTATTAACTCAAGCTCAAGAAATAATTAATTCTGAATTCTAAATTCTGAATTCCAAATTAAATAAAAGAAAAGATGCCAAATTTAAAGGAAATACGAAATAGAATTACCTCAGTTGGTTCCACGATGCAGATAACTTCTGCGATGAAAATGGTTTCGGCTGCTAAATTGAAGCGTGCTCAAGATGCAATTACTCAAATGCGTCCATACGCTTCAAAAATCAAGGAAATTCTCGGAAATTTAAGTGCAACTTTGGATCTTTCTGAAAACGTATATTCTGAGCAACGTGAAGTAAAAAATATTTTAATCGTTGGAATCACTTCAAATCGCGGTTTGTGTGGAGGTTTTAATAACAACATTATTAAACGTGTTGGTTATTTGATTAACGACGAATACGCAGATAAAAATGTTCAATTACTTTGTTTGGGTAAAAAAATCAAAGACGTTTACAAGCGAACACCAAACTATTTCATCAATTCAACACTTGAACCACTTGAAGATATTTATTCTGATTTAAGTTTTGAACGCGTTTCAGCTGTAGCTGATGAATTAATGCGTGGATTTACAGCCAAAGAATACGATAAAGTAATTGTGGTTTACAATCGTTTTGTTAACGCTGCTGCTCAAGTTGTTGAAACCGAACAATTTTTACCAATTATTCCAACGGTACAGGAAAACCAAAGCTCTGCAGGAGATTACATCTTTGAACCTTCAAAAGATGAAATCGTTGCTGATATGATTCCGAAATCATTGAAAATTCAGCTATTTAAAGCAATTAGAGATTCATTTGCTGCAGAGCATGGAGCAAGAATGACAGCAATGCACAAAGCGACAGATAATGCGAAAGAGTTACAGAAAAATCTAAAACTCAGCTACAATAAAGCTCGTCAAGCGGCTATTACTAATGAGATATTGGAAATTGTTGGTGGTGCAGAGGCATTGAACGCCTAAAAATATGACACCATCCCACTAAGTGTGTAAACTGAAAGATTCATAAAATCAGTCTGTCTTCAAAAATAACCATAAATTGATTCAGTACGGTTCCCCAGTCCTTGATTGGCATAGTCCATTTTTTTGTAGCCTCATGGATAGCTAGAAAAGTTGACTTCATAACGGCGTCATCAGTCGGGAAAGACATCTTATTTTTGGTGTATTTTCTGATTTTTCCATTAAGATTTTCTATCAAATTTGTAGTGTAAATAATTTTTCTGATTTCAATAGGAAAGTCAAAGAATACAGTAAGTTCATCCCAGTTTGCTCTCCAACTTTTGATAGCATAGCTGTATTTACTCCTGTTTTGTGATTTGAGGCACCCATTATTTTTTTAGGGCGATTTGTAAGATTAGTTTTTTTGTTTCAGTGAGCTTCAAAAGCTTTGTTTTTCGAGAGTTGGATTTTGGTAAGATGTAGGAAACTT
>JBIKSL010000017.1:0-51111 GCA_044348645.1 Crocinitomicaceae bacterium | reverse complement strand
CAAAAATACAATTAGCTAAAAAAAGAGCCAGAGGTTATCGAAATATCAAGAATTTTATCAATATGATTTACTTTGTCGCTGGTAAACTCAAATTCAATTACCCACAATATTCCATATAGAGCCAAATAATGTTTCTTTTTTCATGAAATTTTCATCGAAATTAGATATAATTCAACAGCAATTAATTTTAACATTATCCAAACAATCGATAGAAAGAATATTTGATAAACTTGCACAAAAATAGATGAACAAATTTTCAATTTTTTTCAACCCAAAAATGGATATCTGTAATCTGTTGGTGGAACAAATGTTTCTTTAATAGTTCGAGCAGAAACCCAACGCATTAAATTCATTGATGCTCCTGCCTTATCGTTTGTTCCCGAACCTCTAGCTCCTCCGAATGGCTGCTGACCAACCACTGCGCCTGTGGGTTTGTCGTTTATATAGAAATTTCCCGCAGCATTTTCCAATTTCTTAGTGGCCAAATTTATTGCATATCGATCTTGGGAAAATATAGAACCTGTCAACGCATAAGCGGAAGTTTGATCCACTATATTTAGAGTTTCTTCATATTTTTCAGCATCGTAAACATAAATCGTTAAAACTGGACCAAATATTTCCTCACACATGGTTTTAAAATTAGGATTTGAGGTCACCACAACAGTTGGATCGATGAAATAACCCTTTGATTTATCATAATTCCCACCAATAATGATTTCTGCATCAGACTGTTTTTTAATAAATTCAATGTGATCAACAATTTTGTCAAATGATTTTTCATCAATTACCGCATTAATAAAATTACTTGTATCCTCTGGACTACCGATTTTGAATGAGCCCACTTGTTCAATTAGAACTTGTTTAACATCTGGCCAAATGTTGGACGGAATGTATGCGCGTGATGCAGCTGAACACTTTTGTCCTTGAAATTCAAACGCTCCCCTCGAAAGTGCAGTAGCCACTTCAGTAGGAACAGCTGATTTGTGTGCTATGACGAAATCTTTTCCTCCGGTTTCACCAACTATTCTAGGGTATGAGCGATAAATCGGTAAATTTTCAGCTATTCTGAGCCAAAGATTTCCAAAAACTTTTGTTGAACCCGTAAAATGAAGTCCTGAAAACGCACTGTGATTGAAAATAACATCACCCGCGATTTGTCCACTAACGGTAATCATATTTATCACTCCATCGGGCAATCCAGCAGCCTTAAAAAGCTCCATAATAACTTGCGCCGAATAAATTTGAGACTCAGCTGGTTTCCAAACAATTACATTTCCAAGCATAGCAGGAGCAGCACAAAGATTAGCAGCAATAGCCGTAAAATTAAAGGGTGTTAGGGCAAATATGAATCCTTCCAATGGACGATATTCCAACCTATTCCATATTCCAGGCATCGACTCAGGTTGCTCTTTGTATATTTGAGTCATATATTGAACATTGAAACGAAAGAAGTCAATCATCTCGCATGCTGCATCTATCTCAGATTGAAAAACATTTTTGGATTGCGCCAACATTGTAGCTGCATTCATTTTGTCTCTAAACGGTCCAGAAAGCAAATCGGCAGCTTTCAAAAAAATGGCAGCTCGATCTTGCCAAGGCATTTCAGCCCATTTTTTTCTAGCGTTCAAGGCGGCAACTATTGCTTTTTCGACATGATCCGATGAACCTACATTGTAATAACCCAAAACTTTTTGATGATCATGTGGTGGAGATAACTTTTTTTTGTTTTCAGTGCGGATTTCCTCCGAACCAATGTAAAGAGGAATATCTATTGGTTCCTGATTATAGAGCTCATGATACTTATTCAATAACGATTTACGTTCAATTGAATCCGGCTCATAAGATTTTACCGGTTCATTCTTAGCTACTGGAACATTAAAGAAAGCGTTAGACATAGAAATAATTTTTGATGCAAATGTAATTATTGTAATGATAATAAAATTCTTAAGCACAAACACGCGTTGAAATAAAAAATGTTGCTCTTCTGTTTCAAAAAAGTTCGTACCTAAAAAACATTCATTTTTAACCGTTTAACCAGAATATGCTTGAAAAAGTAATTAAAATGTTTTGGAAGAAGATTGAATAAATGTATAACAAGAAGTATTTTTTCAATTCTGTTCGATACTTTCTTTAGTAAATTAACTTTAAAGACATCCATTCTTACTGTAAAACCGCAAGAATTTTTAGTAAATTCATCCTGTAAAAGAAAAGTCAATAAAAAATGACGTTAAGTTGGAATGAAATAAAAGATCGAGCATTAATTTTCTCTAAAGAATGGGCGGAAGCTTCAAACGAAGATCAAGATGCGAAATCTTTTTTGGATGCGTTTTTTAATGTTTTTGGTATTCCAAGAAGAAAAATTGGAACTTTTGAGTATCGAGTAAAAAAGCTTTCAGAGGCAGATGGTTACATCGATTTATTGTGGAAACAAACCATTTTAATTGAAATGAAAAGTCGAGGTAAAAACCTCGATAAAGCCTTTGAGCAAGCAAAAGAATACACGTTTGGACTAAAAAACGATGAATTACCAAAGTATATTTTGGTTTCAGATTTTGAAAATTTTCGGCTATACGATTTAGAGGAAAACAAAAATATTTTCTTTAAACTGAACGATTTTGTTAATAACGTTCAACATTTTGGTTACTTATTGGGATATCATAAAAAGGTTTACAAAGAGCAAGACCCAGCGAATATAAAAGCTGCTGAATTAATGGGTAAACTCCATGATCGATTAGAGGAAATTGGTTTTTCAGGTCATCCTTTGGAAGTTTATCTCGTGCGCATTCTATTTTGTTTGTTCGCTGAAGACACCACAATTTTTAACAAGCAACAATTTCAAGATTATATTGAGCAACGAACCAATTTAGATGGGAGTGATCTTGCAGCGCGTTTGCACGAACTATTTCAAGTATTGAATACACCAACTGAGAATCGATTTAAAAATTTAGATGAACAACTTGCCGATTTTCCTTATGTAAATGGAAAGTTATTTGAGGAAATCTTGCCGATGGCTAGTTTCGACAGTAAAATGCGACAGGCATTGCTGAATTGTTGTTACATCGATTGGAGTAAAATTTCGCCAGCAATTTTTGGATCCATGTTTCAAAGTGTCATGAATCCGAAGGAGCGCAGAAATCTCGGTGCTCATTACACAAGCGAATCCAATATATTAAAGTTAATCAAACCTCTTTTTCTTGATGATTTGTGGAACGAGTTTAATCGGGTTAAAAACAACCGAACAAAACTTTCTGAGTTTCATAAGAAATTAAGCACTTTAAAATTTTTGGATCCGGCATGTGGTTGTGGTAATTTCCTTGTGATTACATACCGAGAATTACGTCTCTTGGAATTTGAAATACTTAAGGAACTTAATAAATCTGGTCAGCAGTTTTTAGATGTAAGTCAAATTCTTTGGATTGATGTCGATCAGTTCAGTGGGATTGAATACGAAGAATTTCCGGCGCGAATTGCTGAGGTCGCTATGTGGCTCATCGATCATCAAATGAATATGATGGTTAGTAATGAGTTCGGTCAGTATATAGTTCGATTACCTCTCAATAAGAGTGCAAAAATAGTTCATGGTGATGCCTTAGAATTTGATTGGCACAGCATTCTCAATCAACCTTTTTATGATATAATTTCAAAAAAAGCAAATTTATACATCGCAGAGGAGCCTCAGCTAGTTTATGATACCATTAACGTCCGCACAGATTCACTTGAAATCCATCAAATTGAAAAAGGGAAAAAACCAAAAGAACTATTTGATTACATCATTGGAAATCCACCTTTCATTGGTTCTAAAATTATGAATCAAATGCAAAGAAATCAAATTACTAAACAATTTGAAAATGCAACCGGAAGCGGAGTTTTGGATTATGTCACGGGTTGGTATATAAAAGCCGCTAAATACATACAAGGAACTAAAACTAAAGTTGCCTTTGTTTCTACAAACTCGATTGTTCAAGGTGAACAAACGAGTATTCTATGGGGACAAATGCTCACGAAATATAAAATTAGCATTCATTTTGCACATCGTACGTTCAAATGGAGTAACGAAGCGAAAGGAAATGCCGCAGTTTACTGCGTGATTATTGGGTTTGCAAACTTCGACTCATCCAACAAACGCATTTTTGAATACGAAGACATCAAAGGAGAGGCTCATGAAGTGAGAGTAAAAAATATAAATCCCTATTTAGTAGATTCGAAGGATATTTTGATTCAATCTAGAACAAAACCAATTTGTAATGTTCCAGATATAGGAATTGGAAATAAGCCGATTGATGGCGGATATTATTTGTTTGATGAATTTGAAAAACAAAATTTCATACAAATTGAACCTAAATCAGAACCACTTTTTTTTAAGTGGCTCGGTGGAGACGAGTTTTTGAACAACAAAACAAGGTGGTGCTTATTTCTTAAATATGTTGAGCCTAATGAACTTCGAAAAATGCCAGAAGTTTTGAAAAGAGTTGAGAAGGTTCGACAATTTAGATTAAACAGCACCAGTCAAGCCACCGTTAAATTAGCGAATTTTCCAGCCAAATTTCATGTGGAAAATATACCTTCTGCAGACTATTTGGTCATGCCTGAAATAGCATTGAATAAAAGAAGATATTTTACAGTTGGGTATGAATCAAAAAACACCTTATCCAGTAATCTTGTTAAAATTATGCCATTTGGAACGAAATATCATTTTGGGGTATTGTCTTCAACAATGTTTATTTCATGGTTCAGAAATATTGGCGGTCAATTGGGTAATCAATTAAGATTTTCAAAGGATATCGTTTACAACAACTTTCCATGGCCGGAAAATCCAAGTGAAAAGCAATTGAAAGTAATTGAAATAGCTGCACAAAAAGTATTGGATGTTAGAAAGCAATTTACCTCAAGTTCTCTAGCTGATCTTTATGACCCTTTGACTATGCCGCCAGAATTAACGAAAGCTCATAACGAACTTGATAAGGTGGTAGATTTAGCCTATCGTTCATCAGCATTTTCCAGTGAGGCAAGTCGCATGGAGTTTTTGTTTGAATTGTACGAGAAATATACAGCTGGATTATTTTCTGAAATCAAATCAAAGAAAGTAAAATGAAATTTGATAAAATGACAAAAACTGTATGGATCCTATTTTTGATACTGACATTGAATTGGTCTTTCTCCCAAAACATCGACTCGCTGTCTCACATCAATTATCAAGCTCTTCATGGAGCAAATTTGAATGATGTTTGGGGTTATGTTGATGAACTTGGAAATGAATATGCCATTGTTGGGACATCCAAAGGAACATCGATTGTGGATATATCAAATCCGTCTAGTCCAGTTGAAGTATTTTGGTTGCCTGGATCTGAATCTATCTGGCGTGACCCTTGTGTGTTCGGAAATTATGCTTATGTTACAACCGAAGCTGAAGATGGATTGCAAATTATTGATTTAAGTCCCTTGCCTCAGTCAAATGTATTACCAAATGTAATTTACGCAGGGACGACAAACAATCCATGGCAGTCGGCTCATACCTGTTTTGTAGATGAAAATGGTTTCGCATACATTTTTGGAGCGAACCGTGGAAATGGTGGAGTCATCATTTTGGATGTAAAACCAAACCCAATGAGCCCGATTGAAGTTGGAACTTTTGATAATTGGTATGTTCACGATGGTTTTGCTCGAAATGACACATTATACTTGGCTCATATTTTAGATGGATTTTTTAGTCTTGTTGACGTGTCAAACAAAGCAAATCCTATTTTATTCGCAACTAAAACAACTCCGAATAATTTCACTCACAACATTTGGCCGTCTTCTAATGGACAATTTGTTTTCACAACGGATGAGGTTTCTGGTGCTTACATAACAGCCTACGATATTTCGAATTCCGCAAATTGTTTTGAAGTAGATCGAATTAAAAATTCACCAAACGCTTGGGTTGTTCCACACAATGCGCATGTGAAAGGAGATTTCTTGATAACCAGTTACTATTCTGACGGAATTACCATTCATGATGTTACGCATGCGGACAACATTATTAAAGTTGGTGGATACGACACTTATCCTGGTCAAACATCAGGATTTACAGGTTGCTGGGGCGTTTACCCATTTTTTCCTTCGGGGACTATAATTGCCGCAGATATCACTCAAGGATTATTCATTCTAGATCCAACATATCAAAAAGCCTGTTACTTAGTTGGAAATGTCAAGGACCAAAGTAATGGGAGTAATTTATCAGGCGTGAAAGTTCAAATAGATGGAAGTGATCAACCAGAATTAACTTCGTCTAATGGGAATTATAAGACAGGGATTTTAAATGCAGGAACTCATACTGTTTCTTTTTCGAAAGTTGGTTATTATCCCCAAACAGAAGTGGTTCAATTATATCAAAACCAGGAAGTTATTCTAAACACACAATTGATTCCGATTCCACCATTTGAGGTTACTTTTCAGGTGAAAGAAGCGCAATCAGGAAATCCAATACCAAATGCGAAAATTAAGCTTACTCATCCTCTAATTCAACATGATGGAGTTTCAAATGGTATTGGGGAGGAAAATTTTACTTTATATTATAAAGAGAATTATGAGGTTTTTATCGGTAAATGGGGTTTTGAAAACCATTGTTTAGGTCAGCAATTAGATGAAAAAACGCAAGTTGTAGTCATTGAAATAAACAAAGGATATTCGGACAATTTTGAGTTTGATTTAGGATGGTCTTCAACCGGAACGGCAATCAAAGGAAAGTGGGAGCGAGGTATTCCAAAGCAAACGGATTCAGGATCACAAATTGGAGTAGATGACGATTGGGATTGCGGTAAAAACGCTTATGTTACAGGAAATAATTTTACATTCAATCCTGATTTTGATGATGTTGACAAAGGAACAGCTGTTCTTATTTCACCGCAAATGGATCTTACCTCCTACTCTGCCCCACATATCAATTATTCAAGAGGATTTTACTGTAATTATGGCCCCCAAGTTATTGATGATAGTTTAAAAGTATATTTGACCAACGGAATTGAAAAGGTTCTCATTGATGTCGTTGCACCTCCGCAATCAAACCCAATGTCATGGGAACGCGTGAGTATACCTATTTCCGATTTAATTCCCCTAAACAATACCATGCAGTTATTTGTAAAAACGTCGGATGAAGATCCCAATAAAAATATTACAGAAGCTGCTTTCGATGGGTTTAGTGTTACAAATTACAGTTTGGCTGAAATTGAAAATGTCAAAAGCGAACTAAAAATATATCCCAATCCTTTTCGTGATGAACTTAAAATAGAACATATCAATGTAGGAGCTAAACTTATTTTATTTGATCAAAACGGGCGGATTTTGTGGGAGAAAATATCCGATAAATCTTTTGAAATTATTTCTTTAATAAATATCGAAAAGGGTGCATATTTTCTTGAAATTGGCAACAACGTTTTTAAAGTTATAAAAGATTAAACGTAGATTATTCATAAATTTGAAATCATTTTGTTCAATTATTCAATCTATTTTTGAAATACATTTAAGAAATGCTTGACCTCTCGATTGTAATACCCTTATTGAACGAAGATGAATCATTGCCGGAACTGCACGCATGGATTCAAAAAGTCATGGCATCAAATGGTTTTTCTTATGAGGTAATATATATCGACGATGGAAGTAAAGATCATTCTTGGGAGGTAATCAATAAACTTAAGGAAAACGATAGACACATTCTTGGAGTCAAGTTTCAAAGAAATTATGGTAAGTCTGCTGCGCTTCAAGTTGGATTTCAAATGGCAAAAGGTAAAATTGTAATCACAATGGATGCAGATTTGCAGGATTCACCGGAAGAAATCCCTGAATTGCTTCGAATGATTGTAGAACAAGATTTGGATGTTGTTTCAGGTTGGAAAAAGAAACGCCATGACCCACTTTCCAAAACGATTCCTACAAAATTATACAATTGGGCAGCTCGTCGCATAACTGGAATTAATCTACACGATTTTAATTGCGGTTTGAAAGCTTACAAATTGTCTGTTGTTAAAAGCATCGAACTTTATGGAGACATGCACCGCTATGTTCCGGCATTGGCAAAATATGCTGGATTTAATGGAATTGGTGAGAAAGTTGTTCAACATCAAGCCCGAAAATACGGTGTCACCAAGTTCGGAATAAATCGATTTTTACATGGGCCGCTTGACCTAATGACAGTCGCTTTTATGGGTAAATTCGGAAAAAAACCCATGCATTTTTTCGGAGCACTCGGTGTATTGATGTTTGCGATTGGTCTTGGCTTGATTTTTTATCTAGGAATTGACAAATTATTCATTCATACAACAGCACGAAACCTAGCACAACGCTCAGAATTTTTCATAGCACTTGCAGCGATGATTATGGGTGTTCAATTCTTTTTAGCTGGATTCTTAGCCGAATTGATTGGAAGAAACAGTTCTACTCGGAATCATTATTTGATTGAACAAGAAATTTGATGGATTCACTCAATTGGAAATTAGATAAATCATGGACATTATTCTTAGATCGTGATGGCGTTATCAATGAACGAATCATGGGTGACCACGTGACTAAGTTGTCCGATTTTCATTTCAAAGAAAATGTTTTGTCGGCCATGACAGATCTTACGAAAAAATTCAATTATGTTTTTGTCGTCACCAATCAGCAAGGGGTTTCTTTAGGGAAAATGACACATAATCAATTGGATGAAATTCACGACTACATGGTGAAAGAGGTTCTCGCAAGAGGTGGCCAAATTACCAAAGTTTTTTCAGCAACAGAATTAAAAAATGCAGAATCAACACATCGAAAACCAAATCCAAAAATGGCACTTATGGCAAAAGAACTCTTCCCAGATGTGATTTTCGAAAAGTCAATCATGGTGGGAGATACCGATACAGATATCCAATTTGGAAAAAAATTAGGTATGAAAACGGTATTAATCTTGACCGAAGAAAAAACAACTGAAAAGGCCGATCATGAAGTTCATTCACTTTTTGAACTGAATAAATTACTTGAAACGAAATTATGAGAGTCACTAATTTGTTATTCTTTTTTGTAATCGCAATTCATTCATCGCTGTTTACCCAAATAAACCTAACGGATACAAAAGGTCGAAAACAAGGACCTTGGCAAAAAAATTATGCTAAAAGTGAAGTGCTTCAATATAAAGGACAATTTCTCGATGACAAGCCTTACGGAATATTCACTTATTATTATCCCAGCGGACAAATAAAAGCAACAATTGAACACCATTCTGATGGAAATCATTCAAGAGCTTTCTTTTATTTTGAAAATAAAATGCTCATGACAGAAGGTTTCTATTTTGATCAGAAAAAAGATTCAACATGGGTAAATTACAATGATGAAGGACTAATAGTTGGAATTGAAACTTTTAAAAATGATAAATTAAACGGAAAAAAGATAATTTATTACCTCGATGGACAGGTTGAAACAGAAAAACTCAATCCGCTTTCAGTCGCTAACTATAAAAACGATACTTTAAATGGAGAATACAAAGAATTTTTCTCAACAGGAAAACTGAAACTACTAGGAAAATACGAAAATGGAAAAGCCATTGATGAATGGAAAGAATATTATCCAAATGGTAGCATTATGAAAGTTTCCAAATACAAGGCCGACAAATTACATGGCTGGACCACAACATACACAAACGACGGTGAGCAAAACGGGAAATTAATGTACCAATTTGGCGAAAAACTAACGGGTAAGGATCTGGAAAATTACCTAAAAATATGCGAGAAAAAAGGAATTGATCCAAATAAATAGTTTCTTTATCTTTGTTCTATGTATAAAATAAGGTTTGGTTTTCTTATTCTAATATCATTTTTGTTTTTCGTTGCATGTGAGAAAGCGATGAATAAGCAACCAATTCAAGACAAATTCGAGTCTTATTTTGGTTTAACTCCAGGTCGTTTTATTATTTACAACGTGCGAGAAATTTTCCATGATGAAACAGCTGATATCAAGCACGATACAATAAACTACCAGCTCAAAACAGTAATTGGCGACACAACTTTAGACAACGCTGGAAGAATTGCCAGAAAGTTTCTTCGTTATAAAAGAACAAATTCAACGCAAAATTGGTTTTTATCTGATGTTTGGACTGCTTTAATCGACGGTAATTTCGCAGAATTAGTTGAGGAGAATCAGCGTGTAATTAAAATGCTTTTCCCGGTTAGTTCTAAAACTTCTTGGAACCAAAATGCTTTCAATTCAAATTCATCCTTAAATTGTGTTTATGATAGAATTCATAAATCACTCTGGCAGAATGGAATGCAATTTGATAGTACCCTACGCATTGAACAAGAGAACAAAAGGAATTTAGTAGAATACAAACGAAAATATGAGGTTTATGGTAATCGTATTGGCATGATTTCAAAGTACTTCAAAGATTTGAAAATCAGTAATTTTGACACGCTTAATATTAAGTCAGGTCATGAAATAATTTACACTTGTACTGATTTTGGAATCGAATAAATCAACTTCAAAACTAAAAGTTACTTTTTTTTCCGCGTTGCCTCCTTTTCGGGGTGGAATTTCAAATTTTAGTGAATTACTATTGATTGAACTAGAAAAAAAATCGAAAGTCAAAGCATTTACATTTAAAAAGCAATACCCTGATTTACTATTTCCTGGGAAAACACAATTTAATCAGAATACCAAAAATAACTTTCCAAGAATTGTTTCAACATTCAATCCGTTCACTTACTTCAAAGCAAGAAGAATATTAAAAAAGTCAGACCCCGATATTTTTATCACAAATTATTGGATGTCATTTTTCGGTCCTATGATGGCTTTTTTCGCTAAAGGATTTAACAAAAGAACTTTAAAGGTTGCCATAATTCACAATTTGATTCCACACGAAAAACGTTTTTTCGACAAGATTTTTAACCGAATTTTTCTCTCGCATTATGATGGTTTCGCGGTTCTTTCTGAATCAGTCAAAGAGAATCTTCTGTCTTTACGAAAAGACGCGAAATGCATCACACTTTTTCATCCACCCTACAATCAATTTGGTTTGAAATTAAACCGAGCTGAATCAATCACAAAACTGGGGCTTATTCCAGAACGAAAAACACTTTTATTCTTTGGTTTGATTAGAGAATATAAAGGGCTTGATTTATTGTTAGAGGCATTTTCATTTTTGGATGATAGTTTTCAACTTGTTATTGCCGGTGAGGTTTACGGCTTGGACGTTAAGTACCATAAACTTATTGCTTCTTCCGAAAATAAAAACATTTTGTTTATCAATGATTTTATTCCGGATGATCAAGTCTCAATCTATTTCAGTGCAGCAGACTTATGCGTATTGCCCTACAAATCAGCAACACAAAGTGGAATTAAAGCCATTGCTGATTCTTTTCAAATTCCCGTTTTAACTACCAACATTGGTGGATTAGCCGAATCTGTAATACCAAATGAAAACGGATTTATTCTTGATAATTTAGAACCCAGTTCAATTGCTGATCAAATCCAATCAATATTCAATTCAGATAAGCTTGAAAAAGTAAATGAGTTCCTAAAACAGGGTAAAAACCAGGAGGTGAATTTATGGGAAGACTTTACAGGAAGACTTTTGAATTTCTGTCAAAATTTAAACTCTAAAAATTGAACTCCAACTCTCAAATTCTCTGAATAGTGTTTATTTTTCTTGACTTTCAAGAATGTAAATTCTATATTTGCACCCTTATTTTAAACTTAACATTACAGTTATGCGTCTCAAGGGGTTCTTTTGGTTTCTGACCATCACATTAATAGCAGTTTGTGTTTATCAACTTTCATTTACATGGGTAGCTACAAACGTTGAAAATGACGCTGAAAAAACAGCAACAGCTATTGCAAATCAATTGAAAAAGAAAGCTTCAGAAACTGGTGATAGCATCGAAGTAAATGGAGTTTACGTTCACTTTGATACACCAGAAGGTTATGAGCTAGCAAAGGCTTCAATCATGAACAACATATTGAAAGACAAAAGCGAAGGCGAACAGGGAGTTTATCCTATTATCGGTTCGAGCTTTAAAGTGGTTAAAAAACGTTCATTGGCTTTTGGTCTGGATCTTGTTGGCGGAATGAGTGTGACCTTAGAAATATCGATTCCAGAATTGATTAAAAGTCATGCTAAAAATCCACGTGATTTAAAGTTTGTAAAACCTTTTGAAAAAGCTGTTTACATGCACAACACCAAAGGCGGTGACTTTCTATCTACTTTTATCACTACTTATAAAAAAGCCAACGCCAATTTACCTCTTAGTTACGCACTGAAGGGTGAAGGATTAGGAATCAAATCAACGGATGCTGAAGTTGAATCTTACTTCAGAAAATTGGTTGCCTCATCCTTGGATGGTGTGGAACAAATTATGAGCCGTCGAATTAATCAATTTGGTGTAGCGCAACCGAACATTCAGAAAGATCTTTCTTCCAATCGACTCTATATTGAACTTCCAGGAGTTCAGGATGAAAATACCGTTGCCCAAAAATTACAATCAACTGCAAATTTGGAATTCTTTGAAACTTATTCCATGAGTATGATTCAAAGCCAATGGTCTGAAGCTGCAAATATTTCCCTACGAGATGAAGTGAATGTTGATGAACTTTTGGAAGTACGTGATTCCACCTCCGCTGACTCCTCAAAAGCTGATACCTTGAAAAAGGAAGATGAATCGTTATCTCTTACTGATAATTTGAGTAAGAAAAAAGGGTTGGCTCAGTTACTACAATCTCGTGGAAATTTAGATTTCGAAATAGGTTTTGCTTTTGCAGATGACAATCCGGATAAAAACGACAAGGCTAAAATTGATGAAATCTTAAAGCGAAAAGATGTGATGTCCGTTTTTCCTCCAGATTTGAAATTCATGTGGTCTGCGCAACCTGAGGAAATCAGTGAAAAAATAAAAAAGAAAGCATACATTCTTTACGCTTGTCGTGTTCCAGAAGGCGGTAAGGCTCGCGTGAATGGTTCTCACATTGACAAAGCTCAAACTGGATATGATCAGCGTGATGGTAAAATTACGGTAAACTTGGAAATGACGCCAGATGGAGCTGATGAATGGGGCAGAATGACATCTGAAAATAAAGACCGAATTGTAGCAATTACAATGGATAATGTAGTTTACAGTGCGCCTCGTGTTATTAACGCTATTACAACGGGTAGCACTCAAATTTCAGGAAACTTTACGTTTGAAGAAGCCGAAGATCTCGCAGGACTTTTGAACGGTGGAGCACTTCCTGCACCTTGTGTCATTAAAGAATTGCAAAAAGTTGGCCCAACCATCGGTAAGGAAAATTCAAGAGCCGGATTAATTTCATTTGCTTTTGCTTTCCTAGCCGTTCTTATTTACATGTATTTCTACTACGGTAAAGCCGGTCTGGCCGCAAATATCGCACTAACAGTTAACGTAGTGCTGATCTTTGGATGCTTGGCTTCATTCGGAGCAGTATTAACATTGGCAGGTATTGCTGGTATCGTTTTGACGATTGGTACGGCGGTCGATGCGAATATCCTGATTTTTGAACGAATTCGCGAGGAACAAAATCGAGGATTGGATTTAGCCTCATCCGTAGATGTTGGATTTAAGAAAGCTTTACCATCGATTATTGATGCGAACGTAACTCACTTATTAGTTGCGATTATCTTGAAAATCTTTGGTACTGGTGAAATTGAGTCTTTCGCCACAACGCTGATCATAGGTATTTTCACATCCATGTTCTCCGCGATTATTATTTCTGAGTTAATTATTCATTCTTGGTTGGCAAAAAAGAAACCGATTTCATTCAATACGAATTTTTCCAAAGGTTTATTCCAAAATTTCAAATTTGATTGGGTTGGAAAAAGAAAGTATTTCTACATTTTCTCAATTACTGTTACGATTCTTGGAATCGGAAGTTTGTTTACGAGAAGCTTGAAACAAAGCGTTGAATTTACCGGTGGAAGAACTTTCGTTGTGAAATTTGATAAGAAAGCTGATATCGAGTACATCAGAGGAAATTTATCTAAGGTTTTTGTGGAAAATAAAGAAGTCGCCTCTATTGATCTTAAAACTAAGTCGAATGATTACAATGTTGAAATCATTACCAATTATTTATTGAAGAAAGATGGTGCTAACGAAGAAGTAAATAAAAAATTAAATGAAGGACTTACCGCTTGTAAAGATCGCTTGGGTAATTACCAAGTGGTTGAATCGAGAAGTATTGCAGCATCGATTTCAAGTGAATTGTGGACATCCTCGGCAATTGCAATTTCATTGTCTTTGGTTGCTATTTTCGCATATATACTTTTACGTTTTGGTCACTGGCAATATTCCATCGGAGCAATTGTTGGTTTGGCGCATGATGCTTTCTTTGTAATCTCTATTTTCTCGTTGCTTCACGGTGTTTTGCCTTTTAGTTTGGATGTAAATCAAGCGTTTATTGCAGCGATTCTAACAGTAATAGGATATTCCATGAACGATACGGTAATTGTTTTCGATCGTATCCGTGAGAATTTGAGAAAGAGCGGCCCGGATGATCACCATTACGAAATCATCAATAAATCGTTGAATACGACCTTAAGTAGAACTTTCAATACATCCATGATTTTGTTTGTCGTTGTATTAATCATGTTCATTTTCGGTGGACCAGCAATCAAAGGGTTCTTGTTCGCCTTATTGGTAGGTGTAATTATTGGAACTTATTCATCTCTATGCGTTGCAACTCCAATATTGATTGATTTCTCCAAAAGATTAAAAGCTTAAATTCTAAACAGAGGTTTTACAATATCGACCCATTATTCATCATTGCCTTAGATAATGAGATTAATTAAGCAAATTCCTCATGATCGTTATTTGATTCAGATTCATCAATATAATGGGAAATTCATTTTGAAAATAGAATTGAGTGGTTTCGAGCAGGTTTTTAAGGTCTCTGAATTAGATTGTGACATTGAAAAATTGGAAGACAATATCTCGCGCGATTTTCTAGTTAAATGCTTAGATCGATTCGTTTCTATGAGAAATGATTGGGAAAATATTCTTGCCAAGAAAAATTCAAACTTATGAAATTTAAAAAGCTAATATTGTTCGGAATTATATTGTCATTTTATACTTGCGGAACTGACTCGAATAAAGAAAAAAAGGATACCAAACCAAAAGTTCAAGTCCGTGATACCAAAGGTCTTAAAATTGCATTTTACAGGAATGACAGCATCAAGGAAAAATTTGAATATTACAAACGTGAAGACGCTGCTGTAACCAAAAAGCAAAAAGCCTTTCAAAAGGAATTGGATCGAAGATCAAAAGAATACGAAAATTTTGTTCAGCGAAAGGATCAAGAGGCACAGAATGGACTGCTTTCTGAAAATGAAATAATGCTTGCGCAACAGAAAGCACAACAAATGCAGGCTGAAATTATGCAATTTCAGCAAACGCAAGGAGCAAAAATCGAGGAGGAAACGATGAAAAAATTGGAGGCAATTAATAAAAAAATTGAGGCACTCGGCGAAAAATACTGTAAACTTCATGGAATCGATATTTTACTCATTCATGGTGAAGGTGGACAGCTAAATTATATCAATCCATCAATGGATGTTACCAAAGAATTCATAAATTTTTTGAATGAGAATCAAGAAGTATTAGAAAAAGAACTAAATTAAAATGCTAATTTCTCAGCAAAAAAAACAGGAAAATATCGCAGAATATTTGATTTATATGTATCAAATAGAAGATATTATCCGAGCGTTTCACTTCAACATAGATCAAATTATTGAAGTTTTTGTTAAACCGAGCTTACCCAATTCATCTTTTCTTAATCAATATCGCGATTGGTATGAAGATTTAATTCATCAAATGAAAATCCAAGGGTGCGAAAAGGAAGGTCACGTTGAGTCATTGCGAGAAATTGTAATGGAATTAATTTACCTTCACAATACATTGACTTCAATTACGAATGATGAAAAATACAAGGGACTTGTTGATGTCGCCAAATCATTTATAGAAGAATTCAAACAAAAGTCGAATATGTCACAACGACATGATGTCGAGGTACTCATACATGCAATGTATATGAAATTACAACTTAAAGTTAGAAAGCAAGACATTAGCCCAGAAACGGAGGATGCCTTTGATAAGATGAGAATCCAACTAGCTTATCTTTCTCGTGAATATAAAAGAATGAAATCAGGAAATTGGGTTTTCAATCCCAATTAAACTCAAAAAATAAATTATTCTGAAAAATTTAAATGCTTGAAAGTGATAGCGACCTAAATGATCCTATCTTTTGTGCATTGGCTCATCAGAAACAGTTAGTTTCTTTCTTCCTTTTCTTCGGCGAGCAGCTAGAACACGACGACCATTTTTAGTTGCCATTCTACTGCGGAAACCGTGTTTGTTTCTTCTTTTTCTGATTGATGGTTGAAATGTTCTTTTCATAATCGAAACTTAATTGGCATTCAAAATTGAAGTGCAAATTTAATATATTTTTAATTAATACAAACTTTTTTCGAAAACTTTAGAAAAAACATTAATCCCTATCAAATGTTTATCTTTGAACATTCATTCAAAGCATGATTCAGCGATTTCATTCCTTAAGAATTATTGATGTTCGAAAAGAAACAGCAGATTGTGTTTCAATTGCTTTTGATGTTCCGAAAGAACTCATTTCTGACTATCAGTTTTTTGCAGGTCAATATCTAACGCTGAAAGCATTGATAGATGGCGAAGAGGTCAGAAGAGCTTACTCGCTTTGTTCTGCTCCTAATGAGAATGAGTGGCGTGTTGCGATTAAAAAAACGGAAAATGGCAAATTCTCAACTTTTGCCAATTGCAATTTAAAAGTTGGTGATTTTCTGGATGTTTCAACACCTTCTGGAAATTTTATGTTGAACAATTCCTCAAATCAGAATCAATTTGTGGTTCTTTTCGCAGCAGGAAGTGGAATTACGCCGATCATTTCTATCTTGAAAGAACTATTTAAAAATCAATCTAATTGCTTTGTATCTTTATTTTACGGGAATAAAGGGTTCAACGATGTGATTTTTCGAGAGCAATTGGAAAATTTAAAAAATAACCATTTGAATCGTTTGAGTATCAATCATATTTTCTCAAGAGAGAATATCGGGAACTCTATTCAACATGGTAGAATCAATAAAGAAAAAACGCAAGAGATTTATAATTCTTTTTTGTGCCAAACACCGATTGACAACATATTTATTTGTGGTCCAGAACAAATGATTTCTGATGTAAGAGAAACTCTAATTGAATCGGGAATCAAGTCTGAAATTATTCATATTGAGTTATTCAATACTTCCAAAGCAACTAAAAACGAAGAGAAAAAAGTAAAATCAGATGATTTAACTGTTAATTCAAAAGTTCAGGTAATTATGGACGGTAATATTATTGAGTTCCAATTGGCCACAAACGGAATTTCCATTCTTGATACTGCCCTCAAATTCGGAGCTGATTTGCCTTATGCCTGTAAAGGAGGAGTTTGTTGCACTTGTAAAGCAAAAATTATTGACGGTTCTGCACAAATGATTAATAATTACGCATTAACACAGGACGAAGTTGAGTCCGGATACATATTAACCTGTCAAGCACATCCAACCGCTGAAAATGTGGTTGTTTCTTTCGACGAATAAATTTTAAAAATGGGATTATTTAACCTTTTCAAGAAAAAAGAAACTTCAAAAACGAATCATGGATTTCATGAACTAAAAGTTTCTGAAGTTAAACGATTAAACGAGAAATCGGTGCTGGTTTCATTTGATGTTCCGTCTGATTTAATACAAGAATTTCAATTCATTCCTGGACAATATCTGAATTTTGAAGTTGAAATTAAGGGAGAGAAACATCGTCGCTCGTATTCAATTTGCTCGGGATCAAACCAGCCTCTATCCGTAGCTGTTAAAGCCGTGGAAAATGGAATTGTATCAAACTGGTTCAATAAACAGTTGAAGGTTGGAGATACTCTTCGCGTTGCTGCACCGGAAGGAAACTTTACGCTAAATTCTGAACATAAAAATATCGTTGCTATTGCAGCCGGAAGTGGGATTACACCCATTATGTCGATTGCTAAAGCCTTAACCAATGGAAAGGTAAACTTGTTTTTTGGCAATAGAACCAAGTCTGATGCGGTTTTTCTGTCAGAAATTCAATCGATGTCCAATGTTCAATTCACAGGATTTTTAAGTCAAGAAGAAGTTGAAGGTTTTCACAAAGGTCGAATTGATAAAAAAACTTTCACGGAAATCATTAAATCTGATCTAAACATTCTGAAAGCCGATGCCTTTTTCATCTGTGGCCCGGAAGGAATGATACAAGATGTAAAAGAAACTTTGAAATTATTCGGAGTTAACGACAAAAAAATAAAATTTGAATTATTTACGGCTCCAATTAATGTGGAACCAATTCAAGAAGTTGATTTCAAGGGGACGAGTGAAGTGACAGTTATTTTAGATCATGAAAAATTGACCTTTGAAATGAAATCTGGCAACGCAACCATTCTGGATTTAGTTGAAAAAAATGGAATGGATGCGCCTTACTCATGTCGTGGAGGTGTTTGTTGTTCTTGCAAAGCAAAGATAATGGAAGGCAAAGCAACCATGCGTGTAAACTATTCCTTAACGGATGAAGAAGTAAAGCAAGGGTATATTCTAACCTGTCAAGCTCAGCCAAATTCTGAAAAATTAACAATCAGTTACGATGAGTAAAACAATCGTTGTCGTTGGTGCAAGCCGTGGAATCGGTAAATCCGTTGTGGAATTATTTGCGGCAAATTCTGATTATAAAGTTTTTGCTTTAGCGCGAAACAAAGAACGATTAATTTCAAATTTCAAGGATTTTTCAAATGTTGTTTGTGGCACTTTTGATTTGTCGAATTCTGTAGCTGGTCAGCTTGCTGATGTATTTGAAGGAATTGAAAATATTGACATTTTAATCAATAATGCCGGATTTTTAATTAATAAACCATTTGAAACAATTTCACATGAAGATTTTGTTGATTCATATCAAATAAACGTGATTGGCGTGATGGAAACTGTTCAATATTTTGTTCCGAAAATGAATCCGAAAAAATCGCATATTGTGAACATCAGTTCGATGGGTGGTTTTCAAGGTTCCATGAAGTTTGCTGGACTTACAGCGTACTCGACCTCAAAGGCGGCTCTGTGTAGTTTCACTGAACTCTTCGCTGAGGAATATAAAAACTCGCAAATAAAAATGAATTGTCTTTGCTTAGGCGCGGTACAAACCGAAATGTTGGAAGAGGCTTTTCCTGGCTACCAAGCACCAATAAACCCAATTGAGATGGCGAGATTTATAGTAAATTTTGCAGAGCTAAATGGCGACTTTATGAACGGAAAAGTTATTCCTGTTTCATTATCGAATCCTTGATTTCATTTTTGAGGCGAATTTCGTAAATTAGCTATTTCAAATAAGTCTAACTTGAGAAGTTCATATTTTGTGATCTTGTTTCTTTTAAGCAACATGAATAGCTGTTTTTTACAAGATATTCATTGGTCTCAATTTAATGACAATCAACTTTTTCAGAATCCCGGAAATACGGGTCATTTCGATGGAGATTATCGTTTCATCGGTAATTTCAGAGACCAATGGCGCAGTGTTACTGTTCCGTATAATACTTTTTCGATGTCTGCTGACGCAAAAGTAAATCGTTGGGGATTTGGATTTTTGATGTTTCATGATCAAGCTGGTGATGGAACTTTTCGAACCATTGAAACACAAGGTAACATCTCAAGATCGATTAAACTTACCAAGGACTCATCGCATGTTATTCGACCGGGATTTAATTTTGGAATGAATCACCGACAATTAAATTGGGATAATTTATATTTTGATAGTCAGTACAACGGATATGTCTTGGATCAAAGTTTGCCAAGTAATGAAAATTATTTTAGCGATCGTAAAACAAATTTTTCATTTGGTGCCGGTTTAATTTACGAGTGGCAACAATCAAATCGCTTTAAACTTGCAAGCGGATTTGGGGCATACAATTTGAATCAACCTAATCAAGGGTTTTACAACACTGAAATAAAACGAGATGTACGTTATAATGGTTTTGTGAAAGGAACATTTATGATAAATGAAAATTGGGATATAGTTCCAAGTATTCAATTTTCGAAACAAGGTGTATACCGTGAAATAATCATAGGTTCATCAGGAAAATATTACTTCAAATCTTCGCAAGGTATTTACAGAGCAATCTATGGAGGCTTGTGGTACAGGACCAAAGATGCTGGCTATTTGAGTTTGGGATATGATTATAAAGATCTTTTTGTTGGGATAAGTTACGATGTCAATTTCTCGAAATTAGTTCCAGCAAGTAATAATCGTGGCGGACTTGAAATTGCTGTTCGATATATCATTCGTAAATTCAAACCGAAAAACATCATTCATCGGGTATGCCCAGATTATATCTAGTTTTTTTCACGACTCTTTTCTATGTCTTTTCATTTGGACAAGTAAAAACAAAAAAACTGGTTGAATTCGCCGATCAGCAATACATAAAAGGCGATTACTATTACGCAATTGAGTATTATCAGCAAGCTCTTAAACAGGATTCAAACAACTTGGAGCTTCAATGGAAATATGCAGAAGTGCAGCGTGCCTACAAAAATTACATTGTCGCTGAGGAATATTATACCAAAGTTTATGCCCGTGACGACGCAAAAATCTATCCATCAAGCATACTACAACTTGCATTGATGCAAAAACAAAATGGCAAATACGGCAAAGCATTTGAAACTTTTAAATTAGCCAAGCGGAAATATGAAAAAGATAAAACTGATTTTCTTTATAAAAAGGCCATGCAGGAAATCGATGCCACTGCTTGGGCAATTAAAAATTTTACGGATACTGTTAAACCGCTTGAACCATTGCCTGAAACGGTCAATACAGAAAATGCTGAATTTGGACATGCAGTTCGCGATAATTATTTGATATTTTCTTCGTTACGCGCAGACTCAGTCAACAGACTGGAAGAAGTGTATAGCAAAATCTATAAAACACACCTTTATCGTTCGAAAATAGAGAATGGTTCATTCAAAGAAAATGAACGGATTAACGATTTATTTAATGAAAAACTGAATTCGGGAAATGGAACTTTCTCCTTAGATGGTAAGCGATATTATTTCAGTTTGTGTGAGGATGAAGGTTTCAATTACAAATGTAAAATTCTAGTCTCTAAATACGAAAATGGAGTATGGTCTTCAATCGACACGCTTGGAAAGGAGGTCAATGAACCGAATAAAAATTCCACTATGCCTTACATCTCAAATATAGATGGAAAAGAAGTTTTGTTTTTTGCCTCTGACAAAACAGGTACAAAAGGCGGGTTAGATATTTGGTTGGCGCAAATGAATGGTGTCCGAGCGGAAAACATTCAGAATTTATCCGAAATAAATACGATTGAAAATGAAATTACTCCTTGGCATGATACCTTATCGAATCGGCTCTACTTCTCGTCAACATGGCACTTTGGATTTGGTGGGCAAGATATTTTCTATTCGGAATTTCCTTTCAAAAAGTTTGAGAATGCTGGTTTGCCAATTAATAGTCCAGCAAATGACCAGTACTTTTTTATTCATCATGATACGAACTTTGTGTCATCCAATCGTTTGGGATCAAAGTATTCAAAAAATCCAACATGTTGCAGCGATATTTTTGTCAAGTATCCGGAAATCGAAATCAAAAAATCTGTTTCAACAAAAGAAGATTCAATTCAAATCACGACTTTTAAACTAACAGATAAATTACCGGTTCGTTTGTATTTTCGAAATGATGAACCCGATGAAGATTCTTGGGCTACATCAACCAAACAAAACTATTTGACAACGTATGACTTATACAAGAAAAATTACAATTTATATCTTCAAGAAGTTGGAAGAGAGCTGAATCCGGAGCTTGCTGAACGGAAAAGAAAGGAGTTGAATGAATTCTTTATCAATGGGGTTGACAAGGGCGCTCAAGATTTGATTGAGTTTTCAAGTTTATTGTTGGAAGAACTTTCAAAAGGTTCCAAAATTCTTTTAACCCTTAAAGGATTTGCAAGTCCATTGGCAAGAACGAATTACAATGTAAACTTAACAAAGCGCAGAATCTCATCATTGATTAATTATTTCATCGAATACAATCAAGGTGAATTCCAACCGTATTTGAATGGAACGGCAAGTAATGGTGGGAAATTAATGTTTGAATATGTTCCGTTTGGAGAATTTTGTGCAGATCAAACAACGAGCGACCAAATTGACAATCAAAAAGAATCCGTTTTCTCAAAAGAAGCAGCAATAGAGCGAAAAATTCAAATCGAACACATTACAATCGAAAAGAACAAAGAATTATTTCCGCTTTATGCTCAAGAACTTGTTTTTAATGCGGGTACAATAAAAAACACAAATTCAGTATCTGGGACTTTTACGTTATTCAATCGTTCAAATGAAACAGTAACATTTAATATCATAAATGATGAATCAAATTTATCTTTATTTTCGAACAAAATGCAGATAGAGCCTAATGGAAATTCTACGGTCAATTTTAAACTCATTACCAAAGAAATGAAAGGATTTCATCGAAATTTATTTCAAGTTGAAGTATTAGGCTATTCTAATAAACTCGAATTATTTATTACACTGGAAATTAAGTAAAGACCCATGGACGAAAATCAACCGATCAAACAAGTAAAGTCGCGACTGCAATTCATTGATATGGCCAGGAGTATTGCCATAATTTTGATGTTGGAAGGCCATTTTGTTGACACAACGCTAGATATGCAATTCAGAAGACCTTCAAATATTCATCGTTTCGCTGATTGGCATTACATCATTTTTGACATTTGGGAATACATTCGGGGATTCACGGCTCCAATGTTTTTGACTATAACAGGCGTAGTTTTTGTTTATTTGTTGTTAGGAAATGAAAAAGAAACTTTCTTTCAGAATATTCGGGTTAAAAAAGGATTTAAACGAATCTTTGAACTGTTTTTTTGGGGTTATCTCTTACAAGTGTATTCGTTTCACGTGCTTCAATGCATTGCAGTTGGAATATTTATCATTCTATCCGTTTACGGTTTGTTTCGCTTACTAAAAATAATTCCCATTTCGTCTTTCTTTTTTGTTTTAGGAACTTTGTTTTTTGTTTCAAATATTTTTATTGAGCGGCTTCCAGTTGCGATTCCTTGGCCGGATGATGCCCCATATTTTATTCAAAATATGATTCGTGCACCTAAAAATAGGGCTCTATTTCCAGTTGTTCCTTGGTTAGGTTTTACAATGTACGGAGCGTTCTTAGGTTCTATTTTTTATCACTTTAAACAGCACGTATTAACTTATAAATTTCAGTTGTCATTGTTTTTTGCTGGGATTGGACTTTATTTTTATTCAAATGAACTATTGAATTTTATCAATCGCTATTTATTACTTGGTTCTTTTCATGATTTATATTCAATCGATTGGCTCTATTTAAGAATCGGTGCAATTTTAATTATCGTGAGTTTATTGATTTTACTCAACATTCTTGCAGGAAATAGATCAAACAATTTATTTTTAAAAATGGGTCAAAATACATTAACCATTTTCATTATACATTTCCTAATCCTTTACGGTAGTTTGATCGGTATTGGAATAAATGATTTTTTCTTCCGCAATTTGAATCCGTGGCAAGCATTTATTGGTGCTCTTTTATTTATTGGCTTTCATGCTGCGCTCATTCATTTCATAGATGATATAAAAGCTCGATTGAAATTTATTTTGGACCCGATCGCCAAGTTTTGGGCAGCTATTTATAAGTTTTAGAGTCTCTCAGGTTTTAATTTTTTGAAATTTGAATTAGAAAAGAATGTTTCTTCAAAATGTCGAAAAAAACATTGCTCTAAACCATTAAATGCTTAAAACTATATGATATATAGAGACAAAAAGCAAAATGACAATCCATTCATAAAATTAAACAACAACGATCATAATCCTGCGGATTTAGATTCGAAATGGAGTTTAAAAATTAAGCCAAATAATTGTAAAAACAAATACTAAAAATTTCCTCGGATTCCTTTTTGGGTGAAAAGTTTCAATCCGAATTATGAATTACAACTTATTTCTAAAAAATTATCGAAACGAAAAATCAAACGTTTGATTCCTTTTGTAATCGATTTGGTGACTGCTGAAAACTCAAATAGAAAAAATATCAAAGCACTTCAATTTGATAAAAATGTACTTTTTGATTATTTGGGCTTAAAAAATGGATGCTTTCTTTTTCTAAAAGGTTTCCACTGGAATCAATGCGATCCGCCCAGCCCCACCAAGGCTCTATGCAGAAGAATGGCGCAGCATTTTTAGTCCAAAATCCAATGGCATCGAGCTTCTGGTAAGAAACCGCTACCACTCCTCCCCTTTCTTTGTGATGTAAAATTACGCGATTGAAAGAAGGATCTCTGAATACAATGGCATCCTTTTCAAAGAGTGAATATTCGAGCCTTATTTTTTTGTCGATATTCAAATCAACTGTTTCGCCTGAATAATAGGGTCCTTCTAATAACCATTGTTTCGTAGAAAATGACTGTTCAAAATCTAAAAAATAGTCGCTAAGATTTCCATGAATCGCAAATCCAGGATGACCACCAACGGAATAAGGTAATTCAACCTCTCCACTATTTTTAACCCGATAATTGACTTGAATAGCTGAATCAATTAGCTGATATTCAATATCAAATACAAAATCAAATGGATACTCCTTCTTTAATATGTCATCGGCCTCAAGTCTAAATAGAGCCTTATCTTCTGATTTTTCAATCAATTCAAATGCACGATTTCGGGCGAATCCGTGTTGTAACATCGCATAGGTTTCACTCTCGAAATGATATTGATCATTTATTAGTCTGCCGACAATGGGAAACAAATTTGGTGCGACTCGATTCCAAATCATTTCATCTTTTTCCCAAAGGACGTTTTTACTACCAATTTTATTTAATTCTGTTAATTCAGCCCCGTAAGGATTGATTTTTGCAACAATTTTTTCATTTCTAATCTCAATCATGACTGCTAAAATAAATAGAATCTCAATTCAGCTTGATTAAATTCGATAACACCACTGAAAATAATGTCATTTAATCCGAACGAAACCAAAGAAAACCGTAATTTTGCGCCACTTTAAATACAAACGAAAAATGAGTATAGCTTTAGGAAATCACATTTTGGTTGAGTTTATGAATTGTGAACCGCGAGTGATGAATGACGTTGCAGGAATTGAGCGCGATATGGTTGGTGCAGCACAAAAAGCAGGAGCAACTGTCATCAATTCAACTTTTCATCACTTTTCTCCTTATGGAGTTTCAGGTGTGGTGGTTATCCAAGAAAGTCATTTAGCAATTCACACTTGGCCAGAATATGGTTACGCTGCTGTTGATTTATTTACGTGTGGTGAGATGAATGCTTGGATTTCGTTTGATTATTTGAAAGATTGTTTCGGCGCTAAATCCTATTCTGCAATTGAGATGAGAAGAGGTTCAGTTAATCTATTAACCCGAAACGATTTTGATATTTCTACGATGCGTCAAAAAGCTTCTGAATGGAGAAATCCTGAGTTTTTTACACGTAACGTTTGGTTTACTGATAAAGATGAAAATCAAGCTCTTTCTTTACGATTTACGGGTGATGTATTTTTTGATGTTCAATCGCCATTCCAACGCGTTCGTATTTTGGAATCATACAAATACGGAAAAATGCTCGCTTTGGATGATATGGTAATGACGACCGAAAATGACGAATTCCATTACCATGAAATGATAGCTCATCCTGCCCTATTCACTTTACCTTCTGCAAAAAATATTTTGGTGATTGGTGGTGGAGACGGAGGAACAGTTCGTGAAATATTAAGACACGATCATGTAGAGAAAGTAACGATGGTAGAGATTGACGGAGCTGTAATTGATGCTTGTAAGGAGTTTTTACCGAATATTGCCGCAGCATTTGATAATCCAAAATTAGAATTGATTGTTGACGATGGTATTGCGTTTTTGAAAAATGCCAAACCAAAGACGTATGACATTATCATTGTAGACGGTTCAGATCCTGTAGGTCCAGCCGAAGGATTGTTTTCGGTGGAATTTTACAAGAATTGTTATAACGCATTGAAAGAATCAGGAATTTTAGTTGCACAAGGCGAATCACCTAAATTCAATGAAAAAGCTTTCGCTGAATTGAATCATACGTTACAAGATATTTTTGGAAAGGACAAAGCTCCAGTGTCACTTTTCTTTGTACCCACCTACCCTACCGGTATGTGGAGTTTTCAGTATGGAATTAAAGGAGATTTGAATCCGAAGACTATTACTAACAAGGCTGATATCTCGGAATTTGTTGTGAAGAAAGGATTGAGATATTACAACGAAGACATTCACTTCGCATCTTTTGCCACACCAAATTTCGTGAAAGAACTTTTGAAAAAGTAAACTAATATAATCATATAATGCAAATTTCAACTAACAAGGTAGTTTCGTTAAAATACAAGCTATCCAATGCTCTAAGCCAAGAGCAAATCGAAGAAACGAACGAAACGAATCCGTTAGTTTTTTTGTACGGAGTGGGATCAATGATTCCAGATTTCGAAGATAATTTATCAGGAAAAGTTACAGGTGATACTTTTGATTTTAAGATAGAGGCAGCAAATGCTTATGGAAATCATGATCCTCAGCACATTGCGATGATTCCATCAAACATTTTTCACGATGAAAACGGAAAGTTTGATGACGTTATGTTTCAAGTGGGTTCTGTTGTTCCAATGAGTGATTCGGATGGAAATCATTTGCGAGGAACCATTATGGAGGTGACCGATGAGCATGTGAAAATGGACTTTAATCATCCTCTAGCCGGGACAGATTTACATTTTACAGGTGAAATTTTGGATGTTCGGGAAGCGACAGAAGATGAAATTGCGCATGGACATGTTCACGGTGAACACGGACATCAGCATTAGAGGATGTTTTTTTCTGAAAGTGAGAGATTTATCATTTATTTTTTTACTTTCGTTTAAATTCAATTACCTATGGCTACAATATTTGAAACTCGATTAATCGGCAATCTCGGGAAAGATGCTGTTGTGAAAAATATAGATCGCGGAATTATTGCTATCAATTTTCCGGTTGCACATAATAAAAACTGGAAAGATAAGAGAACTGGTTCTGTGAAAACCAAAACGACCTGGGTAAATTGCACGATATGGAAAAGGGATGGATCAAATTTGAGAATCATTGATTTCTTGAAGCGTGGTACCCTCGTAGAAGTTATTGGCACTCCAATTGCCAAGGCCTATCTTAACGAGGACGGGACATTAAGATCAGAAATCCGCTTGAATGTCTCTAAAACAAACATTCTTCGACCTTCAACAAAGGAAGATTATTCTCCGGAAGATATCGTTGATAATGAAGACGATACTTTTGAATCATCGATTGATGATTTTACCATGGACGAGGACGATTTTTAAATTTTTAAAGAAAGCTATTTTTTTTTCTATTTTTTGAATTTAAAAATCAAATTAACGTTATATTTGCATGCTCATTTGAGAAATAAATATTCCTCCTTAGCTCAGTTGGTTAGAGCATCTGACTGTTAATCAGAGGGTCGCTGGTTCAAGTCCAGCAGGGGGAGCAGAAGAAACCCGGTAAACTCACGTTTTACTGGGTTTTTTGTTTTCTCTAATTAACAGAAAGATCTATAAGAACATCGGATTTTAGCTGCAAAACACACTTCACCGTGCGGAAAACCGTGCACAGATTTTCATAAAGGGAAATGCCATAATCCCAAAACAAAATGGCAACATTAAATTTAACCCTTGACACAAGAAGAGCAAGGAAAGGCGGAACTTATCCATTGGTTTTTATAATTAGAGTTGAAGAAAAATTCTGTAATATTGAACACTATTATTTAATAATGCTCAAAGAATATTGCAAAATATCAAATTTATAAAACCTAACTTATTCCAACTGACGAATTTGAAAAAATGCTGGATAGGTTTTTAGATGGCTAGATTGCGAAGGATTTCAAACCTGGTGTAAACTAAGTAACAACTTCAACAAAATTTAATTAATTTAACTGATGTAATGAAGAATCAATTTGAACGAATTACTATTAATCCTGAAATTTGTCATGGAAAACCTTGTGTCAGAGGAATGAGATGGCCAGTTGAAGTTATTTTGGATTTAATGGGTTCTGGAATGTCACAAGAAGAAATACTAGAAGATCATCCTGAGTTAGAAAAGGAGGATATTTTGGCTTGTTTAAATTTTGCAAAATTATTTATGTCAGGGCATTCAATTAAAGACGCTTACTAACAATATAGGTTCTTTAAGATGGTCCATTATGTTAAAAGTCGAATTGATTCAATTTCTGGATGCTCAAAAAATTATTTGCTTTTTCAATACGGATAAAAAAAGGTTTTGGATATTCGTTTAGCCTTGGATCAGACTAATGAATTGGTTAAAAAATTAGTTGATTCTTATGTTATTAGTAGGCAAAAATTGGTTCATTTGGAGAAATTTATTCGGAAGGTGTGACTAAACACGAAATTAGCAACAAATAATAATTGAAAACCATAACAAGAAAGAGTATGACTCACGAAAAATTTATTGAGCTTTATGATAAATATCAACCTTGGATTGGTAAACCTGTTGAAATTTTCACTAAGAGCAGCACGTTAGGTGAAAGACATTATAAAAAATTTCTTCTGGTGGAAATTAAAGGTGTAGTGACAAAAGAAGATTGTGGCAAAGAGATTGTATTGGTAACTTCTGTCGTAATTAAAGACATGGTGAATTCACAAGTTCAAACTATTCCTTTAGATACATTTGACCAAGTAGTAAAAATAATTAATTTAGGTGGAGCGGCAACTCTAAAACTTTCAAACATAGACAAGACAGGACATTTTACCGTTGACAACTCACTCGGGTACATAGAATTTTTTATTATCCAAATCAATTCACATTTCGGCAAGACACCACTTGAATGGATAAAAGTGGCTAGTAATCTCGCAGTGAATTTCATTTCAAAACGGACTAATAACAATCCAACTTTTATTTCTGATAAACTATTTTTATCTTCTTTGATTACCAACCAAACTCAACCTGTTTTTAATTTATCAAGGACTTATCCAATTGGGCAGCCAAATTATAATTCTCAAACCGAATACTTCGACACTGTAGAAATTACATTAGAAGAGCTAATTCCAATAAAAGAAGACTACGAGGTGACATTTGTATTTGAAAAAAAACCATAAGACACTATCCCGCTAAGTGTGTAAACTGAAAGATTCATAAAATCAATCTGTCTTCAAAAATAACCATAAATTGATTAAGCACGGTTCCCCAGTCCTTGATTGGCATAGTCCACTTTTTTGTAGCCTCATGGATAGCTAGAAAAGTTGACTTCATAACGGCGTCATCAGTCGGGAAAGACATCTTATTTTTGGTGTATTTTCTGATTTTTCCATTTAGATTTTCAATCAGATTTGTAGTGTAAATAATTTTTCTGATTTCAATAGGAAAGTCAAAGAATACAGTAAGTTCATCCCAGTTTGCCCTCCAACTTTTGATAGCATAGCTGTATTTACTGCTCCATTTTTTGTCTAAATCATCCAGTGCAAGAGCTGCAGCTTGACGGTTAGGAGCACCATAAATATCCTTCATGTCTTTTGCAAATTCTTTACGGTCTTTCCATACAACATACTTGCAAGCATTTCGGATTTGGTGAACCACACAAATTTGAGTTGCAGATTGAGGAAAAACGGATTTGATTGTATCCGTAAATCCATTCAAATTATCAGTGGCAGTAATCAAAATATCCTCAACTCCACGAGCTCTTAAATCAGTTAAAACTGTCATCCAAAAAGCAGATGATTCATTCTTTCCAAGCCAAAGTCCTAAAACTTCCTTTCTGCCATCACGTCTTAATCCTACAGCGATATAAACGGATTTATTTATCACTTTGGAGTTCTCTCGAACCTTGAAAACGATTGCATCCATCCACACAATCAAATAAATAGATTCTAACGGTCTATTTTGCCAGGAGACTATGTCATTAGTTACTCGATCTGTTATTCTTGATATGGCCGATGTTGAGACATCAAATTCATATAAATCCTTAATCTGTTCCTGGATATCACTAACACTCATTCCTTTAGCATAGAAAGAAATAATAATGTTTTCCAAACCATCAATCATATTCTTACGCTTGGGAACAACCAATGGATTAAAACTCGAATCACGATCCCTTGGAACTTGAATGTCAAATTCGCCCATAGACGATTTTATCTTCTTTGTAGAATGACCATTCCGAGCGTTCGAATTCTCACTGATCTGATTTTTTTCATAACCGAGATGCTCATCCATTTCAGCTTCTAAAAACTGCTCAACGCCTCGCTTTTGCAGTTCTTTTACAAATGCAAACAAGTCTTCTCCTGTCTTAAATTGACTCAAAAACTCTTTGCTTAATAACTCATCTTTTTTCATATTCTGTGTGTTTAAATTACTAAAAAGTTATTTCCGAAATTTTATTGAGCTCTAAACGGCTCTAAAATTTCAGAATAACTTTCAGCTTTACACACTTTTTGGGAGACTACCAACCATTAATCTGCTGCTAACACTTCGCAAACGAAAAAGTCCTCCTGCTTCTGCTTTCAAATCAATATGAACGGAAAAAATCAAGCAGTTTTATTGCCCCAGGGAGTTCGCCTTCATCTTCCTCGTTCTCTATATCAATGTAATCGAAGTTTGACTTTTCAGATTTAACTTTTTTCAAATTTCATTTATTTTCATTTTGCTCCGAATTTTGATTTGTTAAACTTTTTGATTGCACCGAACTGTGAGGCTTTCTTTCAATTTGACTATGAGAATTATCTAATTCATTTTTAACAAAGCTAAAATCGGTTTATTTTGGGAAAATTTATTGGGATGACGCGGGTGAAATAAAGGAGCTTGATGGGTCAATTTCTGAATGTGAATTCGACATAAGTCCTGAATTTGCTTATCATTATTCGGTAGATTATTCTGCTTAAGGTATTCGTTGCATAAAAACTGAAAACGAAAAACTGAAAGTTGAGAATTATTTAGCTCAAAAGATATTATAATTACCTCTCCAAACTTCTAATCGCCTCCTTAAACTCATTATCCTCCGGATTAATTACCCGATAAAATCCTTCCTCTGTCCAAATTTGGCGACCGATTTCAGCTTTTAATAATTTAGAAATGAGCTGTTTGCTCTTTTTAAATTCACCATCAACAAAAGTAACTTTGAAGTTTTTGGAGCTGAAAGCGCAGAAGGATTTTAATATGGCATCATCTACTTCAAATGTTTTTACAAATTGCTCAGCAGAAATCCATTTATTTCGTTTATCCTTGACATAATCAAAAGTGAAAGCGTTGAACGCCCCACTGAATTGTAATTCAGTCAAATAAAAGCTTCCTCCTGTTGAATCCAAGGGCACAAAAACATCCGGGTAAATTCCACCACCACCATAAACGATTCTGCCTTTTCGTGTTTTAAACTTTAACGAGTCGGGTAGTTTTTGCTTATCCGCTTGGTATAGTTCGCCGTTCAAGAAACGCTCTTCATCTTTCATGTAATCCTCATAATCTCCTGAGTAGGGTCGCTGAATGCATCTTCCTGATGGTGTGTAGTAACGAGCAATTGTAATTCTCAAATTACTTCCATCGCGAAGCGCTCGATCTTCTTGCACCAATCCTTTTCCAAAGGAGCGACGACCAACAATGACTGCTCTGTCATTATCTTGCAAAGCACCAGCCAAAATTTCACTTGCCGAAGCTGAGTTTGAATTGATGAGCACCACCACTTTCATTTTTTCGAGTAAATCGCCTGATTTGGATTTGTAAATTTGCTCCCCCGTTCTTCTTCCTTTAGTTTTTAACATCGTCATTCCTCCCGGTAAAAATTCGTCTGCAATATCTGTTGCACTCGTTAAAACCCCTCCAGGATTATTTCTTAAATCCAAAACCAATTTAGTCATCCCAAGACTTTTGAGCTTCTTTGCTTCTTGGTGAAACTCATCAGCCGTTGGAACTGAAAATTGATCTATTAAAATGTAGCCTGTATTTTTGTCAATCATGTAAGCGCAAGAAACCGAACGGATAGGAATTAAATCTCTAGTAATGGTAATGTTTTTCTTTACGTTTTTACGAAGAACCTTTATTTGAACTTCTGTTCCAGGCTCTCCTTTGAGTTTTGACATGACGTCATCCGTTTCTATTTTCTTTTTACCGAGGCTTTTTCCATTGATTTCAATAATCTTATCACCTGCTTTAACTCCAGCAAAATCGGACGGTGAACCTTCAATGACATGCGAAACGCAAATCGTGTCTCGAAGAACTAGAAATCGAACACCGATTCCACCAAATTTCCCATCAATTCCTTCATTGACAGCTTTCATGTCCTTCGCCGACATGTAATTACTATGTGGATCGAGTTTATGAAGCATTTCCGAAATAGTCTCTTCGTATATGCTGTCTTTATTGATTTTATCCACATAACGTTCATCCAACAAATTAAGAATGTCATTCAGTTTTTGAACATCCGTTGAATTACTTTGCGTCGATAAAGTTGGAATTGCAAGTTTATTCCCAACCCAAAGACCCGCACATAAAATAATTGCAAGTAGAAGTGGTAATTTATAGTTGGATTTCGGTTCTTCAGACATCATCAATATTTTCAATTTTCACTACTTCAAGACCTGCGCTTACTAAAAAATCGATGCCTGAAGTGTCTTTATATGCTTCCTGATAAACCAACCTTGTTATCCCTGATTGCAAAACCAATTTACTGCAATCCTTGCATGGAGAGTGTGTTAAATAAAGTGTAGCGCCCTTACAATTATTGGTAGACCGAGCGACTTTTAATATAGCGTTTGCTTCTGCATGCAATACATACCAATGTGTTTCTCCCAGTTCGTTTTCGCAACAATTGTCAAATCCTGCGGGGGTTCCGTTATATCCATCGGAAATGATTATGGAATCTTTCACGATAATTGCTCCCACTTGTTTGCGTTTGCAATGCGAAAGAACAGACCAGCTTTTGGCTAATCGTAAATAAGCCTTGTCGTATCGGGATTGTTTTTCTTGAGATGCAAGTTCCATTTACCACAAAGGTAAAAAATAGAGCGATTGGAAAGAGAAATACTTTACTTGTAGTATGGAGAAATCATTAAATAAACGATAACACCAGTAACAGCTACATACAACCAAATTGGAAATGCGAAACGCGTCCACTTCTTGTGTTTATCAAATTTTCCTTCCCAAGCGAAAAGATACGTGAATAAAACGAGTGGAATGACAGCAATGCTCAATAAAATATGCGAAATCAAAATAAAGTAATAAAGACCCTTCATTTCACCACCGTAAGGAGTTGAATCTGAGGTCATGTGATAGGCCACATAACATAATAAAAACAGAAGAGACAAAACCAAACATACTTGAATCAATCGCTGATGAAGCGCCATATTTTTCCTCTTGATCGCAATTAATGCCGAAACCAGAAGAATTGCTGTTAAACCATTAATTCCCGCGTAAAATGGAGGAAGAAATGAGAAATCAACTCCATCCACACGAATTCCAAATAGAGCCGCTACAGCAACTGGAATAACAATAGATACAGCGATGATTATCTTTCTAAATTTCGCAATTTGCGCTTCATTTTTCAATGTTGTACTCATATTTCAGTAATTCGATTAGTTCTTTCTTTAACCTTTTATATTCGTTTTTGTTCACGGTGCCATCGAAATTTGTCACGGCATATACTCCTCTGACGTATCCTTTTTTATCAACCAGAGTGAACGCTCCAGAATGAGCATATCCGCCTTCAGCTTCGGCGTCTCGTCCTGCAAAAATTTGAAAGTTTTCAATTCCCAAGCGATGCGTAGCAGCTTCATCTCCAGTTAAAAAGGTCCAATTTTTTGAATTTATCCCATTCTTTTTTCGATAAGCTTTTAAGACGGAAGGTTTGTCGTTGGATGGATTTATTGTAAATGATAAAAATTGAATATGAGCAGCATATTTTCTTGTTTCCTCGTTCAAATTCTTCAGTTGAGAATTCATTATTGGACAAATTGTTGGACAGGTAGCAAAAAAGAACTCCGCAATCCAAACTTTGTTTTTGAATGTTTCCTTTGTAACTAGTACTGAATCTTCATTGAAATAGGAAAACGCAGGAATTATTGGGTAAACGGTATCTGTGATTGTTTTGCCGTCTACTTTTTTGTAAACTAAATCATAGTTTCCAATGTAAGGTAATTTCGGTTTTTTTTCTTCACATGAAGTGAGAAATGAAACAACAATAAGTAAAAATAATAGCGATTTATTTAATTGATTTCGCTTTTCTTTCCTTGTCATATTGCTTTTGTAATAATGCGATATGTTCACGCATTCTTCGAACTAATCCTTCTTGATTTCCGCGCAATACCATTCGTAAATGCCCTTGTTTATCCAACAAAAGTATGAGTTCCTGAAAACTTTCTCCACCGTAGAATTCTTTTCCTTTTCGAAGAAGTTTTTGTCCATTGAATTCAAAATCAAATACTTTTTTTGCATCTCCCGAAGCAATCATCCACAATTTTGGGTCGTAACCTTCCACATTGTCATTTAATGATTGATTGATTGTTTCAAGTTCATTTATCGGAAGTGGGTTTCCTTTTCCGTCGGTTGCAAAAGAAATGATTTGAACTTGTTTGAGTTTTTTTCGTTTGTTTTTTCGAATGTGCTGATACAACAGTTGATCAATGTGCCACATGGAAACTGCACAATCCGATGGACAAGTTTTTTGAATGGTAGTAACGAGAAGAATATTTCCCTTGAAATTAGAAAAGTCTACTGGTTCTAGATTTCCTTGGGAATAAATTTTGAATTTCGAATAAGGAACGGTTCCATAATCTTCGAGTACTTTGAATTTATGATCACAGCCTCTTGTAGAAATGAATACCAATAAAAAAGCCGGTCCGAAAACAAGCAGAAGGGCTAAGACTGACTTTAATCGACCGGCTAAATTTCGTTTTTTTTCCATTGGTTGTTAAGCTCCGCCATATGTGGACCAAGCGGATCCAATCTCTAGCGCTTCCCACAAAGCAATGAAAATCAAATACAAGATAAATAAAATGTATGGAACGAGAATAACATATCTCAAAGACTTTTTCTCGTTCCCCAAATGCATAAAAACCATTACAATATAACCTGCTTTCAAAATTGTCAATGCAACAAAAGACCATTTTACAAACGGCCAGGCAGCAGAACTTTGTTTGATATATGCTCCTAACGCAACTTCTAAAACTGTAACAATGGTTAGAAGAATCGTAACGAAGTAAATTTTCTTACGAATAACTTTTCCTTGATCTTCGCTGTGGTGTGCGTGTAACGAATATTCTATCAAATCATCTCTTTCCATGAGAATAAAATTTAAAATTTATAAATCAGATTAAGTAGAAGAAGGTAAATACGAATACCCAAACTAAATCTACAAAGTGCCAATACAATCCTGTTTTCTCAACCATTTCGTAATGACCTCTTCTGTGGTATGTCCCAGCAACAACACCCAACAAAATAATGATATTGATAATCACACCCGAAAAAACGTGAAATCCGTGGAAACCTGTGATGAAGAAAAAGAACTGACCATATTGTTGTGGGCCATATTCGTTTTGCTTAAGGTTGGCTCCATAAATAACGTGATTCGGCTCTCCTGCATACAAAGACTCGTAATACATTTTTTCTGCTGCTTTGCCATGTATTGGAGCATCACCTACTTTATTTGTTTTACCATCTTTTTTAATAATCAATTGCATGTGGCTATCAGCTTCTTTGTTGATTTTAGCAATTGAACCATCGTGTAACTGAATCATTCCGTCTTTTAAACGTCCTTTTTCTGCCGCATGCTGAAATTCATGCATCAAATCTTCTTTTATAACTTCCCCTTTCTTGTGATGATTTCCAGCCTCAACAACTGTGAAGTTTTTAATTTCTCCAAAGTGTCCTTTAACGATTGCTTGAGATCCATCGCTCAATTCAATTTTCCCGAATTCAGATCCGTGAATGAAGTGACTCCACTCCCAAGCCTGCGAACCAACGAAGAAAAACCCTCCAATAATCGTTGCAATCATCCATTTAACAACACCTTTCTTATCCATTCGGTGTCCAGCTTCAACAGCCAATACCATCGTTACAGAAGAAACGATTAGAATAAATGTCATTAAAGCCACATACAACAATGGATATCCATGTCCAAGAAAGGGCATAGAGTTAAAAGTTTCCTCTCCGATTGGCCATGCGCCCTGAAAATCGTGGCGAGTAAAACCATATGCGACTAGTAATCCTCCAAATGTCAATGCATCTGATACAAGAAAAAACCACATCATTAATTTACCATAACTCGTTTGAAACGGAGATTCTTTTCCTCCCCACAAAGTTTTGGCATCAAGTTGAGTTGCGTGTCCTGCCATTTTTAGATTTTTTTTTGCAAGTTTAATGAATAAAAATCAAAAATAACAATAAATACGCCCACAATAGCCCTAAAAAGTGCCAGAATATTCCTCCGACACGTAGTGACAAGTTTTCATAAGCACTGAATTTACCTGAAAATGAATGGATTGTGAGTCTAAGTAAATAAATTAAAGCAACCACCACATGTAGGATGTGTAAGAATGAAATTAAATACAAGAAACTTGATGCCGTATCTGCCGTTTCCATCGCCTTGATTTGTAAATAAGATTCCAATACACGCCCTTTGTATACTAAATTTCGGTCTTTGTATTGCAGTTCTTTTCCTTTAAAATAAAGATGAAAGTCTTCTCCCATTTCACCACGCACAAAGAAATCACCTCGCTTATCACGAGCATGAAGTGCCAAATAATTTAATCGGATTTCATCAGAATAATCGAGTTGCGTGGAATCATTTTTGAAAAGTCGTTTATTTTTAATTAAAACGGGCTCTGACTGAAAAATCAATTCGAAGTCCGGATCGATATTCTTCAGGGTAATGGGTTTGTTTTGTTGAATTTTTTCAAATTGTTTCATGAATTTCTGGTATTCAGAAAATTCACTTTCCGACATTTCACGACCTTTGACTAAATATTTATTTCCATCAACTTGAATTAAATTTCCTTTGTAACGAACTTCAAAATAATCACCGTAACGACCATCTGTTACTAGAATGTGATTGTTAACTGGATTAATTCCTCGTGAAACCAATTCATTGTAACCACGAAACTGAAAGTAAACAAAAAATAAGCCCAACAAAACTGTTGTGGACATAAAAAGTTTTAATTGACTCTGATTGCCTTTTTTGATTGCTTTAATGGCCAAAATGAATGTTAAACTACTAAGCGCAATCGAAGCACTGCTGAGCCAAAAACCATTTGGCATGGGGTATTTCAACCAAAAAGAATCCCCCATCATCACAATGTAAGCGGAAGTTAACCCTGCGAAAAACATAACGATTGAAAAAATACCAACATAAACAAGATTTTTCTTGGCTTTTTCAATAACGCTTTCATTATAGTCTTTCTCTAAGAAATCTGACTTATTCTTGTTAGTATTACTGATACTATTCAAAAAAAGAAATACAAAATGAGATCCTGGAACAAAAAGCCACAATGGATTTATTTTCAAATCTCTGCACCTCGCAAAAGAAAGCGCAAAAACAATAACAGATAAGGCGATTTTATATACCGAATAATCCGAGACAAAATAATAAACTCCTGCACCCAAAAACTCAGCAAATGATGAGAGCGGGGTTTTGCTTAGACAGGATAAAAATGCTGTAGCAAGAAATACAATTAAATACTTATTCCTGTTTAATTTGAATTTTTCGTAGTTCATACCTTAAATTATTTCATTAGTTCATTAATAACCTCTGTGTTTCTATCGAAAACATATACAAATTGTATGATTGGAAGATAAACAAATGAGGCGAACATAAGTTTACGAGCATCTGCAGTTTCGCAACTTGTAAAAAGACGATAGGAGTATAGGAAAAATCCGATGCCAAGTGCAGATGCGATTACCAATGTAACATTACCAGTCCAGCCCAACAACCAAGGAACAAGACTAAAAGGTATAAGCGCCAATGAATATATCATAATTTGAAATGCAGACTGCTTTGACTTTCCAGTTTTTGAAGGCAGTAAAGAAAATCCCGCCGATTTGTAGTCTTCATATAATACCCAAGCAATCGCCCAAAAATGAGGAAATTGCCATGTGAATTGAACGAAAAACAGCACTCCAGGTAATAAACCAAATTGATTTGTTGCGGCAATCGCACCTAAAAACGGGGGAATTGCTCCAGGAAAAGCACCGACAAATACTGCCCACGGACTGATGCGTTTCATAGGTGTGTAGCAATAAACATAGGAGATAAAGGCTAAAAGCCCGAGTAGAGCGCTCTTTAAATTGATTAAATAAAGAAGGTATGAGCCAACAATTAAGGAAATCACACAAATCAAATACGCCTCTTTCAACGACATCCACTTTTGAGGAAGAGGTCGATTCTTCGTGCGTTTCATGATGATATCCCGGTCTCGCTCCCAAATTTGATTGGCTCCATTGGATGCGGCAGTGACCAAAGTTCCTCCAACCAATAGACAAAAAATTTCAAAGGCGTTATTTCCTCCTGCAAATAAATAACCTGAAAGCGCGGAAAGAATGACTAAAAATGATAGTCGAAACTTGGTAAAAACCAAGTAAATTCTAAAAATTGAAGGTTTGAGAATTTCTTCTTCTGACATGCATTGCAAAATTACAAAGAAATACAAGTTTATTGCATTTGAAAATTATTTGTGCCTAATATTTATTTTGAATTGGTAAGTCACGATAAATCAAAATCAATAAGAAATCTTCGAATTTTCTAATTTTGTTCTATGAGAAAAAAAATACTTCTATTAGGAGCCGGAGAATTGGGCAAAGAATTTGTTATTGCCTGTCAGCGAATGGGTCAATATATTATTGCCGTTGATAATTATGCTGGAGCTCCAGCAATGCAGGTGGCTCATGAATATGAAGTGATAAATATGTTGGATGGAGATGAATTGGATCGTATTGTGGCTAAGCATCTTCCTGACTTGATTGTTCCAGAGATTGAGGCAATTCGAACAGAACGTTTTTATGATTACGAAAAACAAGGAATACAAATAGTGCCAAGTGCCAAAGCAGCGAATTTCACCATGAATCGTAAAGCAATTCGTGATTTGGCATCCAAAGAGCTTGGAATTCGTACAGCCAATTATCGATATGCCTCCTCCTTAGAAGAGTTGAAATTGGCCGTCTCTCATGTCGGGATTCCGTGTGTGATAAAACCTCTGATGTCTAGTTCTGGAAAAGGGCAGTCCATCATAAAAACGCATTCAGACATAGAGAATTCCTGGCAATATGCTTTGGAGGGTTCAAGAGGTGATTTGAAGGAGATAATTGTTGAGGAATTTATCGAATTTGAATACGAAATTACTCTATTGACTGTTACTCAGCAAAATGGTCCAACCCTATTTTGTCCACCTATTGGTCACAGACAAGAACGTGGAGATTATCAAGAAAGTTGGCAACCAATGCCCATGCCTATGGATTTTCTGATCGAAGCGCAATTAATGGCTGAAAAAGTTACAAACGCACTAGGAGGATCCGGAATTTGGGGTGTGGAATTCTTTATTACAAAAGATGGGTCCTATTTTTCTGAATTATCTCCTCGACCGCACGATACGGGAATGGTTACACTCGCTGGAACTCAAAATTTTTCGGAATTTGAATTACATGCAAGAGCTGTTCTTGGTTTGCCAATACCCGATATTACGTTGCAGCGAAATGGCGCAAGTGCAGTAATTCTGGCACAAAACGAATCAACAAATCAACCATTATTTGAGGGATTGATTGAAGCTTCCTCCTATACAAACTCTGATTTTCGAATATTTGGAAAACCCAAATCACGTCCTTATAGAAGAATGGGGGTTGCCTTGACTTACGGCACTGAAGATGTAATCGATTTGGTTGAAAAAGCCAAGCTAATCGCTCAAAAAATCAATGTAAAATGATCTGATTTTTGTGAAACGCAATAAATGAAAATTATCCATTGTATTACCTCAACCAATAATTAAATAAACTTTCATTTTTACTGCTGATTTCTTGTTGAAACTGGAATTGAGGCTTTCTGAAATTTGTCATTTTAACTTTCACTGAAAACAATTTTTCCTCACGAGCAACCAGTAACTCGGCAGTTTCGCTGATATTGAGACCATTCATTATTCCCTCGAGCATTGCCTGATTCACCCTAAATCCATTACATCCAATAATTTCGTCTCCGACACTGATGCCAGCGTCTTCAGCGCATGAATTCGCTCGAATTGATTTAACCATAATTTTTCCATTTTCCTCTCGCACGGCAGCCCCAAAAGAAGGTTTAAACGTGGTAACATCCTTAACTGAAACTCCAATTTTATCAAAAATCTCAGCATAAGGAATGATTTCAGTTCCGTGAATGTAATTCTTAAAAAAATCATCCAAATTTTTTCCAACAAATTTTTCGAGTTCCGATTTGAATTCAGCTTCCGTAAATCCGCGATTCATTTCAATGTAGAACTTTTGGAACAAGTGTTTCATAAAATGATCCAATCCTTGTTTTCCTTTTGAATTATCAATAATCATCGCGTCGAAAACAGCTCCATGAATTGTTCCTCGAGAATAATAGGTCATGGAGGTATTTGCGCTATTCTCTGTTGGGCGATACGCCTTAATCCAAGCGTCAAAACTCGCATGTGCAACCGGCTGAACACGAGCGCCAACAGAACCTTCCACATAATTTACGGAACTTTGGATTTTTGCCAAAATTTCTTCTTTGGTGTAATATCCAGCTCTTCTTAAAATCAATTCGTCGTAGTAGGATGTAAATCCTTCCATCACCCAAAGTAAAGTCGTGTAATTCTCTTGATCGTAATCAAATGGTCCCAATTCAATCGGACGAATGCGTTTTACGTTCCATAAATGAAAGTACTCATGTGCAACTAAATTCAAGAAATTTCGATACTCTGAACCACCGTAAGTCCAACGATTCACACTCAATACGCAAGAATTGGCATGCTCCAATCCCCCTTGTCCATCCACAACATTATGAACTATAAAAACATAATCTTTATTGGGATTCGAACCAAAAATTGCTGTTTCAGCATCTATGATTTTCGTCATGTCAATTTTTAATGATTCTATATCATAAAATGCCTCCCCATACATTGCGACTGTATGTTTTGTTCCTGATGCCATAAAATCAAAAACAGTTTGATTACCAATTTCAATCGGGCAATCCACCAATTGATCGTAGTTTAAAAACTCGAATGATTGGGATCCATCTTTTTGAACCAAAATCGCTGCTTTTGGCAGAGCAGTCGTGATTGTTTTAAATGAGGAATGAGGAATTACTTCCAGAATTCCTTTCTTATCCTTGTAACCTTCGACATACATGAAAACTCCCGAGCCGCTTACAAATCCATGTGTCAAATCCAAAAATGGCGTTCTGACTGATAGTTCAAATGAATAAACCTCATATTTTACTCTGATTTTTTTATTCCCATCGGTTGAAATTGTCCACGTGTTTTTCTTCTTTTTCTGAACTTGAATTTCTTTTCCTTTGTCATCGAATGCCCTTACTAGATTGACATTTTTGGAAAATTCGCGCACCAAGTAAGATCCTGGTGCCCAAACCGGCATTTTGATGTCCAATTGTTTTTCCTTAAAGTCGCTTAAGGTCATTTCCACTTCAAAGTAGTGATTTTGGGGTTTTGGCATGCGCAATTGATAAGAAAGACTTTGCGACCAGGCGTTTATAGTTAAAAGAAAGAGCGCTAAAACAAAAGATTTTTTCATTGGAGAATTCATTATTTGAATTTCAAAAATAATGAATTGGAGAGGCTTAAACTAATTCGCTATCAATTATTGAAAAATAATTTCTACCCCTAAGATCCCTGCGTATTGAAAAATTAAACTGGAAAACCGAACTATGCTAAAACAGATTAAATGTTTAGGCTATAATTCTCCAAACACAATAATGTCGTGGTGTGTTCATCCAGACAATGAAGTTCGAATAGATAATTCGGGTTTTAACAAAATTTAATTGCAAATAAAAGGCTATTTAAATAAATTAAACCATTGATTTTCAAATAATAAAACCACATTTATAATGTATATTCGTTGGATTTCAAATCAATTTTCTTTTTGTTATTCTTAAAGAATTAATGTTTAATTTTGGTCACTTTGCTACAATTTTTGGTTGTAGCCGAATTAGTAAAGTTTGAAGATTGAGTCAAATGAAATGTTCGAATTGTCTGTTAATTCTTTTCAGCATTGTTTATTTTCTATCCGGTAATGGGTTGAGTTCATCATTTTGTCAAGATGAAATAGAAAGTAAACGTTTAGAACTTGCCTTCAGGAAAATTCCATTAAAGTTCCAAAAGCACCCTGAATTTCTTCAATTGCAATTAGAAGACGTTCCAGTAAATGTTGAGCTAATTCAATTTCGAACCAAAGATCAGAGAACTTTTGTTGATGTTAAGGGAAATTACTACACACAAAAAACAGGAGGAAATTACAATTATTTAAGAGATGGGTTTTGGTTGAGCATACAAGATAAACTGACATTCGACAGAAAATTCAATCGAATCGGTATATTTCAGTCGGAATTACCTATCTGGGTTGATCGGCATTCATCCATAACGAATCTGGCATTGATAAAAAATTCAACAAAAGGATTGGCATTTGGGAATAACGCTGAAATTGCATTCCTTGATACTACTTTTAAGTCAGTAGGGTCTATTCAAAAAAACCGAGACTTGAGTTTTAGAGATTTTCAATTTGATAAGAATAAAATAACTATTAACAATTATTTCCCAAATATTCAGCGCGAACAGAACATCAATTATTGGAGTGTTCAAACTAATTATGTTATTCAGACTCCTATTTCAGTTCCTGTTAATACAACTTTCATTGAATTAAATGATAAAATCGAGATTGATTCAGAATATAGCATTGAATACGAAGATGGATTTTTCTCAGAAATGGGCTGGTTTGGCTCTCTGATTATCAAAAATAAGAAAGGAGAAAAATTAGGTAGAATTAGTCAGGCACAGATTTTTGATTCATTCAAGTCAACGGATAAAATTGAAGTTTCCAAACATATTATACCCGGATACTATGTATTGAAGAGAACTGTGGGTGGTTATGAAATAAGTATTCGATTTGATGCCGAATTTTTAAAAAGAGGAGACCTCGTTTATCCAATCAAAATAGATCCAACTATTTCAAATACTTATGCCAATAATCAAGGCTTGAATGATAAAGACACAAAATTTAATGCCAACTGTCAAGCCACTCTGGTAAATACTATTCCATTGGATTCCTTCATTGTTACTGGAACTCGTACCTCCTATCTGATTTGGGCTAAGGGCTTTATTGCACAAACTTTTTTTGACTCTCAATATGCTGACAAAGTTGAGCAAAGATCAAGAGTTGGATCTAATAATAATTGGTCTGCTACACAGAATGGTTCTGGCACTCTTCATAATGGTCCAACTGGAATTTATACGGCAGAAACCAATGGAAGGGAATATACACTTCCGAACCTAACTATTGCCAATGGCTGTTACACTAACGATTCGGTTACTTATTTGTGGCAAGGTTATCAAACCTTTTTTCCTTTTGGTTCGGGACCAACAAATTTTGACGGTTGTGTTACTAACTATCAAGAATTGGTCACTAATACTTGGGAGGTAACTACTACTTATGTTGAATTACCGACTATTAACCCGATAGAAAATCAAACTGTATGTGCTGGAAATCAAACAAATGAGGTTAGATTTTCAGGAACTGGCACAAGTTACACATGGATAAATAATTCAACCAGCATAGGATTGGCAGGAAGTGGAACAGGAACAATTTCCTCGTTTACGGCTAAGAACTCCACTGAATCCCCAGTTGTAGCTACCATAACGGTAACGCCCGTGTTGAGAGGTTGTAGCGGAAAAACAACAAGTTTCAATATCACAGTTAATCCAAAACCAACTATGGCTAAGCCCGAAAATCAATCGCTTTGCGCAGGTCAAAATTCTAATCCAATTACTTTCGATGGATTAAGTGGTAATGAATACAGTTGGACGAATAGTAATTCATCAATCGGTTTAGCTTCGAGTGGTAGTGGAGGCATCCCAAGTTTTTTGGCAACAAATACCTCTAATAGTTCAATTTCGTCAACTGTAAGTATTATTCCAAAACGGGATGGTTGTAATGGGGTCGTTCAAACATTAACCATCTCGGTAAAACCGAAAATAAATCCAAGTTTTCCCACACTAGGCCCTTACTGTCAAAATTCAGCTCTAACTGATGTTATGCTGCCAACTTCATCTACTGATTCGCCAAGCATCACAGGAAATTGGAATCCCGGAATGCTTTCAACAGCCGTTGTAGGAAACATAACTTATTCCTTCACCCCAAATCCAGGACAATGTTCCAACCCAACCACTATAAGTGTTACGATTACTCCTAAGGTTAATCCTGAATTTGATCAAATTGGTCCTTTCTGCCAAAATGAAATTGCACCGAATTTACCCGCAGAATCTAAAAATAATCCAGGAATAAAAGGCTCATGGAATCCAAACAAGATATTAACTTCAATAATCGGAACTCAGAACTATGTATTTAAACCAAACTTAAATGAATGCGCGAATGAGTTTATAATGCCCATTACAGTTAACTCAACTCCTGTTCCAACCATTTCTTCCTCTATTGATGAGGGCTGTTCGCCATTAAACGTAACGTTTACATCGAATTCCATTTCAAATGCGATTTATACTTGGACAGCCAATGGCATTCCGATTGGATCAGGACAAACTTTTTCGAATACATTTGTTGAAGCAGGATGTTATGATATTAATTTGAATGTCAACATCAATGGATGTAATACAGATGTTTTCAAAGAAGATATGATTTGTGTGCAAAACAATCCGATTGTTTCATTTTCAGCATTTCCAAATACACTCGAAAATTCCACTGAAGTTGTGAAGTTTACGAACAATACCATTGGTGGAGTTAACTATTCATGGGATTTTGGTGATTCAACTAGCTCAAATGAATTAAGCCCTATTCACGAATTTGAAGATGTCACCAATAGCATAACGGTAACATTAACCGCAATTTCTCCATCAGGATGCAAAGGGAATAGTTCATTGACACTAAACTATAGAGAACCTACTTTAATTTACATTCCAAATGCTTTTACACCCGGTCAGGATGAGTATAATCACACTTGGGGGCCTGTATTTACACAAGGATTTGATCCTTTTAATTTTGATTTGTATATTTTCAATCGTTGGGGGGAATTAGTTTGGGAAAGTCATGACGCAAAAGCCAAATGGGATGGAACTTATGGATCCAACGGAATGAATTGCTCGGAAGGAAATTACACTTGGAAAATTAGCTACAAAACATTAGATTCTGACCAAAAAATAATATTAGTAGGTTCAATTAACCTCTTGCGATAAATTATTGGTTACTCTCTAAAATTTATCACAAAAACATCATTCATTCAAGAAACTGGAATACCATTTTTTCAATTCTAGCATGTTCATCTTTTTTCGTCGAGCAACATTCTCTAATTGATCTTCATTTATTTTTCCAAGTCCAAAATACTTTGCCTGTGGATGGCCAAAATACCAACCGCTAACTGAAGCTGCAGGAAGCATAGCCAAGGTTTCTGTCAGGGAAACTCCAGTTAGTTCCGTTGCGTTTAATAAGTTAAATAAACCTATTTTCTCTAGGTGATCAGGGCATGCTGGATAACCAGGTGCCGGCCGAATTCCACGATATGATTCTTTGATCAACTCGTCATTTGATAAATTCTCACTGGAAGCATAACCCCAATGATTTATTCGAACCTCACGATGCATGTATTCGGCAAGTGCTTCTGCTAATCGATCGGCAAGTGCCTTTACCATAATCGAATTGTAATCATCATGATCTTTTTCGAATCTTTCTACGTGTTTTTCAAGCCCGATTCCAGTTGTCACAACAAATCCGCCAATATAATCTTTGATTCCTGATTCTTTCGGAGCAATGAAATCTGCAAGTGCTAAATTCGGTTGACCACTGACTTTTTTTGTTTGTTGTCTAAGGGTATGTTGAGTTCCAATGATTTGATTTCGATTTTCATCGGAATAAATTTCAATATCATCTCCGACTGAATTTGCTGGAAACAAACCAATTACAGCTCTTGCTTCAATCCACTTTTCAGAAACCATTTTGTCAAGCATTTCTAAAGCATCTTTGTAAAGCTTTTTGGCTTCAGATCCAACAACCTCATCTTCCAAAATTTTTGGGAATCGACCATGTAATTCCCATGTTTGAAAAAATGGTGTCCAATCGATGAAAGGAACCAAATTTTCCAAAGGAATTTTATTTAAACACTTTACACCGATGAAATTGGGTGTTGCAATATCATTTTGTTCAAACTCAATTTGAAGTTTGTTTACTTGAGCATCTTCCAAAGAAATTAATTGTTTGGCACCTCGATGTTTCTCATGGTGTTCACGCAGTTTTTGATATTCTAATTTTAGATCTTCAACAAATTGATCCTTCTTATGCCCAAGTAAACTTTCAACAACTGTCACTGATCGTGAGGCATCCAAAACGTGAACAGTTTGTCCTTTCGTGTAATGTTTTTCAATTTTTACAGCCGTATGAACCTTGGATGTGGTTGCGCCACCAATCAAAAGTGGAATGTTCAAATTAGCTCGTTCCATCTCTTTGGCCACATGCTCCATTTCGTCAAGTGAGGGAGTAATTAATCCGCTTAAACCGATGACGTCAACGTTTTCTTTGATGGCAGTTTCGATGATTTTTTCAGCCGGAACCATTACGCCGATATCAATTACTTCGTAGTTATTACAACCCAAAACCACTCCAACAATGTTCTTTCCAATATCGTGCACGTCGCCTTTTACGGTAGCCATTAGAATTTTTCCTGCTGAGGAAGATTTTCCGTCCTTTTCTGCTTCGATGTATGGAAGTAAATAAGCAACCGCTTTCTTCATTACGCGCGCCGACTTAACTACCTGAGGTAAGAACATTTTTCCGCTTCCAAATAAATCTCCAACGATGTTCATACCATCCATGAGAGGTCCTTCGATTACTTCAATTGGTCGGGAATATAATTTGCGACATTCTTCAACGTCTTCATCAATAAATTCAACCAATCCTTTGACCAAGGCATGACTCAAACGATTTTGAACGGTTGCATTTCGCCAAGATAAATCTACTTCTTTTTTCTTTCCATCGCCTTTAACCGTTTCTGCTAGCTCTAAAAGTCGTTCAGTCGCATCGGGCCTGCGATTTAAAAGAACATCCTCAACGTGCGTCAATAACTCTGGTTCGATGTCCGAATAGACTTCAAGCATCGTTGGGTTAACGATTCCCATATCCATTCCGTTTGAAATTGCGTGATAGAGAAAAGCGGCGTGCATCGCTTCACGAACTTTATTGTTTCCTCTAAATGAAAACGAAACATTTGATACTCCCCCACTCACATGGGCACCGGGCAAATTTTCACGAATCCATTTGGTGGCTCGGAAAAAATCGAGTGCGTTGTTGTTATGCTCTTCCATTCCGGTAGCAACGGGAAAAATGTTGGGGTCAAAAATGATGTCGTCCTTTGGGAAACTGACTTTTTGAACGAGAATATCGTATGATCGTTTACAAATTTCAATTCTTCGCTCATACGAATCCGCTTGTCCTTGCTCATCGAAAGCCATAACGATCACTGCAGCGCCGTAGCGTTTGATTGTCTTTGCTTGCTCAATGAAATTCTCTTCTCCTTCCTTTAATGAAATAGAGTTTACAACTCCTTTTCCTTGGATGCATTTCAATCCAGCTTCAATGATCTCCCATTTTGAGCTATCAATCATAACAGGAACTCGAGCGATATCCGGTTCCGAAGCAATTAAATTCAAGAACTTCACCATGGCTTCTTTTCCATCAATCATTCCCTCGTCCATATTAACATCGATGATTTGCGCTCCACCTTCCACTTGATCACGCGCAACAGCCAATGCCGCTTCAAAATCACCTTCCTTTATCATGCGCAAAAAGGCTTTTGAACCAGTTACATTGGTTCGCTCACCAACATTCACAAAATTGCTTTCTGGGGTAACTATTAATGGCTCTAGGCCGGAAAGTTTTAAAGACATTTAAAATATATATTTGATGGAATTATGGAATAATAATAGAAAACACAAATTTAAGGTATTTGATGAAAAACTATTGAACCTAATCAAACTAACTTTTTCTTTTTGAAAATTGAAGTCATACTAACTACAAGCAAAAGACCAAAACTTATTTTTCCTAAATAATCTCCATATTGAGAGTAAAATGTTTTTCTTTCGTTTTTGAAAATGGTTTGCTTCATCGCGTCTGGAGTCCACCAATTCGATTGTTGAATAACATGTCCTTTTTCGTTGATGAATCCACTTATTCCTGTGTTTGCTGATCTTGCCACCCACTTGCGATTTTCGATTGCTCTGAGACATGCAAAACTAAAATGTTGTTTATGCCCTGGAGTATTTCCCCACCAACCGTCGTTTGTCAAAACACACAAGAAATCAGCTCCCTTGTATACTTGTTTGGCAACAAACTCTCCATAAATTGATTCATAACAGATTATTGGAGCAATGGTCATTCGACGTTTAAAAATTTTTGGATACTGCTCTACACCGAGAGTGCCTGATGTTCCACCATTATCAATCGAAAATCTTTCGAGAAATGGAAAGTACTGTGAAAATGGAATTTTTTCAACTCCCAAAACCAATTTTGATTTATGTATGAATGAAGCTTTGTTTTTTCTGGATAAATAAAGGGATGAATTGTAGCTTTCAAAGTAACCCTGAGTATTCGGAATTTTAATACTAGCTCTTGAATGCTTTTTATTGAAAATTCGATAAGTGGAAGCTCCGATTAGTAAATCGGTATTTTTCCAAGAATTTAATTCCTTATCAAGCAATTGATAAAATGAATAGGCTTTCAATTCGTTTTCAATAAATCCCAGACTTATGGCAGTCTCAGGACAAACAACCAAATCTGTATTTGATGAAATTTTCTGGTTAGCCAACTCAAACATGCGAGATAATTGATTTTCAACCGTAGAATTAGGGTTGAACTTTTCATTGTACGGATCAATATTCGGTTGAACCACCACAACTTCATATTTCTTCTTAGTCTTTGGTTCATCCTGTGTCAACAAAATTAATTTTGAAATAATTATTGGAATAGCCAAGATACCTAAAGAAATGGCTATTGAACTTTTGAAAAACGATTTGTCTTTATTTATTAAATACTTTTTCAAAGAATTGAAAACAAATACATTTGCCAATAGAACCCAAATTGTACCTCCCAATACACCTGTAAATTCATACCACTGAATCCAATCAACGTGCGTTGCGAAAATGTTACCAAACGTCAACCAAGGCCATGATAACTCCCAATTAAAATGTAACCATTCAAAACATGGCCAAACCAATAATATAATCCAAACTCCAATATCTTTCCCTAATTTTCGATGTATCAAGTGATATACTTGAAATGCCGTTGTCATTAGCAAAGAATTAAAAAGAAAGGCAAGAACAGCCCCAATTGCACTAGAGTTATAAATCCACCAAGTTGTGCCAATGTTGTAAAGAAAAAATGCAAGATAACTATATGGAAGTAAATGATATTGTTTTTTTCGCAGTGAAATAAGCTCGTTCTCCAAAAACAAAATGGGAACAAGAGCTATAAAAACCAAAAAAGTAAGACCACCAGTATATGGAAAACTTAATACGAGCAAAACTCCACTCAGAACCGCTAAAAAAATACGTTTTTTTATTTGCATCTATTTCAGATTTTTAAGAACACTAAACTTTAGGTTTATTGAAGAAAAATAGATCTCGAATCCGAGCAATTATTATCCTGATTTTTTGAGGTTGAATAACCCGTAAAACTAAGTTATTTGAATCAAATGACCGTTTCATCCTCAACTTTGCTTGCTATTGCTAAAGTACTACTTTTTTCCATCCTTTTTGGTTTTTTCAAATTGAAATGGAGATTCCCCCAATTCGAATGGCGAACTAGATGGATGAAAAAACTAGATTCGATCCACAGTATCTTTTCGTTTTTAGATAACCATTACTTCTTTTAACCCCCAAATTTGGAGAAGCTTTATGATCTCGGATTGTTCGATTATTAAATCTGTTGAAGTTCAGTTAAACTATCTCGACAAGTGCATGTTTCGCTCTGAATAAACCTTCGTAAAAAATGGATCTTTCAAGTTTTTAATGAAACGGATTGCTTCACCAGTAGATTTCATCTCAGGACCCAATTCCTTTTTAACGTCTGGAAACTTTTCATACGAGAAAACGGGTATCTTAATCGCATAGCCTTCCTTCCGCGGATTGAAATTAAAATCGGTTACTTTGTTTACTCCTAACATGACTTTGGTAGCGTAATTTACATAAGGCTCATCGTATGCTTTCGCAATGAAAGGAACCGTTCTGGATGCACGTGGATTGGCTTCGATCACATATACCTTATCATCTTTAATAGCGAATTGAATATTTAATAAACCTACTGTTCTCAATTCAATCGCAATTTTTTTGGTAATGTCTTCGATTTGCGTCATTACGAAATCACCTAAATTGTATGGAGGTAAAACGGCATAGGAGTCACCTGAGTGAATTCCAGCAGGCTCAATGTGCTGCATAATTCCGATGATATATACATTTTCGCCATCACAAATCGCATCGGCCTCAGCTTCAATCGCTCCACCTAAAAAGTGATCTAACAATATTTGATTGTTACCCATTTCATTGATGATGTCAACTACGTGATGTTCCAATTCTTCTTTGTTGATGACGATTTTCATTTTCTGTCCACCAAGAACATAGGATGGTCTAACCAACAAAGGAAATCCCAACTCATCCGCCAAACGCAAAGCTTGTTCAGCACTTTCAACTACGCCATATTTTGGGAATGGAATGTTATTTTTCTCCAATAATTTCGAAAAACGACCGCGATCTTCTGCTAAATCCAAGGCATCGAAACTTGTTCCGAGAA
>JBIKSL010000044.1:0-17058 GCA_044348645.1 Crocinitomicaceae bacterium | reverse complement strand
GAGTAACTTTCTTATCAGAATATGAAATTGGAAGATTAACCATTTGGGTGAATTTGAATTACAATACAAAGCAACTAATTTATCAGATTTTCAGCAATTTTAAAGTCGCTAATGCATAATTCAGGTTAAAAATAAGTAACCCGTTATACTTTCTCTAAAATCGCAGCATAACCCTGCCCTACTCCAACACACATAGTTACGAGTGCGTAGCATTTTTGTGTACGTTGCAATTCACGAGCTGCCGTCAACAGCATTCTTGCACCCGACATTCCAAGTGGATGTCCTAAGGCAATTGCTCCTCCATTTGGATTGATACGTGGGTCATTATCCTCAATTCCCATGGCTCTCGTGCAAGCTAAAACCTGCGCTGCAAATGCTTCATTTAATTCCAATATATCCATATCGGCTAAAGTCAGACCTGCGCGATTCAATGCTTTTTGAGAAGCGTAAACAGGACCAATCCCCATAATTCGTGGTTCAACACCAGCAACAGCGGCGCTAACTATTCGAGCTAAAGGTTTTAAATTGTGTATTAAAAGTCCATCCTCAGAAGAAATTAACAATGCTGCAGCCCCGTCGTTCAATCCCGAAGAATTTCCGGCCGTAACGGAACCATCTTTTTTAAATGCGGGTTTCAAACTCGATAATATTTCCATCGTTGTGGAAGCTTTCGTGAATTCATCATTTTCAAAAGAAATAGAATCTTTCTTTTTTTGAGGAATTACAATCGGGATAATTTCATCGTCAAAAAATCCATTTTCGGTCGCTTTTGCAACTTTTTTTTGCGACCAACAAGCAAATTTATCTTGAGCCTCGCGCTCGATTCCGTATTTTTCAACCAAATTTTCAGCGGTCATTCCCATGCTGTCCACACCATAAATTTCTTCCATCTTCGGATTGATGAATCGCCAGCCGAATGAGGAATCAAACATTTGTGCATCACGTCCAAAAGCTGAGGAAGTTTTTGAAATCACCCAAGGGCCTCGAGTCATGTGCTCTACGCCACCAGCGATATACAATTCTCCGGCTCCATCTTTGATTGCTCTGGCAGCATTGATCGTAGCTGCCATTCCTGATGCACAAAGTCTGTTTACAGTTTCTCCAGCAACTTGAATTGGCAATCCGGCTAAAAGAGCTGACATTCGTGCAACATTTCGATTGTCTTCTCCAGCTTGATTCGCACAACCTAAAATGACATCTTCAATTGCTTTAAAATCCAAATTCGGATGTCTTCCTAAAAGACCTTTAATCGTAAGTGCGGCTAAATCATCGACTCGAATAGTGGATAACGCACCACCAAAACTTCCGATTGGAGTTCGAACCCCGTCAACGATGTAAACTTCTCTGGACATAATCTTCTTTTTTTCTCAAATTTAGAATTTATCCTTCCGATTATTCTGTCTATTTTTCAACATTGATTGTTTTTAAATATAGAAAAGTATCTTATTTGAAAACCAAATTTTATCGTAAGTTCGAATTGTATTTTCTAAATAAACGATATTCATGAATTCTATTTTGAATGAACAGCAGATTTCATTTTTCCAAATCCTTTTGGGCGATCGTTGTCTAACAGATTTCGAAGAACGAAAAGAATATGGTCATGATGAAACTGAAGATCTAAACTTTCCACCAAGTGCGGTATTGAAACCAACCAGCGTTGAGGAAGTTTCAAAAATCATGAGTTATTGCTACGAATACGAAATTCCTGTGACACCTGCTGGAGCGCGAACAGGCCTAAGTGGTGGTGCATTACCTTCACATGGCGGAATATTAATTTCGATGGAGAGGTTTAATCGCATTATAGAAATTGATGAGAACAATCACCAAGTTACAACTGAACCGGGAGTCATTACGCAAGTTTTGCAAGATGCGGTAAAGGAAAAAGGATTGTTTTATCCTCCCGATCCTGCAAGTAGAGGTTCGTGTTTTATTGGTGGAAATGTTTCCGAAAATTCAGGTGGACCAAAAGCGGTAAAATATGGAGTAACGAAAGATTACGTCTTGAATTTGGAAGTTGTTCTTCCCAATGGAGAAGTCATTTGGACTGGAGCGAACGTGCTCAAAAATGCGACAGGATATAACTTAACACAATTGATTGTTGGCTCGGAAGGAACGCTTGGAATTATCACAAAAATCGTTATGAAACTCATTCCACATCCAACGAATGACCTTTTGATGCTCGTTCCCTTTTTTGACGCTCAAAAATCTTGTGAAGCTGTTGCAGCCATTTTCAAAGCAGGAATTACGCCAAGTGGATTGGAATTTATGGAAAGAGACGCTCTTATTTGGACAAAAGATTTTATAGGTGAAAGTTCAATTCCGATTGCCGAAAATCACCAAGCCCATTTATTGATAGAGGTTGACGGTTTTCAGGAAGATCAACTCATGCAAGAATGTGAAAAGATTTTAGCCGTGCTTGAGAATTTTGAAACCGATGAAATCCTCTTCGCTGATTCGGAAGCTCAAAAGAACACTCTTTGGAGTTTGAGACGTAAAGTTGGGGAGGCCGTTAAATCACAATCCATTTACAAGGAAGAAGACACGGTCGTTCCGCGATTTGAACTACCAAAGCTACTTTTTCATGTGAAAGAAATTGGCAAAAAATATGGTTTTCACTCGGTTTGCTACGGCCATGCAGGTGATGGGAATCTGCATGTAAATATCATTAAAGGCGAACTTTCAGATGAAAAATGGGAAAACGAACTTCCGATTGCCATTCGGGAATTATTTACAGAAGTTGTCAAACTTGGAGGAACAATCTCAGGTGAACATGGAATTGGACTGGTCCAAAAACCATTTATGGACATTGCTTTTCCGGAAGTTACCTTGAATCTGATGCGCGAAATCAAGCAAGTTTTCGATCCCAAAGGGATTCTTAATCCGGGAAAGATTTTTTAGGCTGGGACATTTCTTACTTAAATCTCGGTTATTAGCAACAATCAAATTTTATTTGGGTAAACCTTTTTTTGAGGGGCATCAATTGAAATTCAACTTCTTTTTCGTTGACTTCATTTTTCAAAATTTGTTCAAAGAATAAGGTTAAATAGTCAACCATTATAAAGTATTTAACTATCTGATTGTTAATAATTTGAGGTTATTTTTTGTTGTGTATTTCTGCAAGTTTATTGTCTTTAGAAAGTAAAAACTTGCATTTTTAGTATGATTTCGAAGATAAAACAGATAACTCAAAAGTCTTTTTCATTTGGTTTTTCGGATACGCTCAGTGATAGCCATCCTCTTTTTATTTTAGCCAATAAAATATTCTGGTCAACATTTGAAGATGAATTCAGTGAGCTATATTGTTTGGATAATGGGCGTCCAGCAAAACCGATTCGTTTAATGGAAGGACTAATTATTTTAAAGCACATACGTATTGTTTCGGATGAGAGCATTGTTTTACATTCTTTTATCCTATGAAAACAAAGCGATTCCTAAATCGTTTTGTTTTTTACAAGATGCCTTAACATAGGTCAATTGACGCATTGGATTTGAATTCTCAATTTTGTCAAACATTATTAACCTTAAAATTTAAAAAAAATGAATTACAAAGTAATCGCGGATTCCATTAAAAACAGAAAAGACATCCGCAATAAAGTATTTGTAACGATTTCTGCCAGTTTGGCAATGATGTCTTTTGTTATTCTTGAAGCCGGGACTTGGGGCTTGGATGCTGCTCACTCCCGTTTAGGTTTTACAACTACTCACATGGGTGTTTCTGAAGCGAATGGTCAGTTCGACAAGTTTGATGTGAAAATTTCAGCTACAAAAGAAGATTTTTCTGATGCCGTTATCGAGTTGACTGCTGAAGCCAAATCAATTAATACAGGATTATCTATGAGAGATGATCATTTACGTTCCAGTGATTTCTTTGATGTTGAGAAATTCCCTACAATTAACTTTAAAAGTACTTCCGTAAAGAAAGGAAAAGGAAACAAGTTGGAAATTGCTGGTGATTTGACAATGCATGGTGTAACCAAAAAAGTAGTTTTAGCTGGAAAACACAATGGAACGACAAAAAACAGAGCTGGAGCTCCATTAGCAGGTTTCAAATTGACAGGTATGGTGAAGCGTTCCGATTTTGGAATTGGTGCAACTATGCCACCTGCGGTTGTTGCTGATGAAGTATACTTAAATGCCGATATAGAAGTAAGTAAAAACTAAGTTTGTAATTAACCATGAAAACATTTTTGAATACGGCTTTCATATTGCTTTTTTCCATCAGTGGAATTTGGTCGCAACAGTGGAAAATTTCTGATGATCACACCATTTCGTTTGCCAACAAGGATGTTAGTGGTGTATTTAATGAGATTTCAGGCAACATCACTTTCGATCCTGCAAGTTTGGGGACAGCAAAATTTGATTTGAAAATAAAAGTTGAGTCTATCAGCACAGGAAATGGAATGCAAAACAAGCACGCCATTGGAAGCGAGTGGTTCAACGCTGCTAAGTTTCCGGCTATCACTTTTGTGTCAGATAAAGTTGTGAAGAGCGATGCTGGTTTCAAAGCAATTGGAAAACTTGAAATGCACGGAATCGAAAAAGACGTTACAATTCCATTTACGTTTTCAAAGAAAGGAAACAAGGCTACGTTTGTTGGGGAATTTAGTGTGGATCGAACAGATTATGGCGTTGGAGTAAAAGGAAAGGATGTTGAAGAAACGTTGAAAATTGTAGCCACCATTCGAGCGACAAAAAAATAAATTATGTTTAAATACAGTTTAATTACAGGAATCATAGCAAGCATTTTTGGAACGATTATTAGTGTTGCATATATTTCCGTATTCAAATATTCAGCATTGGAAGCGGATTTTACAGAACAGGCATCGATTTCTTATTTGTTTGGAATCAACGCTTTGATCGGATTGCTGAATAGTTTAGATTATTTCGGTTTTTCAAAACTCTTTAAAAAAGAGAGTCTCGTTGATTTTACAAATGGGTTTCTGCTCAGTGCCGTGGTTATCGCTTTTTCGCTGATGCTTATGTTCAAAGTAGATACTGAACTGACTTTCAAAAATGAGAATGCTGAACTATTTAAAGAATATTTCTTTTTCATCCTTGCTCCGATCCCATTTTTTTCAGCGTTGTCATGGTTTACTTTTAAATCGCTCTTTATTTGTAGTAATAACAGTGATTAAATTATTAATTGGTTCTAAAGTTAACAGCCACCTTTAAAGATGGCTGTTTTTTTTATATAAAATTTGAGTTTAAGGATTATACCAAACATATTTGTTAAATAGTTCAATGGATGGAACTCAGCTCCGTATTCAAGCGTACGTTCAAACGCAGGATCTTTTTTTGATTTGTCCCGCATCCACTCACCTTTTTCTCGAGCCAAGGTCCGTCGTTAGTTTTGGGTTGCGATAAATACCCGATGGTGTCTTTCGACTTGTTAATGCCAATTTGCTTTGCCATTTTTCAATGAGCTTTGTGCGATGCGTTATCCACCCAACATTTCTCTGAAATTCGATTATCTTTGCCGAAAATTTTTCAGATGTCACAAAAACCGGTACGCGTAAGATTTGCTCCGTCACCAACAGGCCCACTTCACATGGGTGGAGTTCGAACAGCCTTGTATAATTACCTTTTTGCAATAAAGAATAACGGAACATTTTTGATTCGAATCGAGGATACTGACCAAACGCGTTTTGTTCCAGGTGCGCAAGAATACATCATGGATGCTTTGAAATGGTGTGGAATTATGCCAACTGAAGGTCCAGGTCTAGGAGGAAACTACGGCCCATACGTGCAATCCGAGCGAAAAGCAATGTACCAGCCTTACGCTGAACAATTGGTGAAGGAGGAAAAAGCCTATTATGCATTTGATTCCGCTGAAGAATTGGAAAACATGCGCGAGCAAGCTAAAAAAATGGGTGTGCCGAATTGGCAATACAATAGTGTTACCCGCACATCGATGCGAAATTCATTGACTTTGCCTCAAACAGAAGTTGATCGTTTGCTTGCTGCAGGTGAACCATACGTTATTCGCATGAAAATGCCTCGAAATCGCGATATTCGTTTTCATGACATCATTCGTGGTTGGGTGGTTGTGAATACAAATAACTTGGATGATAAAGTCCTTTTCAAAAGCGATGGAATGCCGACGTATCACTTGGCAAATATCGTAGACGATCATACCATGGAAATCAGTCATGTGATTCGTGGTGAGGAATGGTTGCCATCAGCGCCTCTGCACGTAATGTTATACGAAGCTTTTGGTTGGGATTGTCCTGAATTTGCACATTTGCCTTTGTTGCTGCGCCCGGATGGAAACGGAAAATTATCTAAAAGAGACGGGGATCGACTTGGTTTCCCAGTTTTTCCAACGGATTGGACGACTGCCGAAGGAGAATTGTATTCCGGCTACCGAGAAAAAGGATACTTACCTGGAGCTTTCATTAACATGTTGGCACTTTTAGGATGGAATCCTGGAACGACTCAGGAAATTTTCACTTTAGATGAGTTAGTGGAAGCATTTTCATTGGATCGCGTTTCGAAAGCGGGAGCCAAATTTGATCCTGAAAAAACAAAATGGTTCCAACAACAATATTTGCGGGCACAATCAGATGAGGAAATTGCTTTGAAACTGCAAGAGATTTCTGAGAATGAATATGATTTAGAAACACTAAAAGCTGTTTGTCATTTGATGAAAGAGCGTGCCACTTTTGCTCAGGATATTTTAACGGATGGAGCTTATTTGTTGGCTCGTCCTACCGTATTCGATCGTGAAACCATTTCTAAAAAGTGGAAACCGGAAACGACAGCAGTCATTGAAGAATGGAAAAATGAACTTGTTCAAATCAGTGATTTCAATTCAGCCAATGTTGAGATTGCCTTCAAAGCGTTTTTGGAGCGCAAGCAAATGGGGATTGGTGCTGTTTTGTTGCCTTTCCGTTTAGTAGTGACAGGAGTTGGCGCTGGACCTGGAATGTTTGATATTTCTGCTTTTTTAGGAAAGGATGAGGTGATTACTCGCATCGAACTTGGATTAAAGAAAATCACTGAAATTCTCCATGAAGCATAAAATCGAGGTTAACGGCATTAAGCTCTATGCTTTTCACGGTTGCTTGGAAGAAGAAGCTCGAATTGGTGGACATTACATAGTTGATGTAAACATCATTACCGATTTTTCAGAGGCTTCAAATACCGATGATTTATCTAAAACGGTCGATTACGTCTATGTAAATGCAATTGTCAAGCAAGAAATGGCAATTCGTTCGAAATTAATTGAAACTGTTGGTCAGCGCATTTTCTCTCGAATTAAAAATGAATTGATTGGTGTTTTAGAATTATCCGTAAAAATCACGAAACTTTCTCCACCAATAAATGGTGATGTAGATTCAGTTGCGATTGTGATTGAGGGCTAGGAACTACTGCATTTTCTATTAATCCTAAACAAATTCATTTAATTCTTAAAACATTGAAAAACCTGATGTTTAGAAGAACACTTGGTTAAAGACTGGGAAGCATTTCTTAATCAATTTATAGTAATTTTTGAAGACAGATTCATTTTATGAATCTTCAGTTTACACATTATAGGACGGTGTCTATTTTTTGATAATTTGACCTGTTTTTTTATCATAGCCATAGGGACAATGTTTACATCCACTTTTGCAACAGTATCCACGTTTAAGATGATAAGTTTCGGTAAAAATAATATATCCCTCTGGACTCATATAGTAGTCTTCTTTACTTAAATTAGTTTTTTTAGAAAAACCGGCTAAATCATCGTTCATGAATCAATTTTGACTGTAATTAATGAATAAAAATAAAACTATCAAGGTTGTAGGTTAATATTTTATTATTAGACAATCAATAATTGAGATTGTTCAACCAACCAAGATTATTTTTTAAACAATTCTATAAATGATAATAAAAATCTTATTGTTTTATTTAGCAATCTGTTAGATTTAATCAATTGAAACGCAAGTGCATGTTTCATCTCCCGTTATTTAAAAATTGCTCTAATTCTTCTCAGCTCTACTAATAACTCTAAACCCTTTAAGAAATAAGAAAAAACTTCTTTTAACTAAAATTCAATAACTTTGATTCAGAAAAGTGAAAAAAAACATTCCAAAAGACGGCTTCGAAGGATTAAAAGAAAATTTTTCGAGTGATGTAACATCAGGTTTTCTAGTATTTTTATTAGCACTTCCATTAAGTTTAGGAATCGCTGGAGCAAGTGATTTCCCTTCCATTTATGGCTTGATTACTGCAATGATTGGAGGAGTTGTTGTTAGTCTGTTTGCAGGATCTCCTCTCACAATCAAAGGCCCGGCTACAGGATTAATCGTAATTGTTGCAGGTGCTGTTGGAGAATTTGCTAAAATGGCTCCAAACTCGATTGAGGATACAACAAAATATGGATGGAAATTGGCATTAGGTGCTATTGTGGTAGCTGGGGTTTTTCAAGTATTATTCGGTGTTTTGAAACTAGGTCGATTGAGCGATTTCTTTCCTTTATCTGCCGTGCATGGTATGTTAGCAGCCATTGGAATAATTATTATAAGCAAGCAGCTTCACATACTCCTCGGTTTCAACCCAATTACACCAGAAAACAAACCAATGGTAGAGCCTATTGAATTAATAATGGAATTAAAAAACACTTTTGCAGATTTTTTCAAACATCGGGAAGTTGTCATTGTTGGACTCGTTAGTTTGGCAATTGTTTTTGGTTGGCCAATAATTCCAATCAAAGCATTGAAAAAAATCCCTTCGGCTCTAGTTGTTCTATTAATTGCAATCCCATTAGCAATGTATCTTGGAATTCACAACGAGGCCGATATCAAGGAAGCTGGTGTTGTAATCAAAGAAGGATATAAACCATTATTAGATTTTAAAGAAGGATTGATAGATATTATTGGATTAAACGTTTCTTTTGAAGGACTTTCGAATATGGGTGTTTTTGTGAAATATGTCATCATGTTCGCTTTAGTTGGGAGCTTGGAAGCTCTGTTGACAGTGAAAGCTATTGATATGATGGATCCCTTCAAACGAAAGTCTAATACAAATAAGGATTTGATTGCGGTTGGAATCGGAAACATTATTTCAGGAATTTTAGGTGGTTTACCAATGATTTCTGAGGTCGCTCGATCTACTTCTAATGTAAACAACGGAGCCAAAACAAGATGGGCGAACTTCTTCCATGGATTATTCATTCTAATTTTCCTGTTATTTGCTGTTCGTTTTAGCGATTTGATTCCAAAGTCAGCTCTAGCTGCTGTGTTGATTGGAGTTGGATGGAAGCTAGCAAACCCAAAGGAATTTAGACTAATGTTTAAAATCGGCACTGATGAGCTTGTCGTTTTTGTTACAACAATATTTGTAACTCTTTTAACCGATTTACTTGTTGGAATTGGAGCTGGGATACTTATCAAATTGATTCTTCATGTTCTTAGAGGAGTTCCTTTTGGAAGTTTGTTTAAGGCGGAAATCGAAGTAAATAACGATTCAATTAAAGTTAAAGGAGCAATTGTGTTTAGCAATTATCTTGGGCTTCAAAAAGTTATTTCACGATTTGATCAATCTATGAATTTAAACCTTGATTTAACCAATTGTAATTTTATCGATCACTCGGTTATGGAATCGCTACATCATCTCGAGGAAGATTTCAAGGCATCGGGAGGATATTTGAATATTATTGGGTTGTCAGATTTCATTAATTTACATGGTTCAAAACATCAAATGTCTGCTAAGCGAAAAACGATGTAACATGAAAAGGTTATTTTTTTCAATTTTTTCGATTTATGTATTGGGAATAAGCTTTTCACAAAAAATATTTAGTAATCAAAGTCATGCTTGGGTAACTTATTTGGGTAATCATAAGTTAACGAACAATTGGGGAATTCATACAGAATATCAATGGCGACGTGAAGATGGATTTACCAATTGGCAACAATCTCTGATGAGAATTGGTGTTGATTATAGTTTTAACCCTTCTCTAAGTGCTACAACCGGTTATGCCTGGATTATTACTTATCCTTATGCAGATCAACCGGTTAGTCATGGATTTCAAGAGCATCGAATTTGGGAACAAGTAAATATGAAAACTAAGTTCAATCGGTTTGAAGTGCAACACAGATATCGACTAGAACAGCGATTTCTTGAAAATTGGATAAAGGGTTTGGATGGAGTTTACACTAAAACGGATATTTTATTTAGACAACGAATTCGTTATAGAGTGATGATTCTTGTAACTCTAACTAAAAAAGAAATGTGCGAAAACACCTTGTTTTTGAACATCAATGACGAACCATTCATTGGTTTTGGAAAAGGAATTGGAAAGAATATCCTAGATCAAAATCGATTCAATGCAGCGATAGGATGGCGATTCAATAATGATTTCAATGTTCAAGTTGGTTATTTAAATCAATATGTTGCTAAATCGGATGGAGTCAAGATGGAGCGAAATCACACATTACTTCTTTCGACTATTTACAACTTGGATTTTTCAAAGAGATAGTGAGAGAAAATGCTATTTTTTTACATCGGCACTTACATTCAATCATTCATTTTTTGTTAATTTTAGCCGCCTTAAATCTGAATCAAAGATGGAACAAGTTTCACCCTATAAAGCAACCAATAACATACGAATTGTAACAGCTGCATCTCTTTTTGATGGACACGACGCTGCAATTAACATCATGCGCAGAATAATTCAGTCAACAGGTTGTGAAGTTATCCATTTGGGTCACGACCGTTCCGTTGAGGAAGTTGTAAATTGTGCTATTCAAGAGGATGCGCAAGCCATCGCCATGACTTCCTATCAAGGTGGTCATATTGAATACTTTAAGTACATGTTCGACTTATTGAAAGAAAAAGGTGCTCCGCATATTAAGATTTTTGGTGGAGGTGGCGGAACTATTCTTCCTTCTGAAATTGAAGAGTTGCATGCTTACGGAATTACACGTATTTACCATCCAGATGACGGCCGCGCGCTTGGTTTACAAGGTATGATAAACGATTTGGTTCAAAAATGTGATTTTCCTGTGGGGACTAACATAACCAATGAACCTGAAAAAATAGCAGAGAAAAATGTTCCCTCTATTGCACGTGTCATTTCAGCCGCGGAAAATTTTCCGATAGAAAATACTGAAATACTAAATAAAATAAGGGAAACAGCTAAATCTAAGTCAATACCAGTACTTGGTATTACAGGAACTGGTGGTGCAGGAAAATCATCGCTGGTGGATGAGTTGGTTCGTCGTTTTTTAATTGATTTCCAAGAAAAACAAATTGCTGTTGTATCTGTGGATCCGTCAAAAAGAAAGACTGGTGGCGCTTTACTTGGAGATCGAATCCGCATGAATTCCATAAAAAATGAGCGCGTTTACATGCGTTCATTGGCTACCAGACAATCTAATTTAGCTTTATCAAAACACGTCGCAGAGGCTATAAGCATCTTAAAAGCTGCGAATTACGATTTAATCATTTTAGAAACTTCCGGAATCGGTCAATCCGATACGGAAATTTTGGATCACAGTGATGTTTCATTATACGTAATGACTCCGGAATATGGTGCTGCTACGCAATTGGAAAAAATCGATATGCTTGATTTTGCGGATGTCATTGCCTTGAACAAATTCGACAAGCGTGGTGCTTTGGATGCCTTGCGTGATGTCAGAAAACAATACCAGCGCAACCATAATTTATGGGAAAAGAACGTTGATGAAATGCCGGTTTATGGCACAATAGCCTCGCAATTCAATGATCCAGGGATGAACTCGCTCTACAAGGTTATTATGGATAAAATTGCGGAGAAAACTGGTTCTGACCTAAAGTCAACATTCGAGATTACGCGTGAAATGTCGGAAAAGATTTATGTGATTCCTCCTGATCGAACGCGTTATTTATCTGAAATCTCAGAAAACAATCGTGCTTATGACAAATGGGTCAATGAGCAAGTTTCTGTTGCTGAAAAATTATACGGATTGCATAAATCAATCCAAGTTTTAACAGATTCAAAAATTGAGGACAGAGATCGAATTATCAAAGGATTACAAGAAACATTTGAAATTGAAAAGTTAAATTTTGACCCAAAAAATTGGGCCATTCTGCAAGATTGGGATGAGAAAAAGCAATCATTCAAAAATCCGGAATACCAATTCAAGGTTCGAGACAAAATCTTGAGCATTCAAACACATACCAAATCACTTTCCCATTCTGACATTCCAAAAGTTGCAACACCTCGATATTCAAGCTGGGGAGATATTTTGCGATGGGTTTTACAGGAAAATTTCCCTGGTGAATTTCCATATACTTCTGGATTATTTCCATTTAAACGAGAAGGTGAAGATCCTACCCGAATGTTTGCCGGTGAAGGTGGACCGGAAAGAACGAACAAACGTTTTCACTATGTGAGCTTGGGAATGCCCGCCAAACGTCTTTCAACCGCTTTCGACTCCGTTACACTTTATGGAAACGATCCTGATCTAAGACCCGACATCTATGGCAAAATTGGAAATTCCGGTGTTTCCATTTGTTGTTTGGATGATGCCAAAAAGTTGTATTCGGGATTTGATTTGAGTCATCCCGCGACTTCTGTTTCGATGACGATCAATGGTCCAGCACCAATGCTTCTCGCTTTTTTCATGAATGCGGCTATCGACCAAAACTGTGAGAAATTCATTAAAGCGAATGGGTTAGAGAAAGAAGTTGAAGCCAAAATCGAAGCCATTTACAAAGAAAAAGGAACAAAACGCCCGAGATATCAGGGTGATTTACCTCAAGGAAATGATGGTTTAGGTTTGATGCTTCTCGGAGTAACGGGAGACCAAGTTTTACCAGTTGATGTATATGCTCAAATTAAGGCAGAAACTTTAAAACAAGTTCGAGGAACCGTTCAAGCAGATATTCTAAAAGAGGATCAAGCTCAAAATACGTGCATTTTCTCCACTGAATTTGCATTGCGATTGATGGGAGATGTTCAGCAGTATTTCATTAATAACGGAGTTCGAAACTTTTATTCTGTTTCTATTTCAGGGTATCACATTGCAGAGGCTGGAGCCAATCCAATTACGCAGTTAGCCTTCACTTTGGCAAATGGTTTCACTTACGTGGAATACTATTTGAGTCGTGGAATGAGCATTAATGATTTTGGGCCAAATTTATCGTTCTTCTTTTCGAATGGAATTGATCCAGAATACGCTGTAATTGGTCGTGTAGCGAGAAGAATTTGGGCGAAAGCGCTATCAAAAAAATATGATGCAAACGCACGGGCTCAAATGTTAAAATACCATATTCAGACATCAGGTAGGTCGTTGCATGCTCAAGAAATTGATTTTAACGACATTCGTACTACTTTGCAAGCACTCTACGCAATCTATGATAATTGCAACTCTCTTCATACTAACGCTTACGATGAAGCTATTACAACTCCAACAGAGGAATCGGTAAGACGAGCAATGGCAATTCAGCTGATTATCAATCGCGAATTAGGGTTAGCTAAGAATGAAAATCCTTTGCAAGGTTCATTTATCATCGAAGAGTTAACTGATTTAGTTGAAGAAGCCGTTCTTTCTGAATTCGATAGGATAACAGAACGCGGGGGCGTTTTAGGAGCAATGGAAACGATGTATCAACGATCCAAAATTCAAGAGGAATCGTTGTATTATGAAACACTCAAACATACTGGTGAATTTCCAATTATAGGTGTAAATACATTCCTAAGTTCAAAAGGCTCGCCGACCGTTTTACCAAAAGAAGTTATTCGAGCAACTGAAGAGGAAAAACAATATCAAATTTCGATGTTGTCTGACCTTCACAAGACAAAATCAAATTTAGCTCAAAATGGCATTAGAAATGTTCAGGAAGCAGCTATTCAGAATAGAAATATGTTTGAAGAGCTAATGGAAACTTGTAAGCACGCATCCTTGGGACAAGTCACAAAGGCACTTTTCGAGGTTGGTGGACAATATAGACGAAATATGTAATTTATATTTTGTCAATTTGAGAATCAATTTCTGTTTTTTTGTTTGTGAGTCATCCATTTTCAATAGGTTTCAATTTGTTCGGCTACCATATCACGATTCCGCTCTGCATTTCGGAATGAGTTATTGAATATAACTGTCGCAAGTAAATTCAATCAAGAAAACTTCTCGACTAATTCTTGCTTCGTTCTACAATTTTCAAGAGTAAGTTTACCATGACTCGCAATTAAAAAGGTTAGTTGGTTTTCCAAACACAAATCGATGTCGTGCGTGGATAGAACGATGCACTTTTGTTTTTCGGTTGCGATTTTGATTAATAATTCCAATAATTTCTGTCGATTGATAAAATCTAAAAAGGCGGTTGGTTCATCCATTAGAATGATAGGCGTCTCTTGAATTATGGCGCGAGCGACGGAACAAATTTGTCGTTCACCATCACTAATTTCGGTGGTGCTTTTTTCCAGTAAATGCATGATCTGAAGTTCGGTTGAAATTTCATTGACAAAAGCTTTATCCGTTTCTCTTAATTTACCTGTTAAAGAAGTGTAAGGCGCTCGACCCAACATCAAATAATCTTGAACTGAAAGATATTCAACTCCATCAAACTTGCTTTCCACAAAAGCAATCAAACGAGCCATCTGATTTCGAGAAAGATTCTTAAGTGAAATTTCTTCGTAGCGAATATTTCCGGACATCAACGGAAGCAACTTCGCCATCGATTGCAGGAGCGTCGACTTCCCTACCCCATTTCTTCCAACTAAAGCATACACTTTTCCTTCTTTTAAATCGAGTGAATCAATTTTCAAAAGCGTTTTCTTGTATCCGATTTTCGTTTGGCTAAATTGAATCATTTGATTTTTCGCATTAAAAGAAATACAACAAATGGCGCTCCGATTAGGGATGTCAATACGTTAATTGGTAAAGCAATTCGACCTTCCATCAATTGAATAAAGGAATCACATATAAGCAAGAAAATCGCTCCGATGATTAAATTTCCAACAATCAACCACGTGTGATTTTGGCTTCGAAATAAGATGCGAGTCAAATTTGGAATCGCCAAACCGACAAACGCAATTGGACCGCAAAAAGCGGTAATCAGTCCGGCAAAAAGAGCTGTAATCGCCATTAATAAAAAGCGCGTTTGCATCACATTCAATCCCAAAATCTCAGCTGGTTTTTCTCCAATGACTAATAGATTTAATGGTTTTACTAGAACGAAGGTTAGACCTAAACCCAAAATAAATACAACTCCAATAACAGGAAGTTGACTAAATTCAACTTGCTGCAACGAACCCATCGACCACATCGTGTAGGCTTTTAGTTTTTCAGCTACAGCAAACGATTCCAACAATGAAACTATCGCCGACGTAAAACTTCCAAACATCAATCCGACGAGTAATAGTGAAATTTGCGACTTCAATCGAAACGCAAGAGCCATCATCATAAGTCCGGAGAGCATAGCGCCTATCAAACCTGCTCCGATTAAGCCAAATTCCGTTTCAAACAAATGAAAACCGGTCATCAGAGACAATGCGACCATCAAACTTGCCCCTGAATTTATTCCCAATACATAAGGACCTGCTAGTGGATTTCTGAATAAGGTTTGCATCAACATACCTGAAATAGCCAGACCGCTTCCTGCAATAATCGTAATGATTAACCTAGGAATCCGAAACTCACGAGCTAACAATTCATTGGTAGAAAGATTAGAAAAATCTTGCGGAAAATAATCGGAAAAAGACAAATCAATTTGACCAGAATTAATGTGTAAAAGAATAGCGATCGGAAAAAGCACCGAAATAATTAGAATGTATATGAGAATTCTTTTGTTTATCACTAAATCGGACTAAAATAATGGAATTGATTTAAATTGATTCCACTTGCAATATAATAATTATCCTTCAAAATTAAATGTGGCTGAATGTAAACCAGTTTCTAAAAATCATTCAAATTCTTGACGATGCAATAGATTTTCGCCTTCGCGAAAAAGGTAAATACTTGGATTTTAGGATTGCTTGAAAAATATGTTTCATGGTTTTAAAAGCCCTATTGAAGTGAATTATAACATTCATTGTATTTGAAACGATTTTCACTTTTGACAATTCCAATCATCCGATTTATTACTAATTATTTTCCGGCAATACTTATCAATTTCTTGGCATCAAGCACAATCAATTTTCTGATTTGAATCTCAAGAAGTCCTTCTTCTTTGAATTCTTTCAACAATCGAATTAAAGTTTCTGTTGCTGTTCCTACAAAATTCGCCATATCCTCTCTTGAAAGATTAATGGGTTCATCTTCGTAGATATTCATCAGTAGAATCAAAACAAAAGCAAGTCGCTCACGCACAGATTTTTGAGCCATATTTGTAATGAACTCGGCGCGATCGGCAAGTTCTTTTGAAAGTTCTTTAATGATTCCATTACGCAAGGTTGGATTTGAATCCATCATAGATAAAAAATGGTCTTTACCAATAAAACAAATGTTGCTATCCTCCAAGGTTTCGGCTGCAACATTATAAGGTTCGCCACTAAACATTGCGCGAAACCCAATCAATTCTCCTGCTTTTGCGATGTGAATGATTTGTTCTTTTCCTGCGTCGCCTCGCTTGAAAACCTTTACACGTCCTTGATTGATACAAAAAACACCGCGCGGGTATGAATCTTCAAGAAATAGGGATTGATTCTTTTTGTAATAGTTACAATCACTATGCGCTTCAATATGTTCAATTTCGTCGGAACATAAAGCACCTAGTAAAGATTTTTTGCGAGCAACACAGGTGGAACATGTAACGTTTTTGTGGTATATGTCAAGCATTTGAATTGATTTGTTATTCAAAGCAAATTTAAAAAAACCAAAGACTTGATTACCAAAATCTATTCCTAACTGAATAAATCAAATTAATACAAAAGTTCCAATTTGAAGTTAAATCTCTCGATTAGAACTGCCAAAACCGATGAAATTAATAACCTATTTTTATCGATCAAACTTTTGAACAATCTGAAAATTTGGCTCTATATGGAATATTGTGGGTAATTGAATTTGAGTTTACCAGCGACAAAGTAAATCATATTGATAAAATTCTTGATATTTCGATAACCTCTGGCTCTTTTTTTAGCTAATTGTATTTTTG
>JBIKSL010000043.1:0-17064 GCA_044348645.1 Crocinitomicaceae bacterium | reverse complement strand
ATAAACACACCCTAAAAATAGCACATTTTTAAGCGAGGCACCCAAAAATACAAAATTAAGGCAGCTATTTAATTGATAATTAAATAGTTAATTTGGTTTAAAAATAGACGGTCACAAAACAGGTGAATTGTCAATGTATGTTGTTGCAATCATTGCGCTCGTAGTAATTTTTTCAGCCCGCGGAGTTGGACAGAGCGGTGGAGAAATAAGTCACAAAGAAATCACTAGTGGTTTTTCTGAATAAACTGTAATTAATGGACTTGAGGTTAGTGCAAATCGATCCGCAACATAGTTTAATTAAATCCTCTTGGATTGTCTCTTTATGAGCAGAAATTCTATTTTGAACAAGTTGATTCATGATTTCGGTTACATGGTTTTATTTTCTGCAACTAGAGGATCTGAATAATATCCTATGATTCTTGGCAACCCAAGATGACCAAGGGGCTAGATAGTAAACTTAAAATTATCACATTAAATCGCTCAATATAAAAAGTTAGACTTTGTTCACTGCTTCCTTTAATTGTTTCAATAGGATCGTAATAAGGAAAGTAATTTAACCAACATATCTTGATTTTCCTTACTGTAAAAAGCCTTTTCAATTTTCTTTTTTTCCCGTTTGGTGAGATGCCATGAAAGAGAAATACGATCTTTTGAACGCTCACGCAAATTGAATGTTACAACATCGACAGGAAAATCGAAGCTTTTTGAGCAGAGTTTCATTAATTGCTCCTGATCGAAATCTTGAGTTCGGGTAAAATTAGTAATCATATTTCCAAAAGGAAGTGTAAATTTGTCCAATAGGGAAATGTCCTTGTATGCTTCATCATTCAATATGCGCTTGGTATCGCGAGTTTCTAAAATAATGACACCCGAAGTATTCTTTTTTATCCATTCACTCATCGCAAATAGATAATCAACCGTTACTTTTCCGCCATAATTATCACGTATTCCCGCATCCATTAATTGGATTTCAGGCTTGGTTGGGAGCGTAACCATTGGCATGACAAGCGGAAATGTGGCACTCGCTCGTAAAACACTGGAAAAGCGGATCAAATTCGGGCTATTTTTTTTAAAAAAAGTTTGATAATCAATATTTTCGAATGTAGAATGTCCAGTTCTCTTACTTGTTATATAACTTAAATTCTGAGCGGAAATCCAAAGTCTTCGACCGTCATTGATAATAGTTGGACTAAAAATCATCAATGGAATTTGTCCATTTCGTTCGTATGATTCATAATATTGAAGCGGGTGTTCTAAAAAACCATTCAAGTTCTGATGTAAATGTGTTTCAAATGCCACTCCTCGTTCTTGAGTGTAGTTTAATCCATTGTATTCGATGGTTTTATATCGAATCAACAAATCGCTTGTTGAAGCCGAAAAAGAAAGTTTATTCAATAAATCTTTCGAAATGTTGTTTTTAAATTCACTGGCTGACCTTGCGTTAATCTTTTTCAACTTTTCTCGTAGAATAAGTTCGCGATAGTAAGCAGCACCAATCATTCCGCCTGATGCACCAGTAATAAGTTGCAAGCGATCAGAAAGTTTATTTTTTGATGCTAAATCACAATTGGTCAAAACAACCATTGTCCAAAGTGCGCTTCTCGATCCACCGCCAGACGTATTCAAAATTATCAATTTCGGTTTTTTGGTAGGTTGATTTTTTTTCCAATTCTCCAACATTTCATACACACCTGTTAAGGAATGCTTGTAATCCAACGAATCATTGCCATTTTTTGCAATATTTTTCAAGGAATAGGAGATGCGATTTTGTGGGCTGTAATTTAAACCAATAGCCGAACTAGAATACTTAAAAAAGGGGGTTACTGAACTTAAATAAGACATCGTTAACATTATGCCGACAATCAAAGGATATGCCCAACGATGAAACCAAGATATTAGCGCACTAAATAACATAGAAATAATCGTGAGAAGAGTCATAACACTCACGGCGGCTGGCATTTCAAAAAACGAATAATTTCGAAAAAATCCCATGCCTAAAAAAGCCACTACGGTTATTGCCTCAAAAATAAAAGCGTTGATTCGATTCTGGCCATAGATTTGTTCAATAAGCTCTTGATCTAAGTGTTGGATGCTTCGACTTTTGTAGATTTTGAATTTGCGCCCAATGTAATAAATCGGTCGCTTCGATTCCGAACGAAAATAATTATACCATTTGGCTCCCTTAACTGTAACGGAAGAAATTGGGTTTTCAGAACTTTCTTCATCATCATCATGAAATCGATTACGTCGAGTCGGAAAAAAATAGAGAATAGATAACAATATGAAAACCAGAAATCCACCAGCAAAAGAAAGAACATATTGAAAAATTTGTGACAACGAAGCAAGCTCCTCTGTTTGTTGAAAATGAATCATTTGTATCAGATAGAACGTGATGAATGCAATTGGAATGATTGAATTATTAATGCAAAACCTCAAAAAGGGCGTTGACACAACAATCAAAAATGGAAACCTAGGACCGATTTTAGTGTAACTATATACGTTAAAAGCCATCGTAAATCCACCTACACTGAAACCTAGAAAAAGAAAACTGAGATAACTTACCTTGCCTAGATATTCTGGAGAGAAGAATAGGAAAGGAACTCCAAAAGCATATCCGAAAGATTCGGAAATAATTAAAAACAAAATTACCCAATAGATTAACCCAAAAAAATTAAATTTTAATTGCGCTTGAATTAATCGCAAAGGAAAAAAGTCTCGAATCAAGAATATCTTTCGTATCATTGGTTTACCTTTCTAAAGGTAAGAAATCTTTCTAGGATAGCGCATTTTAATTTGAAGAAGATCCGCTTTGATTCATAGCTATCATTTGTATTCATTTTCATTGCTTTCTTCAAACTGATTCCAGTTTTCCTATTGAGAGCAGTAGTAATTGAAACTAATTCCATTTAATTATACGTTCGGAAAACTGATAAAAGTTTTCAAACAACTTAGCTCGCTTCTTATAAGCTTTTGTGTTGGTTGAAATTTTTACAACCTGTTTATATTCAAATTATTTTCAACCGTCATTAGGAGGCTCCGTTGCATAATACTGAAAGAAAAACTTGGAAACGAAAGTTCAAGCTGAGGACTTGAAAATCATTAATGTCTTCAAGACACAGAATGATAGTATCCGGAGTTAAAATCAGTTTAGTAAGAAAACTTTTAAGAAAATCAAACAATGTCAGTGTCCTCAGATCTCATTCTGAATCCCAATCGTTTTCCTGTCTGAAGTTTTAAACTTTCCCCAATTGTTTGGATTTGAGCAACTGAAATTTCGTCTAAAAATTCAAATGGTGGAATATAAAGATCAAATTCCAGTGCATGAGCAAAAGACATCTGAACAATAATTTTGAGAATATCTTCGGTAAGCTGCATATTCTGAGGATCTCGGAAATAATTTCCTAGTTGGCCTTTTCCTTCAATCATAAAATGCCGATCTTTGTTTACAAATATTCTACTTATCAAGTATCCTCTATCATCTATGCGATTTTGTTCAAACGATTCAGCCAAAAAATTATATGTGTGAATTATTCCAAAATAACCATTGTTTTGATCCGAATTAAAGAAGGCCGTTCCCCAGAGCGGATTGTGTTCAGGAAGTTTGAAAACATTATTGTGGAGATTGAACACTAAAACATCGCTGCCAACATAGGCGTGTATTTCAAATTTCCCTTTTTCATGAAAACTTAGCCTAATTCTTGGATCCGTAATGGATTTTTGCAATTCATCTATTTCCTTTTTGATGGCTGTTTTCATCATTTCAAAAATTTTTTCGCAGTCATCAGCAATGTCTTGTTTTAGTGCAGATTTGTGCAAAAGTAAATCCAATAATTGTTTGCGATTTTCTTCAAATGCTTTAGTTTCATTTTCTTCCATTATCAAGCGGATTTAGTTGTGTGCTTTATTTTATAGGTCAATTCAATCAAACCTAAAATTAGGTTTTTTAACTCGGTTTAGAATATATTGGCTAATAAAATTAGTTTTTTCGGATTATTATTTAGAAATTTGAAATCAAGTTGAAAAACTTATTACAAAAAATGAAAAAGAAAATTTGGTTCATTATTAATCCTATTTCAGGTGTTCGAAGAAAGGATAATCTTCCTGACTTAATCACTAGTCATTTGGATTTGAATCAATTCGATTTTTCTGTTTTCTCAACTAAACACAAAGGTCACGCTTTTGAGATTGCATCAGAGGCAGTCAAAAATTCAATTGATGTAGTTTGTGCGGTTGGCGGTGATGGGTCGGTTCATGAGGTTGGAACGGCATTGATTGGTTCAAAAACGAAGTTAGCCATTTTGCCTTTAGGTTCGGGCAATGGTTTAGCTCGTCACATGCACATTCCACTTAATATTGTAAAGGCAATCGAATGTATTAATCGCATGAATGATATTCAGATGGATACTGTTTTGGTAAATGATCAACCGTTTTTGGGTGTTGGCGGATATGGTTTAGATGCCGTTATTGCTAAAAAATTCGATGAAGACAAAAAACGTGGTTTTTGGATCTATGTGAAACATTTTCTAAAAGAATTTTTTAAATACAACCCAATCAATATTTCCATCGATACAAATGGCCAAGTAAAACGAATGCCAGCTGTTTTGTGCACCATTGCGAACACGTCCGAATTTGGAAATGGTTTTGTTGTTTCTCCAAAGTCCGACGCCACCGATGGAAAAATAGAATTATTCATCTTAAAGCCATTTTCGGTTTGGCGAATACCAGGATTAATTTATCGATTTTTTTCGAAAAAATCCCACAGATCACAATTTGCAGAAGTCATTTCTTTCGAAAAAGCAAAAATTAATCTTTCTCACAAATTCGCTCATTATGACGGTGAACCGGTCATGGTAAACAGTGAACTAAATGTTCGGGTTGTTCCCAAAAGTTTACATATTTTAGTCTGAATTTCAATTTTGGGTTTTTAGGAGCAATGTATTTGTCTATTTCTTGACAAAGCATGCAATTTATGTGTGATAACCAAAAAAGAATCATCTTCTTCGTTGCATTCAAATCGTTATATTCCTCTGTGGTTTCGGACAATTCGACTTTATCTAACCCTTTTCTGACTTTGTTCCTTCGGTCATTCTTTGTGGTCAGCTGAATCGAATTATTATAGCAACACAAACAGATAGATTGAAAATTGGAGAATGTCGTTTAATTCGAATGAATGAGACTAGGAGGAAAAATTTATGTCATTAAACCCGAATTATGCATTAGAACTTCGTAATGAGGATTGAAAATATGATAAAATAATTGTGTTTGGAGATTTTGGCATAACCAACGCTATGGTGAAATCGAAAATACAAGTGAAACAGTTAACGCATCATTCGGGTTAAAACAACATCGCACAAATTATTTGAGCGTTTGTAAAATAGGATTGTCAATAGCTAAGCGATACTTTTCTGCGACAATTCCCCAGTCTATTAAATTCCATATTGCATCCAAATAGGCTGCACGTTTATTCTGGTATTTCAAATAGTATGCGTGTTCCCATACATCAATAGCCAAAATTGGAATTCCTCTATCCGAAACAACATCCATTAAGGGATTGTCTTGATTTGGAGTATCGGTGACTATCAATTTTTTTTGAGGCGTAACAACAAGCCACGCCCAACCTGAACCAAATCTTTTCGATGCGACCTGAGCAAGTTTGTTTTTCAACGTATCTCTGTGACCGAATTGATTGATTACCGCTCTTTCAAACTCAGAATCTTTTATCGGTTTTTGTTTTTCTTTTGGGGCTAAGATATCCCAAAAAAGAGCGTGATTATAGTGTCCTCCGGCATTGTTTCTAATTGCTTCAGTAAGATAACTAACGTTTAATAACAACTCCACAATGCCTGTGTTTTCCGATTTTGTCGCTACCAATGCTTTGTTCAAATTATTGACATAAGTTTGATGATGTTTACTGTGATGAATTCTCATGGTTTGAGAATCAATGTAAGGTTCGAATTCTGAATAAGAGTATTTTAAGCTTGGAAGAACAAACTGTTGAGCAAAACACCAATGAAGCGAAACAAAAAAAAGGGCAGAAACAATTAGAGTTTTCATAAGTAATTAGTTGTTATTTATGTGATATCTAAATACAGGAAGGAGTTGAGATTTCAAATTAAGTGCTTTTTTCATTCAGATAAGAAAACGGTGAGATTTATAAAACTTGTTTTCATTTCAATCTAATCAATTCGAAAATTAATAATAATCGGAAAATTTAACCATTTTGCCTTAACAGAAACTTACAATTTGTTTTTCATTTAAAATATAGTTCTTTCGAAATCAATTTCAATTATTTTTTAACCCTTGATTTACCCAGCATTGTATTTTTTGGATAGTTGTGTCTGGTAAAGGTCCTTCACCCAGAGGCATTAATTGATAACCATTTCCTTTCATAGAACCTACAATTTCCTGGTAGTGTGATGATATATTTTGGTAATTTGTAAAGGTGTAACCGTTTGAATTATCATGACATCCAGTACAATGATTTTGAATAATGGGCAGAACGTCATTGGTAAAAGATATTGTATCAGAACATTGCACCTCGGGAAAAGGCTTTTTAAGACCAACTTTATCCTTCGAACAACTCAAATTCATTGAAAGGAATAATACACAAAAAATGTTAACAGGAATGCTTTTCATTTGTATTTAATTGATGTTTTACTTGTCAAATGGACCGCCTAAGCAGCCACAAAAGAATAGCCGAATAAATTCATACTTGTTTGTGACGATTCGCGTTATGGCTTATTTCATCCTTTATAATGAGTGTTGAAAGGGAAACAAAAATCACACAAAAAATTAAGTGCAGTGGTAACATAAAAGTTGGGTAGAATTCTGGGAATTCAAAATTGGGAATTTTAGCAGTAATTGGTATCAAAACACTGCAAATAGAGCACAAAGTAAAGAGAACATAAAAGAAAATTCTATAATACTTTCGGGATATAATATAAGCTAAATAAAAAATCCCAACGGAGCAAAACGACAGTGAAAAATCGATGGAAACAATTTTCCAATAGGGGATTACTTCAGAAAAATCAAGCAAATTATTGTTGAAAAAATAAGCAAATAAAAAACTTACTAAACTTGATAGAATTCCAGAAACAATAGCTAAAATAAAAAACGGACGAGGCATCACTTTTTATCTGCAGGAACAACAAAAGAAATCTTCATAATGTCAGGAACTGAATCGCTTTTTTTTCCAACTTTATATTCAATTCGATTAACATTGAATTTACCTTTAAACGTAATTTTGTTTCCTGACTTCGAATACGTAGCAGGAATAGTGCATATTTTTGTAATTCCACGGATAGTTAAATCGCCCGTAATAATTAACTCCTTGTCTGTCTTCTCAACCTTAGTAGATTTGAATTTGATATCGGGATACTTTTTGGCATCAAACCACTCCTCTGTTTGAGCCTTTTTATTCATCATTCCATTTTCGGTATTGATACTACTAACATCAACTTTTAAATTGAATTTACTATCCTCTAAGTTATTTTCATCGAAATCAATATCACCCGTTATTTCATCAAACGATCCAGAAGGATGTTTACTTTTGAATTCAATGGAATGTCCATTATTCGATACCGAAAAGTGGTCAGTTTGAATTAAAGCAAGAGATGTCGTTAATCCCAAAAGTGAGCAGTAAATTAAGTTAATCTTCATTCTATTCATATATTTTGGATTATTATCAGATGACTTATTTATTTCATTAAGATTCTAGAAATATATAATAATAACTAATTTATAGATAAATTGTTTAAAAAGTGAATTTTCTTCCAACGCAAAAACCAAATCTAAACTGACCATTCGTCCATTTTTCATTGGTGTAGGGGATGAATTGTGACTCTCCCAAACCTCCTGAATTGGTTAAATTAATTGTGAAACTATGCCCAAAAGTAAACCATTCCAATCCAAAAGCCAAACTATTTTGGAATTCGCTTTTTGGTCTTGAATTTTCTGGCTTGAAAACGTAGTAATACTCACTTAATAGTGCAAAACGCTTTGTTAATTTTAAACGAAAAGCTCCACCCAAGGCGAAGAGATCATTCAGATCATTATCCGAAACGTAGTTTCTATGCACATATGTTGGAATGATGGAAACAGATAAATAATCGCCAAAATGCTTAGCCAAGTTGAGTTGGGAAAAATAAGAAAATCGATGTATGTCTTTTGGAAAGTGATTTACTTGTGTTTGATCATCTGATCCTTTCATATAAGTAAAAAACGAACCCGTTACAAATGTCAAAGATATCGGCATTTGTCCCTTTTTCTGTTTCAATATGCGGTATTTTATAAATCCGTCTAACAATGAACGGTATGGAAGCCCTGTTCCTTTCGATCGACCGAATCCGATCATTAGATTATCCAAAATTCCGTATTCAAGCGCGATTCTCATATCAGCCAGATTGTCGAAGCCAAACATATTTGAATATCCACCAGATTTCCCAGCGATATCTCCAAAACGATGTTCGATTCGCAAATCAAGGAAACCTTTGCTCAGTGTTTCAACTGAATGCCCATTAATAATTCGGGTTGTTGAAAACGTTTTGGGTTCCTCATAATCCTCTGGTAATTCTTCTTGACAGAGCAATAATTTCGGAGTTAAAAAAAACAATAAAATAGGGAGGCATGCTCTTAAGTTCATTGTCAGCAAACGACACATCGATTTTAAATTGAATACCATATTCCCCCATTTACATTTAAACAAATATAGGCCTATTTTGATTTTGATTGAACTTATTCTGTCATAATAGTTGTTGTCCTAAAATAATTTCCATAATTTCGTGCCTTAAACCTTTCAACTACAATTACATATGTTTAAATCCGTTCTTATTGCTGGAGGTTCTGGCTTCATCGGTCGCAAGTTGGGCATAGTGATGAAAGAGCGTGGCTATAAGGTTTATAAGTTGTCAAGAAGGAAATCGAATCGCAGTAGTTATATTGAATGGAATCCTGAATTAAATACAATCGACACAAAAAAACTTTCGAAAATTAATATTATTGTCAACTTAGTTGGTGCTAACATTGGTCAAAAACGTTGGACAGAGGCACGAAAAAAAGAGTTAATTGCCTCACGAGTGAATACAACCAAATTTTTAAGAACAATTGCTGAACAAATGCCAAATCTTGAATACTATGTCTCCGTTTCAGGCATTAATTGTTATGGGCCAGAAAGCGAAAAGGTACATCAGGAATCGGATGCTTTTGGTGATGATTTTCTTTCTCAATTAGTAAAAGAATGGGAAGAAGCCAGTGATAGTTTTTCGGATTTATGTCCTGTGGCTAAATTACGAAGCGGAGTTGTTTTAGCAAAAAATGGTGGGATTCTTAAAAAAATCCTTTTTCCTTTTAGATTTGGCTTAGGATCTGCTTTTGGTACGGGAAGACAACATGTTCCTTGGATTCATTTGGACGACCTTTGTCGCATCTTCTCATTAGCTATTCAATATAAATGGGAAGGGGTTTTTAATGCAATTGCAGCGTGCACCAGTAACAAAGAATTTTCACGAGCTATTGCCAGAGCGTTACGCCGCCCTTTTATTTTGCCAAATATCCCTTCAAAACTATTGTATTTTCTTTTAGGAGAACGAGCTGTTTTACTTGTTGGCGGAACTAAGGCTTCAAATCAAAAATTACTGGGCGCAGGGTTTAATTTTCAACATAAGACAATTGACTCTACCATGAGACACATTTTGCGAAAATAAGTCTTATTGAAATACCGTAAAGTCAACTCCATCAAATGCAGCGAATACAATTTTAGGATGAGATTCCTGCCAAAATATGTTTCCGTTTTTATCCAATCCAATTGCACCTGCAAATCCATCAAACTCTGATAATTCCTCAAAAGTTTTTTGAAACGCTTTATCTATTGAAAATCCATCGGTTACTCTGGTTACAATTTTAGACGCAACCGCTCCACTCACGATATCTTCCCCAACACCTGTACAACTTACGGCACAATGAGTATTCGCATAATTTCCGGCAACTGTTGCTGAATCAGAGATTCTTCCCGGTATTTCAAAACCTTTTCCTCCAGTTGAGGTTGCAGCAGCCAATTTTCCGTCTCGATCCAAAGCCACACAACCAACTGTTCCTGTGCCAAGAGAAGTAAGTTTTGCTTCAAATTCTTCTCGTCGCTCAGGAATTTCAGTCGAAAAATTTTCGAAGCCGTTCTGAGATGCGTATCCATTTGCTCCTTCTCCGCCCAAAACACGATCGTCAACTCCCATCAAATGTTCTGCAACCCGAATAGGATTCTTTACATTTTGAATATTAATAACACCGCTGAATTTTTTTGTTTGTCCATCCATCAATGAAGCACTCATTCGAATTATTCCGTCACTTTGAATTTGAGAACCAATTCCGGCATTAAATAATGGGTCGTCCTCCAGTTGTTCAACGGCATACACAACCGTTTCCATGGCTGTATGAGTTTTTAAAAACTCGAATGAGGATTTTGCAATTCGCTCCATTGCCTCTTGCTTCGCTAACTTAATCTCATTTGATTGCGAGAACTCACTAAAAAACCCACCGTGAATCAATAACTTCATATGCTGATTTATTTTACCGTAAGTTTATTGTGAATGGTCATTTTATGCTCTTTCAATAAATAATGGTCGCCCTCGCTCATTACATGAACAACCATATTTTGAATGGAAATAGGTTCTCCCAAGGCAACATCTGTAATATTAGTATCTGAAACATTTCTTCCATCAACCAAGATAACCAATCCGGAACCCAGCGCTTCCATTTCATTCCCTTCCTTAATGAGTAAGCCTGTGTCTTCTCCTAATCCAATTCCTAATGTTTTAGGGTTGCTCACTACAGCTTGAAACAAGCGTCCAATTCGTCCACGTTGAACAAAATGGGTATCAATAATCACATGATCAATCAAACCCAATCCACTTGTGATTTTGATTTCTCCTTTTAAAAGAGCTTCTCTACTCGAACCTTGGTAAATCATACTTTTCGAGGCGCTGTGAGCACCCGCAGATGTCCCAACATAGATAAAGTCCTCTTCGTAGTATTTGTGCATTACCGCATCGTGTGTCGGCGTACCTCCAATTATGGAAGTTAAGCGGAGCTGATCTCCACCAGTAAAGAAAATAACATCTGCAGACTTCACGCGATCGAGCGTTTCGTTAGAGAGAGCGGTTTCTCGCTTTTCAATTTTTAAAACTCCAACATTATTTGCCCCTAAAAAACTGAAGGCTTTTGCATATTCTTGACCTACAATATCTGGAATTTTTGAGGCTGTTGGAATTATTTCAATGCGCGATTCGGTTCCCTTTTTTGATTCATCAATGATTCTTTTAAGAATTCCCCTTTCAAAAAAGTTTAAGTTTTTTTCAACGTGCTCTTCGAAATTACTTTCTGTAAAACTGCCCTTGTCAACAGCTCCTCCAATGATTATAAGTTTTCCTTTAGGTATCATAATTGCAAAAATAAACTTTTTTTCAGCGAGTGTTACATTTTTTTGGAACCAAAACATGAGCCAAAAGTATGTTAATTGAATTGTTGATTAAACCTTTTCGATGAAATTATAAGCTTCTTATGAATTTTGTAATTTTGATGAATAAACCAATTGAATGCGAGTAAAAATCACCAATAAATCAAAACATTCCTTGCCTCATTATGAAACAACAGGTTCCGCAGGTATGGATGTTCGGGCAAATTTGGAAAACCCAATTGCAATTCCACCACTGGGAAGGACTTTGGTGAAAACAGGCCTCTATATAGAAATGCAAAACGGACTAGAATGTCAGGTTCGTCCTAGAAGTGGTTTAGCATTAAAAAGAGGAATTACGGTTTTGAATAGTCCGGGAACAATTGACGCTGATTATCGAGGCGAAATTGGAGTAATCTTAATTAATCTTTCCAATGAAGATGTTGAAATTCAGGATGGTGAGCGCATCGCACAACTTGTGTTTTGTAAAGTTGAACAAGTAGAATTGGTGCAAGTGGAAGTGCTATCAGATTCTGAGCGAGGTGAAGGAGGATTTGGAAGTACAGGTGTAAAATAAAAAAAATAAAATGAAAGTAATCGTTCCAATGGCCGGAAGAGGAAGTCGACTTCGGCCGCATACATTAACTGTTCCTAAACCATTAGTTCCGGTAGGAGGGAAGCCAATTGTTCATCGCTTGGTGGAAGATATTGCTGCCGTATGTGCTGAAAAAATAGAGGAAATTGCCTTCGTTGTAGGTGATTTTGGCACAGATGTCGAAAATGAGTTGTTGGCCGTTTCAGAAAAATTAGGTGCGAAAGGATCCATTCATTATCAAACGCAACCTTTGGGTACCGCTCATGCTGTTTTATGTGCAGCTGAAAAATTAAGCGGCCCTGTCGTTGTTGCTTTTGCAGACACTTTATTCCGTGCTAATTTCAAAATCAATCAGGAGGATGAAGGAATTCTTTGGGTGAAACAAATTGATGACCCAAGTGCCTTTGGCGTAATCAAAATGAATGAACGAGGAGAGATTATCGATTTTGTAGAAAAACCGAAAGAGTTTGTTTCAGACCTTGCCATGATTGGTATTTACTACTTCAAACACGGAGAAAAATTGCGCAAAGAGTTGGAGTATTTGATTGACAACAACATCATCAAAAGTGGTGAATATCAATTGCCTGATGCCTTGCGAAGATTAACGGAGGCGGGATACGTTTTTAAACCGGGTGAAGTAAATGAATGGTTGGACTGCGGTAACAAAGAAGTGACCGTTCATACAAACCAACGTGTGCTTGAGTTTGATTGGGAGGCTCAAAAACAATTGGTTCACGAAACTGTCGAAATTGAAAATAGTGTCATCATCCCGCCTTGTTTTGTTGGGAAAAATGTGAAAATAAGCAATTCGGTGATTGGTCCACACGTGTCACTCGGGGCTGGAACTGAATTGGTCAATTGCAATATCAGTAATTCAATTATTCAACAAGATACCAGCATGAAAAATGTGGTTATGGCTGATTCGATGATTGGTTCGAAAGTTGTTTACAATGGACAAGTCTTGGGTGTGAGTCTTGGCGATTTTACGACTTTAGGTTAATGCGATTAAACCTCTTTTTTATTATAATTTCATTCTTATTGCTTTCTGCTTGTCGCACGGCAAAAGAGAAAACAATAGTTCATTCTTCCAATTTTATTCGGGATTTTCATGAGGGAGTTCGATTGAAACTAAATTTCGAGGTCGATCGAGCCATCGAGAAGTTTAATTTATGTTTGAAAGAAGATCCAACGGATGATGCTGCGAATTTTGCCCTTGCACAACTTTATTTGATGAAGAATGACTTGCGACGAGCGGCATTGCACACGAAACAAGCTTCTGAATCTGACCCAAAAAATCTTTATTATCAATCCGAGTTGGCGTTCATGCACCAGGAATTGAAGGAATACGAACAAGCAGCTTTAATCTTCGATAAATTATCTCAAATCAACTTGCAAAATCCAGAATATTACGACGGTTCTTTCGAAAACTGGGTGAAAGCTGGTAAACAAGAAAAAGCATTAAAAGCCCTTTCAAATATAGAAAGGCGACTCGGAGGGAGCTCGGAAATTGAAATCAAACGCTTTAATTTACTTCATGATTTGGGGCAGGATAAAGCCGCTTTGGATGGCTTGCTTGAAGCCAAAAAGAAGTACCCCAACGAACCAAACATCATCGCTAATTTGGTTGATTATTACATGCAAAAAAACCAATATGATTCAGGGATGAAAATGCTTCAGGAACTTGTTACTGCGGATCCCGAAAATGGACTTGCACTTTATATGCTTGGTGATATGCAGATGCAAATTGGTCAAGAACAAGCGGGGCTAAACAATTTAAAAAAGGCGGTCATAAAAGAAGGCGCATCCTTGGATCAAAAAATGGAGATTCTGATAAGCATTCAGAATTATAAGACGAGCGATCCAGATATGGAATCATTGGTGGAATATATGGTCAATCGTTATCCGAAAGAAGCCAAAGCGCACTCCATTCGGGGAGATTATTATTTCAAGGCTGACAAGATTGAAGAAGCAGTAAAATCCTATAAAAACGCAGTTAATTGCAATCCTGATTTGTTTCCGATTTGGAATCAAATTTTGTTGTTGGAATATCAAAATCAATGGTATGATTCATTGAATGTTGATAGTGAAAAGTGTATCGAACTTTTTCCTGTTCAACCAATACCTTATTTTTTCAGTGGCTTGGCGAAAAATCAGAAAAGGCGATATTCGGAATCAATAATCAAGTTGAAGGAAGCGTTGGATTTACTTCTAAACAATGCTGAACTAGAAGCAGAAATATACGGTCAAATGGGTGAGGCAAACTTTGGGTTAAAAGACATCGAAAATGGAAAAATATTTTACGAGAAAGCAATTGAAAAACAACCTACAAGTTTAATTTTAAAAAACAATTTTGCATATCGCCTAACTCTACAAACCACTGAATTTGAAAAAGCTGAAAAATTAATCGATGAAGTTTTGCTTATTGCTCCAAATCAAGGTCGATTTTTAGACACAAAAGGATGGATTTTATTTGTTAAAGAAAAATACGTTTTGGCTGAAGAGTATTTCAATCAAGCCAATTCATTTCTACCAAACGACTGTTTAATAATTGAACATCTTGGAGATAACGCATACAAGTTAGGACAAAAAGAAAGAGCAATTGAATTTTGGTTACATGCAAAAGAATTGAGATCGACTAATTTAATTTTAGAAAAAAAAATTCAAAACAAAGTTTACTATGACCCAATTTATTAAACTGTTATGCGCGATATTTGGGTTATTTTGGCTTAGCTCTTGTAGTCCAAAATTCGTCACAGAAACTAATCAACCTATGCCACTAGAAAAAATGCCTAAGATAAAAGACAAAGATCTTTTGCAAACAATGGATAGCCTTGCTTTGATTAAACTCCAATCCTTCTATTCAAAATTGAGTGTTGACTATAAAGATACCACTCGAGAAATTTCTTTCAAGACGTCTCTAAAAATTATTTCCGATAGCGCAATCAATACCATCATTACATACGCAAAAATACCGATTGTAACAGCGATGATTACAAAAGACACGCTCAAGCTAATTAATCGAAAAGACAAATGCTACGTTATTCAGACTTTGAATTACATCAAAGAGAATTTTGGGATTGATTTTACTTACAAGAATATTGAGGAGCTTTTTCTCGGTCGACCGTTAGATTACAAATTTGATCAAAAATATTTTGTGATCAACGACCCATATCGCTATCACATTTCTTCGCATCGTAAAAGAGAAAAAAAACGTTTTGAGCGAAAAGCCAAGGATGACATTATTATCAATTATTTCTTAACAAATGACGCAAAGGAATTAAAAAAAACCGTCATTAGCAGTCCGAGCGACACGACAGAAATCACGGTTGATTATTTATCCTTTCAAAGACATAAAAGTATAAGGGTTCCCGAAAAACTAATGATTCAAATCACCACACCAAGAAATAAAATATTGGTTCGTTTGGAATATGAAAAAATTGAAATAAATGAACCTCAAGAACTCATCATCGTTATACCTGAAAATTATGAAAAGTGCGATTAATTTATTGGTTTTACTTCTCTTTTTTGGATTCGTTCATGGACAAACAAGTAGCGACAAATTAAAGAAAGAGCAACAAAAACTGGAGAAAAAAATTTCCAATACCAAAGTTTTGTTGAATAAAGTAAAAACAAGTAGTCAAGCTTCCTTGAATGAATTGAAATTAATAGACAATCAAATAAAAAGTCGTGAAGCATTGGTTCGTGTTTTTGATAATCAAGTTCGTGTTGCTGAAATCAAAATGATCGAAAAAAAACAGGAGGTGAATCAACTAAAAGCGAGATTAACTCAACTCAAAAAACAGTATAAGTCGATGTTGCTTTATGCTTACAAGCACAGAAATAATTATGGAAAAATAATGTTTATTCTATCCTCTGATAATTACAATGAGGCCTCAAAACGAACAAAATACTTAAAAAAAGTAGCCACCATCCAAAAAAAGCAAATGGCATTGATTTTACAAAATCGTTCTCTCATTCACAAAGAGTTGAGTCAAATCAAAGAGGAAAAGGAAATAAAATCTAAAGTGCTAGAAGAAAAGAAAATAGAGCGTGAACAAATTGAAAAAGATAAAGTTTCTAAGGAAAAGACCTATCAAAAATTTAGGCAAGAAGAACAAAAACTTTTCGCGCAATTGAAGGAGGATGAGCGCAAGAAAGAAGAGTTGAAGCAGAAAATAAATGCCGCAATTAAAGCGGATTTAGTTCGACAAGAAGCCGAACGAGCACGTAAAGATTCGGAGGCCTTGAAGAAAAAAGAATTGGATACGAAGAAGAAAAAAGAACAGGAAGAGTTAGCTTTAAAAAATAAAGAGAAGGACAAAGTTAAAACTACATTAACGAAGTCTGGTTCAGAAAAGACTCCCGAAAAATCACCTGAAAAAACTCCCGAGGAACCAAAAATCCCAGTTTTTGTTGAAACATCGGAGGGCTCCGTTGCAGGAAAAAACTTTGAATCAAATAAAGGCCGATTACCCGCTCCAGTTTCATCAGGAAGCATTGTTGAAAGTTTCGGGCGTAATGCTCATCCAACACTTCCCGATGTTTATACTAATAATAATGGTGTGGATTATGCTTGTTCTAAAGGTGCAAATGTTCGAGCGATTTTTGATGGTGAAGTTACCAGCGTTTTCAGTATCACCGGCGCTGGAAAAGTAGTAATTGTGAAGCACGGGAATTACCGTTCAGTATATAGCAACTTGAAAGAAACATTTGTCAGCATTGGTTCTAGAGTAAGCACAAAGCAAGCCATTGGAAGTTTAATGACCGAAGGAAATGTATCAATTTGCCATTTCGAGATACATCAGGTTGTTGGAGTTGTTCCGAGATGCTTGAACCCACAACTTTGGGTTGGCAGATAAGTGAGTACTAGCAAGAAATCAAGAATATTTTTGGTAGTCTCCCACAAAGTGTGTAAAGCTGAAAGTTATTCTGAAATTTTAGAGCCTTTTAGAGCTCAATAAAATTTCGGAAATAACTTTTTAGTAATTTAAACACACAGAATATGAAAAAAGATGAGTTATTAAGC
>JBIKSL010000057.1:0-4721 GCA_044348645.1 Crocinitomicaceae bacterium | reverse complement strand
AATCTTTCAAGGCGCGGGGATTTTGGGAGAGAATTCGATTTTGGGTTTTCTCTTTCAATCTCCTGAAAAATTAGTAGTTAGGGCACTTGTGGTTTTAGATTAAGAAACGAAGTGCTTATTATTCAACCGCCCTGGGCGATAAGCCCAAGGCAAAAAAAAAGTAAGTTATGAAAAATCTAAAAGAAGGAGATTGCACAAGCTCCGATTTGATTTTGAATGTCAAGACCAAAAGGGATGTGACACGTTTTAAAGCCGGTGCCGAGTTAAGCGGTAAGGTGAATAAAATGGATGTGACCGTTGATGAGGATATCACCGACGAAGCACAGGAATGGAAAATCACTCTGGTCTTGACATCGGAACGATGTTCAAAGTAAGAAAACAGAGAAGCAAAACGCCACCTCATCGGGTGGCGTTTTTTGTTTATCTAATCATTTGGTGACCGATTACAACTTTCAATTCTTTGATGGATTGAGTGAGTTTGGCGTATTCTGTTGAAATCGGTCCTTATCAATTTGGTTTAATCACTAAATATGTATTTTATGAAATGAAAAATTGTTAAAAAGGATTGTACTGAATAAATTCTTGTTTATATTTGAGTCAACAGTACCCGTGATGCATACCGTAAGATCTGCACTCGGGTCATTTTTTATATAATCATTTGGTGACCTATCACAACTTTCAATTCTTTGATGGATTGAGTGAGTTTGGCGTATTCTTTTTCCTTTTGTTGGAGCAGCTACAGAGCTTGGACATTTTTACGGAACTTATCCGGAAAATGGATTGCGTATTTCTGCCCCTGTTGGATGAGGTTGGAAAGTTCCTTTTTGCGAATAAAGGGAATAACCGAACCACACAAAACTTGGTGAAACCTGCGACCTTGCCAAAGGGCAAAGAGGATCCAGTACAAGTTTTCTTTTTCTTGCTCTGACTGGCAGATACAAATAAAGCAATTCGGGCAAGGCTCTGAAAGTGGTTTTCCGCTGTTGAGTCCTTTGCACAGGATGAAGAAATGGGGTTGGGTAATTTGGTGTTCCGAGCGAAACAATTTAAGTTGAAAATTGAACATAATTTAGGATTAAAAATTATGCTCTGGGGTTTAGCGCTTCGTGCACACTAATAATTCCAAAAGAAAAAAAAGGAAAAAAAAGAAAGTGCCCGATAAGGGCTACGGAATGAGGAAATGCAAGGTTTTTGAAAAAAAATACTACCTGACTTTAAGGAAAGAAATAGAGGAAAATCCAAGATTAGTTTTCTTATTAAAGATTTGCATTAAATGAGAGAAATGAAAAGGTGGAGATTATTTTATCAAAACCCGTAGGGCTTGACCTTGAATGAACGAATGGAGTGCCCTAAATTTGCATTTATTTTTTATTTTCATCTTCAATCATCTGCAACCCATAATTCCGAATTATGGTAATCAATTCCAAAATTTCTTTGCCTTTTTCAGTAAGGGAGTATTCCGTTTTGGGTGGAACAACGGCATACACTTCTCTGTGAACATAGCCATCAGCCTCTAATTCTCTCAATTGAGTTGTTAGCATTTTATCCGAAATATGCGGAATATCTTTTCTCAATTCGCTGTAGCGCATGGCATTTTCTTTTAGACGCCAAAGAATGGGAGCCTTCCACGTTCCTCCAATTTGTTCCATTACCAATTGAACGGGATTGTAATAGACTTTTCCTTTGTATTTAAAATCAGGCATATCGCAAATGCTTTATTTTAATGATACTTTCTAAAAAGTATGTATCATACTTTTAGGTTATACTATTGGCAAATATAGGTATAGTAATAATCTTTGCAATGAAAATTTAAAAAATAATCACATGAAGAAAACAGTTTTTACACTCGCTCTTGCATTGTTGGCGAGCACAGGACTTAATGCACAAAAATCAAGTAACAATAAAAAACAAAATAACATGACAACGGAAGTAAATAACTATGTGCATTTTCATGGTGCACCAGTCAAAGGAAAGATATTAATGGTAGCAAGCTCGCCAACAACGAGCAAACAGACAGGATGGCCAATTGGATTTTGGGCAGCAGAATTGACCCACCCACTTCGAGTATTCCAGGAGGCAGGATATGAAGTTACGCTTGTATCAACCGAAGGAGGAAAGATTGAAATGGACGGTTATTCCAACCCGACAGATCAAAGTGGATATTCGGCTCATGATGTGATAACTTTAGGATATATGCAACAAAAATCCTTTAACGACATGTTGTCAAATACTCAAAAAATGACTGATGTGAAGGCAACTGATTTTGATGCTATCTTCTTGGTAGGAGGACAAGGACCAATGTACACATTTAAAGGAAATAAAGACTTAGAAAAACTATTTGCATCCTTTTACGAGGCAGGAAAACCAAGCGCTGCTGTTTGTCACTCTGTAACATTGCTTCTTGAAGCGAAAAAGTCGAACGGTGAATTAATCGTAAAGGGAAAAACATGGACAGGTTTTGCAGATGCGGAAGAGGAGTTTGCTGACAAAGCAGTTGGAATGAAAATTCAGCCTTACCGCATCGAAACAGAGGCAAAGAAAATTCAAGGAACTACTTTTAAAGTATCCGCACCATTTAGTTCATATGCTATTCAAGATGGCAACTTGATTACCGGACAACAACAAAATTCGGGTGCAGCTGCAGCAGAGTTAGTTGTTAAAGCTTTAAATAAATAATGTCTTTTTCGAGAAAACTATTTTTCGTGTTAATAGCCATGCTTCTTATTCGAGGTGTGGCTGTTGCACAAATTCCGGTTGAGGTTTTCGGAGGTCACAAAAAGACAACACTCGATATAATGTTCTTTAAATATTTCAAAGATAAATCGGGTAACAACTCAAAATTTTTATTTTTCAACCGAAACCGAGCCAGTATCGATTACCAAATGACATCCACTTCTTTTTTACCACAATTTGGTTTTACCGAAGCCATCTCGTTCAATCATCCAAAACTTAAAGGTTTTGCACCTGTCACAGTTGGACAATTAGTAGGAACTGGAGTTTACACCAAAGCAGGATTTCAATTTGCATACTTGAAAAAGGATATCTTGATTTTTACTTGGTTAGTTTCCGAAACTAAAAGAGATCCGACTATCGACATATTCTTTCTGGGAAGATTTACTCCTAAATTAACTGAAAAAATTAATCTTTTTAGTCAACTAGAATTGATAAATGCAGCGCCAACAATGATTGAAAAAAACTACTTATTTACGCAGCGTATTCGATTAGGTCTAAAAATGAAAGCTTTTCAATTTGGAATCGGAGCTGATTTTACACAAAGCATTTCAAAAACCGAGAATTTAGGTCTATTTTTACGTTATGAGTTTTAACATGAGTAAGAACAGAATTGAAGCTTTCAGTGATGGCGTCATAGCAATAATCATTACCATCATGATTTTGGAATTACATATTCCCGAACTGAAAGACAATTTTACGGACAAGGATGTTTGGAATGCTTTACTTTCACTTTTGCCAAAATTATTTGACTATGCATTGAGCTTTGTGGTCATTGCCATTTTATGGTTAAATCATCATGCTTTATTCGATATAATTCCACATTCCACCTCTAAGTTGGTTTGGTATAATGTTTTTTTATTGTTCGCGATGTCGTTGATTCCACTTCCAACAGCTTTTTTATCCGATCATCCATTTTTAGAGCAGGCAGTCATGTTCTATGGATTTGTGATGTTTTTGAATGCGCTTGCTTTTTTACTTATGCGAAGATACATTGAAGTCAGGGCTAAATTAATTCCCTACAATAAAATGGTTCAGCGAAGCAATTTGATTTCTACATCGCTCTATTTACTTTCAATTCCATTGGCATTTGTTTCGGTATATCTATCCTATATTATTTTCATAGGCATACCAATATGGTATTTTTTACCAGATAAATTTCATAGAAATCTTAATCATTAACTTAAAAAATTGAATTAACATGAACATCGCAATCATAGGAACCGGAAACGTTGGGGGCGCCTTAGCTACGAAATGGGCAAACAATGGACATCGCATTTATTTGGGTGTGCGAGACACTGCAAATTTCAAAGGACAGGATTTATTGAATAATCCACATACAATAGTTTCATCGATTCAAGAAGCCGTTCAAAAATCGGAAGTAATTGTGTTGGCTACCCCTGCCATGATGGCGATTGAGGTGACACAGAGTTTGGGCGACACAACAGGAAAAGTGATTATTGACACGATGAACATTGTTATGGGAAGAGGACCAGCTGGTTATTCGAATACAACAGATGCTATTTTGGCGAATACAAATTCCACAGATGTCGTTAAGTGTTTCAATACAACAGGTTTTAATAACATGGCGAATCCGAAATACGGAGATCAAGTGTTGGATGCCTTTGTTGCTGGAGATAGTGCAAAAGGTAAGGAAATTGCTCAACAATTAGCGTTGGATGCAGGCTTTGCCAATTGCTACAACGTAGGAGGAAATGACCGATTTGAGTTGATGGAAAAGTTCGCGTTCTTCTGGATCAACCTTGCCATGTTTCAGGGACAAGGGCGGGAAATTGGATTTAAGTTGTTGAAGAGGTAAAGTAACGTTTTGCAAATAGGCGAACGGCGATAGCTGGCGCTTATTGGTAGTATCCCAAAAAGTGTGTAAAGCTGAAAGTTATTCTGAAATTTTAGAGCCTTTTAGAGCTCAATAAAATTTCGGAAATAACTTTTTAGTAATTTAAACACACAGAATATGAAAAAAGATGAGT
>JBIKSL010000042.1:0-18218 GCA_044348645.1 Crocinitomicaceae bacterium | reverse complement strand
CTCCGGCTTTTGCTGCTTGAATTCCGCTTGAAGCATCCTCGAAAACGAGACAATCTGAGGTTTCTAAGCCCAATTCTTCGGCTGCTTTTAGAAATACCTCAGGATTAGGTTTTAAATTTTCAACCATATTCCCGTCGATTACGACATCAAAAAACTCTTCAATTTCAATCAATTTAAGAATATACTTGGCATTTTTACTGGACGATCCAACAGCCAATTTTAAGCCTTTTTCTTTTGCGTTAATTAATGTTGTAACAACACCTTTCAAACAATTTTGTTGAGATAACGCTTTTATTGATTCAATATAAGATTCGTTTTTGAATTCCAAAAGCTCATTAAACTCACGGTCACTAACCACAGTATGTCCAAGTTTTAAAATATGTCTTAGCGAGTCAACACGACTAATTCCTTTCAAGTTTTCATTTTCTTTCTCAGAAAAATCAATTCCCAAGAGACGAGCTGTTTTCTGCCAAGCCAAAAAATGATTGTGTTCAGTGGAAACCAAAACACCATCCAAATCAAAAATTAGTCCTTTTAAATTGTTATTCGTTTTCATTAATTCTTAACGTAAAAAATGCTGCGATAATTATCAAAACGCCACCAATCGTAACAGCAGCAATTCGTGAACCGTCCAACCAATGCTCCATTATCTTTCCGAAAAATATAGAAGCAAGGATTTCGGGAAGAACAATAAAAAAATTAAAAATACCCATGTAAATTCCTATTTTGTTCTGAGGAAGGCATCCTGTGAGCATTGCGTAAGGCATTGATAAAATACTACTCCAGGCGATTCCAACCATTCCCATAACCAAAAAAAGCATCCAGACATTATCTTTGTTCCCAACAAAGTTGATCATAATCAAACCGAGACCACCAATAATTAAACAAATAAAATGAGTCCACTTCATAGAGAATTTTGAGGCCAAAAAAGGCAGAATTAAGGCAAACAAAAAGGTTACGATATTCTCGAAAGAATAGGTCAAACCCGCTAGATTTTGTCCATCTGTATAAAGTTTGGTTCCTGGCTCACCTCCAAAAATTTCAACAGCTACCGTTGGTGTGTAAAAAAACCACATTAGAAAAAGCCCGGGCCATGTCAAAAATTGAATTAAGGCCAATTTCTTCATTCTTTTCGGCATATTTGTTAAGGATTCGAATATTTCTCCAAAACCAGCCCCGAAACCTTTCGATTCTTCTTGTTTACGAATTTCAATTTCCAAATTTGTTGGTGGGTATTCACGCGAAGTAAGAACGGTATACAAAACAGCACCAATAAAAGCAATCGACCCGAGATAAAAACTCCATTTAACATTGTCGGCCACATGACCAGCTTCACTAATCGAAGAAACATTCAACCAATTTGTAAATATCCAAGGTAATGCAGAAGCAATTGTTGCACCTAAACCAATAAAGAAACTTTGCATTGCAAAACCACGAGCTCGTTGATTTTCAGCTAAATTGTCTGCGACAAAAGCACGAAATGGCTCCATTGAAATATTGATAGATGAATCCAAAATCCACAACAATCCGGCAGCCATCCAAAGCGAAGAAGAATTCGGCATGAGAATCAAACAAATGGAGCTAAGAATTGCGCCAACTAAAAAATAAGGTCTTCTGCGTCCAAGTTTGGGGTGCCAAGTTCGATCACTAAAATAACCAATAATTGGCTGAACTAGAAGTCCGGTAAGAGGCGCAGCTAACCATAAGGCAGGAATTTCTTCTGGTTTCGCACCAAGATTTTCGTAAATGGAGCTCATATTGGCCATTTGTAATCCCCATCCAAATTGAATTCCCATAAATCCAAAACTCATGTTCCAGATTTGCCAAAATGATAGTTTAGGTTTAATAATTTCCATGGCTATAGGATTTATTTATAAAGCACTTGATAACCGAAAGGTTCAAGTTTAACGGAATAGGTCGAATTTATTTTTTTCGCATTAGTGCAGAATAGATTCTTGTATTTTCCATTGAGGGCATCAGAATTTATATTGATCACTTGGTTTTTATCCGAAAAATTCAATAAACACAAAACGTGATTTCCTTCTCTTTCTCTTAAAAAAGCCACTGTTTTCTGATTGTCATCTGCAACTAAAAATTTTGGTTTTGAACCATAACTTCCATTCCAAAGAGCAGGATTATTTTTGTGCAACTGCAATAAATCTTTGTAAAAAGAAACTAAATCCATTTTTTTCCATTCAATCGTGTCTTTTTCAAAAAACCGTAAACGTTTATTCATCGATGTTTCCTGTCCATTATATACTAGAGGCATTCCGTCAATCAATGAAGCAAAAACGGCAAACGTTTTGTATGAATTCCCCATTCTCTCCATTTCTGTTCCGTTCCATGAATTTTCATCGTGATTGGATGTAAAATTCATTTTATAGTGGTCGGATGGATATTTATCGTTTTTAAAATAATTAACCAAGTCTGAAACTTTCTTTTTGTCTTGTGCAACTCCATTCATGATGTGATGCAATTCCCATCCGTAGGTCATATCGAAAGCAGTGGTCATTGGAAGTTCTTCTGCCTCAGCGAGCATGAATACTTTTTTTACTGAATCCAATTCTCTACGAGCATCCACCCAAAAATCAATCGGAACCCAGCCAGCTACGTCACAACGAAACCCATCGATATCAGCGGTAGTCAACCAAAACTTCATGGAATTAATCATCGCTTTTCGCATTTCTTGATTATCATAATTTAAATCAGCCACGTCCCACCAATCTGTTCCGAGTGTTGGTTGTAAATTCCCAGTTGAATCCAAGGTGTACCAATCTTTGTGTCCCTGCTCAATCCAAATATTGTCAGGAGAAGTATGATTGGCAACCCAATCAATGATTATTTTCATTTCGTTATCATGCACTAATTTCACCAGCTCTTTGAAATCATTCATGTTTCCAAATTCTGGGTTTACCTCCTCATAATTTCGAATAGCGTAATAACTTCCAAGCGAACCTTTTCTGTTCTTCACACCTATCGGATGAATCGGCATTAGCCATAAAATGTCAACTCCCATTTGCTTTAATCGCGGAATATGTTGCGCAAAAGCTTTAAATGTTCCTTCAGGCGTAAACTGGCGAATATTCACCTCGTAAATAGTAGCATTCTTCGACCATTCGGGGGCTGATTTTTGACCCAACAGAGATGTTGTTAGTGCGAAAAAAAGAAATAATGTGAGAATTTTATTCATCTGAAAAATTTATTTTGACTTTATCAATGATTAAACCTTATCTAGCAACAAGTATTTGAGGTGATAATTCACCAATGAATCAACCGGTCTTCTGATAATTCTACCAATTTGAATTCCAAATTCAGTTGCTGCTTCTCTCAATTGTTCTTCGAATATCTCAGAGATTGACCCCACGAAATTTACTTCAACATCAAGGTAATTTTGGTAACAACAAACATGGATTTCTATGAATCTTTTGAACCCATCTCGAACCATTTTCTTGATGTATTCATGTGATTTATGTTTAGCGATAAAAGGCATGAATGAAGCAATAAAAACATTGGCATTTTCACGCATGTAAACTCGATCGATCAATTCATCTTTTCCAAAGTTGTAGGTCTGTATGAAATCATCAGAAATTTCTCGCGGAAGACTTTTATAAAGAAAATTGGAAATCAATTGTTTTCCAAAAAAGCTTCCACTGCCTTCATCTCCAAGAATATAACCTAAAGCAGGAATCTCTTCGAACACATTTTTACCGTCGAAATAACAAGAGTTTGAGCCAGTTCCGATAATGCATGAAATAACAGGTTTTCCATCGTAGGTTGAATAGGCACAGGCTAGTAGATCATGTTCGACCAGAATATCAGCGTTGGGGAAAACTCTACGTAATCCATTTTCAACGATTTGATTTAACTCAACGCTTGAACAGCCGGCACCATAGAAATAAACACCTTTTACAGAATCAGCAACTTTCATGATTTCTGAATTCATCCTTAACTCTGACTCAATGCGATCAGAAGAATGAAAATAGGGGTTGAAGCCCATTGTTGAATAAAAACTTTGGCTATTTTTGTTTTCAATGAGAACCCAATCACTTTTTGTTGAACCACTTTCTACTACAAAAAACATAAATAAAATCTATAATTTATACCTCTGTGTCATTTTTACACTTTCAAATATAAGGATTTTATAAAAAAAAGGAGAGATTATGTTAAAAAATTTTATTTCTGAGTTAAATCCAAACGTATCCGTAGATTGTGTGATTTTCGGTTTTGACATGGAAAATCTTACTGTATTGCTAATTGACCGTGGAGAAAATCAATTTCCGGGTTCACGAATGGCACTTCCAGGAAACTTAATCTATAACGATGAAAATTTGGATCAAGCGGCAAATAGAGTTTTGGAAGAATTAACAGGATTGAAAGATATCTACTTGGAGCAACTTGGCGCATTTGGTGATCCAAATCGTATTTGTAAAGAAGCGGATCGTGCTTGGTTAAAATCCATTCGGGCAGAACCCGAAGCACGTGTAATTACGATAGCTTATGTTTCTCTTGTGAAAATTTCGGACTACATTCCACATGCGTCGTCTTTTGCACAATCTGCTGGTTGGGCGGTGGTCAATGAAATTCATGAATTGGCATTCGACCATTTTGAAATTCTTACTGCTGCCAAGGAGCAATTGAAACGAAAAATCAAAATTCAACCAATTGGATTCAACTTGCTCCCTGAGAAGTTTACGTTAAGTCAATTACATCGTTTGTATGAATCGATTCTAGATAAACCGCTTGATAAACGAAATTTCAGAAGAAAAGTACAGAAGTTAGGGATTTTGACCAATCTCAAAGAAAAGCAACGAGGAGTGCCACACAAACCATCCGAACTGTATAAGTTCAATGAGCAACGATACCTCGAATTATCAAAAGACGGATTTGATAACTTTGGATTTTGAGTTATTTCCTAACTTGATTAATAACCAGGATTTTGAGTAAGATTTGGGTTCAGAATCAAATCTGCATTCGGAATAGGATAAAGGATTCTGAATGATTCTAGAGGCCCTCCATCTACCTCTCCGCCTTTGAACGCCCAAAGGTAATCTCCACTAGTAAATTTACCGAATCGAATCAAATCCGTGCGGCGGGTAGCTTCCCAACTCAATTCTCTTGCTCTTTCATCCAATATATCATCTAGTGTTAGTGAAGACATATTGAAATCACTTGAATTGTAAGCCCTAGTTCGAATTAAATTGATATACTGCAAAGCAGTTGACTGATCTCCAATTCTATGTGCAGACTCCGCCAACATCAGATAGACATCAGCTAAACGGAACATAGGGAAATCCGTATCCACAAATGGACTTGTAGCATTGTTTGAGCCATTTGACCCCGTTTGAGTTTTATTTTTATATTTTGGGAATGCGTAACCATATTTAAACTCAGACAATTGACTAGGATCGGTGAAATCCTTAACTTGTCCATTTCGATAGAATAAATATCTAGAATCAAGGGTAGAATCCTGAAATTTGTTTACAAACTGAGGTGTAACCCTCAAACCACCCCAATTTCCATTCACGCCATAGTCTCCAGGTAACATTGTGCCGCCTATTGCCCCATTAATTAGATAAATTGTACCACCATAAGCTTGTGCAACAATTGCATCATAAACCACGGGAAAGATTATTTCAGGAGAAGTGTGGTTGTCCGCTAAGAAAATATGCTGATAAACGTCATCTAATTGATGGGCTCCGGAATTAATCACTTTTTCACAGTAATTTTTACAATCAGAGTAGCGCGCAGTTCCAGTATAAACCTCAGCATTCAAATACATTTTTGCCAACAATGTTTGCGCTGCGGACTGAGAAGCTCTGCCGTATGGAACAGCACCTGGAGGCAGCAAATCATTTTCAATTTCTTTTAACTCTTCTTCAACATAAGCAAAAAGTGATACTCTACTTATCTGTTCTGGTTGAAAAGCACCAACGCGATCTTCTTCATCAACAAAAGGAACACTACCAAATAGATCTAGCGCGTGATAATAACTAAGTGCACGAAGAAATCGAGCTTCATTTCTGTATGTTCTAATCCTCTCCTTGTCTGATTCAGAAAAACCTCTTTCGTTTAATTTTTCATCTCGAGCTTGCCAGATGAATTCGTTACAAAGCGCGATTTGATAGTAAATTCGATAATACATCCCTTTAATCCAGCCATCATCTGCTGTCCACTCGCTCTTATTCATTGCAGGAATTCCAGGATCAGACCAGCCGCAAACAGCTTCATCTGTAGGTAATTCTTGCATATTCCAAAGTACTCGAACATACGCTGAAAAACCTTCATCCATACCAGCTATGTCACCAGCTCCTGCCGGACCTTGAATACCAGTCATTGATAACCCAGAGTAAAGCTTGGCTAATACATGTATGTAATTATTTGGGTCACTGTAAACTTTTTCTGCATCTAATCCATACTTTGGTGATTGATTCAGTTGTTTTTTACATGCAGTAAATAATAAGAATGAACCAAAAATTAAAAATCCGGTAAATAAAATTCCTTTTTTCATATCGATAAAGTATTAGAAGTCAAATGTTAAATTCAATGAATACATGCGTGGTCTTGGGTAAATATTATTATCAATTCCACCACCTATTTCTGGGTCAAGTCCAGAATAATTCGTTAAAACAAATACATTGTTAACCACCAATGTAGCATTCAATCCTATTTTATTGTTAAAGGCTTTTAGTTTTCCGAAATTATATCCAACATTTAAATAGTCCATTCTAAGGAAATCAGCTCGCTCCAAATAATGATCGCTAAGAAGCTGATTCGTAGCATTTTTTTGAATTTGATCTTCATAATAAAGTGAACTGATATTATTTATGAAGCCTTGAGTTCCATTGACTGCTTGAAACGTTCCGGAATTCGAATGTATATTATTGTAAATGTATCCACCGATTTCACTGCGCATGGACATACCAAATGACCAATTCTTATACTGATAATTTAGCGACAAGCCAAAAAACCAATCTGCAACAGCTTGATTATTGATGTAACGATCTTCAATATTAATTTTTCCATCTGCATTTCTATCAGCATAAGCATGAATATCTTTCCATTTATCAGCTGTTGTAATTTGTCCGTCATTGTTAATATCAATTGTTGCTTGCTGACCAACCTGAATTGGGGCACCTTTCTCATCATATAATTGTTCGTAAACTAGAAAAGAAAAGGTTGGGAACCCGATGCGATGGACTTGAATCGTATTACCAATTCCTCCAGAAATACCGCCAACTTGCACGCCAACAGCATTTTCATCTTCAATTTGTGAAAGTTTGATAACTCTATTGATATTTCTTGAAGCATTTCCCATGATATCGAGTCTAGAGTTTTTTCTAGCAAAAATTCCTGCATTGAACGAAAATTCAACTCCAGTGTTGCTAAGACTTCCGACATTCGTTAGTATTTCATTTGTAAAATTGGTTCCAGCGGCGACAGGAACAACCGCAAGAAGATCACTCGTAATTTTTTGATAAATATCAATGGAACCTGAAAAACGATCTTTTAATATACCAAAATCAATACCAATGTTGTAAGATTGTGTTTGTTCCCAACGCAAATTGGCATCAAAACCTGATGGTCTAAATACTAATAGCGTATCAGAGTCAAAAATGTATTGAGCTGTTTGACTTCCTACGAAGTAATTCGAAATATATGCATAATCACCAATTCCGTCTTGCTGACCTGTAACCCCATATCCAGCCCTTACCTTGAGCATGTTGACATGTTTGATATTGTTTTTAAAAAACGCCTCGTCTGAAATAATCCAAGCAGCTGATAATGCAGGGAATAGCCCCCAACGTGTTTCTGGGCTAAATCGCGAGGAACCGTCGTATCGCAACGAGGCATTCAGTACATAGCGATCTTTAATCGTTAGGATTCCTCTTGAGTAAAATGACAATAATGAATTTTTGGTGTAAAACGGAAATTCCGCAGCAGGACCAATAATAGAGTCTTTTGCTTCGTTGAAAGTCGGCCAATTAGGGCTAGAAGAATACCAATCTTGGTAAGAATAACCAGCAGTGAAATCAACTACCGCGAATTGGGTGTTTGAACCATTACTGTTGTTGTAATTGAAATATGACTCCAACAATTTATTTCCTTTATTACTTCGATATTCATTGTACGAACCTTCTGTAAAGATACCAGATGCAGAGGCTGCTGGAGTAATTCCGTATCCTGCACCTTCAGACTGGTCTAAACCACCATTCAATACTACTTTCAATCCATTTACGAATGGAATTTTGTACGTTACTTTTGCATTTCCAATGAGGCGCCAAACATCGCTTTGGTCTTCGCGCTGCATAATTAAACCCAAAGGATTCTTTGCAGCCAAGGTATTAGGCTTTCCATTTTTTCCTAGCCATTCGTAAAAACCTCCGTATGACGAATTTTCAGAATAGACAGACTGAGTTGGATCAAAATAAGCTGCGCCCAACGCCCCGCGATTTGCAAAAAAGGATTGCGTATTTACAAGTTTGTTATTTACCTCAAGTTGTAATTTATTGTCGAAAAATGATGGAGTCAAGTTTAAGGTTACCGAGTTTCTCATGAACTGATCTCTTTTCAAAACGCCATTTTCTACACGATTTCCAAAGGACAAACGATAGGGTAAATTTTTAATTCCTCCGGTTAACGAAACATTATTGTCAACCACATAAGCAGGTCTAAATACTTCCCTTTGCCAATCGGTATTTGCATTACCAATCAGGGCTTTTTGTGTAGGATTTCCAATTCGATTAATTAAATTTCTCAAACTATCCCCACTCAAAACATCGGCGTACTTGGCAACTGTTGAAAGAGAATGTTTTGTATCGAAAACTACTTTTAGAGGGGTGTTTCCTGAACTTCCTCGTTTCGTAGTGATGATTATAACCCCATTCGCCGCCCTTGATCCATAAATGGCAGTGGCAGAAGCATCTTTTAATATTACGAAAGAAGCAATATCATTAGGATTGATTAAAGAAAGAGGGTTGGCGGCACCAGCAATTCCTCCATTATCGAGCGGAACTCCGTCAACAACAATTAAAGGGTCGTTACTGGCATTGATGGAAGTTCCACCTCGAAGTCTCAATGTGCTTCCAGAACCAGGGGCTCCGTCATTCGTGTTGATTTTCAAACCAGAAACTTTACCCATTATTAATTGCTCAGGGGTTGACATCGAACCTTGTGTAAAATTCTTTTCGTTTATAACCACAGCTGAACCTGTTAAATCTTTCGTTCTTGTTGTTCCATACCCAATTACCACAACTTCCTCTAGTTCTTTAGATTTTGAAAGGGAGATGTTCTTTTCAAGAACTTGGTTTGCAGCAAGAGTAATACTTTCATTGAAAGTTTCCAAACCGAAATATTTACAAACCAACACATAACTTCCGGGAGGGATATTTCCAATCTCATAAGATCCGCTTTCGGATGTTTTTGCCCCAAAACTTTTACCTTCCAAGGTAACGGTAGCATTAAAAATTGGATTTCCTTCTGAGTCTTTGACAACTCCTCGTAAAGTTGCAGATTGAGAAAAAGCAACCAAAAAGAGGGATGAAAAAAGAACAGTAACTAAATATTTAAGGGAATAACTTCTCATAAATCAAGATTTAATTTTTAGTTAATTTTTGGTAAATATATTTTTATTTTTCTTAATGTCAAAATGACATTTAAAAAGTTTTCAAATAAAGTTAATTGATTGAGGATATGCGACTGAGTAATAATCCTTTTCCAACATCAATGATTTATTGCTGGATTTATTTCCATAAATTTTCAAAAGTATTATTCGTAAATCATTGTTTTCGTTAGTCTGACTGCATAGACGAAGTCAATACAATATTATTAATCGAACATAGGTTGAAATAACCTCAACTAATTTATTCTGCTATCATTTCTGACAAATAAAGCAATTCAGCATTTAACTTTTTTGGCCCTTTCGTTGTTTTATCTAATGGCTGATATTTCGTTTTTTGATTTATGATTCCAATCATGACATTTCTTTTCATTTTCAGAAGCGCTTCAACCGCCTCAACTCCCATTCTGCGAGCAAGAACACGATCCATACAAGAAGGCTTTCCTCCTCGCTGAATGTGTCCGAGAGTAGTTACACGAATTTCGAAATCGGGGCGGATTTGATTGACCTTTTTGGCGATACTAAAGGCATCTCCCTCTTCATCTCCTTCGGCTACCACCACAATCAATGAAGTTTTATCTTGGCTCCATTTCCTGTTAAGTAACCTCACAAGTTCATCGATTTTTGTTTCTGTTTCAGGAATTAGAATCAAATCAGCCCCACCAGCTATTCCACTTCGTAAGGCGATCCAACCGGCATCTCGTCCCATGACTTCAACGAAAAAAATACGATTATGCGATTCGGCAGTATCTCTTATCTTATCAATAGCATCCATGGCAGTATTGATGGCCGTATCGTATCCGATGCAGAAATCGGTTCCAAAAAGATCGTTATCTATCGTACAAGGAATACCAATTATGGGAAAGTCGAACTCCTTTGAAAATTCGGAGGCACCTCGAAATGTACCATCTCCACCAAGTACAATCAGTCCATCAATATCATTTTCCTTTAATCGATTAAAAGCAACTTTTCGATAGAATTGATCAAAAAAACGCTTCGACCTAGACGATTTTAAGATTGTCCCTCCTCGTTGGATAATGTCATATATTTTATTTGCGTTTAATTCAAGAAATTCACCTTCAATCATCCCTTCGTAACCATTCAAAATGCCAAAAACAGTTACTTTATAAAATGTACCTGTCTTTACTATTGATTGGATGACGGCATTCATTCCTGGTGCATCACCTCCAGAGGTTAAAATTGCTATTTTTTTCATTTCATTGTTTTTGAATGGTCAGATAGACCTCGCTAGCAGCTACAAATTAACTCACCAAATAAACGGATACTTGTATTTGGTGAATCTCATTATGGCTTATTTCCTTTTGTATTTTAAAGTTATTTGTGCCATTTCGAAAACAATTATATTCTTTTCTCTGATTCTTAAGAATTTTAGGTCTAAATTGAGATGCATTGTGCTGAGGTTAAGCCTCTTTAATCACGGAAAAAGACGTTGATTGCCAATGAATGTAGGCAGGGAACTATTCAAAACATTGTTAATTCGGAAATCGGATGTTCCATTTTCTATATTTCACCTAACAATTCGAGCGTTTCTTTAGCTGCGGATTGTTCTGCTGATTTTTTTGAAAGACCTTTTCCAAAGCCAAATTCATTGTTGTTAATCTCAACTTTAACTTCATAATGCCAAATTCCATTCAGATGGAGTTCTGAAATCACTAAAAATTCAATCAACAATTTTTTCTTTTGACACCAAATCAACAGTTTTGATTTAAAATCAATCTCTTCGGATAAAAGTTTATGAAAATCTAAATATTTACGAAACACATAGTTGTTAAGTGAATGCTTTGCTTTATCAAAGCCACCATCTAGGTAGATCGCACCAATTATTGCCTCAAGTGCATTTCCTTCGATGGTTGCTAAATTTATCGCCCTTGATTGATTGTATTTTAAAACCGCTCGGATCTCCATTTTTTTTCCAATTTCGGAAAGCGTTTTACGGTTAACAATTTTAGATTTAAGCTTGGATAAAACCCCTTCATTCTCATCCGGAAATTGAAGAAATAATTGTTCTGCAACAACAGCATCAAGAATCGCGTCACCCAAAAACTCCAAGCGCTCATTGGATGATTCGGCTTTCGATTCTGCCAAAATAGACTTATGATTAATAGCTTTAAAAAAATAATGAAGATTTACAGGCTTGTAGCCAAAACGCTTGAGGATGAAGCGAATGAGTTTTAATTCATCCTCGGTTCTATTATTCGAAAACAGAGGGAATTTCAGAGGTTACCTATTTAGTGAATTTCTTAACAATAATGCTCGTATTGTGTCCGCCGAAACCAAAAGTATTTGACAAAGCCACATTTACAATTCGTTTTTGAGCCTTGTTGAAGGTAAAATTAAGTTTGGAATCAAGTTCCGGGTCATCATTAAAATGATTGATGGTTGGAGGAATAATGTCATTTTTAACCGCCATTACACAAGCGATCGCTTCAATGGCACCAGCGGCTCCAAGTAGGTGACCTGTCATTGATTTGGTTGAACTAATATTTAGGTTGTAGGCATGTTCGCCAAAAACAGCTTGAATAGCCTTAACTTCTGCTACATCACCAAGTGGCGTTGAAGTTCCATGAACATTCACATAGTCAATTTCAGAGGCGTTTATCTCTGCATCTTCGATAGCCGAAAGCATGGTATTTCTAGCTCCAATTCCCTCTGGATGAGGTGCCGTCATGTGGTAAGCGTCTCCAGACATTCCTCCACCGATTACTTCTGCATAAATTTTAGCCCCACGATTCAAAGCGTGTTCATATTCTTCTAATATCAGAGCCCCAGCTCCTTCACCCAAAACAAAACCATCTCGTTCCGAATCAAACGGTCGAGAAGCGGTCTCCGGTGAGTCGTTCCGAGTAGAAAGTGCTTTGAGAGCATTGAATCCACCCATTCCCATTTCATTAACTGCTGCTTCCGAGCCACCTGTTACAATGGCATCTGCTTTACCTAAACGAATGAGATTAAAAGCATCGATTATCGCATTTGTCGATGAGGCACAAGCCGAAACTGTAACATAATTCGGTCCGCGCAAACCATATTTAATGGAAATGTGTCCGGCTGCAATATCCGCAATCATTTTAGGAATAAAAAAGGGATTAAAACGAGGTGTTCCATCACCTTCAAAAAAGGCTTTTGCCTCATCTTGAAAGGTTTTCAATCCTCCAACACCGGAACCCCAAATAACTCCTATTCTATCAAAGTTTGGATTGGCTTCAATTAAGGCAGAGTCTGCCATAGCTTCGGAAGCCGAAACTATGGCGTACTGCGAAAACTGATCGAGCTTGCGAGCTTCTTTTTTATCAATATGATCCTCAACATTGAAGTTCTTAAGTTCACAAGCAAACTGAGTTTTAAAGAGTGACGCATCAAAAAGAGTTATAGGCGCGGCACCAGATTTCCCACTAACTAGCGCCTCCCAATAATCTTTCAATGAGTTTCCGATGGGAGTTAAAGCCCCCATACCGGTTACAACAACTCTTTTCAATTGCATATTTTCGAGAAAGAATCAACGATTACTTCGCGTTGCTTTCGATGTAAGCGATTGCATCACCAACAGTTTGAATGCCTTCCGCTTTATCGTCTGGAATCGAGATGTTGAATTGCTTTTCAAATTCCATGATTAACTCAACAGTATCCAAAGAATCGGCACCCAAGTCATTTGTGAAGCTCGCCTCATTCGTTACTTCATTTTCTTCAACATTCAGCTTATCAACGATGATCGCAATAACTTTAGCTTTGATTTCTGACATTTTATTAATTTTTATGGTTTCAGCCTGCAAAGAAAAAAACAAAGATTCAATTAACAAAATAAATCTTCATAATTTATCAACATCCGACAACTATTCTTTATTTTTGTAAGGTGAAAAAACAAATACGTGTTGCGGTTTTTATTTCGGGTAAGGGAACAAACGCCCTCAACCTCATGCATTATTTTGAAAAACATGAGAGTATCGTTATATCATTAATTTTCTCTTCGCAAACAAACGACACAATTGAAAACGCAACATGGTTATACAACGTTGGCTATTCAGAATGGCAAGAAAGTCAGGGCTGTTGGTCGGATATTGCAAATCAATTGTGTTTAAATTACAAAATCGATTTCATTGTTTTAGCGGGTTTTCTGAAAAAAATTCCGGCAAGTATGATTGATCGATTTCCGCATCGAATTATTAACCTGCATCCTTCATTGTTGCCAAAATTTGGTGGAAAAGGAATGTATGGAAATCACGTACATCAAGCCGTAATCTCTGCAGGAGAGCAAAAGTCGGGAATTACAATTCATTACGTCAATGAAGAATTTGATGAAGGAGAAATTATTTCACAACATGAAGTTGTAATTTCTAAAAAAGAAACAGCGATATCATTGGCAGTGAAAGTACACGCTTTGGAACTTAAATTTTTCCCTAAAGTATTGGAAAATTTACTTTGTTCAAACTTTAAATTCCAGACCATAATTGAAACTAGTTAACACAACTAAACTTCAAAATTTAAAGCCCAAATTGATAACTAGATGTATATTTATTATAAAATAAACCCTATGAAGCTCAAACACTGAAATTTAGTTTATCCAAAACAGAATATTAAAAATAAACTGGCACTAACGAAAGCACAATGATTGATCTGCGAGCAATTAAATACTTCAATACAACATTAATTTTATCGATACTTTTTCGTTTGGCGACCTTTACTTTTGCTCAACAGGGAGATGGAGGGAATCCAAAAGTATTAAAGGGTCACTTATCAATAAAATCATCCGACTTGGTTACTTTTATGGAGCCAAATATTGAGCGATTAAGAGAAGAAGATAATTTAAATGAACAACAGAAAATTGGTCCTTGGCGTTTTGGTTTCAACCATATAACTAATCTAAACGCGGATTCTTCTGGTAAATGGATAATTCTTCCAAATGGCGATCAAATATGGTTTTTAGGTATCAAATGTAAAAACGCTCTTAGTGTCAATTTGAGTTTTGCGGAGACATTTCTCCCCATTGGAAATGAACTTTATGTTTACAACCCCAAGAAAGACTTTATTTTGGGTAAGTTCACTCAAAATCACATTTATGAAGGGCAACTCGGAACGGAATTGATACCTGGTGATGAGGTAATTGTAGAGTATTATGTCCCGAAGGGCAATTCCAAAGGATCCGTAAAAATAGCCACCGTTACACATGGATACAGAACTCCTGTTGAATTTTTACAAAAATCTTTCGGAAACTCAGGATTTTGTAATCGAAACGTAAATTGTCCTGAAGGGGTTTCTTGGGCAAATGAACGTAATGGAGTTGTTATGCTCGTTTCTGGAAGCAATGGTTTTTGTACAGGGGCTTTGATTAATAATGTTCTAAATGATGGCAAGCCTTATGTTCTTACGGCAGATCATTGTTATAGTAATCCAGCCAATTGGGTGTTTCGCTTTAATTGGCAGTCTGATGATTGCGATAATCCGCCGACACCCCCAACATTTCAATCTCTTTCCGGATCGGTTTTGCGAGCTAGAGGAACAGCTTCCGACTTTTGTTTAGTTGAAATAACGGGAGGACTAGTTGACGGAAGCATCCCAACATCCTTTTCACCCTATTTTTGTGGATGGGATAATTCTGGTGCAACTCCTCAATCAGCCGTTGGAATTCATCATCCTACCGGAGATATAAAGAAAATTTCTATTGAAAATAATCAGCTTATATCTACATCATTCGGAACGGATCCTGCCAACTCTCATTGGGGAGTAACAAGTTGGGAATCTGGTGTTACAGAGGGAGGTTCTTCGGGTTCACCACTTTTTGATCAAAATCATCATATCATCGGACAGCTTCATGGAGGAGCATCAGCTTGCGGAACACCAATTATGAATGATGAATATGGGAAATTCAGTTTCTCTTGGAATCCAAGTGGAAGTTCAAGTTCAGGACAATTGAAGTATTGGTTGGATCCCAAAAATAGCGGTGCACAATTTATCGACGGGTTCGATCCTTCGGGATCAACTCCTGTTCAGATTGACGCTGGAATAACAAATCCAAAGGGAGTAAACGGGCGCCTTTGTTCAACTGTGGTTAAACCATCTGTAACCATTACCAATTCGGGATCCGAAACATTAACATATGCCGAAATACAATATTCCTTTGATGGTGGAGCAACGCAAACTTATATCTGGACCGGAACACTTCCGCAATGGCAATCTTCAATTGTTTCTCTTCCAGTGACCAATTTGGATGAAGGAAACCATACTTTTGTTGCAAGCATAAAAAACCCCAATGAATCTGGAGATCAAAACAATAATAATGATAAAACCTCAACTAATTTCTCTGTTATAGTTAATGGCGCTAAGGCTCGATTAGATGTACAAATGGATTGTTACGGTTCAGAGATTTCTTGGGAATTATTGGATGTTAACAATAAAGCAATTTATTTTTCTCCAGGATATCCGGATAATTCACCAGGTTTAGTTCAAGAACAGTGGTGTTTGAACAGTGGTTGTTATTCTTTTTTCATTAAGGATAGCTATGGCGATGGGCTTTCAGGCGATCCGAGTTGTTCTCCTGAAGGAAGTTTGCGAATTTCACAGGGATCAGATTCACTTACGGGAATTCCTCAAGAAGATGCTAATTTTGGATCACAAAAACCATTGTCATTTTGTATCAATCAAGGTTCGATCGACGAGCAAGAAACATTTAGTTTTTCCCTCTTTCCCAATCCTGCAGATGAAAAGATTACCATTACTTTCAATAAATTACAGTCTATTCAATTAGAAATCATTTCCGTTTTAGGACAAGTTCTGGTCGTTGAAAAAGTAAATTCAGTGGATGTTGTTTTAGATACCTCAACTTTTTCATCTGGCACTTATTTTGTTCGGGTTAAATCGAACGATCGGTTTTATTTGCAGAAGCTTGTGATAAACTAGTCATTGTGTCTGGGATTTACGTTCATATTCCATTTTGTAGAAAACGTTGCTCCTACTGTGATTTTCATTTTTCGACAACTTTTTCGAATTACAGAAGCGAGCTCATTAATTCCATTGTTCAGGAAATTGAACTTCGAAAACATGAATTAATCAATCCTGTTGAAACCATATATTTAGGGGGTGGCACCCCAAGTATTTTAACAAAAGTAGAGTTAGAATCTATTTTCCAAACAATTCAAAATTCGTTCAGATTTGTCAAGCAGATTGAAATCACCATGGAGGTTAACCCCGAAGACGTAATCCGGGAAAATGTTTCGATTTGGAAATCAATTGGAATTAATCGTATTTCGATAGGGCTTCAATCTCTCAAAGAATCAGATCTTGAATGGATGAATCGAGCGCATAATTCTTATCAGGGATTTCAGGCTGTTGAACTACTCAAAAAAAGTGGTTTTGAGAACATTTCAGTTGACTTGATTTATGGATTACCTGAACTTACTGTAAATGAATGGGAACAGCATTTGAACCAAATAATAGCATTAGACATTCAACATATTTCGGCGTATTGTTTGACCGTGGAAAAACGAACGGCATTAAATCATTTTGTAAGAACCGGGAAATTAAAAACACCAAGCGACGATCTTCAATCCGATCAATTTAATTTAATGCGGCGAGTACTAAGTAAATATGGTTTTTATCAGTATGAGGTTTCCAATTTCTCAAAAGCAGGATTTGAATCAAAACATAATAGCGCCTATTGGCAAAACAAACAGTATCTTGGAGTTGGTCCTGCTGCCCATTCATACGACGGTAAAGAAAGACGATGGAACGTATCCAACAACACGAAGTATTTCAAAGGCGTCGGTAAAAACAACTCTTGGTTTGAAACAGAAACATTGTCAAAAAATGAACAATGGAACGAGCTTTTTATGACTGGTTTAAGAACAACGTGGGGAGTTCAAAAAGCAAAAATTTCTGAATTTGGAGGATTGTCATCATCCGAACTTAAAAAAATCTCGATTCTTATTGAAAACAAGGATTTATTCGAAACCACAAATGCATTTATTTTAAGTGAGAAAGGAATGCTGAAAGCCGACGGAATAGCCTCTTCATTTTTTCGGGTTTAAGTAGTTTGAATATTTTAATTTGCAAATTGAATGGAAAGCATTACTTCAAAACTTCATAATTGTAACGTTTGAGAATAGTCTTCGTAAGACTCGAAAAAGTTTTGTTATGAACAACGCAGCTCATTTTCATCTTCTCATCAACCACTTTCCGGTCATTTTACCAATGGTTGGATTTTGCATACTGATCATTGGTGTATTTCTAAAGTCTGAAATAGTAAAACGAGTTTCCTATGGGCTTTTTATTGTGGCTTCAGCTTTTACCTTTTTGGCAATGAATTCAGGCTCGGGAGCCGAAGAAATAGTTGAAAAATTAGGTAGAAGTCATCGTATTATTCACGAACACGAGGAGTTGGCGGAAACCTTTGCAATATTTTCATACGTGTTAGGATTGTTTTCAATACTTGCTTTTTGGTTAAATTGGAAAAAAAACCCATTCAAAGAATTGTCAATGTATGTTGTTGCAATCATTGCGCTCGTAGTAATTTTTTCAGCCCGCGGAGTTGGACAGAGCGGTGGAGAAATAAGTCACAAAGAAATCACTAGTGGTTTTTCTGAATAAACTGTAA
>JBIKSL010000041.1:0-18481 GCA_044348645.1 Crocinitomicaceae bacterium | reverse complement strand
CGCAAGCGACATCAGACTTTCAACGTTGATGCGGATTTTTAGAGAGGGTTTCGGAAGACAATTAAAATTGAGCATCGGATAAACAAGCGTTCTAAACTCGAAAACCTAATGAATTAAAATTTATTGAGCGCGGAAAGTGGTTTGAAATGTTAGTTTCCGCGGGAATAAATAAAATCCAATGGAGTAATCCTAAAAAAATTGTATTCTATTTATAACGTGTTGCGAAAACTTTTTAAAGTCATTATCGTCATAAAATGAGCAACATTTATATTAATTATTACATCAATAGTGAGTTATAATTACCCAATATTCTGTGTTAATAAGTCGTAAAGAGCAAATCCAAAACGGATGGGTTGGAACTTACTGGTTGAATCGGAGTAGCAACAAATTCCTTGAAATCATCAGACAGTGAATAATCCTCTGCAAATGCTCCTGATTTATTAACTTCCAAATCTTCCATTTGCGATTCAGCAGGTTCTTCTAGCTTAACGATGTCTTCTTCTGAAATAATTGCAGGTGCAATTACGTTAGTTCCAAAGTTACTTGCATTTCTTTCGTATACGATTGTTGTCGCTTCTGAATCTGAATTAATTTCCAATGTTTTTTCTTCTTGCTGTTTTCTGTTTTCAGCATCGGACTTCGATTTCTTATTTTTAGATTTCAGAACTTCATTCTTGGCAAACTGAACGGGAGATTGATTTACAAAAAAGACCGATACTCCCAAAATCAAGATGATTCCAAAAGCCAGTTGAAAAGCGGGTTGCCGAAAAAAGAGAACCCCACTTGGAAATAGAAAGGAGCGCCAATCAAACCCATTCGAAGTTTTGTACTTACTTTCAAAAAGTTCATCCAAACGCTTCTTCGTATTCAAATTATCATTGATTGAAATTCGTGAAGATTCCACCACAGAAAACAAGGATTTTAGGCCTTGAAATTCTTCTTCTGAAGCGCACCATTGACTCATCACTTTTTTTTCATCGTTAGAAAGATCCTCGAAAGAACGTTTATTCAATATTTTTAATTGATAATCTTCCATATTCTAATAATTTAATGCGGGATTAAATGCTTTTAATTGTTGTGACAACTGCTTGGTGGCATAAAAAAGTCGTGATTTCACTGTTCCCTCGTTAATTTCCATAATTTCTGCTATTTCCTTCATTGAGAGTCCATCAAAATGGCGAAGCGTAAAAACTTCTCGGTGTTTCTCATCCAATTTGTTCAAACTTTCCTCAAACGCTTCTTTGAACTGCGAATCATGTACCTCATTCATTACATTTGATGAAGCTGAAATCGTTCTGTAATCGTCAATTCCTGTCGACGTATTTTTTCGAACTTCCTGTTTCTTGTATTCATTCTTGCACATGTTACTTGCGACAGAAAAAAGCCAAGTTTTAAAAGAACGAGTTACATCAAAATACTCCGGATTACGGATCAATTTGGCAAATAAATCATGGACAAAATCTTCCGCCTTTTCTTTGTCTCGCCACAACATATTCATAAAATAACCTCTTAATTGTCCAGCGTAACGTTTATAAATTTCATCAAAAGCCAACTTATCTCCCTTCGACATAGCCGTTAGGAGTTCCTCATCCGATTGAGAAGCGTATTTTGGCTTGAAAAACTTCATTTCTATTTCTTCTTCATTTGGTTTGAAATACCGGCTTTTTTCCTGACGCGATCAATGTCCAATTTGATTTCCATCGTTTTCGTCTTATCACCCGAATTTTGATAATATTCTTCCAAATAAATCAGCATTGGGAGGTAGTTCAAGCTGTATGAATTACTTAATGGTGAGATGAATTGATTGATGACTTTTTTATTCAATTTCTGATTCCAAAGCGATTCCAATTTCTGATACGATTGTTGTGAAAGTTTGGGCTTGTATTCAAAAATCAATCCTGAGACGAAAATATTGTCCTTTATTGGTTCAAAATATTCCTTGGGTATCGTCATGGACAACGCGATGTTCTTTTGCTGATTTAACTCACAAAATGTTTTTAAAAATGGGACATCTACTGTTTGTTGCTTCGGTAACTCGTACCCTTTCTTTTTCAGAACATTTCTGTAGGATTCACTTTGCATGAAATCAAGTGAAATCACCGTTGTATTTGGAGCCAAATTTTGATTGAACTGATTAAAATACGTTCCATAACTGTCATTAAATCCGTGTGTGATAATTGTTGAATTGGTTCCGCTCGAAATAATAACATCTTGCATGTAGCTTACCGTTTCAGATTGAATAATTTGTTTCTCTTCCAGCTTCTTCAAATACGTTTTCGCTTCAAGCGTATCCCCTTTTACAATGGCATTGGCCGCAAGAAACTTGATGACATCGGTGTTTTCAGGTTGTTGTTGCTCTGCTTTTAACAATTTAGGTTCTCGTGAAACGTCATAATTTCCCGACGAATAATACATCAAATTGTAATCAAACGAATTCGGTGCGATTTCCTCCAAGTCTTTTACTTGTTTATTCATTATCTGTTGCTGTTCAATGGTCGGAGAGCGCCGAGTTCTTTGCATGGAAGAAGCCGTTTTGACCCTAGAAAACTCCATTTTTTTCTGATTGATTTGAGATTGACTTGATGAAGATTCAAAAGACTTATTTTGTTTGGATTTATTCAAATCATTTATTTCCGGGGAATTTAGTTGAATTTGTTGACGTTCATAACTCACAGAATCCATTTCACTATTCGTATTCATTGAATTCACTGCTGGAGCGTTCGAAATTCTTGGCAAAGCTCGATTAGACTTTCGCTCTTCATTTTCGGCTTGAGCGTTCAAAACTCCAATCATAAAGAGATAAATAAGCAGAAAAATTTTCTTCATTTTATTTCGAATAAGCTATTTCATACAACTTACATCAAATTTCGTTCAAAAAAATGAGGAATTTTCTATAATTTCCCCATTTCTATCAAAATCACCTAATAAAATTTAGATTTGTTCGTTTGTAAAACATGTATTCTCTGAAAACAGCGATTTTGTCAATCTTGGTTTTATTTTTTGCTCTTACATTAGGAAGTTGCAAGAAGAAGGGTTTGCTTTCTAAAAAGAACCTTGAGTTTTCAGTTGACACACTTGTTTTTGATACCGTATTTACAACCATTGGATCAACTACGAAGCAATTCAAAATTTACAACCGCGAAAATAAATCAGTTAAAATTGAAGAAATTGAGTTAATGGGAGGAGAAAATTCTCCTTTTAGAATGAATATTGATGGTTTCATGGGACTTAAATTGAATGACGTTGAAGTTCTTACTAAAGACAGCATTTACGCATTTGTCGAAGTTACCCTGAATGTAAATGGAGGAATATTACCCATGATTGTGGAGGATTCCATTCGATTTAGAACCAACGGCGTTGATCAATATGTAAAATTAGCCGTTTGGGGTCAAGATGCGTATTTCCACTATAAAGATTTAAATGAAGGAATCTGGCCGAATGACAAACCACATGTTATTTATGGTTACGCAGCCATTGATTCAGCAAAAAGTCTAACGATTCAAGCTGGCACACAAGTTCATTTGCATAAAAATGCTTTGTTGTACGTTTACAAATCCACACTGAATATTCAAGGGACATTGGGAAATGAAGTCGTTTTTCAAGGAGATCGCTTAGAACCTGATTACGATGAAGTTAGTGGGCAATATTATGGAATATACTTTCATGAGGCGCAACCAAGTAAAATCGACTACGCGATAATTAAAAACGGAACTTCGGGAATACACTTGTTTTCTGATGATCCAACAAATTCAAATTATACTCTTAAAATCACAAATTCCATTATACAAAATCAAGTCAGATATGGCATATTTATTTACTCTGGGGCAAAAGTGAAAGCCGAGAATTGCATAATTGCCAAAAATGGGACTCACTCACTATTTGTTCTAGAAGGTGGTGACTTCAATTTCAATCATTGTAATTTAATGGGATATGGGAGTTCACAAAATCCTACGGTTGGAATTAGTAATTTTTATACAGATTACACCAAAAAAAAGACTAATGTAGCTTCCATCCATGAAGGCAAACTCTACAATTGTATTCTAAGTGGTAATCTTGAAACAGAATTAGCTATTGATACGATTCAGATGACTGGTGTGAGTTTAAATTTTGATTTTAAAAATTGTCTAATCAAATCCAAAGAGATTCAAAAAGACGCTTTTTATCAATCCATTTTTTGGAACATTAATCCGGGGTTTTATGATATTAGTAAATACAACTTTAAATTTTCATCCTCATCAATTATTAATGGAAGTGGATTTGCAACATCTGTTGTAACAGATATATATGGAAATCCGCGAAAAAATCCACCGGATATAGGCGCAATTGAGTTTAATTAAGGTATGTTGACTCAGCATTAGCAACAGCAGTGGAACTAAAAGTTAGAATAGGATTTGATTCGATTTAAAACAGCATCTGGTTGAGGAAATAATCCTTTTCGAATTATTTTTTTTTCTCTCAAATCCAAATTCAATATCTCGGGTATACCCGTACCGATCATCCTTCCGGTTATTTCTACTTTTTTCTTTTCTAATTTAGAAGCACTGTAAATTCCTGCCCATTTTGCCGAGCCAACTTGGATGTAAATACTATCTTTGGTTAATTGAACCTTTATTTGAACTGCATCTATTTGAACTGCTTGATTATTCAAACTAACTTCATAAGCTGGAATTTTTCCAACATAGAATTTCTGCCATTTCTTCTTTAACTTTATGGGTTGTGCCGATAAATTAAACGTAAAGAATGAAATGATCAAAACAAACAATAATTTCATAAAGCGAAAGTAACAAAAAAGCCTAAAAAGAACATCGATTCTTTCATTATGAATTCAAGTTGTTCAAATGCTTTAGGTCTTGTTCATTATAAAACTGATACGTTTATTTATATTTATTTTACCTCAATGAAGCCGATACTTATTTATTCATTAATTTTGTGTCGGGGTAAGTCTTTTACGACCAGCTCCCTCTTAATCCTCCAGGACGGGAACGTAGCAAAGGTATGAGGTTGTAGCGGTGCGATAAGAGTAGCTTACCCTTTTTTTGTTCCATTATATACAGTTACTTTTCGAGTTGGCGTTAACTTCCTCAAAAGATTCATCTACTCGGCTCTGTATTTCTAAGTCCTTTTTCTAACTTTGCGGTCATTCAATTAGCTAAAATGACAGTTTCCGAAATCCGACAAAAATTCTTTGATTTTTTCGAAAACAAAGGACATGAAATCGTTCCTTCCGCGCCAATGGTTATCAAAAATGATCCGACCTTGATGTTTACGAACGCTGGAATGAATCAATTCAAAGATTTTTTTCTTGGTTACCAAACACCGAAAGAAAGAAGGATAGCAAATTCTCAGAAATGTTTGCGGGTTTCAGGAAAACATAATGATTTAGAAGAAGTTGGCGTTGATACTTATCATCATACGATGTTTGAAATGCTCGGAAATTGGTCGTTCGGTGATTATTTCAAGGAGGAAGCTATTTCTTGGGCATGGGAATTGTTGACGGAAATTTATAAAATCCCGAAAGATAGACTTTATGTCACCGTTTTTGAAGGTGACTCAAAAGATAATGTTCCAAAGGACGAGGAAAGTTATTTGATTTGGAAAAAGTTAGTTTCGGAAGATCGAATAATTCTAGCGTCTAAAAAAGATAACTTTTGGGAGATGGGCGATACTGGTCCATGCGGACCATGCACAGAAATCCATGTTGATTTGAGAGATGAAAGCGAGCGAAACAAAATTGATGGATTAACATTAGTGAATAACGATCATCCGCAGGTTATTGAAATTTGGAACAATGTTTTCATGCAATTCAATCGAAAATCAAATGGAAGTCTTGAGCCACTTCCTGAAACTCATGTGGATACTGGTATGGGATTGGAACGACTATCCATGGCCTTGCAAGGAAAACAAAGTAACTACGATACCGACTTATTTCAGTCGTTGATTCAGCACATGGTAAAGGTTTCTGGAATTCAGTACGGAAGATCGGAGGAAACGGATATTGCTTTACGAGTGATTGCAGATCACATTCGCGCGATCGCATTTTCAATTGCCGATGGACAGCTTCCTGCAAATAATGGCGCTGGATATGTGATTAGAAGAATTCTTAGAAGAGCAGTGCGTTACGGATACCAAACACTCGAATTGAAAGAACCTTTCCTTTGCGAACTGTCAATTGTTTTGGGTGAAATCATGGGGAATCCGTATCAAGAATTAAATAATCAAAAGGAACTGATTTTCAAAGTCATCAAAGAAGAAGAACAAAGTTTTTTCCGAACACTTGAATTGGGAATTAAAAGAATTGATGATTTAATTGCTCAACTGAAATCGCAAAACACAAAAGTTATCTCCGGAGAAGCTGTATTTGAATTGTATGACACGTATGGTTTTCCGGTTGATTTAACTTCTTTGATTGCCAGAGAAAACGGTTTGACTATCGATGAAGAAGGTTTTAACAAAGAGTTGCAAATTCAAAAAGAGCGTTCACGTGCCGCAACGGCAGTTGAAACTGATGATTGGATTCAAATTTGCACAGATGCAACAACAGAATTCATTGGATACGACAATACAAGTTCAGAAGTAGAAATCATTAAATACCGAAAAGTTTCTCAAAAAGGAAAGGAATTTTATCAGCTTGTTTTAAATCAAACTCCGTTCTTTCCCGAAGGAGGAGGTCAAGTTGGAGACAAAGGAATCTTAAAGAACAACGCAACTGTCATTTCAATTTTCGATACAAAGAAAGAGAATAATCTAATTATCCATTTGACTGACAAGCTTCCAAATAGTTTTTCTGGTAAGTATGAAGCTCATGTCGATACAAACAAAAGAGAACTTACATCTTACAACCATTCGGCTACACATTTATTGCATTTTGCCTTGCGAAAAGTACTTGGTACCCATGTTGAACAGAAGGGATCTTTGGTAAATCCGGATTATTTGCGTTTTGATTTTTCACATTTCTCAAAGGTAACTCACGAAGAACTATCTGAAATTGAATCAATTGTCGGAGAAGCCATTCGCTCAAATATCCCTTTGAATGAGAAACGAGCTGTTCCAATTGATGAAGCGAAAGCTATGGGTGCAATGGCGCTTTTTGGAGAAAAATACGGAGAAACAGTTCGTGTTATTCAATTTGGTGAATCAGTTGAATTATGCGGTGGAATTCACGTACCATCAACAGGAAAAATTGGATTATTTAAAATCACTTCTGAATCTGCAGTCGCAGCTGGAATACGAAGGATTGAAGCCATTACAGGACCAACAGCCGAAAAATATTTTCGTGATAAAGCTGAAAAATTGGATGAAATTAGTCATCTATTGAAGAATCCGAAAGATTTAGCAAAGACTATTGAGGATTTGATTTCAAAAAACCAACAACTCAATAAAGAAGTTGAACAATTGATTCGAGAAAAGGCCAAGGGTCTGAAAATTGAACTAAAATCAAAAATACAAAGCTTAAGTTCAATCAACTTTTTAGGTGAAATCGTTGAACTTGATACAAATTCGATTAAAGATTTACTTTTTCAGCTAAAAAATGAAACGGATAATTTCATCGGTATCATTGGAAACTCCGAAAATGATAAATGTGGATTAAGTTTGATTATTTCCGAAAACCTTGTTCATGAAAAAAACTTAAATGCAGCTCAAATCATTCGTGAAATTTCAACGCATATTCAAGGAGGTGGCGGCGGACAGGTATTTTTTGCAACAGCAGGTGGAAAGAAAAAAGAGGGTTTGAAAGATGCAATAACGCAGCTAAGAAATAATTTAGAATAATTTACAAAATAAAAAAAAGCGTCGAGAACGTGTCATTACTTGGCGTGGTGGAACTCGAGGCCATGAGAACAAATTAAAGCAACACCATATACCGAGCATTAAACAAATCTTCACTGTGAATTTGAGATTTCGACTTTTACGCGCCAAGATTTTTTAGCAAACGATATTTTTTCAACAATAAGTTTTCCCCGTTGGGATATGGAAAATGTTAAATCATAGTTTTCAATACTGGTAAAGGTTTCGGAAAAATGAAAAAAGAAAAGCACACCGAAAACAAGATGTCTTTCCCTACTGATGACGCTGTTATGAAGTCTACTTTTCTAGCAATACATGAAGCTACAAAAAAATGGACTATGCCAATCAAGGACTGGGGAACCATTCTTAATCAATTTATGGTTATTTTTGAAGACAGATTGATTTTATGAATCTTTCAGTTTACACACTTACTGGGATGGTGTCCTTCAGAAAAAATCCCGGAATTTTGAAGCTGTCAATTCGGCATCTAATTTTAAGTATTTCAAGAAATTTCGTTCGGTTTTATAACCACTAAATTTCATTATCGCTTGAGCGGGCATCCCCTATAAAAATTTCAAGGTACAAAATGTTCTCCTACAAGTATGTGATGAAACTTCTTCATATTTCTTTTTTACAACAAGAATTGATTCCCCAGCAACCTCTCAGTAAAATCTTATTTCATCATTCACGGGTTCAAATTGGTTTAAACGAGCTACTCATTTTCCTCGTAATAATACGAGTAATCAATTCCTTTCATGTACATTTCACGATCGTTGATTTTATCGGTTAGGGCATTTTTGATGGTGGTTTTGAGTACTTGACTATTGATTGGACTTGCAATCATGGCATTCATATAATCGCGCTTAGAAATTATACTCCAGTCTACACATTTTTTGAGTCGTTTCTTTAGAATTAAATCAAACCAAATTCTCGCGCTTCTTCCGTTTCCTTCCATGAAAGGATGCGCAATGTTCATCTCCACATATTTCTCCACGATTTCATCAAAGGTATTTTCAGGCATTCTTTCAATTTGTTTGAGTGTTTCACCTAAAAACCGAGATACTGCAAATTGGAAACCACCTTTTGAGATATTCTTTTGTCGAATTTGACCTGCGAAGTCATAGAGTCCACCAAAAAGATACGCATGGATTTGTTGAAGCCCCTTGGTTGTTCCGACTTCGATACTGTCTATAAATGAACTTTCAAATAAAGCATATGCTTTTGATTTACTTTTTCCATCAATACTTTCGTCTCCATAGGTAAACCACTCAATGAATCGAATTGCTTTCTTTCCTGGAAATTCTTTACCCAATGAAATGATTCCATTGTAATCAAGCATATCAGATAAACGTTTTTTTCCGTCAGGAGCTAGTAATTTCAACTGGGTAGTGATACTAACCACTTCGCTATTTTCTTTCTTCAGTTTAGCTTTCAAGTATTTCCAATAATTCCTCGTTTTATTGTAATCGTCTTGATCTGTAAGTACGGCAACAATATCCAAAACGCTGAACCACCATTTGGCGTTTTCCTCGTCCCAAACCGCACGAACCTCACGGTCATTAAAAAAACGAATGGATATTTTTTGGTTGTTCATTGAAAGATTAAAGATATGAATTTCAACCCAAAAAGAGGTTCATAAAAGCAGAAAACAAATGAGATTTTGAGAAGTCAACAAAGGTTTAACACGTATAACTTATCGTGAAAACATGTATATTTGAATATATTTTCACGGTAAATATAGGAACGAGAAATGATAAGCCAAACTACGAAAGTTAAAATTGAAGCATTGCATCAGCAATATATCAGTTTACAGAAGGTTAATGAGTCCGTACTTAAGGAAATAACCCTTGCTGAAATCCCGGAGATGGTTTATAACTCAAATGCCATTGAAAATTCAACCCTCACCTTGGAAGACACTGAAAAAATTCTAGCAGGAGGCAATTTAGATCGAAAAGTGAATGTAAGGGAAATTTATGAAGCTAAAAATTTAGCCAAACTGACCGAATTCTTGCTTGAAAAAAACAAAACAATACTAAATACCAAACTCATATTTCCTGAATGACACTTTCGATATCCAGAAGATATTTCAGGACTTTAAGCTGCATATAGTTCGATCTTGGATCGTTCAATTTCTTCGATTAGAATTGGATTTCTTAATGAATTTTTCGAAACTAAATCGACTTTTTTACCGGTTAGATTTTGAAGTTCTTCCAAAAAAGAAAAATAATTTTCGGCGTATTCTAAAACGTCAATATCATTTGAAAATTGAACTAAAAAATCGAGATCACTATCTTCATTCATCGAATCTTTTGCTGCAGAACCAAATAAGGCAAATGACTCAACTCTGTACTTTTTGCACAAGTCAATTAAATCTTGAATTTTATCTTCAATCAATTTTGTCATTGTAATTCAAAGATAATCAATATATCGAAGTTTTTAAAAGTAAATAATCTACAGCACGCCTATCCCCTGCCCCATCTTCAACTCAATTCCATAGTAATTGAAATCATTCTCTGTTGGTTTTTCAACTTCGATAACATTGATAACGCAATCTTTTTTTGGGATTGGTTTAAAATAGAGCGAGAAGAATTGCCAATCTTTTGTGGATTCGAAATCCGTTCGCTGGGGTGCAATTGGAATTCCTACCGCATCTTGCAACTCGTATTTTTTTTCTGATCCTTCAACCTGCAAATAGGAATCCGGAGAAATTCTTATCCAACCGCCTCGGTCGTAATACCAAGGTGTCGTGTAGCCAAAATCAACGCGCGTAGACTCGTCAGTCAAAATAATTCTAAGAATTAATGGGTTCTGCTTGGGTGTATCCAAAACTGGAATTTCAAAAAGCAAAGATTCGTTTTTCAATGTCATGTTACTTCAATTTTTCTGTGAAACCAATGAGCCAAAGTGGTTCAATTATTTTAACGTGTCTTCCCTGAGACAAAAACAAGCGAGTCAATTCAATCGTTGGGATAAGTTCGAAGGAAATTACAGAATATCCATTTGGATTTTTTTTAATCTGTTGACTTTCATGAATGGGATAAGCTTCAAAATAATTCGTTCCCAAATCAGTCACTTCAATTTTAATCGTTTGCTTTTTTTGATCTGGGATGGTTAGAACCCCATAGCAGTCCTTAAATTCATTTACCAATTTTGCTTTATCGATGTTGACGAATTTCTTTTTCAAGCAAATCGGATCGTAAATTCGGTCAAAACCAAAGGTTCGGACCTCTTCGTGCTTTTCAGAGTAGCCAATTACATACCACTTGTTATCAAACTCTTTGATCAAAACAGGATGAATTATAGTGGCTTTGAATTCTCGTTTTTTATAATTGTAATGAACAAACGAAACCGGGATTTTCTCCTTACATGCTCGGTATAACAAATCAAAATGCTCAAAACCTCTTGATTTTGGAGGAGTCATCGTTTGAAGAATGGTTTCTTCATTTTCTCCAGTTGGAAATTCTTCCAAAACAGTTGAAAGTATTTTCTCCATAGCATGACTGAATTTCTCACTTGCACGAGATCCCCCAATCGTTCGAATCAAATCAATGGATTCTTTGATTGCTCCAACATCATCAGGACTCAATGAAATCTCAGAAATGGAATAATCCGGATCCGTGTACTCATAACCTCGCTTGAAGAAATTATATTGAATCGGCGCGTCAAAACCTTCCGGATGTGATCTTTTCATCAAGTTGATATCCTTTTGAATGGCCTCGTGTGAAATGTCTAATCCAAGTTTCTCGCGACAAGCTTCAATGATATCTTGCATGTTTGGATAGGGTCGCATTCGATTTCGCAACAACATGTCAATGACCTTGTAACGCCCGTAGGCATTCTTATTTATGGGCATAAAGTATGATTTAATTTGATAGTCAATTCTTGAATTTTCGATAAATATACATTTTTTTTGATACTCAGTAAAATAATTACGGAGTATATTTTTTACTTTGCAGAATAAATCTTAAAACATGGAAGTAAAAATTGAAAAACAGAATGAAGTGGTTCGTGAGACGAAGACCACAAAGATTAAATTGTACAATCCAGCAGCCTTGGATCATACTCTAGACCATCGTATGAAAAGCATTGAGATTTCGGATGAATACACCCGAATCGACTTCATCTACCGAGCGCCAGATTATTACGTTAACGGAGGTTGGGTTCAAATGGAACGCAATGCATACATCTCACCCGTAGGCTCCACAATCAAATATGGTTTACTAAGAGCAATTGGAATTCCAATTGCACCTATCAAACATTATTTTAAAAAAGAAGGCGAATTTCATACCTATTCGTTAATATACCCTGCCTTACCTATGGGAACAACTCAAATTAATATCATCGAAAAGGAAGCACCAGGAACTTATTTCAATTTCTACGGTGTTGATTATTCAAAATGGATAACGGTTCCACACCCAATGGATGTTGCTAAATCTAAAAATTAAGCCATGAATTATTTACTTGAAAAGAAACAAATTCTAGAACTAAAACTAGAACTGACCTCTATCCTAATTGATAAAAGAGAATCTATCCGTTATCAGCAATATGAAAAAGTCGCAGACTTGAGAATGAAAGAAAAAGAACTTGAACAATTGTTGCATGAGAAAAATCAAGAACTGATTGAAATTCAAAAGAATTTCGAACAACAAAATCATTCCCTTGAGGATTATTACCTTTTACTTTCACTTATCAATGAAATAAGTATTCATTACACACCTTTCAAGCATCACGAGGAAACTATAAAAGACTTCTACTCAATTATGAAAAAGGATTACGTTCATTTGGTTAAACTAAAGGATGAATTGATTGAAGCACACAAATTAAAACAGGCAGCAGATCTAAACAATCAAATATTGTACATTGGACGATTTTTGGATGGAGAAAATCAAGTTACTGAACATCCTTAATGTTATTTTTTATTCAATAATTCATTCGTTTCTAAATATTTCGATTTAGACAAACAAACTGATACTGAAGGTACAAAATCAATACTTTGAAGTTTATTTTTATTAATTTAAAAATTCCTTATTGAAGATTCGGATATTCGATAAATGTACCTTTAGTTCAGTTCGTTCGGTTTACTTTGCACTTCGGCGATCTTTGATTTTGAAGATGTCAAAAATATCTCGTTTTAAATTCCCAGAAGATTTTTCCTTTGCGTAAGTTCGTATTGATGAACTCACATCCCCCATTAGACCATAGTAATCGGATTTATCGAAATTCATGACATTCTCCTTTCGGATATTAAGCATTTCAGATGTTCGAATGGCATCGAAATCGGCACCCAAAAAACTAAAAGTCCATTTTCCTGTTTCATCCAGTTCTTTTATCATTTGTGCTACTTCGTGATATGAATAAATCCGCGATGCATTTTCATGACCATCCGTTATGATTACTAATACAATGGAAATTTCATCATTTTGAAGTTCTATTCCAAAGCGATTTTTTATTCCATATATAGAACCTCCAATGGCATCGAGAAGTGCCGTAGTTCCATTTGGACAATATGTTTGACTTGTTAACGAATTGATCGAATTGACTTCTCCAAAAAGAATTTGGTCCGTAATTACGTTATTAAAAAAGGTTAAGGAACAAAGATAATTTTGATCCGGAAATTCATCTTTCAAGGATTGTATTGTTTTCAACTGCGTGTTGAATCCCTGAATTGTCTGATCTTCTACACCAGACATTGAACCACTTTGATCAACGATAAAATGGTAAAGTGTTGTTTTGTTTTTCATGTTATTTAATTTAATTGTTTACGCAAATTTTTCATTTTTAATCTTCTAATTTCGAATCCCTACAAGCTTGTAGAAAATTTCGTTCCACGGTTGATAAAATGAAGCTGCTACTTTGAACAGGTTTTATTCTATTAAAAAGGCAAATCCCCTAAGTCATCTATCCACAGCCTTTTGGTGAAGTTTTGCCGTTCGAAATTCGTTTTGAAACTTGAACATTCATAGAGATCTTTTATCTGCCCATTGGATAGATCAAAAAGTAAATTCATATACATTTTACTATTATTACCAACGAACAAAAAACCAGATTTATCTTTTGAGCATTGTCCACAACGTCCTTCAATTGCTTGCAAAAATGTATCTCCGTTTTTCTTGAAATCTGCAATTACGCGTTCTAATTTTAATAGAAACTCATTTCTTGGAAAATCTTGGTAGGTTATCTTATCATCTAAAATGAGATACAACATTTCAATGTCCATTGTTTGTATGAAATAACGAACGGCGTCTGCTTGCGTTCTCAAAGGCGGATAGGTTGATTTTTCCTCTTTTGGTTTCGAATTTTTTTCGATCATTTTAATGAAGTTTAGTTATTTAATTCCAATTGCCCAATTGACTCAATGACCTTTTTAGGTGTTCTAATTCGAGTGATTTTTCCTTTGGTTATTTGCAATGCAAAACGATGAACGACCTCTTTAAGAAATTCGCGCGGTTTATCCCCGAATTTATATTCTGTCGTTTCCGGCAAATCGCTTGGATCTGGATCCATATAGCGAATCTCAATTACATGTTCACCAGGAATGTGATCGTAACTGTAGCCATATTTAACTTCAACCCACAGAAACTTTTTACGATTCTCGTCATTGTGCAATAAACCAAATAAGTAAGCAATTGCACGTGCTTTGTTCATTCTTCGGAAATAGATTCCTTTTTCGTCCAAAATATCATCCAATGATGAAAAAGTACCCGATAAAAATGACAGTTGAAATTGATACAAAATCAGTTCATTTTTACGCTTTTCTTCCAGACTAATTTTTGAGATTTCTTGCAACATGCGGTTCGATTTTTTAAAGTTCGATTGCCTCAGACAAACCACATGCCATTCTAAAAAATGAATTATTACAGGTAAAAATTCAACTTAATTATATCAAAATATGTAAAATGTATAAATAATTGATATTTATTACAAAATTCAATTTTTATCAATTTGAATGGCGTACTTCTTCATTTTTGCCTCTAAAGTATTGATTGACCAACCTATCGCAAGTGTGGTTTGTCGCTTATTACCCTTAAAATGATTTAAGACTCGAATTATGTGTTCCTTCTCAATGAATTCCATGTTCATCGGTTGATCTTTCGGTGCTTGTTTCAATCGCTTTGGCAATACATCAGCAGAGACGGTTTCTTCATTAAAAACATAAAGTCTGGAGATAATATTTTCCAACTGACGCACATTTCCTGGATAGGAATAATTCAATAAAATTTCCAATGCATCCTTTTCCAAAACTAACTTTTTAGGTCGATGATATTCCTTTTTCTTTTGCGTTAAAAAGTGATCTATCATTCCTTTTATATCCGTTTTTCCGCGTTCAGCAAGCGTCGGCAAATCAAGTTCCACAACAGACAAACGATAGTATAAATCCCAGCGGAATTTCCCTTCCTCACATAACTTCACGAGGTTTTGATTCGTTGCAGCAATTACCCGAACATCCACTTTTTTCGCTTTTCCTCCAAGTGGCATAATCTCTTTTTCTTGAAGAGCACGGAGTAAGACCTGCTGCATGTATGGAGATATATCTCCAATTTCATCCAAAAAAATCGTACCCTTATCTGCGAATTCAAAAAGCCCTTGTGAATCTTTTTCCGCACCTGTAAAGGCACCTTTTTTATACCCAAACAACCTCGATTCCAATAACGTATCGCTAAATGCAGAACAGTTAATCGTAACATATTGCTGATCATTTCGAATGGAGTTTTTATGTATGTATTTGGCAAGATTTTCTTTACCTGTTCCGCTTGCACCTAAAATCAAAACAGTTACCCCATCTACTTGTGCCACTTTTGCAGCGTTTTCATAAATCTTCTTGATTGTTGGAGTTATAAAATATTCGTCACCCGTATTTTTCTTGATTTCCTCTTGGTGATACATCGCAGTAACAGGCAAGGAAGATTTCTCAAATGCAATTTTCACAAGTTCCGGCTTTTCCTTGGACTTCGTATGGCGAGCCTCACGCATTTGATAAAGCGTGGTATTCAAATTCAGAGATAAATGACTCAGATACCAAACTACTTGCATAGCAGGACTTCCTGGAGAAATAAAAACATCAATGGAATCCTCTTTTATTTCAATTAAAAATGGATTTACTTTCGCTTGAATTTCCCTGTGATCAATCGGATCTTGAATTCCCATGTAGCGCAATTCAAAACTACGCTCTGGATAGGTTCGCTTTAAGAAATTTATCAGTAATTCAGAACGGGTATCCTCACCAGAAGAAGACGAAAGAACAATGTGCCGATCCGACTTATAAAAGTAGCGATGAAAATTAGCCGTTGGTCCCGTTTCTAATACTTTACCATTTTCAAAATCGTTGTTGTGAGCAATCCAGGAAATAAGCGTCTTCATATATCATAATTTGATATATAAAAGTAAGAAATGATCGCTATATAAAATAATTCTATTTGACTGAATTAAAAAGCTCAGAGTATTATTTCATTTGAAAATTCTAATTCTTCGACAATTCTAAAAAGCACAAAATCTTAAGATTTCTCGAGAAATCCCGTGAAATCTCGAAAATTCTCAGTAAAAATGCAGAATAAATTATTTAATTAAACAACATATTAATATGATAATTAATTATTTAATTAATTAATTTAAAAAAAAATAGAGTGATTAGTTCGAACCCTCGAAGTCAATAAAGTGACCACGCTAGTTTTCAATACTGGTAAGGGTTTCGGAAAAATGAAAAAAGAAAAGCACACCGATTTCGGTGTGCTTACCCGTGGAGTGGACTTAGCTGACATTTTCTCGAACCCCTTTTTGGAGGATTTGAACAAATTGAGCATGCTATACAAAACGATTTTTGAGACTAAATAAAATTCAAAAAACGTATACTTTTTTTTCTAAGATTTTACAAAAGATATTAGCGGTTGGATTTGGTAATAATTTACCCATTTATATTCTGAAATTAAAAAGTCATCAAAAACTAAGCCTTCAAATTTAATATTTAAAGCATCTATTTATCGTGAAAAATGGTATATTTGAATATATTTTCACGATTAATAATTAGGTAATAAAATGATAAACCAAAGTACAAAAGATAGAATAGAGGAACTGCACAAGCAATATTTAAACTTGGCCAAAGGAAATGAGACAGTATTAAAGGAAATAACCCTTGCTGAAATTCCGGAGATGGTTTATAATTCAAACGCGATTGAAAACTCAACCCTTTCGTTGGAAGACACAGAAAAAATTCTTTCTGGAGGCAGTTTAGCTCGAAAAGTGAATGTAAGGGAAATTTATGAAGCCAAAAATTTAGCCAAACTAACTGAATCCTTAATGGAAAAACCCGAATCGTTACTAAACAATAAACTCATCTTAAGCATGCATAAAATTTTGCTCACCGACATTGATGACAAGATTGCCGGTCGTTTTAGAAGTGGCAAAGAATGGGTGCGTGTTGGCAATCACTTAGGTGCAAATCCACAGTTTGTTCCAACACTTATGCAAGAACTAGTAGATAATTACAATCAAAATAAAATCAGTTATTTTTTAGATGCTGTGGCGTATTTTCACGCAGAGTTTGAAACCATTCACCCTTTTGTTGACGGAAATGGACGAATGGGTAGAGTACTTATAAATCTGCAGTTAATGTATTTAGGCTTCCCTCCAATTATTATTCAAAATAAAAGTAAACATACCGAATACTATCCGCTATTTACACAGTACCAGTCGACGTTGAAATCTGGAGGTTTTACCGAGTTATTTGCGCTACTAATGCAAGAATCATTGAATAAGCGAATAACGGTCCTCACTGCAAAAAAAATAATTCCACTTTCAGTTTGGGCAAAGCAAAGTGGTATCAAACTAAACGTTGCAGCCAATAAAGCGAAGAGGCAAACGATTCCAGCCTTTCGTATGCGCGAAAAATGGATGATTGCAGAGGAATTTTTGGCAATGAACTAATTATCGAATTAAAAAAATAAAGGTTATTACCTGAAAAAAACAAATACATTTAAGGTAATAACCTTAAATTAAAATGATAATAATTAAATTCAATCTTGAATTTACATTTAAATAGGTTGTGGGCTAAATGTGGGCTAAAAAAACGTTAATTTAATTAGAACTCATTATAAAAATCTCTTATTAGAAAAAGCTTTTCCAGAACCCGATTTAAGGTATTTTTCAAATTCAAAAGCTTTGTATTTATCGGAGAAGGCAACATAAGTAATCAATTTTACAGGTAAACGTGTTGAAGTAAACAAAACTTGTTTCTTTTGATGACGGAGAAGTCTTTCTTCTAGATTTTGGGTACAACCTGTGTAAGTCGTATTATCTGAACATTTTAATAAGTAAACGTATTGCATAATTATTCTAGTATACTAATAAATATAAGGAAATTTATTGAATAAATAAATTGTAATTAATAGTGGACTAGGTCCGCCGAAGCCCTTCGAAAATAAAATATAGAATTTGAAAGAATAAAATAAATTTATAAAATAGCCCTGCTTCGCTTTTCAAGCCAAGTATTTATCAACCGTGGACCGAGTCCGCCAAAGCCCTGATTTTTGGTTATATCATGGAACAGAGAGTTTGAGTTTTTAAAAAAGCCCTGCTTCGCTTTTCGAGCCAAGTATTTATCAAACGTGGACCGAGTCCGCCGAAGCCCTGATTTTTGGTTATATCATGAAACAGAGAGTTTGAGTTTTTAAAAAAGCCCTGCTTCGCTTTTCAAGCCAAGTAT
>JBIKSL010000040.1:0-18645 GCA_044348645.1 Crocinitomicaceae bacterium | reverse complement strand
CCTTGGTTACATGAATCATAATTCGTTGAGCGTTCGCGCTTAAACAAATCAGAAAAATTCCGATGATACTAATTGCTTTCATTTTTTCGATAATTGATTTTCAACAATTCGATATTCAGTGTCACCCATAAATGCTATGTCATATCCTTTCGGGCTGACGATGGTTCTGCTATCCGAAACTCCATTTGTTGTGGTTGTAATTACTGCTGTTCCACCACCTTTTGATGTCGATATGCCTATTTTATATAGTGAATTCACTCGTTTATCATTCACCCGTTGATTTAATTCGGGTGTGTTCGAAACATATTCAGAAGTTGTTTCAAAAGCTTCACCCAAGGTCTTTCCGGTAAACATGAGTTCTAGGAATTTATACACGCCATCCAAATAATTATTTCCGTAGTAAGCTTTTGCTCCAGCCATAAAAAATGGAAGTGCAGATCCAAGTACTCTATTTCTTGCTTCTGAAATGCCAATGTCTGTTTCATCGCCGGCCGAAGATCCCGAACCTCCACAAACAGATGGAAATAATACAATCGGACTTTGATTAAATTTTAATTCGCCGGCAATTTGTTTACCCGTAACTCTTTCATAAATTGACAGTCCCCCGAAACCACCGTCAATTCCCAGATTAGTTCCGTGTCCACGATAAAGAAAAATGGAGGCATTTAGGCTTGCTTCTTTAATTTCATCCCAATTGTCGTTCGGATGATAAAATTTATGAACCTTGTAATTTTTGGATTCGAGTAGCCGAACAACTTTATTTATTTCGGCTTCAACGTCTTTTTGATTTAAGAGATCTTTTCCGATAATGCAAACAGCTTCTTTTTTTGAAACATTAGAAACTTGTGCGTTGAATTTTTGAAAAACACAAATTCCAAACAAACAAACTACAATCGCTTTCATAACTTTTAGTTTTTAGGATGAATAAATGAATGTAGTTGTGTTTCATATTTATTATCGTTTTAATAGAAAAATTCAAAATGGCAGAATGGTTACATTTTTAGTTGGTAAAAGAGTTATATTTTGATTGAAATCAATAAACACATTGTTCATTTGGATTTACAGAGCGAAAAATTCTAAATGACAAAAAGGATAATTCTTGCTAAAGAAGATTTGAAAATCTCAAATCACGTAATTTTTCATACTTCTTTGCAATCGCCGGAAATTTCGAGCCAAATTAAAATTACCCTCAATTTCACTATTTGTAATTTTGCTTTAAAAAAATCAGTACCTTTGCGACCCTATTTTATTAATTTAAATTATTAACATTATGAATTCTTACGAAACTGTTTTCATTTTAACTCCCGTTTTGTCTGATGATCAGGCAAAGGAAGCAGTGCAAAAATTCGAAAGCGAGGTGAAAGGCTTTGGAGCCAAAATCAAGCATTCCGAAAACTGGGGTTTGCGCAAATTGGCCTACCCAATCCAAAAAAAATCAACTGGTTTCTACTTCTTAGTAGAGTTTGAAGCGGATGGTAAAGTCGTAGCTGATTTTGAACTAATGATGAAGCGCGATGAACGTGTATTGCGTTTTCTAACAGTGAAAATGGATGCAGACCATGTCACTTATGCTGAGAAAAGAAGAGCGAAAGCCGGAGCAACTGCGTAATTAAAATATTAACCCAGAAAAATTAAAAGAAATGTCAAACGATATTCGTTACCTTACCCCGATTAATATAGATATTAAAAAGGATAAATATTGTCGCTTCAAGAAAAGCGGTATTAAGTTCATCGATTACAAGGATCCAAATTTCTTGTTGAAGTTAGTGAATGAGCAAGGGAAAATTCTTCCTCGTCGTATTACTGGTACATCAGCAAAATATCAAAAACGAGTAAACAAAGCAATCAAACGTGCGCGACACCTTGCTATTCTGCCGTATGTTGGTGACATGTTGAAATAATCCAATTGTTGAACTTAAAAGATTAGAAATCATGGAAGTAATATTAAAGAAAAATGTTGACAAATTGGGTTACGCAAACGAAATTGTGAAAGTGAAACCTGGTTATGGTCGTAATTTTTTAATCCCACAAGGATATGCTGTTTTGGCAACAGCTGGAGCGAAAAAAGCGCATGAAGAAGTAATGCGTCAAAAATCTCACAAAGAGGCAAAAATGCTTAATGAAGCACAACAACTAGCTGCGAAAATTGCAGAATTGACTGTTTCAATTGCAACAAAAGCAGGAGAAAACGGAAAAATCTTTGGGTCAGTTAATACTGTTCAATTAGCAGAAGCACTTCGTAAGGAAGGATATGATATTGATCGTAAGTCTTTGAAAATAAAAGATGAGCCTATCAAGGATCTTGGAACATACGAAGCAGAGGCAAACTTGTACAAAGGGGTAAAACAAACCTTCAAGTTTGAAGTTGTAAGCGAATAAATTAGTTCTAACCATTAATAACTCCCAACATTTGAAAAAGTGTTGGGATTTTTTTTTCGACTAATTTGATTCGAAATCATAAATTCCACCTCCTAAAACAGTTTACGAGTATATTATCCAAAAATCAACTAATTTTAATCATGCTTCTGATCATTTTTTGAAAGGTATTATGCGATTAGCTCTATTGTTTTTTTCTTGCACTCTGCTTTTCGGTTGTAAGTCGATTGATCCAATTGCCCCAACACCAAGTATTACGCCAATTCCTGTTATTGATGAAGTTTATTCAACAATCAGAATTCCAATTGAAATTAATTTAAAAAATCAATTGATGGATATTGAAAAGTCACTGGCAATATCTTTTGAAGGAGACCAAAAGCAGTGTGAAGGAGTAAGTTACGATTATAAATTTATTAGAGAGCCTATAAATTTTCAGTTCAAAAAATCATCTATTTACTATGAGGTCGATGGTAAATTTCAAATCAAACTAAATTATTGTCCAACATGTGTCAGTCTTTTTGGTAATGAATCATGCACCGTTCCTCGTATTTTCGCTAGCTGTGGATTGAATGGAGAATCAATGCGAAATTTGACTATTGGTTATGATTCGGAAATTTCATTAGCCTCAAATTTTGAATTCCAATCCAAGACGGAACTTACTAAATTCGTTATTCACGACCCATGTGAAATCACAGTATTCAAATTTGATGTAACAGAAAAGCTAAAGAAAGAAGTTAAAAAAGAATTGCAAAAATTGGAAAAAGACATTGATCAACAAATTGAAGCAATTGACATAAAAAATCAATTATCGGATGCTTGGATGGAATTACAAAAGCCCATTTCTATTGATAAGTACGGGTTTTTATACCTGAATCCAAAAATGGTATCAGTGAGTGAATTAAACTTCCAAAACAAGCGTGTTTTGTTGGATTTGAATTTAAAAATTGCTCCAACTGTTTCAACTAATCCGACAGATTTTCCTAAAATGCCTCTTCCTAATTTGGGCGCTTATCAAAAGGAAAAAGGATTAGATATGATTTTGGATATTCGAGCTTCCTACGATTCTCTGAGTTCATTTGTTCATCAAGCTTTTAAAGACTACGAATTTTCATTCAAGAAAAAGAAAGTTATCATTCAGAAGTTTGAAATTTTTGGCGCACAGGATTCAAAAATACTCATGAAACTGACTTTTGATGGGTCGAAAAAAGGGGTATTGTATTTAATTGGCAAACCAAAACTTGATGTTGAAACTCAAAAAATATATCTCGAAGAACTTGACTTTGATTTGAAAACAAAAAGCATTTTGCTGAAATCGGCCAAGTGGCTTTTCAATGAACGAATTATTTCTGAAATACAAAAAAAGGCCCTATTCGATTTATCCACGCTGCTAGTTGATGCGAAGGAAACAATCAACAAGGAATTAAATTCAACCATATCAAAAGGAATTTACCTCAATGGAAACGTTAAAGATATTTTCATAAAGAATCTTTTTTTCGACGCTAAAAACCTGATTGTTAGAGCAAATTTTATCGGTGAACTGAAACTAAAAATTGATTAATACGTTTTCCTTTTTGTGAAATTGCTTGTTTTTCTCTTTAATGGAATCGTTTTTTTAAACTTACAAGCTCAAAAGGTCAGTTATTCATCTTGTTCTGGGCAGGTATTGGTTAGTGCAAATGCCAATTACCAGCTAAAGTTTCCTGGAAAAAAAGGCTTCGATAAGTCGAAACTTCATGGATATCTATCTAACGAACTTGTTTCAAAAAATACAATATGGATTTGCTATGAGCCAGAAAATAACGGTGAACTTAAGGTAAACTGCAAAACCAAAATTGATAGTATCCATTTTGTTGTATTCCAAACAGATGTTACAAACGCATGTCAAGATATATCTGATAGAAAGGCTCAAGTTTTGTTTACAAAAACCAACACGAATTGCTCTGAATTTGAAAATGCTGTAATGGAGCTTGTTGCAGGCTATAAATACACGTTTGTGTTCATCGCCAAAGAAAGAATTACAGAAAGCATCGATATTGAGTTAGGTTTTCAAGAAAAAGGAGAAAATGGAGGTGAGTTTCTGGATACGTTGCGCTTAAATTTGGTTTACGCAAAAGACAAACCTATTTACTCCATTCACGTGTTTGACGAGGTAACGAAAAAACCCGTTAAATCTAGAATTGTGATTTCAAATACGGTTGATATGGATGGTACTTATACAGCAAGCGATTTATTTTTGAATCAAAAAAAACAAATCAAAGAATCCAATATAAAAGTGGATGCAGAAGGATATCTTTCGAAAGACTTGTTGAAGCATAGAATACCATTGACAAAAAACACCAGTGATACTATTTTTTTGGCACCGGTAAAACGTGGAACAGTTGCCAAATTGGATGAGATTTATTTCGCTGCTGGTTTGGCGGTTATATTGGAAGAATCAGACCCAAAATTGAAGCGTTTGCGCGATTTTATGATCTTAAATCCTACGGTAAATATTGAAATTCAAGGTCATGTAAACGATGATGGTAACGGTGGGATTATGTCAAAAAGACTATCCAAACGAAGAGCGCAACGTATTTTGAATTATTTGGTTGAGAGTGGTATTTCAGAGTCTCGTTTATCGGCAGTTGGTTTTGGAAATACAAAACCCGTTTATAAAAATCCGAAAAATGATGATGAAAAGGAGGCGAATCGTAGAGTTGAGATATTAATAAAGTAAACGTACTACTCGGTAACGAAAGCTCAAAACCTCCAAAGATTAACAATTTTGAACATTTTAGTTTTCATTATTTTTGGAGAAACATATATTTTCAGTTAAATTGGGTTTAATTTTGTAAAAAACAATCTTATGAATTTAAGAGTAGCAAACGCCCTAAACGAACAAATTAAAAAAGAAGCTTCGTCCTCTCAATATTATCTTGCAATGGCTTCTTGGGCAGAGTGCAATGGGTTGAATGGAACGGCAAAGTTCATGTATTCTCATGCTGATGAAGAGCGTTTCCACATGCTTAAACTGATTAAGTTTGTCAATGAGCGTGGGGGAAAATCCGTGATTCCGGCGATCGAACAGCCTCCAATCGACTTCAAAAATTTAAAAAACGTTTTTGAACTGTTGCTATCGCATGAGATTAATGTTACAGAAAGCATAAATAATTTGGTGGATATTTGTCTTCAGGAAAAAGATTACACAACACACAATTTTATTCAATGGTATGTTTCCGAACAGTTGGAAGAGGAAGCTCTGGCGCGGACAATTCTCGACAAAATTAAATTAATCGGAAATGATAGCGGGGGATTGTATTTGTTTGATCGAGATTTAGAGAATTCTATCATTCAAACCAACAATAGTAACCAAATGAATGAGGGTAACTAATTGTATTTTTAAGTTTTCCCGCTTATTCATTTTTTTCGGAATCGTTCGCTGTCTGGCTCAGGCAGATTACAGATTCAACAATTTTACCATTGGAGATGGTCTTTCTCAAAGTTTTGTCAAAACGATTATCCAAGACCAAAATAATGCACTTTGGATTGGAACTCAAGATGGACTCAATCGATTTGATGGAATTGGTTTTGAGGTTTTTACCCAAGATAATACGTCCGAAATTGAAAGTAGTAATTTTCATTGTTCCATACGAACTCCTGACGGTAAGTTGTGGTTTGGAACTTCCAGCGGCTTAATTCTGTTTGACCCAATTACAGAAAGGTTTCGAACTTTCAATATCAGTAATCAAATATTATTGGATATTCAAAGCATTGATTTTGATTACAACGAAAATTTGTGGCTTGGCACAGTTGGTTATGGAGTCGTAAAATTTAACCTACGTAAACTCAATTTTGAAAAGAGTAATGTTCAAATTGGGAGTAAAAAAGTTCACTTTGTAAAATATTTACAAAACAATAATTTACTTATTGATTGGGAAGATAAGGGTTTGATTTATTTCAATTCGAAAACCAAAACCACACATTATAAAAGAATTAAACCCAAGAATCGCAAGTTGGTTTCGATTAATAAAATTGTTCAGCTGCAAAACGGTTTGATTTTTCTTTGTACCAACCAAGGTTTGTATGAATTCAATCCTTATACTTTACAAATTTCCAAAAAATTTGAATCACTCGACAAAATAGGTTTTTTCGATATTCAAGATATTGTTTTTTCCAAAGGAAAGTATTTCATAGCAACCGCTGCGAATGGTTTGTTTACAATAAATGAAAACGGAAGCATCTACAATAGTACAGAAGATATTTTTCAAAAAAATTCATTGATATTCAATGGACTATCCTGTCTATTTAAAGATAATGGAAATAAAATTTGGGTTGGAAGTGAGCGTGGATTATCGGGATTTGATCCTGATGGAACTGGTTTCTCGGGTGTGTGCCCTAGTGGAAATTTGAAAAGAGGTCTTCCGTCGCCGAACGTATGGTGTTTCACAGAAGATCCTAGTGGCAAATTCGTTTTCATAGGAACGGATATTGGGGTTTCCCGTTTTAGTCGAAAAACAGGCAATTTTGATCAGTTTAATCTACTCAATGATGCACAAAACAATAGTGCAGGAAACAGAGTGGTTTTGAGCTTGTTTAGTCTTTCCGAAAATCGAGCTCTAGTGGGCTGTGCAGATGGGTTTTATGAATTGCAGATTCGTGGAGCAAAAGATTACAAGTTCAAAAAAATCATTTTTGTTGACAGAGAAGTTGCTCAGAGACATGAAAGGGTTTACGCCATTTTACCTTTCAAAAAAAATCTGTTTTTTTTAGCAACAAATGGAGGGGTAATCCTCTTTAATTCAAAAACAAAAAAATCCGAAATTTTCGAGCACAACATATACGATGCAAAAAACACCATAAGCATTGGCGTTTGTCGAGTTGCATACAAAGATAAAAATGGAAAATTTTGGTTTGCCACTAGCGGCGGAGGCTTAAACTATTTTGCTGAAAAAAAACACAAAATATGCCCTCATCCAATTAACGCTCGATTTATCAAACAAGTTAAGGATTATATCAGCTGTATGACGCATACGCGAGGAGATGAATATTGGTTGGGAACCTTTGGAAGTGGTTTGATAAAAGTTAATTTAACAAACAATCAAATCAAAATTATTGACAAAATACAAGGTTTGCCTAATAACGTAATATACGGACTTCTCGAGGATTCTTTTAATCGATTTTGGTTAAGTACAAATCGTGGAATAGCATCTTACAATCGGAAAACGGGAACAATAAAAAACTATAATGAAATTCATGGTTTGGTATCGAATGAATTCAATTCCAATGCCTATTTCAAATCAAAAAAGGGAGAACTTTTTTTTGGAGGAATCAACGGTTACAATTATTTTTTACCCAAAAACTTATCTAAAGCTACCAACAATTTAGAGGTTATTATTTCAAAATTCAGACTAAACAAAAATTGGTTGAGACCTAAAGATAAGAACTCTCCTTTGGAAAAAGTGATTTCAAATACAAATAGGCTCGAATTAGATTACAAACACCGAAGTTTCACCATTCGTTTCCAAACAAATGATTTGTATAATTCCAAATTAATTAATTATAAATACATCTTGGTTGGATCGGATATTGGCGAACAACTAATCGGTAATCATAATGAACTTTCATTTAATTCACTTTCCCCGGGCGATTATACGCTAAAAATATATGCTAGGTTGGGAGATGGCAGATGGAGTCGGGATCCGGCAATTCTTTACATCTTGGTTAACTCCCCTTTTTGGGCTACATGGTGGTTCTGGCTGGTGGTATCTGTTTTTTTAGCTCTTTTTTTGTTTGTCTTTTTTCGAAAAAGAATTGACTATGTTAGACGACAACAAGTTCGTCTTGAATTGAAAATTGCTGAGAGGACGAGAGAAATTCGATTTCAAAAAGCACAAATCGAAGAGGCCAATAAACTAATTGAAGCAGAAAAAAATAAAGTTTTGGAACAACAATCTTTGCTTCAAATAGAAAAAGATAAAGTTGAGAAATGGCTTAACAACACTTTGCCTTCCGAAGCGGTAATCGAACTTAAAAGAAGTGGGAAAGTCCAAGCGCATAGTTTCAAAACCGTCTCGGTCATGTTTACAGATGTTGTCGGATTCACAAAAATATCCGAAACTATGAGTGCGAATCGCTTGGTTCAAAAATTAGATATTTTGTTTAGGAAGTTTGATGAAATAATCGAGAAAAACAACCTTGAGAAAATCAAGACCATTGGTGATGCATATATGTGTGCCGGTGGAGTTCCGATTGAAAATTCAACAAATCCGATTGATGCCTGCACTGCCGCAATACAAATTCAGGCCTATATGTCTAAATTAAAATTTGACGCAATTGCAAATCATGAGGACTTTTGGGAAATTAGATTAGGTATCAATACTGGCCCAGTTACTGCCGGGATTATCGGAAATCTCAGACTTGCCTATGACGTATGGGGATCAACTGTAAATTTGGCACAACACATGGAAATGCTCAGTCAGCCTGGAAAGGTAACCATTACAGGGTCAACCTTTAATTACATAGAACCGTTTTTTGAATGTGAATACAAGGGGCGAGTTCAATCAAAGGCAAAAACAATGGTTGAAATGTACGAAGTGATTCGAATAAAACCTGAATTATCCGTAAATGATGAAGGATTGGTTCCGAATACTCGTTTTTTTGAAATAAAAAAACTACATCATTACAGTACAATCAAATACTATAAAACTGAGCATGCCGTATTGAAAATTCTTGAAGCAGGACTTTCGGATAAACTCTACTATCATTCTGTTTTACACACAAAAGATGTTGTGAAATCTGTCGAGCGTATTGCCTTATTAGAGGGTGTTACTGATGAAGGTTTATTTTTGTTGAAAACAGCCGCTATTCTTCACGACGCTGGATTTATTGAGCGTTATGAAAACAATGAAGAGATTGGTGCTCGAATGGCAAAAGAGCTTTTACCAAAGTACGGTTACACCGAGCAACACATAAAAACAATTGTTGAATTAATTCACGTAACTGAAATTCCTCATCGTCCAATCAATAAACTACAGGAAATAATTTGCGATGCCGATTTAGATTATTTGGGTAGAGATGATTTCGATGAAATTGCCGATCGATTGCGCAGAGAACTTCGAGAAATCAACAAAATTGACAGTGATCGCAAATGGGATGAAATTCAAATTGATTTTTTAGAAAAACATCATTATTTTACTCAAACAGCCATTGATTCTCGACAAAAAAAGAAAGAGCAAAATATTCAAAAAGTTCGAGAAAGATTGGAGAGAAATGATTACAAAGATTGAAGGTTAACAAAACCCAAACTTATTGTTTTTTATCACTTTTAGCAACCTCTTTTTGACATCTGCGTTTAAACTTTGAAAACAGTTTCAAATTGCTTATTTTTGGGGCTTGGCAAGATGAAATATGAAGCATTCTTTTTTTGAAGTTTTTAATTTTGAGCATCGAATTCATGGATTTAGCTTCCAGCCTGATTTATATCAATTATTACGAGTGGATTTGTCTAACCATGAAATAACAAATTGTTTCGGTATTATTAGATTTAAAAATTAATATGATTGCAATGCGCTTTGGACTGAATTTTATGAACTTTTCACTTCAAAATTGTATTAAATTTCATTTCAAATTCATCAATAAATTTCCTTTTAATACCTCGATGAATAAGTTTGTTGGTTTATTGGTTTTTGTTGGTTTGATAGGTGTTGAAGGTTTAGGTCAGACAACTGTAACTATTGGTGGTGGAGCAACGATAACTTGCCCTGCTGCACCAACTGCTACTTACACTACACCTCCCACCGGAGTTAGTTTTTCAAACTGGTCGAGAGGCTCCGGCAATCGCTGTTCTGCTGTTTCAATAGGGATGTCCGTTAAAGGATTTGATTTGAATAAAAAATTTAAAAAGGATTAATTGACCATCGAATCTCCATATAATTATTTCCAAAAAAGAATCCGTTCTTTTCAATTTTATTGGGGAAAAGCAATTATCCTTTTATCATTATTTAATTTAATCCTTATAAATAATCAATTATACAGCCAATGTGGCCCTTTTCAGGTCCATGAAAGTTTTGGTAATACAACAATTCCAACTCAAGGAGGAACATGGTCAGCTACTTCGATGTACTATGGTAATCAATTCTCTCCTCGGTCAGGTCAATATGGATTAACTTTTGATGCTACTGGAGACATTATTCAAACACCATTGATTGTAAATCCAGGTGTGTTTTCATTTTGGTATAAACGAAGTACTAATACCACAGCGTGGAGTTGTGAAATTGAAACTTCGCCAGATGGTTTGGTTTGGACATCAAGAGGTACGATTGGCTCAATAACGGGGTCATTTCAACAATATTCGATTGATTTGGGTGCGCTTGGTTTGACGAATATTTATGTTAGAGTAAGGGACACAAGAGCCTCTGGTATTAATGAAAGATATATCGACGACATGTCTTGGACTTCAACTACGCCAACAGACAATACCATATTAATACAAGGAACGTCTTGCTCTCCTTCAATTATTTGTGGAGTTAATTATAAAGTTTATGATGTAGGAGGAGTGAATGATCAATATAATAATAATATGATCAGTGCACCAATGGTTATTACGCCCTCGTCTGCTGGAGGTGTTGTCACAGCATCGTTTTCATCCTTAGCAACTGAATCTGGATATGATGGCTTATTGATTTATAATGGAAACTCAACAGGATCTACATTAATTTCTTCAGGATCAACTTTTGGAAGAGCAACCTGTCCAAATGGTGCTTGGTCTGGTAATACAGCACCTCCTGTCATTACTTCAACTGCTGCAGATGGTTCACTGACTTTCAATTTCAGGAGTGATGGCTCTGAGGTAGGAGCAGGATGGGCTGCGACAATTTCATGTATTCTGCCTTGTTCAGGAACCCCTGCAGGTGGAACTGCAGCTGCTACTGTTACTTTGGGATGTAGCGGATACAATAGCACACTCAGCGTTACAGGAAGCACATCAAATGTAACGGGCTTAACTTATCAATGGGAGAGCTCAACTGATGGTGTGACTTGGATAAACGCCTCGGGTACTTCTACAAACGCAACATACAATGCTACCGGAGTTAGTGGCAGCATTCGATACAGAAGAAAAATTACCTGCGGCGCGAACAGTGCATATTCGTCTGAAATTTTATTGCAAACCACTCCATGTTACCTTCTAACAAGCAGTACTACTGTAAACACTTGTGCCGGTTTATTCTATGACTCCGGTGGCAGTTCAGGAGATTATACGAGTAGTCAAAATAGGACAATAACTTTTACTCCATCAACAGCAGGTGCAAAAATTCAGGTCACCTTCACATCATTCAATACTGAATCTGGATATGATGGCTTATTGATTTATAATGGAAACTCAACAGGATCTCCATTAATTTCTTCAGGATCAACTTTTGGAAGAGCAACCTGTCCAAATGGTGCTTGGACTGGCACCACAGCCCCACCAGTAATCACTTCAACAGCAGCAGATGGTTCACTGACTTTCAATTTTCAAAGTGATGGCGCAACAGTCGGGGCGGGTTGGGCAGCAACAATCTCATGTATTCTGCCTTGCTCCGGGACACCAACGGGAGGAACAGCTGCTTCAAGTGTTTCTGCAGGTTGTAGCGGATTTAGCAGTAGTCTGAGTGTTGCAGGTAGCAATGCAGGTGAAATAGGCACTACATTTCAGTGGCAAAGGTCAACGGATAATGGGGTGACCTGGACTAATATTGCCGGTGCTACCGGAGCAACCTATCTTGCAATACCTACACAAAATACCCAATACAGAAGGCAGATTACATGTGCGGGTTCAGGGTTGTCAAGTTTTTCAGGCAGTACATCCCTGACAGTAAATGATTGTACTACTTCAACTACATACACAGCGCTGAATGGTAATTTAAAGAATTGTGATGCATGGAATAACAGCACCTCTATTCCAATCAGCGTTAATGGACTACCTACTTCGGGTTTATCAACGTGTGGAACAGTATTGCGAGAGGTTAGAGTAAAACTAGGGAATCCGACATGTAAAAAACCCCTTTCAACATATCGGTTGGAACTAAAAAATCCACAGGGTATTATAATTCCTTTAGCTGGTAAAAGCGGCGGAAACGGATTAACTACTATCAGTTCATCATCTATTTGGGCTGACATTAAATTCAGGGATCATCCTGCTTTAAATAAGATCAATGAATATTCTCAAATTACCGTTCAGCCGTATTATTACCCTTATTCCATTGGTTATTATGCTATCGAAAATAATGGTGATTTCGTTAAATTTAATAATTCTAGTAATCCAAATGGTAACTGGGAATTAACCGTTTATGAAAGTGATGGCACTGATGGTATTTCTATTGAAAAATTCGAACTTGTTTTCGGAACCTCCATTAGTTTAACCGACTACTCTACGAGTAATTCCAATAATTTTTGTTCAGCTGCTTCTTGCATTTCAAATGGTGTAATTATTGGAACGAATAATGGTTATGCTCAACCTGACCCACAATATCCTAAGGAGTCTGTTTCAGGTTGTAATTGGAACGGTGACAACAATAATAGTGCCTGGTTCAAGTTTGTACCTACAACTACTTCTGCACGAATTACAATTAACGGAATGTTAAACTCAGTGACGCCTGGCGCAAACGATATGCAACCAATAGTGGTCAAAGCAAATGGAAATTGTCTTACCCCAAATTTTGTTCCTACCGGAGGCTGTCCGAATGACGAATCAATAAATAATAAAGCCTACTTGGAGTCCAACGGTGGAGGGATAAGTTCTGCAGGTGGTGTATATACATCGGGGATAACAGCAAACTGTGAATTTAATTTAAGCGATTTAGTTGTGGGGGACATTTATTATCTTTACGTAGATGGTAATGGTGGCGCCTCTTCTTCTTTTTACATCGAAGTTGAAAGTGGTGTAAGTAGTTCTTGTGTTACTTGTCCCAATATTGTCGTTTCAGGAAGCACCTCCATCTGCGCGGGTTCTTCTCCTGTAACATACTCACAATCTGGAAGCACAGCCACATGTCCTGGAACTTGGTCCGTAAGTCCCGCATCCGCTGGAACTATTAATTCAACAACAGGATTATTTACACCTATTGCATCCACTTCTTCTCCAATAAATGCGGTAATAACATACAATGATGGTTCTTGCACCGGAACACTCAATATTGCGATTGAAAAATGTTCATTTTCTGAATGTAATCTTGTTGCATATAAGGTTGGAGACGGCAGCCAAACGTTAACATCAGATGCTTTTCCGGTTTTAATTGAGGAGTTAAATTCATCCGGAAATTTGATTCAAACATTAACAAGATCATTTACAGGAGATAATTTGCTTACTCAATCAGGTTCAGCAGAATCTGTTGGGATGATGAATTCATACAATGGCTTTTTATCTGCACCAGGATTCGCAGTGGATAGTGGATCTGATTTAAGCACTAGTTCACCAAAAACGCCCCTAATCAACAAAGTAAATACAATTTTTGATAAGGATAAAGTTAATCAATCTTACACCCGATTTCCAACAGTTGGCACTATGCCATTTAGTGAAAACCATTTAAGATCGGTAGTTCCTATTTCGAGCAATCAGTTCTATTGCGCAGGAAACTCATTGGGAACTCCTTCAACCGGTGGGGTTTGGTACTACAATGGAACTTCCTTTATTCAGATTTGTTCGATTCCAAACAATGTTCGAAATATTGAAATATTCAATGGGCAATTGTATTTATCAACCGCTTCAACAACAGCTCCGATAATTAAGGGAATTTATCAAATTGGTTCAGGTTTGCCTACTACCTCAGGGCAAACGGTCACACCGATATTTAATCAACCCAATGGAGAGCCTTATGGATTTTCTGTCAGTCCTGATGGTTGCACTGCTTACGTTGCCGATGATCGCTCGACTGCCAATGGTGGTGGGATTCAAAAGTGGACGAAAGTTGGAGGGATTTGGTCCTTGGCATATACATTTGGTTCGTCTTCACGTGGACTTACTGTTGACTATTCAGGAGTTAATCCTGTAATCTATGCAACAACTTCGGAAACTTCCAACAACTCAATTATAAAAATTAATGATTTGGGGTCGACATCAACTGCAAGCACTTTAAGATCAGCTGGAGTTAACTATGTTTTCAGAGGGATTGATTTCACGCCCAATTCCTATAACTCAATTAGTATTTCGCAGCAACCATCAAGTTTTACAGTGTGTGAAGGAAGTTCGTCTCAGGAGCTAAGTGTTAGTGCAACAAGTTCTAATGGATCTTTATCCTATCAATGGTACAGTAATTCGATCAATGATTATTGTGGCGCCACCTCTATTTCTGGTGCAACAAATTTAACATACTCGCCTCCAGTGAATTCAATAGGGACTATTTATTATTTCGTTAAAATTACCAACAACTGTGCATCTATCAAAAACAGTAACATTGTTGCCGTTACGGTTAATAAAGCTCCTACGGTTACCGCATCTGTTTCTAATTCAAATCCTTGTACAGATGCTACAATTAATTTAACCGGGAGTTTTGGTGGATCTGCCACAAGCGGAACATGGACTGTAAAATCTGGTGGTGGGACATTGAACACCTCTGTAAATCCGCCGACTTACACAGCGCCTTCAACAGCTGGAATGGTAATTTTATCATACACGAGTGATGATCCCGATGGTTCCGGGCCGTGTTCCGCTGCCACTGCGGATGTTGAAATTACCGTTGCAAATTGCGTTTCTTGTCCAGGCTTTTGGGCAAATACACAATCTCCTGCATCTGGATCGATCTGTTCTAATGACTCTTACAATGTTTACGGGCAACTATATATTCCAGGTGTTACAGAAGGAGCAGGTCAGGGAGCCAATGTCTCTGCGCAATTGGGTTACCACACCTCAAACACAGATCCAAGCACTTGGCCAAGTGGAAACTGGGTGAATGCAACTTACAATTCGGCTGTTATAGGCAATAACGATGAATACATGGGAACGCTGTCAGGGCTTTCGGGAAACACCTACTATTACGCTTTTCGCTATTCATATAACGGGTGTGCTTATGTTTATGGGGGGTACAGTGCGCCAAATGCTTCTTCGAATATTTGGACAGTTAACACAAATGGAGGGAGTACATTTGTTGGTAATTCAACTGCGAATGGCGGAGGCAGTTCGGGTATAAATTCATCCAACGGAGTGGCCTTTGGTTTATATAATAATTCGGCAACACCAACTGAAGCCATTCGAAACTTTCCATCCCTTTTAGTTGGTCAAACAGTTCGCTTTGATATGGATAACGGTTGGATAAATAATGGTAATTCTGTAGGCGTAGGTCTTCAAAATGCAAGTGGGAACAATGTTTGGGAGATTTATTTTTTAGGAGGTGCTACTGGATATTCTGTCAACGGAAGTCTTTTGTCCCCAACTGTTCCATACACAGTAAATGGATTAAGAGTAACTTTCACTTTAGTTACTGCAACGACTTATTCAGCTACCATTCAAATTCTAAATGGCGGCGCAACTTATGGTCCTTACACAGGAAGTTTATTAAATCCAGTTGGTGGTCAAAGTATAACTCGTTTTAGAGCATTTAATTTCAATGCTGGTGGAGATGGGAATTATAATTTTTACTTCAATAATATTATTACACCAAGTTTTTTCGATAATGCATCAACGTATTCTTCTTTATCAAATGGATTGCAGTCAACAACATCTGTCGGTGGAATTTGGAACAGCCCAACTATAGGCAACGGCACTTTAACTGTTACCACATCACCAACACCTTCCAACGCTGGCTCAACCCAAACTATCTGTGAAGGAACCTCTGCGACACTTGCTGCAAATGCTCCTTCACCGTCAACTTCAACAGGCGTATGGACGATAACCTCGGGGCCGAATAATGACCTTGCTCAATTCAACAATGCAAGTTCAAATGTGGCTGTTTTCACACCAACGTTACCTGGAACTTACGTGCTTCGTTGGACAATAACCAATGGTTCCTGTTCTTCATTTTCAGATGTAACGATAAACGTAACCAGTGGGATTTTAGATTTTGTAAATACCCAATTTCCTGGAACATCTACCATTTGTTCAGGTGAATCCATCAATGTTTATGGTCAGGTTTATGAACCAGGTGTTACGCCAGGATCAGGAAATGGCGCGAATATTGAAGTTCAGGTGGGTTATCATTCAGAAAATACTAATCCTAATTCTTGGACGAATTGGATCGGTGCAACTCACAATTCTGCGTTAATTGGTAATAATGATGAATACATGGGGACTTTTGGCAGTGCATTATCAGCCGGAACGTATTACTATGCTTTTCGCTACAGATTAAATGGCTGTGCTTGGCAATACGGTGGTTACAGCATAAGCGGAGGTGGAACCTGGGACGGTACAAATAACATTAGCGGTGTTTTAACTATTTACAATAATCCAGGAACTTCAGGGTTATCAATGACTCCAAGCAGTATTTGTGAGGGAGTTCCAAATATTGAAGTAACAGCCGAAAATGCGGGATCCTATGAGCTGTTCTTAAATGGTATTTCTCAAGGTGTGCCATCAGATAAAAGCAGTTGGACAATCCCTGAACCTTTAGTAGCGAATGATCAAGTTTGTGTGAGAGGCTATGCTGCAAATAATTTAATTTCCATGGATGGAGCGTTCAACGAAGATTTTTGGAATCCACCACTAGTCAATTCAGCGGGAGGTGCAATCAGCAATTCACAAAACAGAATCAACGCTCTTTACTTAAAAAACGCTCAAGGATTCCTCAATCTTGGAATTGCCGGAAAATTGGTTTTTGGTGAGGATAGAAAGATAATATTATTTGTTGATAGTAAGACAGGTGGGCATAATAGCCTTAACACATGGACAAATCGAACTAGTGTTTCAGTTAATAATGGACTAGAGAATCTAAATAGTCAAATCCAATTTGATATAGATTTTTCTGCTGACTACGCCATTTCAATTGGAACAAATGGTTCTGGTGAAAGTTTCTTGGATTTTTATGATATGGTTACTAACACCAATAATTATCTAGGAAGCACAATAACACAACCTACTCGAATTGCTTACCAAGCAAACACAGGCGCAACGGATTATTCAAAAGGATATGAAATTCGAATTCCAATCAATTTATTTGGAACCATTACTTCTCCAATGAAGTTTTTTGCAATGCTTACCAATAATCCTACGGAAAATGAAGCAACCACCTTATCGAATCAATTTTTAAGTCCTGCATCAAATGGTCAAGGTGATTATGGAAACGGGGCAGTTGATTTTGGTAATGCAGCACCTAACCCAGTTTCGTATTTGTTAGAATCTGATTGTTATAATGAAGAGTGTAAGAAAGTTTTAGCCAAACCTACAATCATTGCAGAATCATCCGTTTGCATCAACAAGGAAATAAACTTGTCTCCGAATAGTGGTGGAAATTGGACTAGTTCTAACATTGGTATTGCAACGATTGACACTTCAGGAAAGGTTATTGGTGTTTCCGGAGGCAAAGTTACATTTACATATACTGCAGATATTAATGGCTGCAGCAGCTCAACCAATGAAATCGATATTATTGAAATCAAAACATCCGAAATTAAATCTGAATAGAATAATTTAAAGAATAAATTAGTGAAAAAAACAGCATTAAAATATCTCATAGCACTCTTGCTTTCGCTGGTTTCGGCTTATGATATTAATGCTCAACAACAAATATGTTTTGGTTCAACAACAACTTATCAAGTAGATTATGATGCTTCACTTCCAACCTTTGAAATTGGTGATGAAGTGTCGAAAGGAAGTAATGGTTCTAAATACACTTGGACGGTTGTTGGTGATGGTGTTACCTTCAATGGAACAATTAAGGCTTTGAATGTAGATTCAAACGGAGATACAACTAAATCAAATAAAATAGAGGTTAAATGGAATACACCTGCAGGGAACTACACTGTTAAAGTAGTTGAAGAAAGAGATGGATGTTCTTCGGAAAGGACGTTGGGGGTTGTTGTAAATTATCCAGCTGCACCAACAGGATTAGCATGTTATGAAACAGCAACTTTCAACACAACGACTTGTGCTTGGGATGTAACAGGAACACAACCAGCTGCACCAACAGGATTAGCATGTTATGAAACAGCAAACTTCAACACAACGACTTGTTCTTGGGTGAATCAAGGCACACAACCCGTTCAACCAACCGCGACAAACTGCTGGGACAACTATCAATTCAACACCACAAGTTGTACGTGGGTGAATCAAGGCACACAACCTGTTCAACCAACCGCGACAAACTGCTGGGACAACTATCAATT
>JBIKSL010000039.1:0-19325 GCA_044348645.1 Crocinitomicaceae bacterium | reverse complement strand
GTTCTTCTTTGAGAACTTGAGCGATCTCTTTCACAACCAATTTTGATGGTTCTGTAATATCTGCTTTACCCGAAGCACAAACCAGTTTTTTCTTCATTAAATCATCGATATTGCGTTTCTTTTTGACTGGACAACCTTTGTTGTCAGCCGGACCGGCAACTTCTGGACAGGCAACGTCTTTATCAGCAAGATATGGGAATACAACGTCTTTGTTTAAAATACCCATTGTTATCTCAATCACCAAAAGGGCAATCCTTATTTTCAGTCGGTCCTGCTAATTGTGGGCATTCATCTTTGTTATCAGAAATGCTATCGCTGTCACGATCCGGACAATCCTTGAATTTTTTTGATCTAGCGGCATTAGGACAAAAAATATTTCCCTTTTTTTCTTCTAATTTATTCCCTCTGCTTGTAATTTAATCGAATATAGGCATGTTTCCAATGCAAACATATAAAACTCGTTAAACATAACAAACATAAATGTGAAACAATAAAAACTATAATATTAGTTACATTTAGTTGATTTTCAGGAATTTCGCTAAATGGAAGAAGTTAATATCGGACAGAAAATTAAAGAGGTGTTTGAGACGAGGGGAATTACAGTTACTGAGTTTGCCCGTCGAATAAATAAATCTAGAGAGAATATGTATTCAATTTTCTCAAGAAAGACTATTGATACCGGGCTATTACTTGCTATTTCGAGAGTGCTTGACTTTGATTTTTTTAAACTTTATAGTAGAAGTTCCTATTCTTTGCAAGAAGAGGTTCAGAAGTTAAAAGAAGAAAATCAACTATTAAAAGACTATACCTCTCTGCTGCGAGAACAAAAAAGCGAATAATTTTATTCATCGATTAAACGTGATATTCGCAGAATAAAGCTTAAAGCTTTGTTTTATTTTCGGTTTGTAAAAAAGGTAGCTGTTTTCTGAACGACGCAAGTTCGGAAAAATTCAGAACTAAATTTTTATTTCCCTCTACATTCGTTAAATTGCCGATCTGGCTGCCAGACATATCAAATACCTGACTGTCACCGGAATATGTCAAAGAGTTTCCGTCTATACCAACGCGATTAACGCCAATTGTGTAACATTGATTTTCAATTGCACGAGCTCTTAGTAAGGCATTCCAATGATTCGAACGTTTTTCAGGCCAATTGGCAACGTATATGAGTATGTCGTAGGCAGCTTCAAAATTCTTTGTTAACCTATTTCGAACTAATTCTGGAAAGCGTAAATCAAAGCAAATTTGTAAGTTAATTTTCCAGTTTTGATATTCGACAATTATTTCTTCATGACCAGCCTTAAAATACAGATCTTCACCACCTAATGCAAACGATTTTCGCTTGTCATAATAAATTAATTTGCCACTTGGAAAAACGAAAACTCCGCGATTATAATAGTTTCCGCGATCCTGAATAATTAAAGAGGTATAAATTGCGGCGTTTAACTTTTCTGACCAATGCTTTAGGAAAATTAAGCCCGCAGAGTCGTTCCATTCCTCGGCTAGCTCATTTACTCGCATAGAAAATCCAGTATGAAACATTTCCGGTAATACAATTAAATCGGTTTGTTCGAGTTGACTAAAAATTTCGGCATATTTCTGGAGATTAGCACCCTTATCCTCCCACACCTGATCAATTTGTACCAATGTTACTTTTAAATCTTGCATAGCCGATCTGTTGCTTTGATTAAAGTTTCGTCATCTTTTGCAAAACAAAACCGAATTAATTTTTCATCGTTGCCATCCCCGTTAAAAACAGACAATGGAACAGCAGCCACACCATGTTCTTTAACCAATTTTTTTGTAAAATCAATGTCATTTTCAGTTGAAATGGATTGGTAACTTGCCACTTGAAAGTAGGTTCCTTCGCAAGGAAGTAGTTCAAACCTGCTGTTTATCAGGCGCTCTCGAAAAAAATCACGTTTGGAAGCATAAAAATCTCCCAATAACGATACATCCACTTTCAAAAGGTATTCGGCAAGAACAGATTGAGCTACACTGTTAACACAAAAAACTAGGAATTGATGCACTTTTTTTATTTCAATCATTATTTCTTTTGGGGCAATCAAATAACCAATTTTCCATCCTGTGATGTGAAAGGTTTTTCCAAATGATGATACAACAATGGAGCGCTCTTTCAGAATCTCACTCGAATGAACCGAAAGATGCTTGTTTTCGAAGGTGATGAATTCATAAACCTCGTCGGAAAGAACAATTAATTTTGGATTATCAACAATTAATTTTTCCAACTCTTCAATGTCCGAATTTTTCCATATGACTCCACTTGGATTGTGCGGATTATTGGTGATGATTAAACGTGTTTTTGAGGTTACCCTTGAACGAATATAATCCCAATCTGGTAAAAAATGTTCATTCAATGGGATTCGTATCGGCTTTCCTCCCGCCAAAATAATGGGTGACTCATAGCAATCATAACTAGGATCAAGGATAATGACTTCATCGCCGGAATGAACCAAAGCTTGAATGGATGTAAATATTGCTTGTGTTGCACCGGCAGTGACTAAAATCTCGGCTTCTGAATCAGTTTTACGGTGATAATTTCTTTCAACAAGATCAGCTATTCTCTGAAGCAAAACTGGAAGGCCGGCCATTGGAGCATATTGATGAACTTGATTTTCTGCTTTTTGTTTGAGTATTTCAATGAGTGAATAGTCTACTGGAAAATTTGGAAATCCCTGTGAAAGATTAATAGCGTTGTAATCAGTTGCCATCTTGGACATAACGCTAAATATGGTTGTGCCAACATGAGGTAATTTACTTGTAAGATTCATGTTGTAAAGATATTGAAAGTTATGAATTTGTTCAATCCGTCTTATGGAATCCAAAACGTGAACCAATTATTAGGCAATGATTTCAACAAGGAATATCCTAGGAAAAAAAAGTTATTTTTCGCTAATTGAAAAAGAATATGATTGCCTTGTAAATCTAGAATTATTTAAAAAAATGTAATGAAGAATCAAATCTAAACTACATTGAATAATTTTTCAATAACTTCAAATTGAAGACATTAGAACTCAAAACTTTCCATAAACTTAGTAGTAAAGTTTCCTTTATTGAAATCTTCATTAGCCATTAGCTTTTGATGAAAAGGAATAGTGGTCTTTACTCCCTCGATAATATACTCATCCAAAGCTCTTTTCATTTTCAAAATAGCTTCCTCTCGTGTTTGAGCCACAACAATCAGTTTGGAAATCATAGAATCATAATTTGGCGGAATGGTATAACCGGAATAAACGTGTGAGTCAATTCTTACGCCATGTCCTCCTGGGCAATGATAATCCGTAATTCTTCCGGGAGAAGGTCTAAAATCGACAAACGGATCTTCAGCGTTAATGCGACATTGAATGGCATGCATGTGAGGATAATAATTTTTGCCTGAAATAGGTTTTCCCGAAGCGATTAATATTTGTTCTTTTATCAAATCAAAGTCAACAACTTCCTCGGTGATTGTATGTTCGACTTGAATTCTAGTATTCATTTCCATGAAATAGAAATCTCGATTTTTATCGACCAAAAACTCTACGGTTCCAACACCTTCATATTTCACAGCTTTTGCTGCTTTGATGGCGGCTTCTCCCATTTTTTCACGTAATTCATCCGTCATAAATGGAGAAGGCGTTTCCTCTACTAATTTTTGGTGGCGACGTTGAATGGAGCAATCTCTTTCTGATAAATGACAAGCATTTCCATATTGATCTCCGGCAATTTGAATTTCAATATGGCGAGGTTCTTCAATGAATTTTTCCATGTAAATACCATCGTTTCCGAAGGCCGCGCCCGCTTCTTGCCGCGCAGAATCCCAGGCTGCTTCTATATCTTCTTCTTTCCAAACAATTCGCATTCCTTTTCCACCACCACCGGCAGTAGCTTTGAGGATAATCGGATACCTTATCTCTTTCGCCGTTTTCTTCGCGTCGTTCAAGTCTTTTAGCAATCCTTTTGAACCTGGAATACACGGAACGCCGGCTGCAATCATTGTTGCCTTAGCAGTTGCTTTATCACCCATTCCGGCAATTTGCTCCGGTAAAGCACCAATAAATTTAACACCATGTTTTTGACAAACGCTCGAAAATTCTTCATTTTCTGATAAAAAGCCATATCCGGGATGGATGGCATCTGCATTCGTTATTTCGGCAGCAGCCATAATATTTGGTATAGAAAGATAGGAAAGTTTACTAACCGGCGGACCAATACAAACCGCTTCATCCGCGAAGCGAACAGGTAAGCTATCTTTGTCTGCAGTTGAATAAACGGCTACGGTTTTTATTCCCATTTCTTTGCATGTGCGAATCACACGCATCGCAATTTCACCGCGATTGGCAACTAGAATTTTCTTGAACATGGCAGGTTGTGTTTTAGTTAACCGATAAACTCTCTATTAAGCTGGATCAACCAAAAATAAAGGTTGATCATAATCAACCGGACTAGCGTTATCAACGAGGACTTTGACAATTTTTCCGGAAATTTCAGCTTCTATTTCATTGAACGTTTTCATCGCTTCAATGATACATAGTTTATCGCCTTTTTGAATGGTTGAACCGACGTTAACAAAAGGATCTTTATCAGGTCCAGGTGTACGATAGAACGTTCCAATCATTGGAGATTTTACGGTTATATACTTGGATTCATCATTTGTTTCAGCAACTGTTGTTGGAACGGGAACTGGACTAGCAACAGGTGTTGAAGTTGAAGCCGAAACAGCAATTGGAACAGGTGCAACAGGTTGAACAGCCACAGCTGCCGGAGCCTGAACATAAACCGGTTCACTAACGGAATTCGTTCCTCCTTTAATTACAATTTTAAAACCTTCACTTTCAATTGCAACTTTACCAATTCCACTTTTCGAAACTAGTTTTATTAAATCTTTTATTTCTTCAATATTCATAATCTAATTTTAAAACAAATTTAATTTATTTAAGAATTGTAAGCCCAAGTTAAATAAACAGATCCCCAAGTAAAACCTCCTCCAAATGCAGAAAGAATCAATTTATCACCTTTTTTAAGTTGATTTTCATAATCCCAAAGACATAGCGGCAGCGTTCCTGCTGTAGTATTCCCATATTTTTCGATATTAATCATCACCTTTTCTTTTGGCAATCCCATGCGATTGGCGGTTGCATCAATAATTCTTAAATTGGCCTGATGAGGAACCAACCAGTCCACATCTTCACTGGACAAATTATTTTTTTCCATGATTTCAGCTGAAACTTCTGCCATATTGGTTACAGCGAATTTGAATACTTGCTTACCTTCTTGTTTAACGTAATGTAATCTTTTTTCAACTGTTTCGAAGCTTGGTGGATTTACCGAACCTCCAGCGGGTTGAACCAGAAATTCTCTTCCAGCTCCATCGCTTCTTAAAATGAAATCTTGAACACCCAGCCCTTCGCTATTAGGTTCAAGTAAAACAGCACCGGCACCGTCTCCAAAAATCACACATGTAGTTCGATCTTGATAATCCAAAATGGACGTCATTTTGTCAACACCAACAACAATTACTTTTTTATATTTTCCTGTTTCAATAAATTGAGCTCCTGTTGCCAAAGCATAGATGAATCCCGAGCAAGCAGCAATAAGGTCAAACCCCCAAGCATTTTTCATGCCTACTTTGTCACACAAAACGTTTGCTGTACTTGGAAATGGATAATCGGGAGTAACCGTTGCCAGAACAACTAAATCGATTTCTAATGGATTCGTTTTTGTTTTTTCAAGAAGACCTTTTACCGCTTCTGCAGCCATATCTGACGAAGCACCATTTTTAAGAATCCGTCTTTCCTTAATTCCCGTTCTGGTTGTTATCCATTCATCAGATGTATCGACTATTTTCGCCAAATCATGATTCGAGAGAACATCCTCTGGAACAAAGCCTTGAACACCAGTAATTGCGGCAGTAATGTTATTCATAGTTTAGTTAAAAGCGTCGTTAATTTTGTTTGACAATCCGGAATTGGAAACCTCAAAAGCATGTAAAATCATATTTTTTACAGCGATATCATTTGAAATCCCATGCCCAATGATTACATTTCCCTTAACGCCTAAGATTGGCGTTCCGCCGTAATTTTCATAGTTAAATCTGTCAAAGTATTCATCACGAATACCTCTTTTTCGCATCAAAGTATAAATTCCTTCCGCTTCTTTTAAAACTACATTTCCCGTGAAGCCGTCGCATACTATTACATCTGCTTTTCCTAAGAAAAGGTCTCGACCTTCTACGTTGCCAATAAAATTAATTTCATCTGACTCCTGAAACAACTTGTATGCAGCAAGTGTCAAAAGATTTCCTTTTGATTCTTCTTCTCCTATATTTAATAGAGCCACACGAGGGTTTTCAACTCCGTGAACGTATTTGGAATAGAGTGCCCCCAGAACTGCAAACTGGTATAGAACATCTGCTTTACAATCGGCATTTGATCCGACATCTAAAAGTATTGTTTTGGAGCCGTTAATAGCAGGTAGGGTAGATGTGATACAAGGACGAATTATTCCCGGGACAGTGTTTAATTTATACATTGATCCAACAAGCATTGCACCAGTATTTCCAGTACTTGCAAAAACATCAATATTGCCTTTGGCTAACAATTCAAAGCCAACAGCAATTGAACTATTTGGCTTTTTAGTAATTGAACGAGTTGGATGATCGTGGAAAGTTATTACCTCTGGAGCATGAATTATTTCGAATTTCTCTTTAGATACGTTGCGATTTTCCAGCCAATCAAAAATTGTTTGTTCATCACCTATAAGAACTAATTCCACGTAACTTGGCAATTCCTCAGTTGCCAATAAAAGACCCGACAGATTTGCTTCCGGAGCAAAATCACCACCTGAAACATCAAGACCGATTCTCATTGATTGAAAAATCGTGTTTAACTTATTCTGCTGTAACTTCTTTTTCAGCAACTATTCTCCCCTTGTAGTATAATTTGCCTTCATGCCAGTGCGCATGGTGAAATAAGTGGGGTTGACCAGTTGTTGGACAAGTTGCAACATTACTTGCTGTTGCTTTTTTGTGTGTTCTGCGTTTGTCACGACGCGTTGTAGAAATTCTTCGTTTTGGATGTGCCATAACTATTTATTTATCAATTTAAGTTTTTTAAAACAGACCAGCGTGGGTCCAAATTATCATTCTCTTTATTTTGTTTTGCCTCAAATTTATCAATCAATTTCACCATCTCTTCGTTACATTTTCCTTCTTGATGAATTGGACGAAGCGGCAATAATATCGTAATGAGCTCATAAATCGGCTGCGTTACATCAATTTCGTAGCTATTCGGAGAAATAACGATTAAATTTTCGTCCTCCGAAGGATCAGATCCGAATTTGTAAATAATAGCTAATTCGCCATCAATTTCTTCATCCATTGTTTCATTGCATCTCGAGCAAACCAACTCGATAATTCCATTAACATAAAAAGACGCTAAAAGCATGGTTTGTTTTTTCTCTAAGTTCAACCAAACTTTCAACTTTCCTTTTTCAATTAAGGAATAAGGCAATGCTTCAAAGAACGAATCATCAATATCAAATTCAAATTCATGTTCGCCCAATTTCAAACCTACAAAAGGTATAGTGAAGGAACAGTTCATTTGAATCCAAAAGTTTAAAAAACGAACTGCAAAATTAGTAATTTTTTTGAAATAAAAAAATCCATTGTTTCTCGTAAAATGAATAGAGGATAGAACTCTGTTGGATACGCCATCAAGTTAACAGGCAATTACAGATCTGATAATCGAATTGACAATCCCAACAGTCAAAATTAATTTCCAAAGCCAAAGGGAAGAAAATCTTTAGCTGAATTGACAATAACTACTCTATCGTCTTGATTGACTAAAATAACGCGAATTGGAAAATTCTGGCGATTTTCTGACTCCAGCATCACTTGGCGGCATGAACCACAGGGTGATAAAATATGATCTTTTGGAACTAAATCACCTTTTGCAACAATACAAAGTGTATCAATTTCTATTTTCGGAAAGTTAGCCCCTGCATAAAAAAGAGCAACTCTTTCAGCGCAAAGTCCAGAGGGGAAGGCAATATTTTCCTGATTATTCCCCCGAATGACTGATCCATTTTTTAATCGAAGTGCTGCGCCAACTGAAAATTTACTGTAGGGGGCATAAGCGTTTGTAACAGCTTCAACAGCTTCTTTTATCAGTTCTTGATCATCAGCGCTAAGATCCGAAAGTGAAGAAAAAATTTGGTAGGAAAATCGAAATTCATTTGTCATTGCAAACTGATTACGAGTTCAATTCATATATGGTTGCAGTTACTTTCGAATAAAACCTTACTCAAGTTAGTTGTTGAATAAATTATCTTGGCTTGAAACTGCCTCAAAACCATTGATTCACCTCTGTTTTCACTCGATTTATCCCCTTACAACGGAGCAGCAACGAATGTTATTTTTCGATCAAACTCCTCAAGTTTCAAAATAAGTTTTTACACTTTTATTTTCGTTTTACCAAGTCCGTTGCTACGTCAAAATCTCCATGCTCAACTTTCTAAAAACCTGAGTTCGATTTATAAAATTGGATTCAGAACGCTTAGAAACAATGAGTTACGAACAAGGCTTTTGAAGATTTATCGGGATAAATCAAAAAGGCTTTGTGAAGTAAATTGTTGTTTATCAGCGGTATAACAAATTGCTTTGCATAAAAACCAGTTACTCAGCGTTGTCCAATCTCGATTTAGCCCGCTACCGTGTAAGCAGCAACGAAGTTAAACCTTCGATTGAACGCCTTGACTAACAGATTTTTATGTCAATCTGAATGTCAATTTTAGAATCGAACTCAGGTTAAAACTATTTTCATTGCTCACCAAGAAGAGTTCTATGGGATATTCGAGTTATATTCTCAAAATCAGAATTTTCTTTTTATTCAAGTCTAATAATCGCCCAAATACCAATTATATTTGCAACATGGATCAAAAACAAGACAAACTAAAAGACATAATTTCTCATGCCAAAGAATACGGATTCATATTCCCGTCATCTGAAATCTATGATGGATTAGCAGCAACATATGATTATGGTCAATTAGGCTCTGAGTTAAAAAACAACATTAAAACTTACTGGTGGAAAGCCATGGTTCAAATGCATGAAAACATTGTTGGAATTGATGCTGCGATTTTCATGCATCCTACAACTTGGAAAGCCTCAGGGCATGTCGACGCGTTTAATGATCCGTTGATTGATAACAAGGATTCTAAAAAACGTTACCGTGCGGATGTTCTAATCGAAGAGCATATCGAAAAAATCAGGCAAAAAATAGAAAAAGAGGTTGAAAAAGGTAGAAATCGATTTGGGAACGATTTTGATGAAACACAGTTTCGTGCAACCAACCCAAATGTCCTGCGAAATATTGAAAAAATCACTCAAATCGAGGCACGAATGAAGTCGTCCTTGGAGGAAAATGACTTAGAAGGAGTGCGTAATTTGATTCTTGACTTAGAAATTGTTTGTCCGATTTCAGGTTCTAAAAACTGGACCGAAGTTCGTCAATTCAACTTGATGTTCTCCACCGAATTAGGCTCGGTAGCAGGAGACGCGTCCACAATTTATCTTCGACCTGAAACAGCTCAAGGCATTTTTGTCAATTTCTTAAATGTTCAGAAATCAGGAAGAATGAAAATTCCGTTTGGAATAGCTCAAATTGGAAAGGCCTTTCGAAATGAAATTGTTGCAAGACAGTTTATTTTCCGAATGCGTGAATTCGAACAAATGGAAATGCAGTTTTTTGTTCGTCCCGGCGAAGAAATGAAATGGTATGAATACTGGAAACAGACACGAGAAAAATGGCATAAGAATTTGGGACTGGGAAATCATAATTATCGTTTTCATGACCACATCAAGTTGGCTCACTACGCAAATGCAGCTTGTGATATTGAATTTAATTTCCCAATGGGATTCAAAGAATTAGAGGGAATTCACTCTCGTACAGATTTCGATTTAAAACAACATGAGCAATTCTCAGGAAAAAAGTTGCAATTTTTCGATCCGGAAATAAATGAAAGTTATGTTCCATTCGTAGTTGAAACCTCTGTTGGTTTAGACCGATTATTTTTAGCCGTTTTGTCATCGTCATATCAAAATGAAAAGCTAGAAGATGGTTCCGAGCGCATCGTTTTGAATATTCCACCTGTTTTGGCGCCATACAAAGCAGCCATTTTACCATTGGTTAAAAAGGATGGGCTTCCCGAGAAAGCTCGTGAAATTCAAAAATCACTACAATTTGAATACAATGTGCAGTATGATGAGAAAGATGCGATTGGAAGACGCTATCGCCGACAAGATGCGATTGGAACACCGATTTGTATCACCGTTGATCATCAAACACTGGAGGACAATACAGTCACCATTCGAGATCGTGATAGTATGCTTCAAGATCGGATTTCAATTAGTGAATTGGAAAATCGACTTGCCGAAAAAGCGAGTTGGAGAAAAATACTAATCGATTTGGAAAAACATTAATTTATTGCAGAACCTCTTTCGATATAGCTGGATTGTTTATATCATTTTAAACATTCAAATTACTTTTGGACAGATGATAAACAATTTGTCGGGCGATGCATTTACAGACAAACCATTTTTCGACCGGAAGTTTATCAAACGAAATCGAATTAAATCGATAGATGGACACTATTCCAGAAAAAAAGACGGAGATATTGTTAGACCAACAAATGATTTTTTCAAATACTCATTTGATACCACGGGTAATTTGATTTCGACATTTCAGGTAAAGTCCGATTTAGGCAAAAAAGACACTTGCATTAACGATTATGTTTACGATGAAAATAATCGTTTGAAAATACATCGTAAAACAGAAAGTGGGGGACATACAGCTTATCACTATCAATACGATAGTTTGAATCGAGTTACTTCAATCGAACAAAGACGAGACATTTTAAACTTAAAAGGTGAAGTAATTAGTAGTATTTCCATAAATAAGGAAACGATGAAATACTTCAAAATTGAATCTGGATACAAAAAAGTAACATACAACAGTTACGGTTTGCCTTACATGGAAGAATTTGAAACTTGGGATGCGGACGGGTATAAATTAGAGGAGATTCAGCGCCTAAGAATGGGAACAGGGGAATACAAGAAGAAATTTTACTACAATGAACGAGGTTTACTTTCTTCATGGGCGATATTTTACAATGATTTGGAAAAACCTGTAAAAGAGGTTCAATACAAGTATGATCATTTTGGTAATGTTATTGAGAGAATGAATTTCAAAGAAGGTGTTTTCACTGGAGAATTACAGATTATTTATGACAATAAAACACAACTTTTAGGTTCAACAATTGAAAAATTAGCTGGCAATGATTTTATGATTATTTTGCGTTTAACGGAAATCCGATTCTATTAAACTCGATTTACCATGTTAGCCACTATGCCAAAATCTTCAAATACAATTTTTTTCTTATTTGAATCCTCATTACGAAGTTCTATTGCTATAAAAGATCTCGATACCTATTCATAAGCATTCTAGAATTAATTTTCTTGAAAAGCAAACTGTTTCATAAATAAATTTGTACTTCGGTAAGTCGATTGAACGAAGGTTGTGAAAAACTAGCGTAGGAATAATTGAGGTTATTTTTTCTTGGCTTGTTCTTTGATGAACAATTCAATCGCCCCAACCATTGATGGAGCTTTGGGATGAGGGGCATGAACATCCAATCGTAAATTGTTTTTCATAACAGCATTGGCAGTGGTAGGACCAAAAGCGGCGATTGCAATGTTATTTTGTTTGAAATCAGGGAAATTCTTGAACAGAGATTCAATGCCGCCAGGACTGAAAAAAACCAACATATCATACGATACATTTTCTAAATCAGACAAATCTGCTGCCACAGTTCGGTAAAGAACGGCTTTCGTGAAAGGAAAACCATGCTCCTCCAAAGTGATAGGAATAATATCTCGCAATATGTCAGTACAAGGCAACAAAAACTTTTCTGATTTATGCTTTTTCATCACTTCTACTAAATCATCAATGGTTTGCTTTCCAAAGAAAATCTTTCTTTTTCGGTAGGTTACATATTTTTGAAGGTAAAGTGCAACAGCTTCCGAAATACAGAAATACTTCATGGTGTCAGGAACTTCAAACCTAGTATTCTCCGCAATCCGAAAAAAATGATCAACCGCAACTTTGGAGGTCAAAATGATTGCAGTATGTTCAGATATATTTACACGCTGTGCCCTGAATTCCTTGGAATCAATACCCTCGACTTTAATGAATGGGCGAAAATCGATTTTTAATTTATATTTCTCTGCCAAATCAAAATAAGGAGACTTATCACCCTCGGGCTTGGGTTGAGAAACCAAAATTGTTTTTATTGCCAAAGTGTCAAAAATTAATATTTTAACATCACTAATTTATCTGCAAATAAGTCTGAATCAGTTTATTCAGAATAAATACAGGAAGAACTTCAAGGGTGCAAAGATACAAAAAAACATAATACCAACTATACCCAAAGCGAAATGCGAAAAGTAGTCCCTTAACAAGGCGAAAAATAATGGTAAGTCCTAACAAAATAAAAAACATGAGCATAAAAAAAATTTTATACCGCACATTCAAAATCCAAAATAACGCCAAAATCAGCAATAGAATTCCAGATAAAAAGGAAACTTGACGATTAATTGCGATTCCATTTTCAATGATTTTAGTTTCACCGGAAATAACGCTAATTAACCTATAGCCAAAATGTTGCGTTAATAATAAACAAAATGTAAACGCAATGCATGTAAGAAAAGCGACATGAAAATTTCCACCATTAAAAAAGAGCAGAAAGAAACATAATGAAACCGAGTATACAAAATTCAGATGCAGTACGAACGATGAGCCCTGTCCGATTCGATTGCCTTCATTCAATAATTTTTCCTGCGCTTTAAACTTAAAAAATCCCGAGCCAATCGAACCAAATAAATTCGCATAGTTCATTTTCACCATGCTGATCATGGTTCCAAAAATCAAGATCGAAACCAATAGAAAACTTGATAAATGAGTCTGTCGTTCAATTAACTCTATTTTGGGTGTTATATTTAAAAGAAGAAAACTCATTTTGACAACAAATTTAAATAAATACTTACTTTTGCGGTATAACTATTCAAGATAGCCTAAAAATTAATCGAATTGAATGGAAAGACCGACCGGAAATTCAATACAAATAGAGAATCAAATTAATTGTAAATCAGCAATATCTTCAGCGGAAGGAGTTGATTAAAACCAATCGAAATAATATGAAGACAGATCTTTATCAGCATCCCGACTATTACAACATGGATGACCTTCTTTCGGATGAACATAAGCTAATTCGTGACTCAGCGAGAGCTTGGGTGAAAAAGGAAGTATCTCCAATCATCGATGAACACTACGAGAATGCTACTTTTCCAATGCATTTGTTGAAAGGATTAGGGGAAATTGGAGCTTTTGGCCCGTATATTCCAGAAGAATACGGTGGCCCAGGATTAGATCAAATTTCTTATGGTTTAATCATGCAAGAATTAGAACGTTGTGATTCAGGTTTGCGCTCAACCGCTTCGGTTCAATCATCGTTGGTTATGTATCCTATTTGGAAGTATGGAAATGAAGAGCAAAAACAAAAATACCTCCCAAAATTAGCGACGGGTGAAATGATGGGATGTTTTGGATTAACAGAACCCGATTTTGGGTCAAATCCTGGAGGAATGATTACAAACTTCAAAGATGCTGGTGATTTTGTTATTTTGAATGGAGCAAAAATGTGGATTTCAAATGCTCCTTTTGCAGATATTGCTGTTGTTTGGGCGAAAGATGAAAAGAATCGAATTTACGGACTAATCGTTGAACGAGGAATGGAAGGTTTCTCAACACCCGAAATGCATGGCAAACTTTCACTTCGTGCCTCCGCAACTGGCGAATTGATTTTTGATAATGTGAAAGTTCCGAAAGCAAATATATTACCTGGAAGATCTGGTCTTGGCGCACCACTGAGCTGTTTGGATTCTGCTCGTTATGGTATAGCTTGGGGAGCTCTCGGAGCAGCCATGGATTGTTATGATCAGGCTTTGCGATATTCGAAAGAACGAACGCAATTTGATGTTCCTATCGGTGCTTTTCAATTGATCCAAAAGAAATTAGCGGAAATGATCACCGAGATAACAAAAGCACAATTGTTGACGCTGCGCTTAGGGCAACTTCGAAACGAAGGACGAGCCACATCGGCTCAAATTTCAATGGCAAAAAGAAACAATGTGGAAATAGCATTGAATATCGCTCGTGAAGCTCGTCAGATTCATGGTGGAATGGGAATTACTAGTGAATATTCCATGATGAGGCACATGGCAAACCTAGAATCGGTTGTTACTTACGAAGGTACGCATGACATTCATCTTCTAATCACAGGAATGGATGTTACAGGAATACCTGCGTTCACCAGAGACATGCCAAATTAGAATCATTTCAGTCTTAGGGAAAAATAGTAACGATGAACCATAAAGCTAAAAAAGGCTAAAATGGTTTTAGTTAGCGCTAATTTCTAATCAAAATGTTTCGTTTCACTAGTTGATGTAAATTCCTTTGTGGATATTCCCAATTCTTGTTTCATATTATCGAAATTCTTGTTTTTCGTACAGTTGCAAGGCGAATTTTTTCGACCACACGCAGTTAGAGAAGTTAAGAACAGAAAACAAAAGGAATATACAAGGAATTTGAATTTCATTCTAAATAAATCTTTCTCGAAAATGGTTTGTTGTCCATGAAAAAATTAACGACAAATAAGCCGGAACCGAAATTGGCAGTTGAGAGAACTAATTTATTTTTCCCTAATTCATTTTTTCTAAAGTTAGCGGAATAAACGCTTTTACCACTTATATGATAAACATTTACGGAACATAAGGCTGCTTGAGTTAATTCAAAGTTAATTTCCAACTCCTTTGTTTCATTCAAGAAGGCAATTTGAACATTCATATCTCGCTCAGCTTCTGACAATTCAGAGGTATTTTGTTCTTCGGAAAACAAATGTTGAGAAAGATAGATGAGATCGCCATTATCATTGTTGTCATTGTTTGATTTGTTTGTTGCAACATAAAACTTAACATTTCCTGTGCCTGCCACAGGAGCAGTCCATTTCCAAGTCCAAACCGGAGCAGAAACTGCCGTATTACTGGAAGATGTATGGTTTGCGTATTTTTTCGACGACCCATTTATAGTGGTATTTCCGGTCTGCCCAAGGAATGAACCCGCCATGCTATTTGAAGAGGTAAGAACTGTTGCTTGAAATCCCTTTTTGAGCGGATTAGATGCCATCGAAAGAAGCACTGTGTATTGTTTGTTCGGACTATAAGTAGTTACTGGCATTGTTCCATCCATAAGGGTAAGTACATTTTCTGTTTTTCCATCCAGAACGGATCCCGAGTGACAGGACGTACAATTCCCTTCTCCAGGTGCACCAGTTTTCCCAGGTTGAACACCACCACTGTTTAGCGGAGTTTTGTGAAACGATAAAGAATTTGAAAACTCAGTTCTGAATGCAAATAGAACAATCGGAACAACAAAGAGTAAAAATGGATAGTATTTTTTCATTTAAGTTGGAATTAGCAATAAATAACGATTTTATTCGAACATCTCTTTGAAACAAATATAATCTCAAAATCAATTCGTTCGGCAATTATTTTAAACTTTTGTCAAATTCGTTTTTCCCCTTTGTAGAAAAAAATTGTAATATTGTCAATTATACACTTTCTAGATGAAATATCTTCGTTTGATTTGTGTTTCAGTGTTTTGGGATATGCTTAATTCTTTATTTGAAAAGGAATTAAGGTTTATGCCTTTTCTTTCAAACAATATGGTTTTGAAGGATTTCCCTTCCCTTAAGAAACTTTCCAATTGAAAGAATGAGTTGTATTAAATTGATTATTACTTGTTTTTGTCTATGCGTAATTGATTATTGTTTTGCTCAGAATAATGTATTTGGTGAATTAACTGGAAGTCCAAACTTGAATACAAGTGGTTGGAAATTAACAGGAAATGCTTACAAAGGAGATACAGATGGTGATTCTGATGCTTTTGAAAATGAATTGATTTTAACCAATACAAGCTCAATTTTTCAAAGCGGTGGAGTTTTTTATGGAACCGTCTTAAATCCATTAATTTGTTCAAAATGGACGGTTGAATTCGACTACCGCATTTGGGGAGGTTCAGTTGCTGATGGTTTGGCATTTTGTTTCTTAGATGTCCCTCCGAGTGGATTTGTAAATGGTGAAGGAATCGGAATACCAGGATCAGCAAAAGGATTGAAAGTAGTCATTGATACTTGGAACAACTGTGGGGAAGCGAATCCGGAGATACAAATATATTACGGAACAGGTTATGAAGAATGTGCTCAAGGAATTGTTAAAATCAATAATTCAACCGGGAATTTGAACTTTGTTCGAAAATCGGTTTATCAATCGGCAAGAATTACTTACGAAAATGGATTAATTCGATTTTTCATAAATAATCAACTCTATTTGTCGGCTAATTTTACAATTAATTTCCCAGGATATTTAGGATTTACGGCCTCTACTGGAACCTACACAGATTTCCATTCTCTTAAAAATGTGAAAATTTATACGGAACAAGCCACTTCAAATGCTGGGACAGACAAAACATTTTGCGAAGGCGAAAATGTGGAAATAGGAACAACCTCGAATTCCAACTACATTTATTCTTGGTCACCTGCAACAGGTCTCAATAATTCCAGTATTTCCAATCCTACCGTAAATTTATCTAATAACACCAATTCCCCAATTACTCAGCAATATACAGTAACAACGTTTTTGGCTTCAAATCCTGGGAATTGTCCATCAACGGATCAAGTTTCAGTTACGATTTTACCTGATTTTGTGAATAATCAAACGAAATCTATCTGCAAGGGCGATTCAATTTGGTTTAATTCTTCCTATTTGAAAAATGAGGGAAATTATACTTCTGTTTTGTCGAGCAAAAATGGTTGTGATTCTACAATCAATCTAAAACTTTCGGTTAATCAAACGCATTTACTCGATGTTGATACAACATTCTGTGAAGGAAAGTCAATCAAGATAGGTGCACAAAATTATTCTTCTTCGAGTCTATACACTATTAAGCTTCAGAATATATCAGGTTGTGATTCAGTCATTAATCTAAAAATCAATGTGCTTCCATTGCCTAATCTCAGTTGTAATTCTGCTACTATTTGTCAGGGAGACACCGCTGTTTTAAGTCCCAGTGGAGCAAATCTATATAGTTGGAATCCAAATCAAGGGAAGTGGAATCAGAATGGAAATTACTTGGTGAAACCTTCTTCAACAACTACTTATATCTTGACTGGAACGCAACAAAACGGCTGTTCTAATAGTCTTTCAGTTCCGGTAGTTGTTGTGAATTTACCAAATGTAAAAATTACAAGTCCAAGATCGAACTATTGTTTTGGAGACGAGATTGTGCTTTCTGCACAAGGAGCCTCATCATATCAATGGTTTAATTTTATCAATTCCACCTCCAATCAACAAGTATTTCAGGCGTTAAAAAGCGACACTTATAGATTGAAAGGAACTAATTCAAGCGGTTGCCAAAATGAAGATTCAATATCCATTGGTGTTTTTCCAATTCCGCAGTTAGAGATTACTCCTCAACAAGAAATTTGTGAAGGAGACTCAGCTTTAATTTCCGTGAAAGGAGCAATTTCTTACAGTTGGTCGCCTCAAGGATTTGGAAATTCAACGTATGTATCGCCAACCCAAACGACCACTTATTTCGTTGTTGGTTCCAATGAGGGCAATTGCTCAAGCCAAGTTTCTACGTCAATTATTGTTTCTCCAAAGCCAAAAATAAATTTAGTTGCAAGTCCACAAATTGCTGAAATAGATTTTCCGGTAATTCAATTTTTTAACAAGTCCTCAGATTTAATTACTTCAATTCTTGATTTTGGAGATGGAAACACATTAAGTCCGTTTGAAAACTCAATAGAACACAGGTATCCGTCTTCTGAGGGAACTTACATGGTCAAATTAATGGGTGAAAATCAATTCGGTTGTTCAGCTACTGAAAGAATTAACGTTCGAATTATTGGTGACAAATCCATTTATGTACCCAATTCATTTTCACCCAATGGAGACGAGATAAATCAAGAGTTTTGTCCGGTTTTATCTAACGGTTTTGACCCAAACAATTATACGTTGGAAATTTACAATCGTTGGGGGGAATTGATTTTTCGTTCCGAACAAATAGATTGGGGTTGGGATGGTTTTTACAAGGGCGGTTTATGTTCGTCAGGATCCTATATTTGGAAAATTTTCGTCAAAGAATCGAATAATGATTATTATCGCTTGGTTACTGGGCATGTGAACTTAATCAAGTAGCTTTCAATTTAGAGTTCAATCTCTCGTTGATTTCACTTTTTTACATAAAAAGCAACTTTATCTAAAGATTAACGTATTGTTAGCAAAACTCGATTCTCTCCTTGTTTCGGTTAATCAGATATTTTTAAGTATCTCCGAATTTGGAAGAAACGGTTTTTTAACAGGCATGTAATTTTAGGTTTGAATATTTTTCTTTATATGATAATTTTGAAAGATTTCTTTGCTAATCGCAATCATAATACGGTGTCATCTCCACTAGAATTAACAATGAAAGCTTTTCGATTTGGCTCAAATTCATTACTTCAATGGGGTTGTCAAAAACGATTGAATTACTTTTCCATTTCACGCTTTACGCCCAAGTATCAAAATAGACGACAATGCTGAGAAATATAAAATACAAGCTATTTATTCTTGTAATGTTGGTTCTTTTTTCAACGTTTGCGAATGCTCAAACCCAAACCTTTAGAAATACAACCCCTAAACCTTGTGATGTCAATTTCGGCAGCACCTGGGGAAGCTTTTCCCGAAAGATTGCAGTTTCTGGTCTTCCCACCACTGGTCTTTCTGAAAGTGGCAAGGTTTTAAGAGAGGTGAGGGTTCAATTGGGCACAAAAGATTGTAAAGGCGACTTAAGTTCCTACGCTATGAGGATAAAAAATCCTCAAGGAGATGAGGTTGTGCTCGCAAGCCCAATCACAATTTCTTCCACCTCCATGTGGATAAACATGACGTTCAGAGATGATCCGTCTTTGGAGCGGGTGGAAGAATATCCTACATCCGTTCAGCAAAGTTATTTTCCATTTTCCATCGGTTATTATGCTTTGAAGACTGACGGTGATTTCGCCAAATTTAACACTGGAGCTGACCCCAATGGAGATTGGGTGTTTGAGATAATAGAAAACACCTTATCAGAAGTCAGTTTTGAAAAGGTTGAGCTTGTTTTTGGTTCAGC
>JBIKSL010000038.1:0-19444 GCA_044348645.1 Crocinitomicaceae bacterium | reverse complement strand
CAGAAATAACTAGAAATAATCTTATCATATCTAAGTTGTATCGCAATATTAAGCATAATTGATTAAACCTGAATGATGCTTTTATTTAGAAACGGGATGATACTTTGTTAAAGATTTGTTGTTGTCTATTATTGTTAACTAACGTGTCAAATGAAAGAATGCCTGACCTTCTTTCTGTTGGTTGTCAAAGCCTATTACCTTGTATTTAACAAAATAAACACCCTCCATAGCATCTTCACCTGTTGCGTTTTTTCCATCCCATTTGGAATTCAAATCAGTTATTTCAAACATTTTATTTCCCCATCGATCGATTATAATTGCCTCTATCGATTTTGCATTGGATATTATCAATGAGAACATTTCATTAATGCCATCGCCATTGGGAGAAAAAACATTGGGAACTTCAACTTTCAATTCTTGCAACGGTAAAATCAGAACAGAATCTATCTTGCTATTACTACAGAATTCATTGTGCGCAAAGAGTTTAATGATATAGACTCCTGGCGAATTATAGGTGATATTAATAGGATTCAAATCAAAATTTGTTTGCTTCTGCCCATTACCAAAATCCCATTCATACAAGTTAGCATTCGCTGTTTGATTGGAAATTAAAATATTTATCGGCTCAAACCCTGTTTTCGGAGTGACTGAAAAATTCGCTTCTGGTTTCGATGAAACGAGAATGTCAACTTTCTCCTCTTTGGAACAGCCATTAAAATCCTTGACATTTAAAGTATAAGACTGATTAACAATTGGATAATCAATGAATTTGTCTCCTGTTGATGTTCCATTCCAAAGAAAGGAAAATGGAGGTTTTCCGCCTGTAGCACTTGCCTCTAGAGAAACGCTATCTCCCGTGCAGACAGTAGAAGGCTTGTTTACCGACAATAAAATCGGTGTTGGTTCCTGAATGATTGTCTCAATTGAATCGATACATCCTTTTAAATCGGAAACATAAACTTTGAAATTTCCGGATTTTAAGTTTGAAAAAATGGATGAACTTTGATTAACACCATTATTCAATTGATATGAATAGGGCAATTCACCGTTCAAGCCTAAAACAGAAATTTGACCATCTGAAGCTCCATTGCATGAAATCTCTTTAGTGTCGATTAATGTCAACTCAACGGAACTTACCGATGGAACAAAAACGGTCAAGGTGTCCGTACAGCCATTACTGTCCCGAACTTTTGTTCGGTATTTTTTAGGTTCTAACGAGTTGAAAAACCCTATCGGTTGTTGGGAAATAAAATCATCGATAGAGTAGTTTAACGATCCCTGTCCTCCACTTGCAATCAAGCTCAAAGAAGCATTTGCTAAATTACAATATGCCGAATCCAAGTTGCTTAGGCTTAGATTCAAATCACTTGGTTCAGTAATATTTGTGCTTAAATTATATTTACAACCTTCAGAATCAGAAATGACGAACTTATATTGACCAGCAACTAATCCGTTGAAGGAAGCGGAAGATTGCGTTGAACCACCATTCATCGAAAAATAATATGGTTGCAAACCACCCGTAGCATTTATTTCAATTGCGCCATCTGAATTTCCGTAACAGGTAACATTTTTAGTCCCTGAGAAAGAGGCTACCAAGGTTGACTGATCTAAAACGTTAAGCGGATGGGTTACAGAACAACCATTATTATCTCTAATATAAAATGTATAATTTCCAGCTGCTAGCCCCGAAAAAGAATTGACCGAATTATAGGTGATGTTGTCGCTCGAATATTCATAAACTCCGCTACCACCTGTTGATGTTAAGGTAACGGATCCGTTTGCTTGTCCACAAAGAGATGAAATTATTGCTGAATTTACCTGCAAAAATCCGTTTGCTGGCTTGACAATTAAGTCATCAGTCAATATTGTTGGTGATGTTGCACCACATTTCGTGTAGGTATATTTTGCAGTGTATGTTGTTGATTCAGTTGGACAAACCTCCAAGTCAGTTTTTGAGCCAAGGTTCGTCGTACCTTGAAACCAAGCAAAGTCATACAAGGCTGTTCCGTTAGGTTTAAAACGCCATGCTTCAGGAATGGTAACTGCCCAATCTATTTTCGGAACATAACTTGTTGGCGTTTCATTATTTCTTCCCGGAGGGGCGATTCCCTCACTTCCATCCATGTTTTGTATTCCAATGATTGCATTAGCATCGTTCCAAGCACCACTTTGGGTCCAGAAGCAAGTAGGTTTGGCTTTAACAAAAATTTCAATGATGTTGGTCGTTTCATGAAGCACAATCATGCTTGTACTTCTGAGAGTGGTACAACTGTATTGACAAACCTCATTGTAGGAAACAACAAATTTTCTATTCGGCGCGTTTCCGATGATATAGTAATTGATTTTTCCACATTTATCCGGATTTATATCGTGGTAAACACCAAAAATATTTCCAGGTGTTGTGGGTGTTTGACTGTTAAATAAGGTTGCGCCTAAATTATTAGATGGAAGTTTTTTAGTCGAATTGTAAGGACAATATTTATCTTCTCTTGATAAATCAAAACTGATGTTTCCATTCGATCCAATTAATAGGGCGTTGTAAACATTTTCGTAAAAACAAAAAGAAAAGGGCAAAGGAATTTTCTTACTCCATTTTTCATCACCTACATCAAGAGTTGTTCCATTTGCCTGATTGTAAGCGATTGGAGGATTATGAGGAATGGATTCAACGGAGTACGAATTTGTGGATCGAATATCTGGAAATTCGGCTTTTAAGTTTGTGCATTTCTTTGAACAATCCAGTGTTTGGTCGGGCCCAACAACTAAAATGGAAGGTTGCCCGTAAATTTTACTTATGTATAGTAGAGCCACTATTATGACTCCTTTGAGATTCTTCATGCTAATTAACGGTTCAACCAGAAATAAGTGAGTTTTAAGTTACAAGACTCTTGCAAAAATAATTCCTTTGTTGCTTCAAAATAGATTTCTTTTATCCAAAATAGATTTCGAGAACTTGGAAAATAAATTTCGAAAAACTTCAAGAAATAACTATCACAAAAACCCTGAAAATGTCTTGTAAATTTAGTCAATTTAAACAAGCAGATTTACCGAAAAGTAAAATTTAATTCTTCGGAAGAATGCAGTAAAAATTATTTTGGTGATGATGAACAAATCATCCAGTTTTAGTTTCGTTAAAAACCCTGAAAAAAACGATTAACCTTTTTTCAAGCTTGCCGCCTGTAAATACCGAAATCTTAGCATCTTTATACCCAAGAAAAAAGCCTTAGGCTTTAAATGAAACGAACATGAATGAAATAATTGGAATTATTGGCGCAGGGACAATGGGAGTTGGAATAGCGCAAGTTGCTCTTCAAAGTGGTCATCAAGTTATATTAGTCGATTCGAATGCTGAGCAATTGGAAAAGGCCAAATTAAATTTATCCCGTCAATTGACTAAAATGGTTGACAAAGGAATAATTAGTTTGTCAGACAAATATTCTTTTGAAAACAGAATTCAATTTTCGATGAACGTTGAACTCTGCTCTATCTGTCATCTGATAATTGAGGCTGTTGTTGAAAATTTGACTTTGAAACACCAAGTTTTTGAAACACTCGAAAAAATTGTCTCTGAAAGTTGTATCCTTGCGAGCAATACGTCTTCATTTTCAATGGCATCAATCGGTTCTGTTCTGAAAAATCCAAATCGTGTAATTGGAATACATTTTTTTAATCCGGCACCAGTTATGCCTTTGGTTGAAATAATTCCTGCCATCCAAACTAGTTCAGATACCTTGAGAGAGTCGATGCAAATCATTGCAAATTGGGGCAAGACAACGCTAGTTTGTAAAGATACTCCAGGATTTATTGTGAATCGGATTGCCCGACCGTATTATGGTGAAGCTTTGCGTATTTTCGAAGAGGGAATTGCTGATTTTGCTACGATTGATTGGGCTATGACTTATTTCGGAGGATTTAAAATGGGACCATTTGCCTTAATGGATTTCATTGGGAACGATGTCAATTACACTGTGACAGAAAGCATCTTTCATTCGTTATATTTTGACACGAGATTCAAACCTTCTGTTATTCAAAAACGATACGTGGAAGCCGGATTTTATGGGCGAAAAACAGGACGAGGTTATTACGATTATTCCGATCAAATAAATCTTCCTGTTCCTAACTTTAATGAAGAACTTGGAAAAAAAATTTTCAATCGTATCCTAATCATGCTGATTAACGGCGCGTATGACAGTATTTTCATGCAAATAGCCGATTCAAAAGACATAGATCTTGCCACGATTAAAGGATTAAATTTTCCGAAAGGATTGATTAGTTGGTCGAACGAAATGGGTCTAAAAAACTCGCTTCATCAAATCCAAAGTTTGTTTGACTCTTACGGAGAGGATCGCTATCGTCCGAGTCCGCTGTTGAAAGAAATTTGTAAAAGCGAATCTTGATGAAATTTATTGCTGGTTAACATCTGATCGGATTGATATAGTTCTCTAAGTCAAATGATATTGGAAACCAGTTTTGCGATTTGCACAGCATTTGTTGCAGCGCCTTTTCTAAGGTTATCTGCTACAATCCATAGATTCAACGTATTTGGCTGACTTTCATCTCTGCGTATTCTACCAACAAACACATCATCTTTTCCTTCAGCGTATTTCGGCATTGGGTATGAAAATGTATCAAGATTATCTTGAAGCGTTATTCCAGAAGTTTCATGAAGAATTTTCCGCACCTCTGAAATCTCATAATCACTTTCAAATTCAATATTCACCGATTCAGAATGTCCGCCAACAACAGGAACGCGAACTGCTGTCGCAGTTACATTAATCAATGGATCCAAAATTTTCTTGGTTTCGTTGGTTAATTTCATTTCCTCTTTTGTATAGCCATTTTCGGTAAAGACATCACATTGGGGGATACAATTCTTGTCGATTGGATATTTATAGGCCATTTCACCTGAAATACCGCTGCGTTCATTCTCCATCTGTCGAACAGCCTTTACTCCAGTTCCCGTAATGGATTGATAAGTTGAAACAACCACTCGTTTTACGCCATATTTCTTGTGCAGAGGAGCAAGAACCATAACCAACTGGATGGTACTACAATTCGGATTGGCAATGATTTTATCCGCTTTGGTTAATTGTTGACCATTTATTTCAGGAACTACCAATTTCTTCGTTGGATCCATTCGCCAAGCCGATGAATTATCTATAACCGTAGTCCCAACTTCTGCAAATTTTGGAGCCCACTGCAACGATGTTTCTCCTCCAGCTGAGAAAATAGCGATATCTGGGCACATTTCAACAGCCGCTTTCAATCCAACTACTTTGAAGTTCAAACCACCAAATTCAATTTCCTTTCCAATTGACTTTTCAGAAGCAACCGGAATTAATTCTGTAATGGGGAAATTTTGTTCTTTCAAAACCTGTAACATCACATTTCCAACCATTCCTGTTGCACCAACAACTGCTACTTTCATTTTTAATAATATGTTAAACTTGTAAATATAAATTTTAGATTGTAAAATTAATATATTTGAAGTCTGATGAAATTGTCTCCCAACTTTTTATTAATTATCTCAATATTTTTCCCTCGCCTTTTAATGGCTCAAATCAGTGATAATTTTTCAGATGGAGATTTTACGAATAATCCCGTTTGGAGCGGAACAAATGCAGATTTCATAATTAATACAAATCAGCAACTCCAATTAAATAATTCAAAGTCAGCAACTTCCTATTTGTCTCTTCCTCACAATATTGTCAATTTATCCAACAAAGAATGGCGTATCTGGGTTAAACAATCATTCTCAGGTTCCACAAGTAATTTCGGAAGAATTTATTTGACTGCGGATAATAGCGATTTAACGCTCGTAAAGAATGGATATTACCTTCAATTTGGAGAAGCCAATGCCTCAGATGCGATTCGATTATTTAAACTTCAAGCTGGAGTTTCAACTCAACTTTGTGCTGGAATCGATGGGCAAATTGCAAGTAGTTTTACAGCGAATATCAAGGTAAAGCGAGACGGAGTAGGAAACTGGAGTTTATTCGCAGATTTAAAGGGTGGTGAAAATTTTGTTTTACAAGGTAGTGCAAACGATGCAAGTACTCTAATAGGAAGTCATTTCGGAGTTGCCACTGTTTACACCTCTAGCAATGCCAACAAATTTTTCTATGACAACATTTATATCGGGAATGAAATTGTAGACATCAAGCCACCTGTTCTTTCAGGTGCAAGCGCCGTTTCCGAGAATCAAATTGATGTGCTTTTTGATGAGGCGATTACAAATGTTTCCGCACAGAAATTGACTAATTACGCAATAAGTTCTGGTATTTCAATTGGGTCGGCAACTTTGGATGGAATAAATCCTAGCTTGGTTCATTTAACCCTTACAACGAATCTTGCCAACGGAAATACATACACGTTAACGACAAATAACATTTATGACTTCGCTGGAAACGCATCTGGATCTCAATTCGTTAATTTTCAATACCTCATTGCCGATTCTGTGTCAATTGGCGATGTAATCATTACTGAGTTTTTTCCCGATCCTTCTCCGGTGATTGGTCTGCCTGAAGTCGAGTTTGTTGAGATATTCAATTCCAGCAATAAAATTTTTAATATCGAAGGATGGAAAATAGGAGATGCGTCTGCCAATGGAACGATCGGTTCCGCTTGGTTATTGCCAGGTGAATACAAGGTTTTAACAGCTACTGCAAATGATTCCTTATTCACCATGACAGATGCCGTCGGGGTAACAAGTTTTCCCAGCTTAAATAATGCGGGTGATGATGTGGTTCTCAAAGATTCTTACGGAAACATACTTGACAAGTTAACCTTCAAAGACTCTTGGTATCAGAATGAAGTCAAAAAATCAGGAGGTTATACCTTGGAATTAATCAATCCGAACGATCCTTGCTCTGATGGGAATAATTGGATTGCGAGCATTTCCTCATCAGGCGGAACCCCCGGATTTCAAAACTCTGTATTCAACGCTGAACCGGATACTTTGGCACCGACAGTAGAACTTTGGCTGGCTTCAAATCCAAATTATTTGGAAGTTCATTTTTCCGAGGGAATGGATTCAAGCGCTTTGGCGAAAGCCGTTTTTGATTTCTCACCTTCACTAACTATTCAAAACAGATTCATCGAAGGGGCTTTCCCAATGAAAATGATTTTGCAGTTTAATGAAACGTTAGTTGCATCGCAGAAATACGAAGTAATCCTCGCAAATATTGGAGATTGTTGGTTAAATTATTCCACTTCCAAGGGACAATTTGCACTTCCGGATATTCCGAAGAAAGGAGATGTTGTTATCAATGAAATTCTTCAAAACCCATTGAATGGTGGGCAAGATTGGATTGAACTCTACAATAATTCTGATAAAATTTTTAATCTGAAAAATTGGCAGTTTGCGAATTTTGATAACGACACAATTGATAATTTCAAAACCATTGAAAAAAATTATTTCTTGTTTCCGAAAGACTTTGTTGTGATTGGGAAAGATTCGTCTTTTGTGAAATCGAATTATCCCGCTTCAGTTTCCGGTAAATTTCTTTTTGCTGAACTTCCAAGCTATAATAACGATTCTGGATCTGTATATCTCATTTTCAATTCAGAAATTATAGATAAAGTATCATACCAAGATGAATGGCATTTTGATTTACTGGATAACACAGATGGTGTTTCTCTCGAGCGGATTGATCCCAATGGTTTATCGAATAGCGAATTCAACTGGAATTCTGCTGCGGAAGATGTTGGATTTGCAACACCGGGTAGAACTAACTCTCAATTTATGTCTGCTTTTTCATCAGGAACACTCACCTTAACAAACGATGTTTTCTCTCCGGATAATGATGGTTTTGAAGATGTTTTGCAGGTTTCATACGAAATGAAAGAGTCAGGGTTACTCGCAAAAGCTGCCATTTACGATGATCGTGGAAGATTAATTCGAAAACTATTTAGCAATCAATTAATTGGGAGCAAAGGAACCTTTATATGGGATGGCGTAACGGACAATCAAGTTAAGGCAAGCATTGGAGTCTACGTTATCTTGTTTGAAGCGTTTTCAACAGATGGAGGTGAAATTTTCGCAACAAAAAAACCATTAACGCTTGCCGGAAGACTTTAGATTTGTATAAATTCTCTCTTATGAAATTAATGGTTTCAATGATTTTCGTTTTCAGTTTTTCTCAAATCTTCTGTCAAAATCAGTCATACAAAACAGTTGTAGGGATTAAAGGAGGCTTTCCTGGTTATGGCTCAGTGAATTTGAAACACAATTTGAGAGATGTAAAGTACATCGAATTGAGCATGGGAGGTTTGGGAAGAAGAAATGATGGAAATGGCTTTTACGTTTTAGGCGATTTTGAAATTAATAACCCGCTGAAAGATGGCTTTTTGTGGTATTATGGCGCCGGAGCTTTAATTGGATTTTCCTCAAATTCTGTGAGTTCCTTTCTTCATTGCGCTCCGAATGCCGTTGCCGGATTGGAATATGTTTTTGAGGATTTGCCCTTAAATATCTCTGTAGAAACAGGACCATATTTGTTCATCTCGCCAAGAGTTGCTTTTGATTGGGGAGGCGGAATCGCCTTGAGATATGTCATTAAATAAAGTCAACTTTTCTCCCGGATCCAAAAACTGGATTTTAAAGTATTTTGATCTTGTTGAGCGAAACTTCATAGTGATTTCTGCAGATTCAAAAAACGATTTCGATATCAATCCGCTTCGTTTGATTATCAATAAAACCGGACTTTTGTATGGATCTTGTGTTCAACTCATATATGCAAAAAATATAAATCTATCGCAATATACAAAAGACGAACAGTTGAAATTATTGCTTTTTGAAACGCTTATTTATGTTTACAAAAATCGGTTTAATCAATTCAATAAAAATGAATTTTTAGCTGCGCTTGAAAATTTTTATCAAGGTGCAGAAACGAATCAATTTGACCATTGGATCAGTTTTTTTCTCGAAAAATCAACTGATGCAAAAATGGAAAAAATTCTGAACGATCGCGTTAAAGTTAACTCAACCATTTTTGGTTCAAACTACTGGCTTAATCATCTTTCCAATAGTTTTGTTTTCCTAGATGTGTTGCTTTTCGAAGAGTTTCTCAATAATGAAACAAAATCATTTTTTGAATCTTACGAGCCGATTGCCTCTACTGCGATCAACTGCTTAGCTTATTCGGCCTATCACGATAACCAAGTGGAAGAAAAGGAGCAACGAATTCTATGGCATTTTTTGGCAAGTGCTGATCTTCAAAAAGATGAAAAAATAAGGTGTGAAAAAATTATACTCGAAGGAATTTCATTCAATGAAATAGTTTTCTCTAGAATGAAAACTGCGATAATAAAAAGTTCCATATACGAACTATGTATATTTGTTATCAAAGGAACCCATCATCTTTCTGAATCAGAGGAACATAAAATGATTGATTTCGGACGACATTTAAACTTAACTGAAAATGATATTCATCTTTCATTTATGCTTTGTAACGCTTTTCTCATGGAGAATGGCGAAGATATTACCTTATTGAAATCAGAATCAAATACACAATTTGTTTATCAATCATTCACCAAAAGATGGCTCCGTATTTTGGGTAGAAATAAGGATAAATTAATTAAAGAATTGAAGGAGAGTAAAGAATTAATCACATTGATTCAAAAATCAACGAAGGAGGAACTGACAAAAGAGGAAAAAGATTTGGTGAAAAGTCAATTTATGGACATTCTCAAGTCAATGCCCTCAATGGCCATTTTTCTTCTTCCCGGAGGAGGCTTGTTGCTCCCGTTGATTTTGAAACTGGTGCCAGACTTATTGCCCTCTTCTTTTAAAGATAACGAATTGGAAAAATAACAATTATGAAGTGTAGGATTTATGCTTATTTACTCAACGAGGCATTCTCACAAGATTTTGCTGATTTACATCACGATGGTCGAGCATCTGAGGACAACCAAAAACATGAATGGGAAGATGAAATAGAGGTTTCAACTCCTGTAAAGGCAATCACCGAGCAAAAGAACGAAACGTATTTGATTCAAGGAACTATCGCTAATGGGGAAGATTTTGCCTACCCCGTTCCGAATATGAGACTAGTTAAAATTGAATCCCAAAATGCTCCCGTTTTTTATGTAGGTTGCTCAGAAAGTATTCTTCAAGAATTGCGTATCATTGGCAACAAAGAGGAAACACTTATTGAAATTCACCTCAAAGACTATGAACCGTTTTCAAATCCCATTCCCGGAATTTATATCGGCTCAAAATCATTCCCTAAAGAACTTATCTTCTGATGCTTTTAGCAAAACAAATTTCACTTCAATTCGATAGACCAATTCTGAAAAGGATTGATTTTCAATTATTACCGGGTGAGCTCGTTGGTCTTGTTGGAAAAAGTGGCGAAGGAAAATCCTCATTTTTAAAAATTCTTGCTGGAATCATTAACCCAACGGAAGGAAAACTTTATTTCGATTCTACCGAATTACCTCCTGCGGATAATCTGTTAATTCCGGGTTACAAGAAAATTTCGTTGGTGAATCAGGATTTTCAACTTGATCCTTATCATACGGTTGAAGAAAATATTCGTGAATCCATTTTGAATCTCCCCAACGATAAAAGGGAAAAAAGAGTCAAAAAAATGTTAAGGTTATTTGAACTTTCAGCGATTTCGCAGACTAAGGCAAATAAAATTTCGGGTGGTGAACAACAACGAGTGGCCTTGGCCAGAGCAATTGCAATAAAACCTGTTTATTTATTGCTCGATGAACCTTTTGGGCATTTGGATAGTCTATTGAGAGTGAAGCTGAAAGAATATCTATTGAAAATTCGGGATGAAGAAAATACAGGAATTCTTCTTGTTTCACATGATGAACAAGATATTTTGGGGCTTTGTGACTGTGTTTGCACTCTGAAAAAAGGTCATTTGAGCAGAAAAAAATCTCCGGAAGAAATGTATTATGATTTATCCAATAAAAAGCAAGCTTCCATTTTTGGTTATGTTAATTGCATTACACATGAAAACGAGAAAATTCTTTTTCGTCCAGATGAATTTCAGATTGAACAGGATAAAGGAATATCTGTTACTTATCTCCGAAGTATTTTTGCCGGAGCATACTATGAAAATATATTTTTGACGCAAAATGGCGAGAAAATAGTTCTTTTTCACTCCAAGAAATTAGAAACCGTTAAATTCATTCATGTCCAACGAAAAAACCTCGTCTAACCGATGGTATAATGTTTTAATAACCATCAAAGAAGCATTCATAGAATACATACAGGAAGGTTCTTTTTTTCATGGTGCTGCATTAGCTTATTACACGCTATTTGCATTTGTGCCAATTATTTATTTAACAACTTCCATCTTTGGTCGAATTTTTGGACAAAAAAATATGGAAAACATCGTCATAGATTTACTTGAAAACAGAATTGGAATAAGCAATACGGATGATGTTCTGAGTATAATTCAACAGGTTAATTTTGATCGTCCAAATTTGTTTCTTGAGGTGATAAGCGTATTAGTTTTGTTGTATGGTTGCTCTGCGTTTTTCGTATCATTAAAACGAAGTATCAATGAATTTTTTAATATTAGTCGAAAAAAACGACATGAAGAAAATATTCTAATGGACATCATTGGATTTCGATTTCTGTCAGTGGCTTATTTAGGATTTTTTGCTCTGATAATTATCCTTTTTTATTTTACTCAAACTTTTGTTTTTTCCATGCTTGAGCACTGGATTAAATCGAAAAATGGTTTTGTTGATTTCTCTTTCTCCCTTCTTCAATACATTACTTCCATTTTGAGCAATTTAGTTATTTTCTTGGTTGTATTCAAATATATGCACGATGGAACGGTTCCGTGGAGAATTGCAATCAATGGTGCGTTTGTAACTTCAATTTTTCTCTTTTTAAGTCAACTAATCATAAAATATTACTTAATTAATTACTTTTTTCTTGGAAACCTTGGAATTGCTGGGTCGTTGTTTATTATTCTGGCATGGGTAAATTATTCGGCGCAAATTGTATTCTTTGGGGCGAAATATACGTCCGTTTTGGCAAAGAAATCAGGTGTAATGATAAAATAAAAACATCAAGAATGGTTCAAAAGTACTCAATCTTGATTTGTTTCAAAAGTGAGCATTTGCTCGTTGGGGAGTTTGATTATCGGGCAACAAAAAAAACCTAGAACCATTTCGTTTATAATTAAAAATCGTTAATTTTGCTCGCTATTGAATTTCAACGAATGCCTTTAATCAAAAGATTGACTTTCTTGTTTATACTGGTAAACTTCCATATACTGGCTCAACCTGGAAAAATGGTAAACAATAAAGAGAACTACAATTTTATGTTAGGCGCGTCTTGGATTTTGCTCGATGATGATGGTATTGAAACAAATCCAATCAATTTTTCTCAGTATCATTCTGTTCCTTTTCCAACTCGGTTTTTCATTGACAAATACCTCTACAATGGCTGGAGTGTTGAGGGCTCGATTAGTTATCAAAAATATGATAGTACTAAATATACAAACGATTCCTTAGGTATAAATGGAAATTTATTTTCTTTAGACGGTCACTCCAAGTATTCTTTTTATAAGTTATTAGGAAGAAAGTTGATAGATCCTTATGTTTTGGCTGGAGCTGGTATTACTACGCGTAAATTGGATGAAAGAAACACGGCAAAGGGTTTATCCATTAGTGCAAACGTAGGAGTTGGAGTGAATTTTTGGTTTTCAGAATATGTAGGAGTTCAATTACAGTCTCTCGCAAAGTTTTCCTTGAATGATTTGATGGGCCCATCGAATTATATCGTACATTCTGCCGGCGTTATTGTTCGCTTACAGAAGCCGAATGCCAATAAAAGTAGTTTTGCTAAAGCCAGATATAAGGTTAAAAAATCTCGCGCCAAAATAAATGTTCCAAAAAATCAAAAAAGGAAAAAAGATTCTTAAGCGTTTTGAATCGAAAATCTTTTGATCGTTTTTTGATTACTCGATACAATTCCAAAAAAATATTCTCCGTTAGGAAGTAATCGGCTATCAAATCGAATTATGTGTCCCCCTTTGTTAAAATAATCGTTAGAAAGTTCGAGTATTTTATCATCCTCTTTCCAAATGGAAAATTCGATTTTTATGGTTCCTGGTGACACAAAATAAAACTCTATTTCTCCGGAAGCTGGATTATTTTCAAGACTATATAAAATGCAGAAAGCATCCGGGCTTGGTTTTCCACCACTTAATTTTTTCAAAAGCAATCGATAAGCAATGAAACAAAGTACAATTAGCAGACTAATGAACAAAAAATCAGTTAGTTTTTCCATATTAGAGAGAGATGACACCTTTGATTTCAGAGGCCTTTTGATATTTTTGAATTATTTGTTCAACAGAAAAAGCGATCTCTTTAACACTAACGCTCACGTAATTTCCTTTTCCTGATTCATGAAACGAAATTTCTGCTGTTTCAAAGTCGAAAAGAGCAGTTACCTTTGCTAATTTTTCATTTTCGTTTGGAATAATAAATTTATAAAGGTATAAATTAGGCCATTCCATCAACTCTAATTGTTCTTTCAGTTTATCGAAAACATTCATCTGAGTTTATTTGTTCTTATTTGTTCAAAGTTCTCTACAAATAGGAAGTTAGAATAACTGTGCGTGTTTCATTATGGTTGAAATACTTGCAAGGTTATTTAAAAGCTAATTTGATTGTTACAAACACCAAACAAATCAAAAATTAATGCTTTATAACTTTCTTGCAACTTCAACTTCTTCAAAGGCTTCAATGATGTCGCCAATATGAATGTCATCGAATTTATCGATGTTCAAACCACACTCATAATTATTTTTAACCTCTTTAACATCGTCCTTAAATCGTTTCAAAGAACCAAGAACTCCGGTATGAACAACAATTCCATCTCGAATCACGCGCACTTTCGAAGTTCGTTTGATGATTCCATCAAGCACGTAACAACCAGCAATTGTTCCAACCTTAGTAATGTTGAATGTTTCACGAATTTCGGCCGAACCAATGATTTTCTCTTCGATATCTGGAGATAACATTCCTTCCATCGCAGCTTTGATTTCTTCGATTGCTTTGTAAATTACGGAGTAAAGTCGAATATCAATTTGTTCATTTTCAGCAAGTTTTCTAGCACTTACTGATGGACGAACTTGGAATCCGATTATAATCGCGTCGGAAGCAGATGCTAGGTTAACGTCAGCCTCGGAAATCGCTCCAACTCCTTTGTGAATGATGTTAATCTGAATTTCAGGCGTGCTTAAGTTCAATAAAGCATCAGAAAGAGCTTCGATTGATCCATCCACGTCACCTTTAACTATGATGTTCAATTCCTTGAAGTCTCCAATCGCCAAACGACGTCCAATTTCATCAAGCGTAATGTGTTTAGTAGTTCGTAATCCTTGTTCACGATACAGCTGCTCCCGTTTTTGGGCAATTGATTTTGCTTCTTTCTCGTCATCTAAAACGTGAAATTTATCTCCTGCACTTGGCGCTCCGCTAATTCCGAGTACCGAAACAGGTTGAGCAGGACCTGCCTCTTTTAAATTCTTGCCATGTTCATCGTGCATAGCACGAACACGTCCATAATAACGTCCAACTAAAATCACATCTCCCACACGCATCGTTCCAGCTTCCACAAGCATGTTGGTTACGTATCCTTTCCCTTTATCTAATGATGATTCGATTACAGTTCCTACTGCATTCTTATTTGGATTTGCTCTTAAATTCAACATTTCGGCTTCTAGTAAAACTTTGTCAAGTAACAAATCAATATTTAAATTTTGCTTTGCCGAAATTTCCTGACATTGGTACTTACCACCCCAATCTTCAACCAAAATGTTCATTGCAGATAATTGCTCACGAATCCTATCCGTGTTTGCTCCTGGTTTGTCTATTTTATTAATAGCGAAAATCATAGGAACATTAGCAGCCTGAGCATGTGAAATTGCTTCCTTTGTTTGAGGCATTACATCATCATCCGCAGCAACAATAATAATTGCGACGTCTGTAACTTGAGCTCCACGAGCACGCATCGCGGTAAAAGCTTCGTGACCAGGAGTGTCCAAGAATGTCATTTTTCGACCATCTTTCAAGGTTACGGAATAGGCACCGATGTGTTGTGTAATTCCACCAGCCTCGCCTTCAGTAACATTCGCGTTTCGGATTTTATCCAATAAAGATGTCTTTCCATGGTCAACGTGACCCATTACTGTGATAATTGGTGGTCGATCCACTAAGTCTTCTTCCTTATCCTCAACAACTTGAATTGCTTCTTGAACTTCTGCACTTACGAATTCAGTTTCGTAGCCAAATTCATCGGCAACAATTTGAATGGTTTCTGCATCTAAACGTTGGTTAATTGAAGCAAAAATTCCAAGAGACATACATACCGAAATTACTTGTGTCGGTTGAACGTTCATCATCGAAGCTAATTCTGAAACTGTAACGAACTCTGTAAGTTTCAAGATTTTTTCTGCTAATTCAGCCTGTTCGAGTTCTTCTTGACGACGTTGAGCGACCAAATCACGTTTTGATCTTCTATTCTTGGAGGCTTTCGATTTTCCACCTTGATTGGAAAGTCTTGCAAGCGTCTCTTTTATTTCTTTCTGAATATCTTGTTCCGATATTTCTTTCTTTTCAAACTTTTGTCCTGGAGTAAACTTACCTTGACCACCCGGCTTCGGAGCAGTTGAACCTGTGTTGATTTCAACTTTCTTGATGCGCTTTCTTTTTCTTTTCGAATTCGCATCCTCAGAGGATGAAGGCGCTGATGGCGTTTTAGGTTTTTCAACCGGGAGTTCAATTTTACCCAGAACGGTTGGGCCAGAAAGTACTTGTCGTTCAAAGCGAATTGTTTCAATCTCTGGCTCCACTTCTTTTTCGGGTGCTTTTTCCTCGATCTTCTCTTCAACTTTTTCAACTACTGGCTGAATGGGCTCAGGTTTTTTCTTATCAGGTCTTGTTTTTTGATTAATAGAACTCAAATCAATTTTTCCAACCACTTGAACCTTAATGTCATTTGAATCATTGGAAGATTCCGACGTTTTGGGAGTCTCTTCCTTTGCAACATCTGTGTAAACCTGCTGTTTTATTTCTTCGATATTAATGGTAACATCATCCTCTTCTTCCTCCACTTCAACAGTTGGAGTTTCTGAAGGTTTATCCTTTAAGGAAATGCTTTCGCGACGCTCTCTTCGAGCAGCCGATTTGGATTGTTCTTTTAAGTTTTGATCCGCGGCAAATTCTTGACACAGCAAATCAAAGTGCTCCGGTTCCAAACGCGTATTTGGATTGGTATCAATTTTAATCCCTTTAGACCGCAGAAAATCAATCAATGTTTGAATTCCAACATTTAATTCTCCAGCCGCTTTACCTAGTCGAATTGGTTTACCCGCCATATTTCTTTTTTACTAATTATTCCGATTAATTTTTTTATTCAAATTCAGCTCTTAGAATTTTGAATACTTCCTCAATCGTTTCTTTTTCTAAATCTGTTCTTTGAACAAGATCATCGACACTGATTTCCAATACTGATTTTGCTGTATCACAACCAATTGCTTTCAACTCATCAATAATCCAACTATCGATTTCATCTGCGAATTCCTCTAGATCAACGTCTTCAATATCCACTTCTCCATCTCTATATACATCAATTTCGTATCCACATAATTTACCAGCCAACTTGATGTTGTTTCCTCCTTTACCGATCGCCAAGGAAACTTGGTCTGGCTTCAAGAAAACTTTCACACGACCTTCTTCCTCCAAGATTTCCATTGAAGAAACTTTTGCTGGAGATAAAGCTCGTTGAATCAGTAATTGATTATTTGTAGTATAGTTGATTACATCGATATTTTCATTTCTCAATTCACGAACAATACCATGAATACGAGAACCTTTCATACCAACACATGCTCCAACTGGATCAATTCGGTCGTCATATGATTCAACTGCAACTTTGGCTCTTTCTCCTGGTTCACGAACGATTTTCTTGATTGTGATAAGTCCGTCAAAAACTTCTGGAACTTCTAATTCGAATAGTCTTTCCAAGAATTCAGGAGCAGTTCTCGACAAGATAATAACAGGAGTACTATTTCGCATATCCACTTTGGAAACAACCGCACGAACGGCTTCCCCTTTCTTAAAGAAATCAGCAGGAATTTGCTCAGATTTTGGAAGGATTAGCTCGTTTCCATCATCATCCATAACCAAGATTTCTTTCTTCCAAACTTGGTAAACTTCACCCGTAACGATTTCCCCAACTCGCTCTTTGTATTTTTTATACAAGTGATCTTTCTCAAGCTCGAGAATACGTGAAATCAAATTTTGACGAAGCGAAAGAATGTTTCTTCTACCAAAATCAGCGAATTTGAATTCCTCGGTTACTTCCTCTCCAATTTCAAAATCAGGTTCAATTTTAATCGCATCTGAATAAGCAATCTCTGTGTTTGGATCCTCAACCTCGCCATCATCAACGATTTCTTTGTTCAAGAAAATCTGAACATCACCTTTGTCAATGTTTACGATGATATCGATGTGTTCATCTGTATTAAATTTTTTTTTAAACATCGCACGAAACACGTCTTCCAAAACGTGCTGCATGGTTTGTTTGTCAATGTTCTTTAATTCCTTAAACTCCGAAAACGAGTCAACTAATTCTAAGCTATTCATATTTTATCATTTAAAAGATACGACGATTTTTGCTTCTTTTACTTCATTAAATGGCAACTCGTGGTATTCGGTCACCAATTCCTTTCTTTTTTTAACATCTAATTTTTGCATGGTTTTACTCTCCAGGATTACTTTTTCATCCATCACTTTAATGATTTCACCTTGAACCTTATTCCCTGTCTTCAAAACCACACTTAAGTTTCTTCCTACATTTTTTACGTACTGATTAATATGTCTCAACGGCTTATCTAAACCGGCAGAGGAAACATGCAATTCAAAATCCTCCTTTTCACGATCTAGGTTATGCTCAATGTTACGAGATACAGAAACGCAATCGTCGACTGTAACGCCACCTTTCATCTTATCAAGTTCCAAATGAATGACGTTTGAAGCAGAAATAGAAAGTTCCACAATGTATAACCCATTGTTCAACTCTGCCATGCGCTCTTCAGCCAATTTCAGTATCGTTTCTTTACTAATCATCACTAGAATAAAAGAGGGGACTTTCGTCCCCTCTCGTTTTCGTTTATAAATTTCTGATACAAAAGTACTCTGAATATTTATACTGACAAAATTATTTCGCAATTTTTTATTTCAATATTTATAACTATTAGAAACTTGAAAAATGAAACAGTCCTGCACCTTTGAAGATCACTACAAATACTATTTTATATGGGACTGTTTCATAGGAACAAAAATCACAACAACCCAGTTATTCGAGAAATAAAACGCTAAAAAAGAGCAAATAAAAAAGGAGTATTATAATTTGTTGACAATTCATTGATTTACCTTTTTAAAAGAGTAAAAAATGAATGCAAAGAAGGCTCCTATAATTCCTAAGAAAACGATTACTGAGGAAGAGAAAATCATCTTGAAAAAAGTTGGCGAGCGTTTAAAGCATTTGAGAAAAGAGGCAGGTTACACTAGCTATGAGTATTTTGCATACGAGAATAACATTAGCCGTCCTCAATATGGTAAATACGAGGCAGGAGCGAACATTCAGTTAAACACACTCATTCGCATATGTAAAATCACTGAATATCAGCTTAGAAGATTTTTTTAAGGGGATGTGATGGGGGTTCCGTTGTGCAGGATTTTGAAATCCTTCGCAACGGAATATGAAAAAATAACAATGTAAAATTCACAATTCTTCCTTGATCATAATTTACTAAATTTGTTTTATGAATCAACTGGTTAGAGATAAGATTTCGGAAGTGAAAAACATCTGCGAAAAAAATGCGGTTTCGGAGTTGTTTTTGTTTGGGTCTGCTCTAAAAGAAGATTTCAATACAAATAGTGATTTGGATTTTGCCGTTATTTTTAAGGACAAACTGTCGCCTATAGAACATGGAGGTGCATTTTTAGATTTATTAGATGAATTGGAAAATCTTTTCAATCGTAAAATTGATCTGATTTCATATCGTGTCGTTAAAAATCCGATATTTATAGAAGAATTAGATAAAACCAAAAAGGTTCTTTATGCTGCAGCGTAATGAAATGTTGAAGTATTTATTGGACATCGAATCGATTATATTTCAGAGTTGGAAAAAATAATTGAGCATCACAATTCAGATTACAATGATTTTCAGATGAACTTTATTTCCATTCGAGCAGTGGAAAGAGATTTAATGATAATTGGTGAGGCAATTGGAAAAATTGCAAAAATGACCGAAGATGTTAAAATTAGGTTCAATATGATTTTGTGTGGGTAATAAAAAAAGCCAACTTTGTGGCTATGAATAATAGCAGAGAAATTTTTGAGTTGGCTTTGGGATTGACAACTCCATGGTTTGTTGAGAATGTTGAGTTTAAA
>JBIKSL010000037.1:0-19487 GCA_044348645.1 Crocinitomicaceae bacterium | reverse complement strand
AACATGAATTGAACCTCATCGAAATCCAGTTGTGTTTTTTCAATTTCCGTGAAATCAATATAAAATTCATCAAATTCCCGGTAATCCGTTGAAATTACGCATTCGTTAAGATCAATTTGTGGATTGTTTTTTTGAAGTAAATTCAAGATTCGATTAATGTAGAGTACATTAATTATGTGAGTGACCGAATAACTCAACGAATCTTTTTTCATTTCTACAACTAACTCGGCATTATCATTATACGAATTAAAAATGAGAGATTTTATGTTTACCAGTTCCATAATTTGAAATTTAATAGAACAAATTTATCGGACAAGAACGTAAACTATTTACGATCTACTTTTCAATAGTTATTCCATTCGAATTTTGTAGGTTCAACCTAAAGGATAAGTAAGATGTCGATTTATTCGAATTGAGTAAGAATTTGCTTATTTTCGGTCTCTAGAATGCATCGAAACAAGATTTTTCCATTTGTCATAAGTCTTATACTCTTTTGTTTTTTATGTGAAAATCCGCTTTTTGCCTCAACGGAATTCAAGGATTTTAAGGAAGAACAAGACATCCATGCCAAAAGTCAAAACGCACTTTTATTGTGGGAGCGATATGTTTCCAATTCGATTGATTCGCTCCGTATTTCAGGTGTTGACCTTTTCAATTCGGCTAAAAAACAGAAATCTGATTTTGGAATCGCGGTAGCAAATCGCATTTTAGGATGCTACGATGTGCGAACAGGAAAGATTGATCGTGGCATTCATTTACTAACAGCTTCAAAAAATTATTTTGTCTCAAAAAATGACAATGAACTGATTTGCGAATCTATGAATGAGCTAGGAATTGCCTATTTTTTGAAAGGAGATCATGAAACCGCTAAAAGTTTTTTTCAGTCATCTTTAAAATTTGGGAAAGAATCACCCATTGAAACAAATCGATTTTTGGCACAAATTAATTTAGCCAAAGTTTACTCCGAACAAGGAAAGAGTTCAGAAGCCAAATTTTTGATACATGAATACATTAAACTTGCAATTGACATTGAAAAATGGGAATCCGTAAGTAACGCCTATTCCCTGCTTGGCGATTTGGCACTTAATGCAAACCAGATTCGAACAGCAAAAAACTATTTTGAAAAACAAATCGGCTTTGCCAAAAAAGCTAAATCATCTGTTTATATAACCCGTGCCATTAATAACCAAGCTATTTTGGCTTACTATGAAGGGAATTCGGAAAAAGCATTGCAGTTATTTAAACTGGTTCTGAATCGGAGAAAGAACGAGAAATTCGCGTTCAATCTCTATGATGCCTATTTCAATTTAGCGAGTTATTATTACGGAGACAATCTAGAATTGGCTTTGAAATATGTTGATTCATGTTTTCATGTTGCAAAAGAAAACAAATTACTAAAACAAGAATTAGAGGTATATGAATGGCGGTACCAACATTTCAAAGACAGGGAAAACGAGCATCTCATTGATTCTATGAAAACAGTTATAGCCGATTTGGAAAAACGTAATGAAAGCATTCGAAAACAGCTTGCACTTGAAAAGATTTATTCTCGCAAAAAATCTCATTCAATAAAAACCTGGTTATATTGGAGTTTTGGCTTTTTGGCTCTTAGCTTGATTAGTCGTTATTTTATCATTCGAAAATCCGTATAAAAATTAATTGATCCGACCTGTGTTATCCGAATATCCTTACCTTTGAAACATCATGTTTCTTTCCAAATTAATCCTTCACAATTTTAAAAATTACCAACTGTTGGATTTAGATTTGTCTCCTGGAATCAACGGTTTAGTTGGAAAAAACGGAAGTGGTAAAACCAATATTTTGGATGCGGTTCATTACCTCAGCATGTGCAAATCCTATTTGAACAACATCGATCGTCAGAACATTCACTTTGATCAATCCTTTTTCTCCATTCAAGGAAATTGGGATGTAGAAAACAAACTTGTTGATGTCCATTGCACCTTTAAGTTAGGAGCCAAAAAAGTGATTAAATACAACAAAAAACCATACGATAAAATCTCGGAACACATCGGACGCTTTCCAGTTGTTTTCATTTCGCCTTATGACGGAGATTTAATCGCCGATGGCAGTGAAATGCGTCGCAAATGGATCGACAGTATTTTAGTTCAGCTCGATAAAAAGTATTTGGAGAATTTACAACGCTATCACAAAGTGTTGGAACAGCGAAACGCCTTGCTGAAAAACATGTTTGAACATCGACTTTTTGACCGTGAATCAATCGAAGTTTGGAACATGCAACTGGTTACTTTCGGTGAACAAATCTTTGAAAAAAGAAAGTTGTTTTTGGAGGAATTCATTCCTGTTTTTGAGAAGTTCTACTACGAAATTGGAAACGACACGGAAGCTATCGGTTTGGAATATCGCTCACAATTAAAAGATGGAGACTTTAATCAGCTCTTGGTGGAAAATGAGAAAAAAGATGCTTTCTCTCAATACAGCAATGTTGGAATCCATAAGGACGATCTGATTTTCACGATTAAAGGTCATCCGGTGAAAAAATTTGGTTCACAGGGACAGCAAAAATCATTTCTAATTGCATTACGATTAGCTCAATATGACTACTTGAAAATACACACAAATTCAAAACCAGTTTTATTGCTAGATGACATCTTTGATAAACTCGATAATGAGCGCGTAGAAAAATTGATTCGTTTGGTAACAGCGGATTATTTCGGACAGGTAATTGTTACGGACACCGACGATCGACGCATGAATGAATTATTTGGATCTCTGAATATCGAAAAAAAACTTTTTCGGGTTGATGAATCTGAAATAACAGAAATAAATCTTTAAATTCGATTATGAAAGAAGATCATCGTCGTTCTGCAGAAGAGCAACCATTGAAAGAAGTAATTGATAAATTCCTGAAAGCTTATGCTTGGGATGGAAAGATGAAAGAAATGGACGTTGTTGCCGCTTGGCCAGAACTGATGGGCGTGGCAGTTGCAAACAGAACCAAAGAAATTCGGATTCAGAATAAAAAACTTTATCTTACCATTGATTCTTCGGTTATGCGCGAAGAATTACTATTGGGAAAACAAATCATTATTGACCGACTCAACGACTATGCAGGAAAAGTAATTATTACTGATATTTGGTTCGCTTAACGGAGGTTAGAAATAAACTCAGATTTGGCCTAATTCATACAAAACTGGACGACTCGGACTTGCATCATTTTCAATAGGAGCAACTTGTAACTCAAGGATGTAATTTCCATCCTCGATTGATGAATCAACATATATTAATTCAGTAATAGTTTTAAAAAGATTTGGATTGGCAGGAACGTTCCAAAATGCATGGTGAAAAGCCAAAGCGCCGCCATCCGATTCACGGTCCACAGAAGGTAAATCAATCAAAAGATGTTGAACGTTGAAATTTTCAATCACATTCATTACAGAAAGATCCAAATAAGCTGGATTTGTGCTTGAGTAATTCAAGGATTTCTTCCCTAAATCATTCGGTAATGTTCGAATTATCAGTGCCTCAGAGTAATCTTTTTGGATTAAATCCTTCAAATGATTTTCAAAGATTACGTGATCTCCGTTTTCCAATTTATCAGGAATCACAGTTATCAATGTCGCTTTGAAAAAATAGTTTTTTAAGTTTTGATTGATTGAATGAACTTCTTCCGTAATATGACCACAGCACTCAGTATGCGTTCCATGTCCATGCGGATTGAAAAAAATGTCCCGAAAATTTACAGCACCACCTTCAGCTACGCTTCCTAAAAATCCATTAGCACGAACTGGCTCAAATCTTGGAGGATCCACATACCATGCAGTTAAATTTTCGCTTCCATTCCTTAAACCGATTGAGATATCCAATGGCGAATTGGTATCTATAAAATGAACATCATCTACAAATAACCTCATGAATCAAAGTTAACGAAAGATTCTCTATTCATTGTTTGTTGTTCAATTTACAACTCTAAAGTTAGAATTGAAAATATATAAATGGCTGCACCACATCATCTCTGAATTGAATAATCAACTGTAATGAAATCAGAACAATGAATATCCAAGCGTAAGCAGGAACTTTTTCAGATTTGCGATAAATTTTATTTTTCAATTGACCTGGAGTAAAAACGATGAGCGCGGAAATAATTAGCAAATAAATGATTTCTGGTCTTGAAAACCAAAAACCTTGAAAATCAAACCAATTTGTGTTCGTAACTATTTTTTGGATACATAAAAAAGCGATATCGAATGAAGTTGCTCGGAAAAAAATCCAACAGAATCCTACAAAGTGAAAAGTGATAATGATTCCTAAAATTCTCGTCAGAAGATATTTTTTTGAAGGAATGTATTGAGTGTACAGCTTATGTACTGCAAGTGCCAAGCCATGAGCAAGACCCCAAAAAACAAAACGCCAATCTGCACCATGCCAAAAACCTCCGACCAACATCGTTATTAATAGAAATAAATACATGTTAAACAAACCTTTACGATTTCCTCCAAGTGGAATGTATATGTAATCCCGAAGCCATAAACTTAACGAGATGTGCCATTTTCGCCAAAAAACGGTAATATTTTCCGCTCCGTAAGGATTGTCGAAATTTTCTTTCAGACGATAGCCCAAAATCAATGCAATTCCAATCGCAATGTCTGAATAACCTGAAAAATCGAAATAAATTTGAAAACTATAGGCATACATTGAAATCAAATGTTCTCCACCCGAAAAACCTTCAGGTGTCAAATGAACTAAATCAACGTATTTTGCAAGGTAGTCCGCGATAAATAATTTTTTTACCAGCCCAATTGAAATCAGTAACAGACTTTCTTTATATAATGAACTATTGATGATTTGCGGACTTTTTATTTGCGGTAGAAAATCCTTAGCTCTAACGATTGGTCCTGCGACTAGATGCGGAAAAAACGTCATATAGAAAGTATAATCAGAAAAATTATCAGCCGGCGGGATTTCTTTGCGATATACATCAATTAAATAGCTGATGGATTGAAAGGTGTAAAATGAAATTCCGATAGGAAGAAATAGATTTCCTTTCTGAAAATGAGTTCCGAAAAAGTAATTTGAATTCTCAATGAAAAAATTCGAATATTTGAAGTAGAGTAAAAACGAAGAACTATAAATCAACGAAATAAGAAGAATGATTTTTTTCCAAACGACCTCAGATTTATGAATTTTCTTTGCGAAAATGTAATCGCTTAAAATCATCAGTACAAAAAGGCCAATAAATGGCCCGCTTGATTTGTAATAGAAGAATAAACTGAAGGAAATGATGTATATTTTTCTCCAATAATCATGATTAATCAAGATTGCATAGAGCAAAAGAAAAATCCCAAAAACGAATAAGAAACTAAACTCTGTGAAAAACCAAGGTTTATTCATCGAATACATGAATGATTCCTGAATTTGATTCCAACTGAATAATTCTGTAAAACTAATACCCACGATATTCAACAGCATTAAGATTGATGATTTTCGATCTAAATCGGCGATTTCGCTTCGCAGGTGGTTTCAATCGGATTTTGTATTTTGCTTTCGTTTGAGCCCAGACAGCCAATGAGTCCATCCAAATTCGATAACCCAAAGTGCTTGGATGTCGTTTGTCAAATCCTTTTGGGAGAATTAATTGTTTCGTTAAATAGTAAGTGCCTTGTTCAGCTGACTGAGCAAATACTTGATTTATTCCATTATCCTCTGAAAAGTTCGCCGGGCCAATCCAAGTGTAAGGAATTCCAGAAATTTTCTTTGCTAAAATTTGTGCGGCCTTACGTCTCCTTCTTAAATCTTTAGCGTAGAGTTCGTTTAATCCGACAACGACAAAAATATAAGTAGGTTTGTACTTTTTAATCACATTGGTTATGGTATCTGAATAAGCGAAATTAAAGATTGAAGCGGAGTTCCAAACCACCGAAGCCATTAATTTATGTCCATTCTCTTGACAATAGTCATTGAGCTGGAAGCATAATCCCCCACATTCAGAGTCACCAATAATGACAACCCGATGATTTATGGAATCTAAGCCATCCAAATTGATATTAGAAATACTGTCAGCAACAGAAAAAAACTCTTCATTTTCATTGAATTCGATGGCACGCTGATTAAGGATACGATTATTTTCTTTCAGAATGTTTGTTGAATCCTTCACATGAATCAATTCTCGCTTGAATTTCTTGAGCGGTATATCTTCAAGAATTGGTTTCACATTGTCAATTTTTGGATTAGATTCATTTTGAAACATTTTTTTTAGTTCAATTCCATAAATAGAAAGGGAATTACTCCAATTGCTGTAAGCATATAAAACAGCTAAGGGAACGCAAAAAGTTAATCCTGCTAAAAGAATGAAGAATCTGGAGTTTTTTTTGGAATTATCAGCCATAAAACTCACGTGAAATTAAGTAATTTTCACAACAGCATGAGAATTCTGCCAGTAATTATTCCTGTATTAATAGCTTTTGGATGCTATTTCAACGAACTCGTCGTAACTAATCGCCTTTGTATTCAACTTAACTGTATTCTTGAAAAATCCAGTCAATTTTTGTTCAGCTAAACGATCGTAAATTCCATTCGCTTGCTCCTTGTCCTTTAGAAGTCGCTTAGCAGTTTCTGTTAATTCTGCATCATCGGGAGCAGGAATACCATATTGGGAGTAGTTACCAACTAATAAACTTTTTGTGTATTCCAAAACTTCTTGAGTATTCAATTGAATATTATTGTCTTTGAATATTTTAGTTTGAATCAATTGCCATTTCAACGACTTTAAATAAGCATCGAATTCTTTCTCTAAATCTTCATCAGTAATTGGTTTTTCGCTTGCAAGCTTAATCCATCTTTTCAAAAATTCTTCCGGAAATTCAACTTTCGTTTCGTTGATTAAATACTGATATACATCGCGAGTTAGAATACGCTCCGAGTCTTTTGAAAACATAGATTCTAAGTCGGATTTCACGCGATTCCTCAAATCTTCTTCCGATTTTACCTCACCATCCATGTATAATTTTTCGTAAAGAAACTCATCCAAAGCGGCAAGTTCCATTCGTTTGATGTCGGTAATTGTGAATTGAAACTTGTCTCCAAAAGAAGAAAGCTGCTCTACTTTTACACCAAGCAAATTCGCCTTGTCTTTATCTCCTTTGGAAACTGCATTCGGATCTAATTCAAATGTTTCATTTACCTTTTTGTCGACCAAAAGTTTTACTGAATTTTTATCTTCTAAAAACTCGAGGGAAATAGTTGTAGAATGGATGATTCCATCTTCTTTAACGGATCCATCTTCGTTTAATTCTTCAAATTTCCCGATTACCATGTCTTTTTCGCCAACTGTATCAAGGGAGGTTAATTTTCCGTAGCGTCTTTGTAAATCCCCCACTTGTTTATCAATCAATGCTTGATCAACATTGACCGTGTAGAAATCAAACTTACTTTTATCATTTACTGGCAACTCAAATGCAGGAGTTAGACCTACTTCAAAAGCGAATTCAAAATCGGTTGGTTGATCAAAACTTCCAACAACATCCATATTTTCTTTTGGAATCGGATTGCCTAAAATGTCGATTTTACTTTCTGTAATGAAATTGTAAATCGCGTCGTTCGCCAATTTATTCAATTCTTCGGCTAGAAATGCTTTTCCGTATTGCTTTTGAATTAAGCCTTGAGGAACGTGTCCGGGTCTAAATCCAGGTATTTTGGCTGTTCGTCTGTATTTTTCAACAGCCGCTTTCACTTTGGGTTGATAATCTTCAGGGTTGATTTTAACAGTTAAAATTGCATTTAATGCATCAACATCTTGGCGTAAAACGTTCATTTTAGTCTAATTTTTAATCCACTTTAAATAAAAAAGGTCCCGTTTTTAACGAGACCTCTCAGTGCGGATGGAGGGACTCGAACCCGCACACCTCTCGGCACCAGATCCTAAGTCTGGCGTGTCTACCAATTTCACCACATCCGCATTTAATTTCAATTACTGAGACACTCTTTAGAGGTCTTTCGAATCACGACGCTTCGAATTCGAGTGCAAAAATAAGGGTAAATTTTTATAAAAATATATTTAACCCCAATTATTCAAACAAACATTCATACCAACTAAATCTGCTATTTTTTGACAAACAGGCAAGTAATTTAAGTTCATCTAGGAAATTTTCATCATTCCGACTGTAGAAATCAAAAAACAGTTATTGTAAATAATTACGCAAATCGAAGAACTAAACTAGCAAGTAGGAAATGAAAGTGAACAACACTTAGACATTTTGAGACTGCATTCTTTGTTTGTATGCAGCTCTAATGATTTCCTGACGACGAGCAACTGAAGGTTTTTCGAATTCTTTACGATTTCTCAACTCTTTCATAACGTTCGTTTTTTCATACTTTTTCTTGTACTTTTTCAACGCTCGTTCGATGTTTTCGCCTTCTTTAATTGGAATAATCAACATATATAATCAATTAATAATTTATTTATGGGAGTGCAAAGATATAACAAATTCAATAAACCAATGGGTTATTTCAAAATTTCTCGTGAAATAACAATTTTTTGTATTTCGGAAGTTCCTTCACCAATGGTCATTAATTTGGCGTCGCGAAGAAATTTTTCAGCAGGATATTCCTTTGTGTAGCCATATCCGCCCATGATTTGAACCGCTTCGTTCCCACATTTAACAGCAACTTCGGAGGCATAGTATTTTGCAAATGCTCCTGCTTTCGTAACTGGCAACTTGTTGTTTTTCAGATAAGCCGCTTGAAAAGTTAATAATTCTGCAGCTTCCACTTCGGTAGCCATATCTGCAAGTTTAAACCCAATTCCTTGAAAATGCGCGATAGGTTGACCAAATTGTTCTCGTTCTTTGGCATACTTTACTGATGCCTCATAGGCTCCTCTGGCAACTCCGCAACTCAACGACGCAATGGAAATTCTCCCGCCGTCTAAAATTTGCATCGCTTGCTTGAAGCCCATACCAACTTGTCCAATCACATTTTCCTCCGGAACACGAACGTTATCAAAAATAAGTTCAGCTGTTTCACTGGCACGCACACCCAACTTTTCTTTGATTTTTACAGCGGAGAAACCAGGAGTTCCTTTTTCAATGATGAAAGCTGTAATGCCGTTGCTATCTAGCAAATCTCCGGTGCGAATAAGAACAACAGCAACATCTCCTGATAAACCGTGAGTAATCCAATTTTTTGACCCATTAATCACCCACTCATTTCCTTCTTTAACGGCAGTTGTTTTCATTCTCATCGCGTCCGAACCTGTATTTGCTTCTGTAAGACCCCAAGCTCCAATCCATTCTCCAGACGCGAGTTTTGGTAAATACTTTCGTTTTTGTTCTTCAGAACCATGATAATAAATGTGTCCGGTGCAAAGCGAATTATGCGCGGCAACGCTGAGTCCAATTCCACCACAAACCCGTCCTAATTCCATCAGAGCGGTAGCGTATTCGAAATAAGAAAATCCTGATCCGCCATATTCTTCCGGAATAAAAATCCCTAAAAGACCAAGCTCACCCAATTTTTTCATGGTTTCAACCGGGAAAATCTCATCGTCATCCCATTTTTTCATATTTGGACGGATTTCTTTTTCAGCGAAATCACGAATCATTTGAGCGATTATCTCCTGATTTTCATTTTTATCGAAGTTCATACTGTGAATTTAAAAGCTCGCTAAATTAACGATATTTGATGTATGCTTCAATAATTTATCTTGGCCATTTAGAAAAGAAAGTCCTACTAAAAAATTAAATCCGATTACTTCTCCCCCACATTTATGAACTAATGAAGCTGCTGCATCTGCAGAACCTCCCGTTGCCAACAAATCATCATGAATCAAAACTCTTTGTCCTACGCTAATCGCATCTTGATGAATTTCAACCACCGCGCTTCCGTATTCTAATTCGTATGAATAGCTTATTTTTTTGTAAGGTAATTTTCCCTGTTTACGAATCAAAATAAATGGAACTCCGAGTTCCATAGCCAATGGATATCCGAATAAAAATCCTCTACTTTCGATTCCTGCAACCGCATCAATTTGTTGTGATTTATACAAATTCTTAAGGTGATTCAACACTTCTCTCGACAATTCAGGGTTGAGCATGATTGTTGAGATGTCTTTAAATAAAATTCCAGGCTTCGGGAAATCAGGAACATCCCGAATAACGTTTTTTAATTTTTCTTCGATTGTCATTTTACAAAGTTAAATAAGGAAGTAATTTTTCAAATGTTTCTTCATCAATTAATACGGATTCTTTAATGTCGTTAACCGAATTGAAAGAACCAAGTTGCTCTCTCATTTTAATGATTGAATTAGCTTGATTCCAGGTTAAATATGGATGATTATTGAGTTCGTTGATGTTAGTTGAATTGAGCCGAATTTTCTTTATGTTATCGCTTTGGACAAATACGTAATCCTTTAGTTTTTCATACGTTTCGAGATTCATTTTCCAAACTTCCAAAAGTTGCTCTTTGGAATGATAACCCCCTAATTGCTCACGATAGCGAATGATTTGTTTGGCATAAAACGGACCTATTCCGTTGATTTTGGTAAACTCTTCCATGGGCGAATTATTTAAGTTCACTAAAATAGCAGTTGGTCGATCTTGATTGAGTTCACGCTCAATTTTAGAAAATGTTTCCTTTTGAGGGTAATAAGTAGAATCTTTGATCTTATCGAACAACTCTTCAGGAATCACGAATATTTTTTTGAGATCCTCGTTGGAATAAATCCCGCGACTTGTGAATTTCATCACAACATTGACTTGCTTTTCTGAAAGACCGAGTTTCAACCAATCCTGGAATAAATATTGGTTTGGATCAAATTTTCTTTCAGGAACTTTGTATTTATCTTTCTTTGAAAACGATTTTTTGTAGTCATATTTCTTTTGAAAAAGAGAACGATTGTTTTCCAATGATTTTATATCCTCTACTGAAATAGTTATGTGATCATCCTTTTCAAAATTCAATAGTATTCGCGGAATAAAGACAATGATAATCGAAAAGATAAATAAGGTAAAAACGCCTCTTCTGTTTCTTTTTGAAATGTAAAAAGGATCGTGCTCCGTCATAAATGCTAGTCTAATTTTCGTTTTATAAAAAAGTAAACTGGAACTCCAATTAGCACGAGAATTAGCCCAATTCCCGCGTTTTTAGAGTCATAAATTAATAAATCAACACAAATTCCTAGCGCTAATAAAATATAAAGCCCCGGAATAAACGGATACCCAAAAGCTTTGTAGGGTCTTTCAGCATTGGGTTCACGTTTTCTTAAAATAAAAAGACCTCCTATGGTAAGAATGTAAAATAAAAGTGAGGCGAAAGTGCTGTAAACCAACAAATCACTATACTTTCCAGATAAACACAGAATGGATGACCAAATACATTGAATCCACAACGCAACACCTGGAACGGAATTTTTATTCAAGCTTCCTGCTTTATTGAAAAACAAACCATCTTTAGACATGGCATAAAATAACCGAGATCCTGCAAGTATGAGCCCATTATTGCATCCAAAAGTTGAAATCATAATCAATCCTGCCATGAGAAATACGCCGGGGTTTCCGAAAATCATGGATGCCGCACTTGAACCTAGTCGGTCGTCAAAAGCGAATTTAATTCCTTGCCCAAGAACATCATTTGCGTCCGGACTACTGTTAACCGGCAACAAAGCTAGATAGGCTAAATTTGCCAAAATGTAAATGATAGTTACAATAAACGTTCCCAAGAACAAACTTCGAGGGATATTCTTTTGAGGGTTTTTTATTTCTCCTGCAATGAATGTAACGTTATTCCATGCATCAGATGAAAAAATCGAATTGATAATGGTTGCACCCAATGCACCAATTAAAGCAAAACCGGTAAGATTAATCGTTGTAATCGTATTATCTTCATTCAAAATAGTCTTTTCTGCTGACCAGATATCTTGAAAGTTTGAAGCGAATGTGTCTGAATTTAATCCAATACCAAGTCCAAGAATGATAAGTGAAAATAAGGCCAATAATTTTGCTCCGGTAAATATCAATTGTAGCCATTTTCCGTTTTCGAGTCCTCCGGTGTTTAATTTGGTTAAAACAACTATGCTTCCTATTGACAAAACTTGACTGTAGGTGATTTTAAAATAAGTGCCTATTTCCAACAAAACGTTGTTCAGGCTTGGGAAGAAAACCCCGGCATATTTAGCAAAAGCAACCGCAACTGCCGCAATTACTCCCGTTTGAATCACAGTGAAAACAGTCCAACCATATAGAAAGGAAGCCATTTTGCCGTAAGCTCTTCGAATATAAACATATTGACCACCAGCTCCTGGCATCATTCCCGCTAACTCACCATAACTAAGAGCGGCTGTTACCGTGATTAGTCCCGTCAAAATCCAAAGCACAATCAACCAACCAACCGAACCAATATCGCGCATCATAATAGAGGTTACGATGAAGATTCCCGAACCGATCATGGAGCCAGCCACGATACTTGTGGCATCAACTAATCCAAGTGTTCGTTTGAAGTCCGAACTCACTATTCTTCCTCTGAGTTTTCGATAGCAACATCAGCAACAGCATCATGTCCTCTCAATGAATCTTCATAAGCATGGTCATTCAAATTACTGTTGTGTCGTGAATATAAAAAGTAAACTAATATTCCAAGAGTTGACCAACAAATAAATGCAACCCAAGTGTCTGGGCGAACGAAGTACATTAACCCGATATTAAACGCAGCTCCCAGAGGGCCAATTACAAATAGCGCAGGCGTTTTAAAAGGACGATCCAATTGTGGTTGTTTCACTCTCAGAACGATGACAGCAATTGAAATCATCGCAAAAGCGAGTAATGTCCCCATGGAGCACATTTCAGAAACCTTGTCTATGGGTGTGAAAGCCGCTACAATAGAAACAATTAATCCTACTAAAATGGTACTCCTGTAAGGTGTTTTATAAACTTCATGAACTTTACCAAAAACCTTAAAAGGAAGCAATCCATCTTTTGCCATTCCCAAGAAAATGCGTGTTTGTCCCAACATCATAACCAGCATAACGGATGTTAATCCAGCTACAGCTGCAATGGTAATTAAAACAGTTGCCCAAGGCATTCCGACTCCCTCAAATGCGGAAGCGACTGGTGCTTTCAAATCCAATTGATCGTATCGCACCATACCTGTTAAGACTAACGAGACAATAATATATAAAAGAGTACAGACTAATAATGACATGATAATCGCAAATGGAACATCTTTCTTCGGATTGATTGCTTCACCCGCTTGAGTTGAAACAGCATCAAAACCAATATAAGCGAAGAAAACAATTGTTGCAGCTGTAATGACACCGCTCCAACCGAAATGAGAAGTTCCTGAATTATCTACAACTTTTTCAGGAATAAACGGTTGATAATTGTCTGTATTAATATAAAATACACCGACAAAAATTACAAAAAGCACCACAGCTACCTTTAAAATCACAATGAGATTATTCGTTTTTGCCGCTTCTTTTATTCCTTTAACCAAAATCGCTGTAACAATCCATGTAATTATAATTGCCGGTAAATTAAATGAAAATGCCGGAGCAGCTTGATTCAATTCTGCCGCTTTTGTGGCGGCCGTGACTGGATCGTTCATAATCCAAAGAGGCAAGTCTATGTGAAACTGATGCAGCAGTTTTTCAAAATAACCACTCCAAGCAACGGCAACGGTAGTGGCTCCCATCATGTATTCAAGAATCAAATTCCAACCGATAATCCAAGCAAATAATTCACCGATAGTACCATAGGAATATGCGTAAGCCGAACCTTCAACAGGCAAAACTGAGGAAAATTCTGCGTAGCACAACGAAGCAAACAAACAACCGACACCAGCAATGATAAATGAAATTGCCAGAGCAGGTCCGGCATGATCGTGAGCAGCTATTCCGGTTAAGGTAAAAATTCCACCACCGATAATAGCTCCAATTCCAAGGGAAGTCAATCCCCAACGACCTAAAATTCGGTTTAAGTCATTTTTCTTCATGTCCGCTTCAAAAGCAGAAATCGGTTTTTTACGCCAAGGACTTTTAGCCATATTTCGTAATTTATGGTGATTGGACTATAAAGATAGTTTTTTAGCTAAGTAAAACAACTTTTCGTTACAATAAATCCAATGTTTCTTCCAATGTTTTTGGATTATATCCTAAATCATTTTTAGCCTTTGTCAAGTCAAAACCAGTTCTTGGAGGGCGCTTAGCCGGTTGATTTAAAGTGCTACTGTCTGTGCGCACTAACGAGTTGGTGGATAGATTGAAATATTTTGCTACCCGCTCAACCACCTCGAATATAGACATGGTTTCTGGGCCTGCGATGTGATAAATTCCTAATTTGTTTAATTCGCAAATTCGAATGCAAGCCCAAGCTAAATCATCCGCCCAAGTTGGTGCCCGAAATTGATCATCAATGATTCGCATTTCTTGACCTTTGGAGAGCGCCTCTTTAGCCCAGCAAACTATATTAGTTCTGGATAAGTTGTTTGCAACACCATAAACAATAATGGTTCGAACAATCGAAAAATTTTGATAATTATCACTCAAAAGAAATTGCTCGGCATCAACCTTGGATTTAGCGTAAATACTCAATGGATTTGGTTGATCTTCTTCCTTGTAATTCCCTTTTTCTCCATCAAAGATGAAATCTGTTGAAAGAAATTGAAAATGAGCTCCAATCTCTTTTGCCTGATTAAAAAGTTTTTGAGTGGCTAAAACATTGGTTTCATAGCAATCTGTTGGGTTCAATTCGCAAGCGTCAACGTTTGTAATAGCCGCCGTATGAATCACGTGAGTTGGAAGAAATTCTGCAAAAACTTTAGCGATTTCAACTTCGGAACAAATATCCATCGAGCTGTAATGAGTTTGGTCGCAATCTGGATTTCGATTTTCCCCTTTTGAAGTTGCTAAAAAATCAATTTTGTTTTTCTTCAATTGTCGAACGAGTTTTTGTCCCAACAACCCATTACTTCCTGTTATTAATATTTTCATTTCAATAATAATATGAGTTTGACCTGAATTTCGTATTAAAAAATTTATTCCTGCTTGAAGCTATCTCAACATAATTTGTCACGGTTGAATTTTCGATTTCATCATATTTAATTGCTTTGCGAAAATCTCCAAAAGCTATTATTTTATCGTATTTTCAATACTAATTTCGAAGTTCTAATACATTTTTCGAATTCAAATATAGCATTTACATTTTTTATTTGGTTGTCATTGCCGCAAACAAATCGTGAATCTATCTTTTAAGTTCATCAGGAAATATTCGTTTCACTTTTTCTATTTTGAATTGTCACAAAATGAATCAAGTGTTGATTTTCCTCTTAACAAAAACTATTTCAGTAAATTAACATGGCCAACAAAGTTTTTATTTACCATCGTTTTTGTATCTCGTAATTTTATTTTATAGGAATAAATTCCGCATGATGCCTTTTTACCCTTGTATGTTCCATCCCATCCTTGCAAATAATTATTCGTTGAAAAGACAAGTTCTCCCCAGCGGTTATAGATTTCCAACAGGTAGGAGTCTTGAATTAATCCTGCACCGATAATTGGAACCCAAACATCATTTATCCCATCACCATCAGGAATAAATGTATTCGGTATGTAGAGCACAATGTTTTCGGATACTTTAATAACTTGGAAAGAACTGTCAATACAGCCAAATTCTGAAATGGCCTTTAAGGAAACAATAAATTCTCTATTCATTAAAATCTTATAGGTATGACTGTCTGGCGTAAAAATAGAATTATCAAAAGTTTCATCTCCGTAATTCCAAAAATAATCAACTGCTCCCTCAGAAATATTTTCAAAATAGACTGTATTGTTACCTTCGCCAATTACATACGTTGACAACTTGAACTCTGATTTAGGATTGGGATGAACACAAATCATTTTTGACAAAGTCAGAGTATTTGAACACCCGTTGATTGATTCCGATGTAAGGGAAACATCATAGCAACCTGGCTTTTGATAAACATTACTTATCATATTACAATCACTTGACTGATTTCCATCACCAAAATCCCAAAGACAATTTTTTGAATTGACTGTTGTGTTCACAAATTCAACATTTAATGGACTACATCCTTTCAAGATATTGGCATCAAAGGAAATTGTTGGCCGCGTATCCACTGTCACTTTTGCAAATGCAGGCAAACTTTTACAACCGTCTATGGAATATACAACGGAATATTCATAAGGAGGATTCGGTAACACCTTGATGGACGAGGTAGTTTCACCCGTTGACCATAAATACGTTCCGCCGGGCTGCATCGGCACTGCCGTTAAGGTGCCATCTGTGTTATCGCAAATGGTAATATCCTTTAAGTCAGGAGGAGGAATAACCAAAACATTGACCAATGCTGATTTAGATGGAGTTGAGCAACCATCTATGGTGTAAACAACCGAAACAGTGGTTGACTCAGTTGGGAGGAATGAATAAGTTTCTCCAACTGTTGCAGACGGAGACCATAAAAATGTTCCACCAAGAACTGATGGTGTTGCGGTTAACGTTGCCGATTCTCCTATACAAACTTGAACGTCTTTTAAGTCGATTGTTGGGGTTTCAGTAACCCTAACCGTTCCAATTGCAGGGATACTCTTACAATTATCTTTCGAGGTATACGTAACTGAATAATTGGTTGTAACCGATGGTTCAACAGTAATACTTTGATTCGTATTCACAGGTGTCGTATTCCAAGAAAATGTTCCTCCTGTGGAACTTGTTGTTGCTGTTAAAGTGGCAGATAAACCTTTACATATTCCAATACTATTCACGTTAACTGTTGGAGCTTGCAAAACAGAAACTGTATGATTGGCTGTATTTGATTGACAACCATTTATTGTGTAATATACAGAATAGGTTGTGGTTTCTGTAGGACTAACCGTGATATCTTGGGTAGTTTCATTGTTCGGCGACCAAGTGTAAATTCCTCCTGAAAGAGCTGTACTAGTTTTCAATAATGCGCTAGCTCCGGGACAAATTGAGGTTGGACCACTAACAGTTAAAGTTGGCCTTGGCCTCACCGTAACGGGGATTATTTGTTCGGCTTTACAATTATTTGTATCTGTATATTGTACCTTATAAATGAAGTTACTTGTTGGCTTAACCTCTATTATTGAATCGCTATCAGGAATAAGGATGTTACTTGGAAATTCTGTCCAAGTAAACGTTCCACCTTTTGATGATGGAATTGCTGTAATGGTTCCAGTATTACCTGAGCAGATGTTTCCAGGAGTGACAACAAGAAGGGGGTTTGGATAAATAGTAATTTCAAAACTTTCTTCATCGAAACAATTTTCAGTTCCTTCATAAACGTAGATTGTTTGTTTTCCTGGAGTATTTATGGAAGAACCTGGGCTTAATTTTGTTCCCTTTCCGCCTGATTCCGTATAATAATTCCCTACTGAAAGCGGAGGCAATGTATATTCACCACAAACATTGACATTTACTGGGGCTGAAACGATTGGCGGTTTGTTTATCGTTATTGTCATGGTTGCTGTTTTAACACATTGGTTATTACAACTACTGGAACCACTTGTTGATGCAAATTCAACAGGATTAGGAATCCCTTGATTGAATTGAAGATTAAATCCTTTATTGGAGGTAGTATTATTAATTAACAATGCATATTTTTTGCCTGATATGGCTTGAACGAATTGACAATAAGCATTTTCTCCGAGGTTGCAATTGGAGTTTTCCGTTAAATCTGTATCAGTCATATTTAAACCAGTTAGTCCACCTGTTGGGACACATGATGTTGCATTGCAGCGTATAGCAGTTCTAGGGCCACATGGATTATTGGTTGTTAATTCGTATAAAATAAAATCTATATCATCTGTTGGATCATTTGGAATGATATCAAAAGTTAAATTTCCATCCGTTGCAGCATCAAAGGTAAACCAAGCCGAAAACTGTTCATCTTGAGTGCTAATATCCATGCACGTTCCTGTCTCTGGTTCTTCTGCATTTTGTCCAGGACCTTTGAGTTCTGAAACATTATATTTTTTATTCGCATCACACAGATATATTGCTCCATCACAATCTCCATCTGGAATTAAACTTGGTGTAAAAGTATATGTTGTGGTTTGCGTGTTGTTTATCGCTGGTGACCACGATCCTGTGATGCCATTGGTTGATGTTGTTGGCAGAGCTGTTGCTGGTATAGTTACACCTTCACAATATGGGCCAACTTGAGCAAAAGTTGGAGTTACATCGGGAGTAATCGTTAAGTTCAGCGTAACAACGCTATCACAACCATTTGCTGATTGTAAGGTGAAAGTTGCTGAGATGTTGCTACTTATGTATTCTTTTCCATCAATCCATTTGTAAGAACCACAAGCTGTTTGAACATCTGTTCCAGTTGCAGTTGGTTTGATTGTTAAGTTCAAGGTCACAACGCTATCGCAGCCATTTGCGGATTGCAAGGTGAAAGTTGCTGTGTTGTTGCTGCTTGTGTATTCGTTTCCATCAATCCATTTGTAAGAACCACAAGCTGTTTGGATATCTGTTCCAGTTGCAGTTGGTTTGATTGTTAAGTTCAAGGTCACAACGCTATCACAACCATTTGCTGATTGCAAGGTATAAGTTGCTGTGTTGTTGCTGCTTGTGTATTCGTTTCCATCAATCCATTTGTACGAACCACAAGCTGTTTGGATATCTGTTCCGGTTGCAGTTGGTTTGATTGTTAAGTTCAAAGTAACAACGCTGTCACAACCATTGGCGGATTGCAAGGTGAAAGTTGCTGTGTTGTTGCTGCTTGTGTATTCGTTTCCATCAATCCATTTGTAGGAACCACAAGCTGTTTGAACATCTGTTCCAGTTGCAGTTGGTTTGATTGTTAAGTTCAACGTAACAACGCTATCACAACCATTTACTGATTGCAAGGTGAAAGTCGCTGTGTTGTTGCTGCTTGTGTATTCGTTTCCATCAATCCATTTGTAGGAACCACAAGCTGTTTGGATATCTGTTCCAGTTGCAGTTGGTTTGATTGTTAAGTTCAACGTAACAACGCTGTCACAACCATTGGCTGATTGCAAGGTGTAAGTTGCTGTGTTGTTGCTGCTTGTATATTCGTTTCCATCAATCCATTTGTAGGAACCACAAGCTGTTTGAACATCTGTTCCAGTTGCAGTTGGTTTGATTGTTAAGTTCAAGGTTACAACGCTATCACAACCATTTGCGGATTGCAAGGTGAAAGTTGCTGTGTTGTTGCTGCTTGTGTATTCGTTTCCATCAATCCATTTGTAGGAACCACAAGCTGTTTGAACATCTGTTCCAGTTGCAGTTGGTTTGATTGTTAAGTTCAAGGTCACAACGCTATCGCAGCCATTGGATGCCCCTCCTACTATGGTATAGGTTGCTATGTTGTTACTTGCGTTATACGTTAATCCATCAATCCATTTGTAGGAACCACAAGCTGTTTGAACATCTGTTCCAGTTGCAGTTGGTTTGATTGTTAAGTTCAAGGTCACAACGCTATCGCAGCCATTGGATGCCCCTCCTACTATGGTATAG